>NZ_QKWJ01000085.1 GCF_003353055.1 Cupriavidus lacunae
GCCAAAGTCACCATGAGAAAAGCATATGGATTCCGGACCTTCCGCATGACCGAAATCGCGCTATATCACGGGCTCGGGAAGCTTCCGGAGCCAAAGCTTACCCACAGTTTTTACTGACGAGCCTCTAAAGAAGATGGCAGGCCGGTCAGCCGTCGACGACGATCTTGCGTTCCGTGATCAGCCGTTTCCACTGCCCCAGCTCGGTCGGGATGGTCTGCTTCGGATCTACCTTGCCGGCAGCGATGATTTGCCCGAGCTCCTCCATCCTCGACAAGATTGCCGGCAGTTTCATCGTGTCGGCGAGCGCCTTGTTGAGGGTCGCGACGATCCCCGCTGGCAGGCCGGCCGGTGCCATCAGCGCGAACCAACCCGGGGCGTCGAAGCCGGGCAGCGCGGTCTCGGCAATCGTCGGCACCTGGGGTAAGGTCGGCAAGCGTGTAGTCGAACTCACGGCAAGCGCCTTGAGGTTGCCGGACTTGAGGAACGCTGCCGTTCCGGTGTATGTCAGGAAGGCGAACTGGATTTCACCGGACATCAGCGCGGTAACGACCGGCGCGGCGCCGCGGTAGGGCACGTGCACCGCGACGGTTTGGCTGCGCGACTTCAGCAGCTCGGCGCAAAGATGCCCGACGCTGCCTGACCCGCCGGATCCGTAGTTCATCTTGCCTGGTTGCTTCTTCATCAACTCGATAAGGTCGCGCACGCTGTTCGCGGGCAGCGTCGGAGCCGCGACCAGTACTTGGGGCATCTGCGTCACCATCGAGATCGACGTGAAGCTGGTGAGCGGGTCGTAGCCGGGGTTACGCAGGGACGGCACAATCGTCATCGGCGCGTTGTCGAGCAACCCCAACGTGTAGCCGTCGGGAGCGGCATGCGCGACCTCGGCGGCCGCCAGCGCGCTGCTCGCGCCGGGCTTGTTATCGACGACTACTGGCTGGCCGAGGAGGCGCGCGAGCGGCGCGCTGATCGCGCGTGCCGTGATGTCGGACGAACCGCCCGGCGCGTAGCCGGTCAGAAGACGAATCGGCCGGGCGGGCCAGGGCTGTGCCGCACCGTGAACCGCGAGCGACGACAGGGCCAAGCCGGCGCCGCCTTGGAGCAAGGCCCGCCGAAGGAGGTTCACGTTCTCGGTCATGGCAGGCTCACTGAACGCTCTTCAACGCGAACTCGTTCAGGTGGCCGGACGGCAGCACGTCCAAACCGGGATCGGCCGGCAGCTCAACACCGAACCACCGCTTGAGCACGCCGGAGATCAACTCGTAGCACGCGCCGATGCGAACCACCTGCATTGTGGAGAAGTTAATCAGCGTGCCGGCCCGGCGGTACGTATGATAGCGGCACAGCCCGTAGTCGATCGTGATGTCCGCAATTGCGAGCAGCTCGGGCTGGATGTCCTCGACGGCGAACTTCGTTCCCGTGCCCGACAGATTGGCCGACGATCCGAACAGCGGAACCACCTCCTCGAGCGAAAGCCGCGTCAGTTCCTTGTGGAACGGGCCGGCGTTGAGCAGGTTGCCGATGGTGCCGCCGGCCGTCGAGGCCTTCAAGGCTTCGCTGCCCAGCTTGACGAGCAGTGGATGGTCCGCACGGAAGGTGCCGATTACGCCGAGCGGCAGGTCGAAATCGACGGTAATCGCCTCGACCATCTCCTGCTCGCGCTTGCCGAGCGTCATCATCTCGCGCTGCGTCTCCAGGTCAGCTGCCATCGCGTTGCGCTTGTGGCTACCGCGTCGCTTGGTGTCGTAGATCTTCTGCAGCGGATCCAGCATCGCACCGGTCATCGCGTATCCGGTCTGGTTCGGCACCAGGGCGATGCCGCCGCGCTTGATGACGTCGATAGTGCGCCGGGCGTCGCCGGCGATGTCGAGAGTGGGCATTGCGTGTCTCCTTAGTGTTGACGGTTGATTGAGTTCTTTGGAACTTCGACGACCTTGAGTTGACGCCGACCAGTCATCATGTCGTTATATTATGATTACAACTCGAAGAATGTAAAGCCCGTGGCGTGCTGGTGCAAACCCTAGATTAGAACTTGAGTCTTCGAGGCAACCTTGCGACGCGCTAGGAATGTCGGAGGAATCCTACTTGCGCGAGCGTGCGTTGCCGTCGGCTTGAAAGCTGCGCGATGAGGTCACAAGAGGTGGGTTGTGCTGCGAAGCAGTCGATGCTCTGCTCTCCGACGGCGTTACTTTGGCCCGTCGAACTTTGAATAGCCGGGGATGGTGCCTTCTATCGCCGCGCAGGCTTGACGTGTTGCGCAAGTTTCACGAGGAGCAACCAATAAGGAGGCCGCGCGGGAATTGCACTTAGCACAACTACCTTGGCCGCTCACCTCGAGAGTGTGTTTCGAAAGCTTGAATGCTAGCGCGCAGCAGCGACGCTGAAGGCGTCAGCAATGGAATTGCTTTGAAGAGGCCTAATCAAGGCTTGGACGGGATTGCGGTGAATCGGCACGGCAATCAGCTGAAGCGGTTAGTCGCATATCGCTCGAACACGCTACGGCACTGGAAGCTCGTTTCCCTCCGAGCCGGCGCGACGGCTGCCGCGCCAGTGAAACGCCCTGCCTAAGAACCCTACTCCGAAACTCGCTTCGTGATGTCGTGTACGAACTGCCCTGCACTCAGGGTGTTCACCGCGTCGCCCGGAATGTCCATCAGGATGCGGCTTCGCTCCGGTGTCATGGTGACGACAATGTATTGCACCGGCCGCGACTCCTGGTCGTGCATTACGCGTACAACTTTCAGGAGCGGCATACCTACCTCCGTTTTCATGAGGCGTGCATGCAGTGGGTCACACACCTGCGTTGTGATCTCCTGGATAACCCGGCCAAACTTCACGCCCTGAGCCAGTAAGATTTCGTAGAGCGCGTGCTTGCGGAGCGAAGCAGCCGTGACCTGCTTCCCAAAGCGAGCGGGTACCCACGCATCAGTGAGCATCACCGGCGTGTCGTCAATGCTACGCAGACGCAATGCATGCACCGCCTTCTCGCCAGGCACGAGTTGCAGCATCGAAGCCACGTCCGGCGGTGCTTCGACCTGCTCCACTTGCAGCACTTGAACATCGGTATCAATTGCGGCCTGACGCAGGCTGTCAATCAGGCTCAAGCTCGGGCGCTCGCGCGCCATCGGTAGCCCGTCCTCGCGCACGAACGTGCCGCGGCCGTGGCGGCTCTCCACCAGCCCCTCGGCAGCGAGTTCGGCCAGCGCACGCCGTACCGTAATGCGCGAGACAGCGAAGCGCTCGCACAACGCCTCCTCCTTCGGCAACAGGCCCGAAGGGTACATGCCGCGCACGATTTCGTCGCGCAGGACCATGAAGAGTTGCCGGTGTAGTGAGGTGCCTCGTGCACGCGGTACAGGGACATCGACGCTAAGCATATCGTTCGAAGACTTCATCCGGAATTGTAAGAAAGGGCTAACAACCCGTAGCATAACTCGTTGACATGTGTTTATGTTGTGATACTCTTATAACAACATAAACACATCGAGACTGCATCCCTCCACGGATACACACCATGAATAGCTCCGTTTCTTCGCCAAAGAGCGCCGGCGCTCGCCTGCGCCAACAGCTTGCAGCGCCTGGCATGTTGATTGTCCCCGGTGCTTACGACGGCATTGGCGCACGCTTGATCGAGCAGGCGGGTTTCGGCGCCTGCTACATGACCGGCGCAGGCACCTCGGCTGCACGCGGCTTTCCCGACTTCGGTTTGCTAACGATGAGCGAAATGGTCGAGAACGCGGCTGTTATGGCGCGCTCCATCGCCATCCCGCTGATTGCCGATGCTGACACAGGCTACGGCAATGAACTGAACGTCGCCCGCACTGTTCGCGAGTACGAAGCCCGCGGAGTAGCGGCGATCCACATTGAGGATCAGGTCTCACCGAAACGCTGCGGCCATCTGGACGGCAAGGAAGTAATTTCGCGCGAAGAGTTCGTCTCCAAGATTCGCGCCGCCGTCGAGTCCCGCCGTATCCCGGACTTCCTGCTTATCGCCCGGACCGACGCCCGAGCCATGTTGAGCCTGGACGAGGCAATCTGGCGCGCTGAGGCCGCCCTTGACGCCGGCGCCGACATGGTCTTCGTCGAAGCTACGCAGTCCGTCGAGGAGGCGGCCTTGGTGCCGCGACGCGTCAAAGGTGCCTGCTTGCTAAACGTCGTTCCCGGTGGCCGTACCCCGATAAATGACCTGCGGCAGGCGGAGGAGATGGGTTATAAGCTGGCGATCCTGCCAGGCCTGATGCTCAAGGCAGCGATTCAGGCGGGCGACGCCGCCCTGGCGGAGGTCCAGGCCACAATGAAGGCGCCGAATACCAGCACCACTGTAGCGCAGACTTTCCGCCGCTTCGGCGCCGACGAATGGGATGCTCTACGCTCGCGCTTCAATGCTGGCGCGACGATGGAGGCGCCATTGTCAAAAGAGGTTGTGTGACATGCCAGGCCACACACTCTTCGATAAGCTATGGGATGCCCACGTCATTCGGGAACTTGGTGACGGCTGGGCGCTGCTGCACATCGACCGCCACCTGTTGCATGACCTCTCGGGGCCACCCGCACTCGACCCTATCCGCATGCGAGGCCGGTCCCTGCACAACCCCGAATTGGTGTTTGCCACGCCCGATCACGCTGTATCGAGCCAGCCGGGCCGAGTGGCGACCACGTTCCCGCTTGGTGGCGAGCTGCATGCCGGTCTAAAGAAACTTACCGGCGCCATGGGCGTAGAACTGTTTGACCTTGGCGAGCCCGGCCAAGGCATTGTCCACGTGATGGGACCGGAGCAGGGAATTGTGCTACCCGGCCTCAGCGTGATCTGTGGCGACAGCCACACGTGTACCAATGGCGGGCTTGGGGCAATGGCGTTTGGCGTCGGCTCGTCAGAGAGTACCCATGCGCTCATCACTCAAACCCTGCGGCAGAGAAAGCCTAAGCGCATGCGCATCCGTTGCGACGGTCAATTGGCCCGGGGTGTGACAGCGAAGGACTTGGCACTGCACTTGATTGGCAGGCTGGGCGCAGGTGCGGGCGTTGGTTACGCCATCGAGTTTGCTGGTGCCGCGGTGGAGGCGTTGGATGTCGAAGACCGGCTTACGCTGTGTAATCTCAGCGTGGAGCTTGGCGCCCGCTTTGGACTTGTCGCCCCGGACGAGAAAACAATCGACTGGGTACGCGGTCGGAATCGGGCACCACGCGGCGAGGCGTTCGAGGTTGCTGCGGCGTACTGGCGCAGCCTCGCCACCGATTCCGATGCCACCTTCGACCATGAAGAGCACGTCGACGTCCGCGCCGTCGTGCCCACCATCACTTGGGGCACCAGCCCAGAGCACGCGATCGCCATCGATGGCACCGTCCCTGACCCACTGAAAGCTGCCACTGCCGCCGACCGCGAGGCGTGGGGCGTTGCTCTCAGCTACATGGGCCTGGCCGCCGACGCACCAATCGCTGGCACGCCGGTCAACTGGGTGTTTATCGGCTCGTGCGCTAATTCACGCCTCACGGACCTCCGCGCAGCAGCCGAGATCGCGCGCGGCCGCCACGTCGCCGATGGCGTACGTGCTTGGGTCGTGCCGGGCTCGGAAACTGTAAAGCGCGCCGCTGAGGCCGAGGGGCTGCATGAACTATTTGTCGCGGCCGGCTTCGAGTGGCGCGAACCGGGCTGCAGCATGTGTGTGGCTGCAAATGGCGAGCAGGTGCCGTCCCAGCAGCGATGCGTTTCAACCTCCAACCGCAATTTCGTTGGCCGCCAGGGGCCGGGCTCACGCACCCATCTGGCCAGTCCTGCGATGGCTGCAGCGGCGGCGATTACTGGCCGCATCACTGATGTGAGGACGCTGGCATGAATACTCCATTCACCACCATCACTGGCCCTGCCGTACCGCTGATGCGGCCGAACGTGGACACCGACGTCATCATCCGCATCGAGCGCCTGACCACCCTAGACAAGACCGAACTCGGCCCCTACGCCTTCGAAGCACTGCGCTGCCGGCCCGACGGCAGCGAGGATCCGGACTGTGTACTGAATGCCCCTTGCTTTCGCGACGCGCCCGTGCTGCTGGCGGCCGAGAATTTCGGCTGCGGCTCCTCGCGCGAAGGCGCGGTGTGGGCCCTGCAGGGCATCGGCGTGCGCTGCGTGATTGCGCCGAGCTATGGCGACATCTTCTGGAGCAACTGCTTCCAGAACGGCGTGCTGCCCATCACTCTGGCCACGCCGCAGGTGCAGGCGCTAGCCGCACAGTGTGCGAACGGCGCGTCAATCACGGTGGACCTGCAGGCCGGTACCGTCGCAGCACCCGACGGCAACATCACGCCGTTCACCATCGACCCGCTTCGTCGCGAGGCGCTGCTGTACGGGCTAGACGACATTGGCCTCACCCTCAAAGATGACGACCTGATCCGCGAATGGCAGGCAAAGGACCGGCTGCGTCGTCCCTGGGCTTGGCCCTCACCAAGGACGCGGCGCTGAGTCGCCAAACCACTACCGTCGGTAGTGACGAGAACTTAAAGGGCCACGCCCACGGAGACAGATATGCCAAAATATCAACCAGCGGTCGCGCATCTACTGCGCGAGCCTGCAGGCAGCCGAGCGCCGCGCTCTCGTTGAGCGGTGCCACCTACTACACGGACTTCGCGGGAACCGGAAGCGATCCGTGACTCTTCGCGGCGCTGGTTGATTACGATCTTTCAAAGCGGACCGACGTCTACCTTGCCGCCGCCTACACCAGGAACAAGGGTGTATCCCATCTGGGACTCGGCGCCGGCTCCAATGGCTTCGCAACACGGACCCTGGCACGAACCAGTTTGGCGCGACCATCGGCATTCGCCACACGTTTTGATGTAGAAAAAGCCCGCCTAGGCGGGCTTCCTCCTGTGATTCCGCGCGGGTGATGCGGATCAGCCTGCCTGCAGGGACTGATGTGGCAGGTAGATCTCCCCGGCCATAAGACGGCGTGCAGTGCGCGCAAGACCCAGCGTTCGCAGCCGGATGTCTTGCGGCTCGCCGGTCCGACCCGGTTCAACCTCGACCCGCACGGCCATTACGCCTAGTGGATGCCCGATCCGCAATGACTGCGTCTGTGCGCCATCATCGCGCAGCAGGCGTTGCACCACGCTGCCTGGCACGCGCGAAATCGCTGCCGTACATAGTGCGCCTGTCCCGGCCATGCTGTCGTGGCACTTTCCGAGAAATACGAGCCGCGCGCGAACATCCATCGAACCCGCCTCATGCATGGCGCCGCTGGGGTCCTGGAACGTGCCGGCAGGCCACACCATCACCATTAAAGGAATGCCGGGCTTGTGCTGGTCGCGCCAGTCAGGCCACATGCCGATCCGCTCCCCTGCCTTCGCCTGGATCTCCGAAACGGCCTCCATCAGTGCGATATCGGCCGTCAATGCGTCAGGTGACTCATGACCAGTCAGCCCTAATGTCGACGCGTGCACAAAGACGCACGGATTGGCGGCATCGCAAATCGACACTTCGAGCGCCCTGCCGCTTTCAAGCGTAATGTTCTCCGATACTTGTCCGGTCGGCAGCAACTGGCCAGTTTTTGCGCCGACGGTATCGGCATAGTCCATCAGTATCTCGGCTCCGCTGCCTGGCACTCCGGGTATGACACAGTCCCCGTACACCCGGGCCTTGCCATGCACGACGGGAACCTGCATCACCAGCATGCTGTCGGTGTTGGTGTTGTAGACGCGCACCGTCGTGACCGGCGCCATGGCCGCCACCAGGCCCTCGTCGACGGCAAATGGCCCCACCGCCGACGAGATATTGCCGCAGTTCGCGCTATAGCCGATCAGGTCTCGCTCGACGTCGACCTGGGCGAACGTGTAGTCCACGTCGGCATCGTCCCGGGTAGAGCGGCGCACGAGTGCCACCTTGGACGTGACCAGACGGGAGCCGCCAAGCCCGTCGATCTGGAGATGATCGGGCGTACCCATAGCCCGTTTGAGCATTCTGTCACGCGCTGGCCCCGGCGGCGGCACGTCGGACTCGTGGAAGAACAATGCCTTGCTGGTACCTCCGCGCATCAGCACACAGCGGTAAGCCACCTGTTCGTTCGTTTGATCCATCGCCGCTCCTCAGGCCACGAGCCGTTCATTAGCCTGCCGCCAGGCGATCAGGTTCGCAATGGTGACAATAGGCAAGCCGTGCCGACGCGCGAATACGACCAGCTCCGGAAGCCGTGCCATGGTGCCGTCGTCGTTGACCACTTCCGCCAGCGCACCCGCCGGCTGCATGCCCGCCAGCCGGGCAAGATCCACGGCGGCTTCGGTATGGCCTGGTCGACGCAACACGCCGCCTGCGCGCGCACGCAGCGGAAAAACATGGCCCGGGCGATTGAAATCCGCCGCCTTGCAGGTCCGGTCGGCAAGCGCACGCAGTGTCGCCGCGCGGTCTGCGGCCGATATGCCGGTGGTCGTACCATGCCGGTAGTCGACCGTCACGGTAAAGGCGGTACGCATGCTGTCCGTGTTCTCCTTGACCATCAGCGGCAGGCTCAGCGCGTCCAGCCGATCGCCCGGCAACGCCGCGCAGATCACGCCACTGGTCCACCGCACCATGAAGGCGATGGTCTCCGGCGTGGCCGCCTCGCAGGCCATGATCAGGTCGCCCTCGTTCTCGCGGTCGGCATCGTCCACCACCACAGCAAGCGATCCCGCGGCAATGGCGGCCAACGCGCTCTCGATCGGATCAGTCTGCATGGTCAGGCTCCGTGGAATGCCGGCACTTCAAGCGTCATCAGCGGCGCGTGCTGTTGCGCGCCAAACGTATCGCGCTCACCTACCCCGCCCTGATCGCCATGCCGGCGCAGCGTGAATTTGAAGGCCAGCGCGGGCTCGAAGAACATGCAGGTCAGCAGGTCGCTCTCGGGAACGCCATAGAGCTGCAGCACGGTCTGGGGATTGAGCATGCCGCTGTCGCGCACATGGCGATAGCGGTCCGCATTGGCAAAAATCACGTCGAACGTGATCTCGAACGGCCCGGAATTCTTGCTCCGGATAACATCGGCGATATCGCGCAGCGTTGCCATGATCAGACCTCCAGCATGCGATAGGGAAACAAGGAATCGGGCGCGTCAACCGTCATCAGGTGATAGATCGAGAACCGGCACACCGGTCCGATGGCGTTCTCTGGTGGGTTGAGCGGCAGCGCAAAATTGCCGGCCGTGGCCTTCTGCCCGGGATACGGCATATGCAGCACGCCGATGCGGGTAGCGCTGCAGATGGCGTTGGCGAGTGCCTGCGTGGGCGCCGTCACTTCTCCCAGCACTCCCACTTCATGGGGCACAGCATCCCGCAGCAGCTCCTGCTGCCCCATCACGGCATGCTTGCCGTAGACGTGGAAGTGCAGCCTGGCTTCTCCTCCTTCTAGTTCGGGAAATATGCCAGCCATGCGCGCGCGTACGCGTTCCAGGAACGGGTCGATCTGCCCGATCAGAATCGGGTCCCGCACACCGCCGATGAAGATCGTCCGATAGCCGCAAACGGCTGCACCTTCGAGCTTGACTTGGTAGCCTTCGGAAGGCCGGAACACGCTGCCGCGCACGCGCGTGGTCTGCAGATCGATCTGTTCGTATTGCGAGGCGGTCAGGTCCAGCATGCCGCCGGGACCGGCCAGCAGATCGGGACGCGTCTTCTCGTACAGAGTATGCGCGGCGACGGACAGCGGCGTGCAGCGTTCATGCGGGCTCATCGGCGTCAGGTCGAAGCTGTCCTCGCGCACCGTGGCAAGGATGACCTTCCCTTTCGGCTCCGCGCAGACCCCGCCGCACTCCATGATCTTGCCCATGTGCCAGTATGTGCCCGGCGCGTCGATGCCATGCAGCATGCAGAACGCGGCAAACGGCGAGGGGTCATAGGCGCGCCCGCACACAACCACATCCACGTCGGGCTGCTCGCGCAGCACCTTCAGAATGGGCTCGGCGCCCATCTGCGCCACAATATGCGTCGACGCATCGATATCGGCAACCGTCAATGGCGGCGCCGACGCGCAGGGCGCAATGTGCCCCGACGCCAAGCTGTCACGCACGATGCTTGCGTCCACATCGGCATAAATTGCCGCCACCTTGAGGCGTCGCCCGAGATCGCCAGCAATCGTGCCGATGATGGCGATGAGGTCGTTCACCTGGCGAGCGGTGCCCGACCCGCCGGCCGACCCGATCAGCAGCGGGATCCTGCGCTTGCCGATGCCCTCCAGAATGATCCGCAAATCGCGCGCGTAAGCCTCGGGCGAAGCCAGCATGGCGCCAAGCCCAAGCTGGTATGGTCCGGGGTCGGTGGAGCCCGAGTCGACGATAACGGCCTGCGCACCGGCCTCGATGGCGCGGTGGAAGTCTTCCCGCGGGATGCCATACCCGAGCATCCCAACCGGCGTCACGATCCTGATTTCCTTCATCACGTCTCCTTCCATTTGCGGGATTGAAGCCGCTGCGGCGCCTACCGCCCCGCCGTCTCGCTACTGAACGCGTGGTCCAGCGATCGTTGTGTCGTTTCAATACCCAGCCAGGCGATCATCACCGCTTGGATGGCACCCATTAGCACCAGGGCCAGCGTCACGCCTTGCACGCCATTCCACTCGTAGAGCGCCGCCACGGTCATGGGGGCAAGAATCGAAGCGCCCCGCCCCGCTGCACTCGCCAGTCCGGTGCCGCGCAGCCGCAGCTCCGTGGGGAAAAGCTCGGGCACGTAGGTGGAGAATCCGATCGTTCCCGTAAAGTAGAGCGATGCCACCAGCAGGAAGCCCACCACCGTCGTCTGGGCAAGCGTGGCCATGTTGGGGTACAGCAGCCCAAGCCCGGCGCACAGCACCGAGTTCGCGATCAGCAGCCGCCTGCGCGGGAAGCGGTCTGACAGGTAGCCCCCCAGCACGATCCCTAGCAAGCTGCCGCCTGCCATCAGGGCCGTATGGCCGAGTGAACTGGTCAGCGACAGGCCGCGTTTGACGAGGAAGGTCGGCAGCCAGATGATGAATCCGTAGATCGCGCACAGGCCCACCACGTTCATGACCACCGCCAACACCGTCGACCGCAGCAGCCGTCCGCGAAACAGGTCGCCGAAGCGGTAGGCCGAGGGCGCGCTATGGACCATCTGCACGGGTGCCGGCAAGGGCCCATGCTCGCGCTCGGCGATGGCCTCGACGCGCGCAAGAATCGCATCGGCTTCCCGATGTCGCCCGACCGATTCCAGCCAGCGCGGCGATTCCGGCATCTCCTTGCGCAGAAACCAGACCAGCAGCCCACCCACACCGGCGATGCCGAACATCCAGCGCCAGCCCAGCGTCGGAATCACCCAGTAGCTGACCAGACTGGAACCCAGTAACGCCGCCGTCGCGCAGAAGAACAGCACGGCGCCCCACCTGCCGCGACTAGCCGGCGGCACGAACTCCGTGATCGTCGAGTAGCCGACCACGATCTCCGCCCCGAGCCCAATCCCCATCAGCAGGCGAAACACGATCAGCCAACCCATCGATGGCGCCACTGCAGCAGCCAGCGACATGACGCCGAACAGGATCAGGTTGAACTGGAACGCGAATCGGCGGCCATACCGGTCGCCGAGCCATCCGGCCAGCGCCGCACCGAGCAACGCGCCCAGCGCGCCGGCCGATACGAACTGGCCATTGGCTTGCATCGTGCCCCAGCCTTCGCGGGCCAGGGCCACCATGATGCCGCTGGCCATATAGAGGTCGAAGGCGTCGAAGAACAGTCCGGCACCGATCAGTGTTGCCAGACGTCGGTGAAATGAGGATTCCGGCAGGCGGTCGAGCCGCTGCGAGGCGTTGTACGGCATGTTGTCTCCGTCTTGGACGGCGCGGGGTGACATGGACCCCGCGTCCGGTGGCTTGGGGTTTCTGGCGGTCAGCGCATGGTGCAGAGCGCCATCAGCGGCGCCAGAGAGGCCGCGTGATCGATGGCGAAGACAACCTGCGCAATCGATTCGGCCTGCTCGCGCGGGATGGCACGCGATGCATTGAGCACGAACTTGGCCAGCAAGGCGTCGCGCGACATCGGCCTGTCCGGCGTCCCGAGGCTCGTCGGCATGCGGCAGCGGATCACCCGGCCGCTCTTGAGCGTCACCACGACCTCGCCCGGAAAGTGCTTCGGGAAATCGCTCTCGGTGTCCGGTACGCAGTATGCCTTGGCTGCAACTGCCAGCACGGCGGGATCGTCGAGCGGTTCGTCATGGAACGTGGCCAGGTCGGCGCGCCCTTTGACCAGCGCTACCGCCACCGCGTACTGCACGCTGAACAGCGCGGCATAGGGCGTGGGAGGGCGAATGCAGCGCTCGCGGGGTGCGGCCACCATCTTGTGCAGCATCGGCGTCAGCGGGCAATCGATGCGTTCGATATCGTCCAGCGCAAACTGCCCGCGCAATTCCAGCGCGGCGTCCACGAAGGCGTGGATGAAGTGGCAGCACGGATAGGGCTTCAGCGCGATGCCTCGCGTCTGCCATTCGCTACCCAGCGCGCGGGCCGGCGCATTGTCTTCGTCCGGTACGGTTTCGATATGGGCCGCATAGAAGCCCCGGGGTCCTTCGAACACCGTCGCCGGCCCCTGGAAGCCCGCACGGCCCAACGCCGCGGCGGCAATGCCGCTATGCGCGGCCCAGCCTGGATGCAGGCGCTTGAGCCAGGACTTGCCGCTTTCCAGGATGCCCGAGGCCAGGCTGCCGCATAGCCCCAGCGCCCACACCAGTTGCTGCTGCGTCATGCCCTGCAAGCGGCCGGCTGCCGCTGCCGACGCGAAGGTGCCGCACAGCGCCGTGGGATGGAAAGCCCGATCATGAAACTTGCCTGCCCCGACGGTCGCCAGCCGGCAGCCGATCTCCAGCGCAGCCACGAATGCCACGAGCACGTCACGGCCGCTGGCGCGGTTGGCTTCGCCACAGGCCAGCACCGTGGCCATTGCCTGGGCACTGGCGTGATAAATCGAGCCAATGTGGGTGTCGTCGAAATCGAGGCCATGGGCTAGCACGCCATTGACCAGCGCCGCCGAAGCTGCTGGCAGCTTCCGGCCACTGCCGATGACCGTGGCGTCGGTACCATTGCCGAAGGTCTGTGCAGCCTCCAGCGTGGCCGGTGCGAACTCGAACGTGTTCGATGCCAGGGCGATGCCGATCACGTCCAACAGGTGCTCGCGCGCCAAGCCGAGCACGTCTTGGGGGATGTCTTCGTAGCGCAGGTTCAGCGCAAAAGCGGCAAGCTGCTCCGCCTGCGTGGGGAAAAGTGCGGGGGTGTCCGTCGCAGTCATGCGTGTGTCTCCGTAATGGGTATCGGGGGATCCGGGTAGCGGTGGGATCAGGCGATCTGGCGCCAGGCGCGGGGAGCCGGGCGATCGATGCCAAGCGAATCGCGCAGGGTCTGACCCGGGTACGCCTTGCGGTACAGGCCGCGCCGTTGCAGTTCAGGCACCACCAGTCGCACGAAGTCTTCGTAGCTGCCAGGTACCGACAGCGCCTGGACGACAAAGCCGTCGCAAGCATCCTGGAACCAGGCTTCCATCTCGTCGGCCACTTGTTTCGCGGTACCGACAAAGCACGGGCCTTCACGTACCGTGCCGCGACCGGACGCTTCCACGAAATCGCGCACCGACGGGTTGCGCTTGCCGCTCTTGGCGATCACGCGATCGCGCAGGCTATGCCACGACACTGCGGCCAGCTCGGCGTCCGTGAACGGCTCCTCGTAGCCACGCTTCGAGAAATCGACGTTGAGTACTTCGCATAGAAGCGCCAGTCCGTCGATGGGCCGCGCCAGCGAATCGATCAGGATGAACTGCTCTTTCGCCTGCGATTCGGTCTCCGCCACCACCACCTTGACGGCCGGCGCCACCTTGACCGATGCCGGGTCCCGGCCTGCTTCGGCGATGGCGCGCTTCAACTGCGCGTATTGCTTGCGGCCGGCCTCCAGGTTAGGGTAGGCCGCAAACACCAACTCGGCCCAGCGCGCGGCAAAGGCAATGCCCCGCCCGCTTTGCCCGGCTTGCAGCAGCACCGGATGCCCCTGTCGCGAACGAGGCACCGGCAGCGGCCCGCGCGACTTGTAGTACTTGCCGCGATAGTCGAGCCGATGCACCTTGTCGGGATCGGCAAAGCGATCGTTCTCCTTGTCCAGGATCAGCGCATCGTCCTCCCAGGAATCCCAGTGGCCAATCACCACTTCCATGAACTCGTCGGCGCGGTCGTAGCGCGCGTCGTGCTCTTCGTGCGCGTCGCGCCCGAAGTTTCCCGCTTCGGAATCATTGAGCGAGGTCACTACATTCCACGCCACGCGGCCTTTCGTCATCAGGTCCATGGTGGCGAACAGGCGCGCCACGTGGAACGGCTCGTAGTAGGTGGTGGAGTACGTCGCGCCCAGCCCAAGGCGCGAGGTGACCGCTGCCATTGCCATCAGGATGGGCGTGGGATCCATCTTCACGGCCCGCACGCCGTGCGACACGGCTTCACGATGGTCGTTGCCATAGATGTCGGGCATGGCCAGCCGGTCGTCAAAGAAGGCCATGTCGAACAGGCCATCTTCCAGCGTGCGCGCGATGCGTTGGAAGTACTCCGGTGACAGGAAGTCGGACATCGTGGCGGGATGGCGCCAGGAACCGACATAGTTCGAACAGTTCTGCGCCTGCAGGAAGGCCACCAGGTGCATCTGGCGGGACGATGGCGAGGTCATGATGCGTTGGACTCCTTTCAGTGCCGTGTTTGGCGGATGGAATGAATTCTTGACGACGCCGACGCCTTGAACAAATCATCAAGCCCGATACAATTATTCGCAAAGCCAATAAATCACGGAGACCCCCATTAATGCCCCCAGCACGCCCTACTGGCGACGCCATATCCAGCGCCGGCATTGACCTGGCCGAGATAGAGACCTTCCTCGCCGTCGCGGAGACCGGAAGCTTCAGCCAAGCAGCGGAGCGGATGCACATCACACAACCTTCGGTGACCGGACGCGTGCAGCGGCTTGAAGCGGCATTGGGCACGATACTGCTCACGCGCAGCACGCGACGCGTGGAACTGACTGACGATGGCAAGCGCACCGAAGCGGCCGCGCGCGCGGCGCTGCACGGACTGCGCGAGCTGGTAGGAGAGTTCCGGCAACGGGTCAGGCAGGCCCGCCAGCGCGTAGTGATTGCCGCCACGCCCATGATTGCCGCCTTAAGCATGCCCGCCATCCTGCACGCCTATGGCGAGCGTTACCCGGACGTCGAGATGGAACTGCTCGACGTGAAACACTCGGAAGCACTAAGCGCGCTGGATCGTGGCGACGCCGACGTAGCAGTGATGTCGCTGGACGAGATCGACCTGTCGAACTATAAGTTCCAGCACCTGTGGAGTGGGACGATGGTGCTGGTGGTGCCGTCGATTCACCCGCTGGCGGGCCTGGAGCGAGTTGGCGCGCGTGAACTGGCCTTTCACCCGCTGATGCTGATCGAGCAATACCTGCCCGTGCGAGCCCGCATTGCCGAGGCAATGGAAAAGCAGGGATTCTCGTTGCCGCCACCGAAAATGGTTGGCAACCTGAACACGTTGATGGGAATGCTCGATGCCCGCATGGGCATCACATTGCTGCCGAACGGCATGGCGGAACGTTGCCGTGATGTCTGCATTGTGCCGCTGGAGGTCGAGGGCCTGACGCTGACGCGCCGCTTCGGGGTTGTATTCCCGCGCAAGGCCGACCTCAGCGCTGCGGCGGCGAGCTTCTGCAAGTTCCTGGAGCGCGCGGTGGCGGGCGACGAGCGCTCGATACCGCAATCCAAGCGTACCTGAACTGCCACGGCAATGGGCGGTCTCCTTGTGCCGGTTCAAAACGTCGATTTATTGGCGCGGCCTATGGGTTCATCAATATTGCCGAATTGTTGCTAGCGCGTTCACTCCATAGACTCTGGCCATGCAAGCCAATTCATGGAGACCCGTCATGCATGCCGCCACTGAACCGTTCGACGTCCGCGAGCTACGCGGAGTTCTGGGCAATTTCGTGACAGGGGTCACGGTCATTACCACGCGCGACCCATCGGGCAAGCCTCACGGCGTGACGGCCAACTCCTTCAGCTCAGTGTCGCTTGATCCGCCGCTGATTCTCTGGAGCCAGTCGTTAACCTCCCGTAGTTTTCCTGCGTTCCGGGAAAGTGACCACTTCGTTGTCAACATCCTTGCAGACGACCAGACCGCGATCTCCAATCATTTCGCCAAGTCGGGCGACGACAAGTTCGCATCGATCGACTATGAGTATGGCCATCGTGGAGCCCCCGTGCTGCCCGGATCGGCCGCTTACCTCGAATGCACGAAGGTAGCGGCCTACCCCGGCGGGGACCATGTCGTGTATCTTGGCAAGATCGAGCGTTTCGTCAATGCACAACGGCGGCCATTGGCTTTCGGGGCAGGGAAGTACATGGTGACCTCTTCGCACGAACTCGCGCCATCGCTGTCGCCCCTTGGCACCTCATCGCCGGCACGGCTTGACCTCGCCCGGCATGTCATAGGCGCCATGCCTGCCATCGCGGAATCGCTGGGGCACCACACACTCTGCCTGGCGGTTTGGGGCAATCGGGGTCCAACGGCCATTCACTGGGAACCCTCGCGCGAACCAGTCAGCGACCAGCTCCGGTTGGGATTGGTGATGAGCACGACTCAGTGCGCGACCGGCAAGGCATTCGCGGCATTCCTTCCGCCAGAGGTCACGCGTGCGTTCATCGACGAAGATTTGCGCGTGCACCGGTCGCCGGGCGAAGACACGCATGCCCGGCGTGAAGCGCTTGACGCCGAATTACGAGAAACACGCACGCATGGCATCGCTCGTGCCACAAATACGGCGCCCTCACGGCTGCACAACATACCGGTCAATGCATTCAGCGCCCCAATCTTTGATCGCCAAAAACAGATGGTCTTGGCACTTTCCGTCACAGCACCTGCGTCGCACATGACGCCGGATTGGGACGGCGATGTGCCACGACGACTCCTCCGTGCGGCCCAGGTGCTTTCACAGTTCAGTGATGGTATGCGTTGCCACGACAATGAAGAGGCTCGCTCTAATTCCAGAGGGATACTGGATTCCCCAGGAAGGGCTCGGACTTGAGGCACTCTTGCGGGATGCATTTTTACCGGTCCAGCTCCTATAGCATGACCCTAGACACCTTGTCGCGATCTATGGATTTTTCCTTACAAGTACGCGAGCGTACAGCTTGCGCGTGCACCCGATACCGTTGGCGCCGACCCATGGTCAGAGGTTGGCGCCGCCGTGTTGCCTAGTGATCGAGTGGGGATGCGTTCTACGCAGGTTATGCACGGCTGCGGTACAAGCGAAGCCACAAAAACTGCAATATCGATCCCAGCACAAAAATGCCCAGCCATGCCGCGAGCGCACCACGTACGAGGGGGGAGTCAGGACCACTCGCTAAGGGATGACTAACAGGTAGCCGCGTCAGCGTCTCATTGATCCCGGGGACTAACAACAGAAAGAAGCTAAACGTGAATGCGAACTGGGAAAGGTATCGCCGTGCACGCCCCAAGATTCCTATTCGCGGAACCAATAGGCCGCCCGATACCGCAATAAGGGCCACGATACCCAGTGCGTGGCCAGCATTGAAGCCGCCAGTGCTGGACAAGCCAAACGATGTGAGTACCGAGACCACCAAGCCAGTCAAGTAGATCTTGGCGGACAGGTTAGTGCTATCAATTTTTTGATATCGGGCGAAGCTATAGAGACCCGCAGCGATGGTTGCCAAGCTGAGAATGGTGTGACCCGCGCCGAACGCAGAAATGGGATGAGGCATAGGACAATGACTCCTTGTGAGGGTAAAGCCCGTGGTCGCCGTAACGCTGGCGGCATGAACGAATGCACGGGGCGGCTATTGCCAAAGACACAACCAACTAGTTGGTCGACCAAGCAATTCAAAAATTGGGCGCCGTAGCGCCCGCCTGCGTAAGGGATGCTCAGCTCAACGCGGTCAAGCGACCAATTGCCACTCGCGAAATGGCCTGAAATGAGTCCGTATTGCCCAAGGCCCGTGCAGTCAACATCGCACCATGTACCGTAGACATCTTCGAGATGAACGTCGAAAGCTACCGTGGTTGTACAGCGAGCCACAAATAGCCGACTATTATCCAGCGACAATCACAAAGAGGGAGCGACAGGAACGCGCAATAAAGCGGAGCGTGGCGCGGCCTTCTGCACGCCGCCACTCAGGAGGCCACTCCACGCGAAATAAATATTCCGCAACCTAACGTGGCGATTGCCGAAAGGAAACTGTAGGAACTTCCTCGCACAGTGCATCTCGCTAGTTGCACTGTGCGGACGCAAACCGTTCCTAGTCGTCGAGTCCCGCCATCAGCACGTACTTCACCTCGACATACTCTTCAATGCCGTGATAGCTGCCTTCGCGGCCATACCCGGAATGCTTGATGCCACCGAACGGGACGGATGCGGTACCCACGGAGCCCGAATTCAGTATGACCATACCGGCCTCGATAGTGCGACTCAGGCGTTGCGCGCGGCCATGGGAACGTGTAAAGGCGTAGGCCACAAGACCGTATTCCGTGTTGTTGGCCCGACTCACGACCTCCTCTTCCGTGCTGAACCGGTAGATCGGAAACACCGGACCGAAGATTTCGGTGCGTGCGATTCGCATCTCGTCACGAAGATCGGCAAGGATCGTCGGTTCAAAAAACAATCCCCCCTTTGAATGTGCGTTGCCACCAAGCACGACCCGAGCACCATGTGACTTGGTCTCTTCGACCAGCTCAACTACCTTGTCGAATCCGGCCTTGTTGACAAGCGGTCCGACGACGAATTCCTCTTGAAATCCTTGGTCGACACGGATTTTCGATACCTTCGCAGCAACAGCCTCCAAGAATTGCTCATAGATGCTGTCTTGAACGTAGATGCGATTAGGCGAGATGCAGACTTGGCCGGAATTGCGCAACTTCGCCGCGACCAAGGCAGCAACCGCCTGCTCGAAGTTCGCATCGTCGAAGACGATAAATGGCGCATTGCCGCCAAGTTCGAGCGTCATCTTCTTGAGAGACTGGCCGCTCGCAGCGGACAGCAGCTTCCCCACTGCGGTAGATCCGGTAAACGAGATCTTTCGGATACGGTCATCTCCTGTGAAGACTCTCCCAATCTCCGCCGGATTGCCGGTGACCATTTCCAGTACGCCATCGGGGATTCCTGCCCGGCGCGCGTACTCCAGGAGCTTGTAGGCAGTGAGAGGCGTTTCCTCGGAGGGTTTAATAATCATCGTGCATCCGGCGGCAAGTGCAGTGGCCACCTTGCGCGCGATCATCATGAAGGGAAAGTTCCATGGCGTGATAGCTGCTGTAGGACCTGCGGGCTCCTTCGTCACGACCACCGCTGCGTTGTTGGCATGGGATGGAATCGTGTCGCCGTAGACACGCTTGGCCTCCTCCGCATACCACTCAATGAACCCAAGGCCGTAACCGATCTCGCCCAGCGCCTCAGAAAGGCATTTGCCGTTTTCTCTCACCATGATCTCCGCAAACACTTGCTTGTCGTCTCTGACGAGTTCGAACCAGCGGCGAAGGATGTCGCTACGCTCTTTCGCGAGCTTGCGCGACCATGCAGGAAATGCGGCACATGTCCGTTCAACTGCCTGCTTGACCTGGTCAAGCGACATTTCGGGCGCTTCACCAACAATAGATCCATCGGCGGGGTTGAATACCTGAATCATGATATGGAAGTCCAAGAATGGGGCTAGCGTGTTGGGTCATTGACACCGGTTGCCGGCCAGGATTCCGATGCCATCGAAGCTACAGTTCGAATCCACCTCCGGGTGAGGTGGCTTGTATAATAGTTCCTAGACTTCAGCGAATCGATGGCTTATGGTCTCGTATTCTTGCCTATTCCTATGAATGGATGTCACCCGTGAGCAAAGCCAAAGATTACGACGGCGGCAGGAAGACTCTCCAGCAACGCATGGTCGCCTTACTCTCTCGGCTAGCCCCAAGCGAGGGATATAACCTGTGCGCAATGCCGGATGTCCGCTTCCTTCGCTCTAACCGCCCTCTCGCGGCCACTCCTGTCTTGTACGATCCAGGCATCGTTATCGTCTGTCAGGGTAGAAAGCGTGGTTTGTTCGGTGACGAGGTGTACGTGTACGACGACCAGCACTACCTCGCCGTATCGGTACCCGTACCGTTCACAATGGAAACAGACGCCACAGCAGATGAGCCGTTGCTGGCCATCTATATGCATCTCGATTTCACGCTTGCA
The DNA here is from genome assembly GCF_003353055.1 of Cupriavidus lacunae. Taxonomy (GTDB): domain Bacteria; phylum Pseudomonadota; class Gammaproteobacteria; order Burkholderiales; family Burkholderiaceae; genus Cupriavidus; species Cupriavidus lacunae. The sequence continues at coordinate 20,207 of NZ_QKWJ01000085.1, forward strand.
GCCGATCTGATGCTCCAGATCGACCAAAGCGGTTACTCTCAGCCAATGGAGCCGAAAGGCATGATGTCGAGCCCAATGGGTCTGAGACTGGGTGAGACTGTCCTGCGCTTCCTTGAAGCCATGGTCGACCCTCTAGAAGCAAGTGTCCTGGGGCACGCGCTTGTGCGAGAGATCTACTTCCACGTCCTGAACGGAGACCAAGGGCCCTCGATGCGCGCAGCGCTCGCAATGCAAGGCCAATTCGGGAAGATCGCTCGCGTGCTAAGACGCATTCATGCCACATTTGGGGCTGATTTGGATGTTGCACAAATGGCACGCGAAGCGGGCATGAGTGTCGCGACGTTCCATTCGCATTTCAAGGCCGTCACAAACACATCCCCGATGCAGTATCTGAAGTCGACGCGCCTGCATCAGGCACGGCTGCTCATGCTTCGCAATGGAATGTCCGCAGCCCGCGCCAGCAGCGAGGTCGGCTACGAAAGCCCCTCCCAGTTCAGCAGAGAGTTTAAGCGCCTGTTCGGCAGGAGCCCGGTCGATGAAGTGAGACGCATGAAGGAGTCCTTCGCCATTCCACCGGCCCATCCCGGTTCGATGTACGTCTCATCTCACTAGGCCGCGCGCTCCTCCGACAAACATGCGGCAATCCCCGTCCCGAATCGCCACCGGATCGAACACATTCCGATGCCATTACTCGGGTTGGATTCCTGCAGCCTTGATAACTCGCTCCCATTTAGAGCTTTCTTCTGCCTGAAAGCGACCAAGCTCGTCGGCAGTTGTGGTCCACGCCTGCGTACCGGATGTACGGAAGAACTGACTTGCCTGTTGGCTCCCAACGGCTACGACCAGCAGCTCTCGTAATCTGTCCCGCACGTTGAGTTGCGTGCTGGCTGGCGCATAGGCTGCGAACCAGTATCCGATGTCGTAGCCTTTCACCCCTGCTTCGCTTAGCGTCGGAACATTGGGCAACTGAGACAAGCGCGTCGAGGTAGAAACGCCTAGTGGGCGCAACTTCCCCGCTTTGATCTGCGGTAGGCCGGTGACCGTGTCGATTACCATCATATCGATATGGCCGCCAAGGAGGTCATTCATCGCGTTCGGGTTGCTGTTGTACCCAACCCAGACGATGTCTATGTTGCTCAGCTGTTTGAGCAGTTCTCCGGCGATTCTGCTCGACGAGTTTCCGCTGCCGAAGGTAAGTTTCCCTGGGTTCCGCCTGGCCTTCGCGAGCAGGTCACCGACCGTCATGTATGGCGAGTCGGATCGGACCACCAGTACCTGGCCCCCTTTCCCTAGGGCCGTTAGGGGCTTGAAATCCTTGAGCGGATCGTATGGCAGCCGCTTAAAGAGATGTGGGTTCGCCGCCTGCGTGGTGTTAGTTGTTACGAGGACCGTATAACCGTCTCCAGGTGCTCTAGCGACATATTGCGCAGCAATCATTCCGCTTGCGCCCGGGCGGTTCTCGACAACCACAGGTTTTCCAGTCTGCTCCGTAACGGATGCCGCCAGCGCGCGCGCCAGTTGGTCTGTCGCACTACCCGCGCCAAAGGGCACCACGAAGCTTATCGGCTTCTCGGGAAATGTAGCTGCATCGGTCAGTGTAGGAAGCACGCACGTCATGAGCGCAACGGCAACCAAGATGCTTCTTTGTGAAAACATGTCTGTCTCCGTGTGTCAGTATCGTTTTAATAACCTGCGGAAGCGGCACCCACTGAGCCAGAGTTCAAGATCACCATCGCCGACGTAGACGTGGGTTGCGTCCCGCTTATAGATCGGAATTTTGATTCAAGGCGGGCCTGCCGGGCCGGGTGGGTGTCAAGCTTGCCTACCGACTCGGCGAACCGCGTTCAGCCCAACCATGCCAATCTCGCTTGGCGACCTGCCAGTTCAGCATGGCGCCCCAAAAAAAAACGCCATGCGAATTGGCTCTGGCCAGTCGTCTCCCGTCCAAAACCTGATCACCGTCCAGGGAAACCGCCAGTCGGAAAAACGACAGGATCGCTCTCGGCCTCGCTGCGCAAAGCGCTATCCTTTTTCAGGCCCCAGAAGTAGGTTACCGCGAGGCAGGGAAGCAGAGAGGCGACCGAATAACCAACCCCTGCAAGCTGGTTTCCGCTCCAGTTAACCAAGCTCAGGCTGATCAACGGAAGGAAGCCACCGAACACCACATTACCAAGTTGCTGTGCAAGACCAAAGCCTGTAGTGCGGCTCTTGGGCGGAAAGCATTCCGCGATAAAAGCCGGCAGCGGTGCCATAATCATCGCCGTAAAGGCAGCCAGCACAGCGATCAGCACGCTGACAGACACCCACGACGACACCGCCACTGCTGAACGGATCCCGGCGAACGCCGGATAAACAGCTAGTATCCACAGCACGATCCCGATGAGCATCACGCGTGCTCGGCCGATTGCATCCGACAATCTCCCAAACACTGGATAAAGGGGCGCCGTAATCAGAATGGCCACGGCAAGGCAGAGATTGGCCTGCATCGACTCGACCTTAAGCACGTTCTGCAGGAAGTACAACATGTAGACAATGGATGTGTATAAGGACACCGACGTGCCGCCCTGAGCGCCGAACATAGCCACGAGAATGGACTTCCACGATTGGGTACTGGACAGCGTCTCCCGGAGGGGCGCCTTTGACAACTGACCGGTACGTTTCATCTCAGTGAAGACCGGTGTCTCCGTCATACCCAGCCGAATCCACGTCGCTACAGCAACGATCGGAGCCGACACCAAAAACGGCACCCGCCATCCCCAGCTGTCAAAGGTCGCCTGATCCAATGAGAGCTTCAGTGCGGAGACAATCAGCAGCGCCAACAACAGGCCCACGCTCGCTGTACTTTGCAGCACGCTGGTACACATGCCCTTCCTGCCCTGCGGCGCATGCTCCATCACGTACACGACGGCAGACCCATACTCGCCTCCGAGCGCAATGCCCTGCGCGATGCGCAGCACTAGCAGGCCAACTGGCGCGGCTGCTCCAATAGCCGCGTAGGTAGGCAAGCAGCCGATGCCTACAGTCGCAACCCCCATAATGGCAAGAGTAATAACAAAGGTCTTCTTGCGTCCGATCCGGTCCGACATCGGGCTGAAGATTAAGGTACCCAAGGGTCGTGCCACGTACGCGATCCCGAACGTGGCGACGCCGATCAAGGATGCGATCACCTTATCCGTTTCCGGCAGGAACAGGTGTGTCAGCGTCGACGTTAGCGCAACGTAGACGAAGAAATCGTAGTACTCGAGCAAAGTTCCTAGGCTCGAATTCGCGACGATCCTCAGGATGCCGGGTCTGCCCGAGGCGCCCGCGTTTATCGCTTCCATATCTGTCTCCTAAATTCACTATTCCCAGCGGCTTGCACGCTGCCAACGCAGCATTACGCGTTTCACTAGCGCGCCTGGGCCGCCTTTTCCGCCTCGTTGCGCTCAATAAAGCGGGTGACTGCCTCCTTGTGCTCGCCGCCGCAAAGTAAGATCGCCTGCATCGATGCCGCCATTTCTAGAGCTGCCGATAGTGACGAACCGGCAGATTCCTTCACCAAGCGTTTGGCCATGCGCAGCGCGCGCGGCGTGTTGGCGGCGACCCGCCGGGCTAGATCGCGCGCTTCCTGCTCAAGTTGGTAGTCCGGTACCAGCCGCGATGCCAACCCGATCTCAACAGCAGTCTTCGCGTCAATAAACTCGCTGCTCAGTGTCAGCTCCATTGCCTTCGCAAGGCCAACGATGCGCGTGAGGTACCAAGCACCACCGATGCCGGATACGAGGCCAAGGCGCAGGAAACTCTCAGCGAACACAGCGCGGGTGCCCGCGAGCCGCATGTCGCACATCAACGCGAGGTCGCAGCCGGCTCCGATCGCCGGACCATTCACCGCAGCGATCGAGGGAACCTCCAGGTCGTGGAGCGCGCGCGTTATACGATGCAGCCGGGTCCGAAGGCGCTCGCGCACCTGCTCCACACCGCCGTCCATCAAATCAGTTCCCTTCTGCATGTCACGCACATTGCCGCCCGTGCAGAAATGCTTGCCGGACGAGCAAAGCAGCACGCAATGCACCTCCGACATTCCGTTGACGCTTTCGAGCGCGTCGGCCAGCGCATCCGTCATGGCGACATCCAGCGCGTTGCCACTCTCCTGCGCATTTAGCGTTAGCGTCAGTACGCCGCTGTCCAATGACTGCAGTACCAGTGTGTCGGCGGACGCCGATTGAGTTGTTTCCATGCTAATACCTCCAGAATGAAGTTCGGTGGCCGATGGCGGTCAGCCATTGACGAAATTTGGTTGGCGACGCTCAAGAAATGCATTCATGCCTTCTGTCTGATCCTGAAGGGCAAAGCCTGCGTGAAAGATGCGCCGTTCAAATAGGAGTCCCTCTGCCAGCGACGTTTCAAAAGATCGGTTAACCGCTTCTTTAATCGCCAGGACGACAGGCAGCGAGTGGGCGGCGATCTCATGCGCCATGCTCATGGCCTCTGGGAGCAGTTTGTCGCCCGAGACAACCTTGGAGACCAGCCCGATTTCCAGGGCTTCGGTCGCGCTGATTGAGGCCCCAGTCAGGCAGAGCTGCATTGCCATGGATTTACCCACTGCTCGTGGCAGACGCTGCGTTCCGCCCGCACCGGGGACGATGCCCAAGCGGACTTCCGGCTGGCCGAAGACGGCGTCGTCCGAGGCGATCGCGATGTCGCACAGCATGGTCAATTCACACCCGCCGCCTAACGCATAGCCATTGATCGCAGCGATAAGCGGTTTGCGAAAGGTACGGATGGCGTCCCAGTTTCGTCCGATGTAGTCCTGCTGGAAAACGCTCGCGTAGTCCAGTTTTGACATGGCTGCGATGTCCGCTCCCGCAGCAAACGCCTTTGAAGAGCCCATCAGGACGGCAGCATGGATACTCGGATCGGCATCAATACGGCGCAATGCGGCGACCAGCGCATCGACTAGTTCGTCGGTGAGCGGATTCAATTGATTTGCCGACGCGAGGCGCAGGAGCGCTACATGCCCGTCCTGTTCGAAGACAACCGGGTGACTATTCATTCTTAATTCCTGAAGCAGGTGGCTAAAGGGTTAGCTGGATTCGCTATGAAACGGTACGGATGATTCCGCGTGCCAGCAGTTCCGCAATCGATTGGGAGGGCACGCCATAGGCGGCGAGCACTTCAGCGGAGTGTTGCCCGGCCATCGGCGCTGGCCGCGGCTGGTGGACACTGCGGTCCGACGGGCCGAGGGCGAAGCCGGGCATGCGGACTTTGCCGGCAATGGGATGGTCAACACACAAATCGATACCGCTATCGCGGTACTCTTGGGAGCCGACGACATCTCCATAGCTGGAAACGGGCGCACAGAGTATGTCGCGTGCCGTGAGAATGTGGATCCATTCCACGTTATTCCGTTTCATGAACCGCTGACTTAGCAGCTTGTGCAGCTCGGTTCGGTTGCGCACTCGGTCCGCATTTGCTGCGAAGCGCGGGTCCGTCTCCAACGCCCGAACATCAAGCACGTCGCACAGTGCGGTCCACCGGTCAGGATGATAGGCAGCCACCATCAGCCAGCCGTCCGCCGTTGGGAAGGCCTCGTTGGGTGCGGCATACGGCGCCGCGCTTCCCGCCTTTTCTGGCTCCACGCCACTAGCAAAGTAAGAGGCGAAGCCAATCTGCTGGAGCATGATGGTCGCGTTGTACAGGCTGATATCAAGGTACTGGCCCGTCTCGCGATGCCGGGTCTTGTGCAACGCACCCAATACGGCGATCGTCGCCAGGTAGCCCGTGACCATGTCCGCAACCGGAACCGGGATTTTTAAAGGATCCGACCCTGCCTCGCCCAACGTGCTCATTAGCCCGCTGACCGCTTGAATGATTCCGTCGACGCCGGGGCGGCTGCGCGACGATCCGGTTTGCCCGAAGGCGGAGATCGAGCAATAGACGAGACGGGGGTTTACTCGTGCGAGCGTCTCATAATCCAGTCCGAGACTGGCCATGACTCCAGGCCGGAAATTCTCGACGACGACATCTGCGCAGCGCACCATCTGCCGAATCGCCTGACGGCCTGCATCGGTCTTCAGGTCGATCGCCAGGCTGTCCTTGTTCCGGTTGACGCTCAGGTGGATGGCGCTCTCGCCGTGGATCCAGGGCGGTCCGATCGACCGGCCAATTTCACCATTCGGCGGTTCGATCTTCACTACATGAGCACCAAGATCGGCCAGCATCATGGTACAGACCGGCCCTGCAAGTACGTGTGAAAAATCGAGGACGCGAACGCCCTCTAGACTGTCTCGTAGCATGGTCTCCTATCCTGTCCGGCACCAACTTCGGCGTAACTGCCGGCGGTTGCCATCTGCGATCAGGATAGGTACAGGACCTACTAGGGACAATCGACTTTATCGACCACTTGCGTTGACTTTTTGTTAAAAGGTTGGCGTGATGCACCCTTGCAGCGCAGTACCTTGGGGGCCGTCAGTAGCCTATCTGACCACCTTAGCCAGCCACTGGCGGAAGGCCTTCAAGGACTTGGATTCCGGCCTATGCGACGGCCACGCGAAGTAATAGGTGTGCCCGCCGCGGTCAAGGGTCATGTCGAACGGAGCTACAAGTGAGCCCTCTTCCAACTCCTTAAGAACCAATGCTTTCTGCGCGATGGCGACACCGTGACCTTCCACCGCCGCTTGGTAGGCAAGCAACGAAGTCTCATAGCGCATCCCTCGATTGGTGTTCGCTGTGGAAAACCCGGCAAACTTCAGCCAGAGCGTCCAGTCCTCCGGCCTCGCGAGTGAATGCAACAAAGTCTCACGCTCCAGCTTCCAGCCTTTTCTTCGCGCACGCGAAGGCGCAGCAACAGGTATGAGTTCGTTGGGAATCAATCGCTGGCTGTGCGTCTCTGGCCAGTCTCCGTCGCCCAGTTGGATGCCCGCGTCGATATCCTCGCGCCGGAAATCCAGCGGCGCAGAGCCGGTGGTCAACTGAACGTCAATATCCTGGTGCAGACGGTGAAAACTGGCCAGCCGCGGGATAAGCCAGCGCACGGCAAACGTTGCCGGCGAGCGGATGCGCAGCACATTGCTTCGACCTGGGGCGCCCGCCATGACGCCTTCGGTAGACTCCCTGAGTGCACTGAACAGCGGCATCAGGTCCGACAGATAGCGGGCTCCGGCTGGGGTTAGTTCCAGGCCGCCTCGGATCCGCTCGAACAGGCTCACACCAAGGAATGTCTCGAGTGCCCGGACCTGCCGACTCACGGCGGCGGGTGTAACACAAAGTTCGTCAGCCGCCTTCGAGACGCTGAGCAAGCGGCCAGTGGCTTCAAACGCCCGCGTGGGATTAAGCGGAGGTAGCGAGTCGCGTCGAGACATTTGTTGTCGGTAAAAATGGTCCGCCGTCACCGACGGCATCTTGCCTCAAAGGGTAGACATGAAATTCGACTGTGCAACGCGAAGCTGCGCCTCATCCTCGCCCCCCATGGCAGATGATCACGAGGCCAGGCTCCTACGGCACTGGCGTGCACGTCAAGGTGCGAGCGAAAGAATTGGGCGTCCTGCGGTGGCGACATATTGTAGGCCCGGGCCTATTCCAGCAGAAGTCCGATCATTTCGGCTCGGACGTCTACCGCCGATTTTTTCTTCTTTTGCCATCCCAAATCACCGCTGATAACCCAGCAGGTGGCACGCGATTGCCCGAACGTCGCGTCGCCACACCGGGTCCTCAAGGGTCACGGGCTGATTTTAGCTCGCTCCCCGAACGAGGGCAGGTATGAAACGTGGCTCATTATGCCCTTTGCGCTAGGCAGTCCATGGCGCGATCTTCCTGCGAAGTCTGGCCGCTGGCACACCGTGTACATGCGTTTCGCGCGATGGCGACGCGACGGCGTTTGGGAGCGAGTCGCACTTGCGATGTCAGACCAAGGAGAGAACCTCGGCCACTTTGAGCCATCCGACGCAGCTACGTCGGATTCCAATTCCGGTCATTGGCGCACGCCCTCGCAAACGTCCTTTGTTCGCTCCTTTCAAAGTCGTTCGAACACGGATCGAACTACCTTGAAGGAATAAGTAACCGCCATAGGTGCCTTGTCGCAATCGGCGCGCCAAGCCGGCTCTAACTAGATGCGACAGACCACCCGAGCCGCCTCTTCAGAACGGCACGACCAGCTTGGCCCAGAGCGCGTTCCCTTCCGGCCGGTTCCTGACGTAGAACTCCTTCACCCAGCGCACCTCCAGGCTGGCCTTGCTGAACTGGTAACGCAAGCCGGGGCCGACGGCCAAGACCTGCCCGCGGAAGCCGTCGCCGCCTACCGCGTGGCCATTCTGCTTGTCGTCGGTGGTCTGCTTGATGAAGTATCCCGTGACCCCACACGGATGGCTGGCGTCACCGCATAGCTGGCACGAATAGTCGGTGTGGAAAAGCTGGCCCGAATGGTAGTGCGTGTCGTCGTTCGGTGAGTTGAAGCTGTACGTCATTTTGGCAGAGACCTCGACCTTGTCGTTCGGCAACCACGACAGAGCAAATACAGGGCGCGCGCGCTGTGTAGTAGTTCTTGCCCGTGTTGAGCAACGCGTGGCTGTCATACTGCCCGGTCGGCAGCACGAACTCGACTGACGCCGCCGTGCGCAACGCACCGTCGCCCCACGCAATCACCAACGGGCTGACGATCAGGTCGCCCAGATTGGTCCGATCTGCCGAGGTTCCGGCGGCGCTCAGCGAAAAGTTGTGCGGCTCGCTCGCATCCCCAGGCCACCACCATGACCCACTCATCCTAGGAGTGTGCATGCAGGATGCGAGTCCTTTTTCTGCCACTCAGGCGTCGTCGCTAATTCTTTGCCCGGAGGCAAGCAGAACATTCGCCGGTATTCCCGAGTGAATTGCTGGAGGCTTTCGTAGCCCACCCTGGTAGAACGAGGAAGAGCTCATGCCGGCCTCTATCAGGCGCTCGATCAAAAGCGACTGCGCGAATTCGGTGCGCAGCAAGGCGACGGCACGTGCCATGCGCTGGGCGTGGCTTTCCGGCCAGCCTAGTTGGCGAATCATGGATCGAGCCGTGCTTTCCGACCAGCAGCCAGTGTGCATTTCACGCACGAGTTGCGCTTGCAGACCGGGCACTGCTGCGGGACGTTCGATCAAACCCATCAGGCGCGGCGCCGCATCGGCAACCTCGGAGTCGGATGGTTCGACCCGCACGGGTGCCCCCGCGAGCTGAGCCGACTGCGCCATCCGGTATCGGCCGGCGAATCCGTCAATCCAGAGGTCACGCGCCGCTGGCAGCAAGTAAGCGGCGTACCGCTAATCGAGTCCTACGGCCAAACCGAGACGCTGATGACCGTCGCCAACACGCCGAAACACCCGCCAGTTCCCGGCTCGATGGGCCGGCCGCTGCCGGGCGTAAAGATGGCAATTCTCGACGAATCTGCCGCGCCCTCACCCGCCGGCGAGCGCGGACAACAGGCGGTGCGCTTGCCCTGCCCGCGCCTGATGCTTGGCTACTGGAATGATCCGGAGCGCACGGCCTGCACGCGAGTGACCTACGCGGGCGTCGAGTATTCCTGACGGGCGACATCGCCTATCATCAGTTCCGCCGGCTGCCGGATCGGCCCAATGGAAGTGGAAAACGCCCTGATCGAGCGCCCGGACGTCGTCGAGAGCGCCGTGGTCGCAAGCTCGGACCCCGAGCGCCAAGGCCTTCGTGGTACTGCGCCATGGCGCATAGCCGGGCGGAGCACGTGAAACGCGCCGCCGCCCCTTACAAGTACCCGCGGGCCATCGCCTTCGTGCCGTCGCTGCCGACGACACCGAGCGGTAAGCTGCTGCGAAGGGTGCTGCGTGACAAGGAATTCTCGCCCGACTAGCCGGTAGCTGTCCCGGCTTCACGTACGACCCTGAACATCCGCAACTGGTGAGCCATCCAAACGACTGCTGAACTTCGGACCCTGCCGAAAGGTCAATTCACACACTCGGGCCAGAGCAGCCGCCGGACGTATTGCGCCGGCTTGGAAAGCACATCGCCGCAGACCTGTCATCGGCTAGCAATGCCGTGAAATGGCGGATTCCATAGGTACCTCTTCCAGCAGTAGCGACGCTAGCTCTTCAGGATTGTCGAGCATGACGTTATGGCCTGACGCCACTGTACGTACCTTCCATCGGGGATCGTCCTTCAGTCGCGCATGGGTAGAGACAAACCAATCCCCACCATTGGCTGTCGCGAAAACATATGTACGGCTGGCGACGGGAACCGATTCCGCGCCGACTCGCACGGCTTGCACAAAGGATGCCAGCGGATGTGGCACGGACATCGCATCTACTCTGGGAGCATCCGTGAGATTCACGTTAAATACGGCAGCAGGGATCGGCGAGATCATCCCCTCGTTCCCGCTTGCCTGCTCCAGAACGGCAAGTGACATCTCCGCTCCGGTAATGGCCAGCAGGGATTGTCCCTTTGCCGGCGCATAGGCATCGAGGTAGAAGAGCGTCCGAATACGGTCGCCGATTTCTCCAGCCACCCCGGTGATCACCAATCCTCCATAGGAATGGCCGCAGAGGATCACATCGGTAAGGTCTTCGTATTTGAAAACGTTGACAATATCCTGGATGTGCGTATCGAGGTTGATCGCGTGATTCGCCAGGTGGGAACGCTCCCCTAGTCCTGTCAATGTCGGCGTGTAAACCTCGTGACCAGCCTTTCGAAGCATGCGTGCAACCCGTGCATAGACCCAGCCGCCCTGGAAAGCTCCATGCACCAAAACAAATGTCGCCATCAGTGTTCTTCCTTTCGTTGAATTAAAAAGTTGATAAACCTCTATTAGCCCGACTTATCAACCGGTTTACGCTGGGTAACAGCGACACCGACGAGGGCGACCGGCCCCCCCGATGACCAGCATCGGAGTCAGCCGGTCACCGAGGAACAATACGCTCGACATTGTCGGGAACACTGGCATCAGCAGGCCGAATGGCGCGACGCGCCCCATCGAGCAGCGCGCAATGAGCGAGAACCACAAACCGTCTCCCGAGCCCAAGGCCGATATAAAGCAACCCGAAGTTCAGGGCGCTGAGAGATACCGATATCGCCAGGATTGGGCCTGGTTGCTTACGCGTGGGTCTGGCGACGAATGGAATGAGCAGCAGTTCGATAGCCAGGAAACGGAGCCCAGGAAAGAACAGCGGCGGGAACCCCGACAGGTCGAGCTTGATGGCCACGAACTGATAGCCCCAGAGCACGGGAACGAACACAGCACAAACGAACTGGATCGGGGACATTGAATCATTTCAAGACCATTTAGTCCACAAATGAACGTGCGAGAACGGATTGATGTCGTTTGACGTCTTAGCCCGTGAGCCGATCTAGAAGAGTTTCAACCATAGCCTGGTTCGTGGCGCGAGTCGGAGAAGTCTTGCCTACCACCCGCAGACCCTCGACGAGGCAGACCAGCAAGCGCGCGACATTCGCAGGTTCAACGCCTTCGGCCAATTCCCCAGCTTCCTGTGCCCGTATCAACGTGGCAGTCAGTCGCGCCTCAAACGTCCGGAAGAACTTGGCAATTCGAAAACTGACCTCGTCATCCTGAGCAGAAAGTTCCATCGCGGTCGCCACGACCAAACAGCCACGTTTGCCGTTGACGCCGCTCGTGCGATCGACATAGCCTGCGATGCAGGCACGCAGACCCGTCAGGGCACTCCTAGGCGAATCAAGTTCGGCATCTAGTCGAGCCAGTGCGTCCTCGATATAGCGGTCGAGGGCTCGGAGGAAAAGCCCGTGCTTATCCCCAAATGCAGCATAGAGGCTGCCGCGAGAAAGATTTGTCGCCTCCAGCAGATCAGGAAGCGAAGTGCCGTGATAGCCGCTCGACCAGAAGACATCCATCGCGCGCTCGATCGCGGCGTCAATATCGAAGCTTCGCGGCCGACCACGCGTCGATGGGCGAGCCGTGTGTTGTGCCATACGGCAAATTCTAAACCAAATGGTCTTTAAATTCAAACCAGACTTTTGGGGAATGGACCTTCCGCACCTGGAGCGAACGTTGACGCTTAACGACGCTCACCAGTGCGACTGGCGACGCCTCGAAAACTAGATCCTATGTATGAGGACGGGTCGGCAAATTCGCAGAGTGGTCCTAAAGTGAACTGTTCAAGCAACTTACTTTGGAGGGCCACATCATGCAACCGACCCGCATCGATCATTTTATGCCGC
>NZ_QKWJ01000086.1 GCF_003353055.1 Cupriavidus lacunae
ATGAGAAACAAGGCGCGTGCCTGGCTGAAACCCGACAACATGGGCATAACGATGACCCGCTTAATAACCACAAGTCATCGTTTCTCCGCCCACGCCGGGGCCGGAAGGGCCTTGAAATGCTCCCAAGAATCCGCTTCATCCGGCCAGGGCAAGCTGAGACGCGCAGACCCTGCAGACCGTACCACATGCCGCCTTGCCGCGCCGCCAGTCATCCAATGTGGTGTTGACCGCTACCGTACAGACGTTTCCGTGTCGTGTGTGACAAAGTGGCACTACCCCTGCGAAAAGCCATGGGCACCTCGCATGGTATGTCTGCGCGGACAGATTCACATCGCGCCTGCAGTTCATGCAGGGGAATAGTTCAAGGAGCGCATTATGAATAACATCATCTGGCTTGTCGGGGCCGTCGTCATCGTTTTGTTCGTGCTTGGATACTTCGGATTGAGATAGAGCTTTCTGGAGCTCGGACAGGTCTCTGAGGCTTATCGACGCCGAAACTGTTGCGAAGGAGCCGGCGATGCACTTCGGCTTGCTTAGTCTCCCCTGGTGGGGTTACCCGCTTGTGACGCTGGGCTTGACCCACGTCACCATCGCGTCGGTCACGATTTTCCTGCACCGTCACCAGGCCCACCGCGCCCTCGATCTGCATCCCATCGCCAGCCATTTCCTGCGCTTCTGGCTGTGGCTGACCACCGGTATGGTGACCAGGGAGTGGGTGGCGATCCATCGCAAGCACCACGCCAAGTGCGAAACCCCGGAAGACCCGCACAGCCCGCAGTTCTACGGCGTCTGGCGAGTGTTGCTGGAAGGTGCCGAACTCTATCGCAGTGAGGCCAGGAAGGCTGCAACGCTGGAGAGGTATGGGCACGGCACCCCCCATGACTGGATTGAGCGCAATCTTTATGCGAAGCACGTCGGGCTAGGGATTGGCTTCATGCTGGCGATCGACCTGGTGCTGTTCGGCCCGATCGGACTGAGCATCTGGGCCGTGCAGATGCTGTGGGTTCCGTTCTTCGCCGCGGGCGTGATCAACGGCATCGGCCACTACTGGGGCTACCGCACGTACGCGCCGAATGACACTTCCACGAATATCGTGCCGTGGGGCATTCTGATCGGCGGCGAGGAGCTGCATAACAACCATCATGCCTACGTCAGCTCAGCCAGGCTGTCCAGTAAGTGGTGGGAAATTGACCTTGGTTGGGTGTACATCCGCTTGCTGGTGGCGCTCCGTCTTGCCAGGGTACGCAGGGTGGCGCCAAAGATCCGCTTCAATCCGGCCAGGACAGGCTGCGACGCGCAGACCCTGCAGGCCATCTCCACGCACCGCTACCACGTACTGGCCAAGTTCGCCAGCACCCTGCGGAAAACCGCATTGGGGGAAATCCGCACCCTGCGGGCGCGTGCCCTACCGGGTCTGAATGAGGCCAAGGCGAAGGAAGCGCTCAAGCACTGGCTACAAAGGGAGGCGGGCGCCCTACCGGCGCGTGAGCGCGCAGTCCTGCACCAGGCCCTGCATGCCAGTGTGTTGCTGCGCACCGTCTACGCGATGCGCCAAGACCTCACCGCGTTGTGGAGCCGCTCTGCCATCCCGGAGGAGCAACTGGTCAAGCAGCTGGAAGACTGGTGCCGGCGCGCCGACCAAAGCGGAATCCGTGCGTTGCAGGAGTTTTCCGGGAAGCTCCGCTGCTATGCCTGACTATTGGGAGACATGAAATGACATTGGGAACAATACTATTGATCGTGCTCATCTTACTGCTGATCGGCGCGTTTCCAGCCTGGCCGCACAGCCGGGGGTGGGGCTACGGTCCCAGCGGTGGCCTTGGGCTGGTGCTGGTAATCCTGCTCGTACTGTTGCTGATGGGCAAGATATAGCGCGTTGCGCCGAGGTCGCGCTACTGATGCCGTTCATGAGGCAGTGAGAACCACGTTTTCTTTTTTTCAAACATAGAGCTTGCATTCGGGGGGACTCTCGACTCGGATCGAACTTCGAGAGGGATTTTCGCATTGTCATTCATCTGGAGGGCCTAGCCATGAACATGACATACCTAAACCGTCTTTCCGCCTTTTTTCTAACCGTCCTGATGGCCTTTTCCCTGGGATGCGCATCGACGCCGAAGCAAGAAGGGACTGGAGAGTATGTCGACGACACGGTCCTTACCACGAAAGTAAAGGCGGCAGTTTTCAATGAGCCGACCTTGAAGTCCGCCGAAATCAACGTCGAAACCTTCAAAGGTGCTGTCCAACTGAGCGGCTTTGTCAGGTCCCAGGCCGACGCCAACAAGGCAGTCGAGGTTGCACGTGGCGTCAAGGGGGTGAAGTCGGTCAAGAATGACATGCGGATCAAATGACAGTCGCTGGCCGCGAGCGATTGCCGGCCTGCGCCTCCCGTCCACCGGTGGGCGCGGGTACCGTTGCCACGCGTAAGTGATCACGCGATGGATTCGCCTCAAACCAATCGCCTGATCGCAGGCAAAGTTGAACCAGTTCGTCGCAACCGAACGGGGGGCGTCGCGTAGATCGCGCTACACGGTGAGCTTGGTCGGAAGCGGGTGAGTGGGCCCTACCATGACGCAGTTGGCTGGTCGGACTCCGAGATATTTGCAATTGACGGAGGCAGCCTTGTTTCTTGAGTGGATTCACCGGTGCGATAGGCTGGGCAGGATTGCGGGATGGCTGGCGATCTCGCTTGCCGTCGCGGGCGGATGCAGCGTGTTGCCGACCATTGTCCCGGATATGAGGAGTCGCCCCGACCAGCCCGTCCAACTCGGGGGCGCGCACGGTCCGCTTTCGGCCCAGCAGAGCAAGGAAATTCTCAGTCGCCTCAAGAGCCACAGCGATGAAACAAATATCTTTGATCGGCATCTGGCGCTCGAGGCGGCCATCGTCGGCAGCCCGTTGGTGGTGGGTAACAAGGTGCTTCTGCTGCAGGACGGTCCAGCCACGTTTCAGGCCATGTTTTCCGCCATCCGCAGTGCGAAAGACCATATCAACATGGAAACCTACATTATCGAAGACGATGCGGTCGGGAATCGCTTTGCCGATGCGCTCATTGAGAAGCAGGGCCAGGGCGTGCAGGTGAATCTCATCTACGATAGCGTGGGGGCGATCAACTCACCGAAGGAGTATTTCAAGCGCCTTTCCGACAGCGGCATCAAGGTGCTGGAGTTCAATCCGGTCAACCCACTGTCCGCAAAGAAGGGGTGGGAGGTCAATCAACGCGATCACCGCAAACTGTTGATTATCGATGGTCGGATCGCCTTCCTTGGCGGGATCAATATCAGCAGCGTCTATTCCAGCGGATCCTTCCGGCCCCAATCCAAGCGTCGGCTCGATGGAAGTCCTCCTTGGCGCGATACCCACCTGAGAGTGGAAGGGCCGGTGGTCCGCGAATTTCAGAAGCTGTTTCTGGCAACGTGGGGCAAGCAAAAAGGGGAACCGCTTGCGCCGAAGAATTATTTTCCACAACTCGGCAATACAGGAACGGAGGTCGTGCGCGCCATCGGCAGTTCGCCTGATGAGCCCTACAGCCTCATCTACGCGACACTGCTCTCGGCAATCGGCAGCGCGGTAACCAGCGTATATTTGACCAACGCATATTTCGTCCCCGACCCGCAGTTGCTAGCCGCGCTCAAGGATGCCGCAGTTCGCGGCGTTGATGTCAAACTCATCCTCCCGAGCAAGACCGATTCGTGGCTGGTGTTCTTCGCCGGACGCTCCTTTTACGACGAGCTGTTGCGCTCCGGCGTAAAGCTCTACGAGCGGCGTGACGTGCTGCTACATTCGAAGACAGCGGTTATCGACGGTGTCTGGTCCACCATCGGTTCGACCAACCTCGACTGGCGCAGCTTCTTGCACAACGACGAGGTCAACGCCGTCGTCCTGGGGCAGGAGTTCGGCGCGCAGATGCAAGCCATGTTCGAGGTGGATCTCGCCGCGTCCAATCCCATCACGCTTGAACAATGGAACGACCGTTCGATCGGTATGCGTATGAAGGAAATGACCGCGCGCGTGTGGGCTTACTGGTTGTAGATTGCATGACTGGTATGCCCGGAAAATAGGGGCGGCAGCCCCTGGCCGGCACCGATGTGACACCGGGTCTCACGTCGTCATGTGTGCAGGCTATGCTCGGTCTGTGGGAGTTGTCCGACGCGAGTTTCGGAATTTGGATTCTGACGCCAGGCATGCAAGCGATGTAGTCTCTTTGCAGGGGCTTCGCAAAATCGCCGCTGGAAATGCCAGTACGCAACGCTGAGAAGTCCTGCTACTAATAAGGAGTGCGACATGATGACTAAATGGCTATTCGCTGCCTTGTTTGGGATGATGGCTGTCGCGCCGGGAGGGGCTGTACTGGCACTAACCGCGCCTGCCGCGGGTTCGAAGGCAGACTACGACGCCACTGTGAAACAGGCCGACGCTGACTACAAGGCCGCCAGCGCCAAATGCGGCGGCATGATGGCCAACGCCAAGGACGTTTGCAAGGCGGAGGCCAAGCGCGATCGGGATGTCGCGAAGGCGAACGCCGAAGCCATGCGCGACGGCACCGCCCAGGCCCAGGCAAAGGCGCACAAGGTCAAGGCCGATCGAGACTACGACGTGGCTAAGGAAATGTGCGGCGACAGGAAGGGCAACGCCAAGGACGTTTGTGTGAAGGAAGCCAAGGTTGCCCACGAGAAGGCGCTTGGAGCGGTCAAGGTCGAGAAGGCCACCGACACCGGCACCAGCAAAGATGTCGCCGAGGCTCGCCGCGACGCCAAAAAGGACACCATGGACGCCAAGTACCAAGCCGACAAGGAGAAATGCGATGCCTTGTCCGGCGATGCCAAGGACAAGTGCACGGCCGACGTGAAGGCGAAGTACGGCAAGTGATCGGGCAGGGCTGGCGCCAGCATGCGAGCGCTGTCGCTCCGCGAGCAGCTTGGGCCGACATCATGGTTCTGATGTTGGCCCCTTTGGCTAGAGCACGCCATGGAGTATGCAGGCGCAACAAGGGATGTGTTCACGGATGCCAGCAGCATCAAGGCGCCGCGCGATCCCTATACCGATGGTGGCAAGGCGGGTACGTTCGATTCATACACCGATGGCACGCGGATCGGCAAGGCTGACCCGTTTACCGACGGTGCCTATGAAGGGTAACAAGATGCTCCGCCTCGACAACGCGGGTTGAACGACGATTGGCGTGGGCGCTGATTCGTGAAGAGTGTTCTATTAGGAGGGCGTGACGGGCTCTGGTCCAAACCGGACGCTCGGCATTTTTTTACGAGCGCGAGCGCGCAATGGGCAAATTAGACCCATCGACTGGTTCTCCAGCGGCCGCTACTTTGACCAAGAAATCAGTGTGATGTGCGTGCGTTGGTACCTGCGTTACAAGCTCAGCCTTCGAGACCTCGTTGACATGATGGCCGAGCGAGGTCTGTCGCTTGCACACACGGCGACCACACGCTGCCTCAAGTGCTTCACGGCGGAGTTCGTCACGCGCTGGAATCGGTTTGCGAGCTCCGCTGTTCGTTCATGGCGTGTCGACGAGACGTATGTGAAGGTCCTTGACAAGTGAGTCTATCTTTACCGTGCGGTTGACCGAGCAGAAGAGACGGTCGATTTCAGGCTCAGCGCCAAGCGCGATGTCGCTGGCGGCAGGCCTTCTTCGCTACGGTCATCAGGAGTCCAGGGGATTGTAGCCGCTTCGCATTCCAATTGCGACACAACTTGCCGACGAGCCCGCGATCCCAATCCCAAAAACCCTCCGCCTTTTCGGCATGTTAGGTGGGCTGAAAAATAACCGCCCGCAGGCGGTTCTGGCGTTCGTGGTCATCGTGGTCGATGCTGGACCGGCACGATCGGCCAGAGCATTGCCATGATTACTCCCTTGAACGCAGCTTTGAAGGTGTCGGCCTTTGGGAAGCCTTGGAAGACTCTCGCGTATCCAAGGCCGAACCACATGCCCGTTGCGACGGAGACGAGCGAGCTGGGCTCAAGGACGTATCCCAGCAGATGGTTCAGCCCACCGTGGACAACGAATACGGCGATGAGGGCACGAATGTATGGCATGTTCTTCTTCCTGGCAGTTTGGAAAATTCTCAGCAAGCCCGAATGAGGCGTTTTCCTTGTTGCGCAGACAACGCGCCTATGTTTGGCCTTATACATCTCGTAATATCTGCCCAAGTCCTCAAAGGCGAACGTAGTGCGAGAAATGCGTATGACGCTTTGCAATTGGCAATCGATATTGTCTGTCAAGAATGCTCAGGAAGGGCCGAGCATGAAACATGCATGAAGTTTAGGTAGACAAAGCCACAAAATCGATGTGCATACTCTGGCGCATCGAGGCGTGATGGCGGCGGCCTGCGCCGGCGGCGGTGTGGCTTTTGCGACTCCTTGTATGATCGTGCGGTGGGGACACCGGTGGCGTGGTTCGCAGCGAGACGATGCGGCGTGCCTATCCCGGATGCAAGTTGCTGCCTTCATGCCCATGAGCCTCGCGCGTCACGCTAACGCGTGACCCACTGCCACTGGGAGCGCGTGCATGGCGATGCGGCGAAAACGGCGACGAAAAACTGGGCCAGTGGCGACGTGGATGAGTAGTCCGCCGGCGATTTGGGTGGGACCAGTTTGCCCTCGACGGTGCGCGCCCTATTTGCCCCGGGGGCAACAGAGCATCAACACCAAAATTCGACCTCTCAGCAGGCCTGGTATCGGTTCATCATTGCTCGGTTCAGCGAGGTGCGCTCGTCATGGCGGGGCGCTCCCACAGGCGCTAAAGTGAGCTTAGGTTGCCCATTGACGGAGTGGTGCGGCCACCACGACCGAAACATCGCCAACGATCTGGTAGTGGCGAGGAAAATCATGATTGAATCAACTGTTCCGAAGGCTCTGGCTTCCGTTGCAGGCAATATCCCCATGAACCGTACGCCGAAGACGGCTCGTTACGCAACATGGTTTGCGGTACTGCTGTGTTCAGCTTATCCATATCCCGCCCTTTCGCAATCGATTCATATACAGATTCTAGGCATTCGAAGCAGCACAGGCATGGTGGCCTGCACTCTCTTTGAATCGCCAGTCGGATTCCCGGCAGACTATCTGCATTCAGCGAGGAATATCATGTCAGTAAGGGTTAAGAATAATCAGGCGCAATGCAATTTTGAAGGAATTCCCCCAGGAACGTATGCCATAGCGGTCGCACATGATGAGAATATGAACGGTAAGCTGGATACAAATGGGCTTGGAATTCCTACCGAAGGATATGGTTTTTCAAACGATGCAGTAGGATGGCTCGGCGCACCGCCGTTTTCCGCCGCCAGCTTCTCCTACGATGGAGGGAACTTGAGTTTGACGATTAGATTGCATTACTGAACACGATTTTTGATAATGATACCTTCTATGCAGTCGCTTTTGTCGATTACTGCCTTCCAGTCGCCCTAAAAAGTTCGGCCATCCTAATTGACGCCAGATTAGTCAGATCCAAAAAAGCCCTCTGCCGAGACTGATTACGGCAACTGGACCATATAATTAGAATTGGTTCTGACCGGATATTCGCCAGAAAGCGGGCGAGGTCGCATTCGTGCTTCCGCTGAGCACTACTTTTTTATCCACTGACCTTCAGGAGTCTTGACGAAGGATCCGGGCGCCGCCTTCTCTATGGCTTTCTGTCCCGCCAGGATCGCCACTTGCTCCAGGGTGGCGCCGTTCTTCTTGGCAATGGCGTCGTACGCCGCGCGGCGCTTCGCATTGATATCCGCGGCAAGTTCCACTGCGTCCGGGGTCGCCTTGACAACACCCAGATAACCATCTGGCTGCTCCCCTACGAGCCCCTGTGACTTGGCATTATCCAGGCCCAATGCCATGGCCAGCGTACTGCAAGACAGCAGTAGCACCGCCGTCAATCGTGTCGCCATTTTCATCGTTGGCTCCTAGAACAATGTGCGGTCTTCACTGATGAGTTTATCGACATCCTTTTCTACCTTCAGGCGGATCTCATGATCAATCTTCACATTCAGATTGATGGTGATCGGGTCTTTGGGGGCCTCAAGGGCGATCCGAGGCGTGCAGGCAGCCAGAGGCAGTAAAGCGACAAGTAAAACGGGTTTCATGGCGTGTCCTCCACGTCATCGCTGCGCGAGCCTTCTGCAGGCATCCGGTTCAGTACCCGCCGGGAGATATCATCCCCAATGCGCAAGCTGCGCAATAGCTCGAACACGTTCTCCCGGTGCGTGTAGTTTAGTACGATTGGCAAGCTGTTCTTCTGCGGGTTCTGGCCTTTGATGGTGACCGCGGCCTCCAGCCAGCCGTCCGGTTGCATATTCAGACGCGCCTCGAATTTGTCAATCGCCAGATTGCTCAGGGCATCGAGCGCCAGTGCCACCGCGCGATTGGATTGGCCCATCGCGCTGACCCCGGCAGATGGCAAGACCTTGAGTAACAGGGGGCCCTCGTTGCTCACGCGACCCGACCGCAAGGCCAGGGAGTCCTTCGTCAGTTGTAGCGGCAGATTGCCGCCCACGCGGCCAGCGAGTTGAACGGTCGGGTTCGGGTCGCTTTGCAGCGCGGCTACCTCCGCAAGGTTGATGCGCCCAATGGTCACCGCCTGAAACTGAGAGGACGGCCATTGCAAGGTGGCGGCGTGCATATGGCCTCCTAGCACGTCGGCGGACACATCGACGGCGTGCCAGGTGGTCAGGTCAGATTGGACCGTCATGCGGATATTGCGCACCAGGGTGCCCACATCCAGTTCAGCAAGCATGATCGGGCCGATACTTGTGAGCGTTACGCCATTTCTGTGCAGTTCAATATGCGCAGCCCCATTGCCACCCCTAGCCAGAATGCCTCCCCAGTCCAGCGCCAGCCCGGACACAAATATGTCGCCTTGCAGCCGCCAGTCATCCTGCCACTGCCAGTGGCCTTGGCCATTGAGCATGCCTTGCTGCAAGGTGAAGCCGAGGCTGCGGCTCATGGATGCGGACAGCGGTGTCCTGATCTCCATCATGCCTTTCGCTCCGGTGTTCCTTCCGCGGCCAGCCGGCTCTGCGGTCAGGGTCAGCTCGGATTGCCAGGCCGGCACACGCAGCGTGGCCCTGCCTTGCTGCCCGGCGACGGCGATTTTCCCAGTGACGGTGGGCAGTACCCAGCGCGTCGCAACGACGCCCTCCGCCTTGACCTCCACATTGCCGAATACGCCTGGGGGCCCGACGCGCAGAGGCGCTGTGGCGACCACGGCGATCGGCTTGATCAATGTCGTTCCGACCAGCCCGTCGGTTATCGTTGCGCGACTGCCAGTGCCGAGGTACCACTGCCCATCCTTGCCAAACCAGGATGCGACGAGCTTCAGGCTCCCGCCCCGCGCATAGAAGGGGAGCCGCGAGTCGCCTTCAACCGTACCTTCCCAGCGCCCTCGCGCAAGGCTGGCGCTGAGCGCCCCCGTGAAAGGGGCGTTGCCATAGTGGCCATTGAACTCCGCGCGCGTGGTCCAGCCCGGCGCCTGGAAGCCGGTCACCGGCACGCGCAGTGCCAGCAACAGATCTGGTCCCCTGACCGTGAGGCTGGCTGGTTCCCCCGCCAGCCCGGAGGCTTCGATGCGGCCTTGCCAAGACCCGGCCAGGTCGTATCCGGCGGTTTTGCCTGCCAGGTCAATCCGTCCTTGCCAGTTCCACTTGGCTTGCTGCCAGGCCAACCGGCTGTCGACGGTTTTGACTTCCATATCGCGATACTGAAGCTCGGCCGAGATTGCGCTTTCACCGGCCAATGCCAGTGGCAGTGTCAAAGGCCGAGGCCAGCGCAGCAGAAGCCCCTCAGGGAGTTGTATCGACGCCGGCAACAGTTCCAACCCTTGCCGATTCCAGCGAATAGGCACTCTGCCAGCTAGCGAGGGCCCGGCCAGCGTCAGCATGCCCTGGCCGCGTGCTACGCCGGTGCCCTCGGTATCCAGGGTCAGCACTATGGTGCCTTGCGGGCCTGCCGCTCGCAGGTCCAGGCGCAGGGACTCCACCCCCTCCAGATTGCCGCTGGCCCGTAGCACTTGCCGGGCTTCCAGGCTCCAGTCACCGCCGAGCGTCAACGGTGCCCCCAGTTCGGCATTCAATTGCCATTTTTTGGCGGCGAGGCTGGCCTCGAGCCTCATGTCGGACCGTTGAGACTGACCTCGATGACCCAGTTGTTGCCCCTGTGCCTGCAAATCGCCGTCCAGTCGGCTGGCTTGCCACAACCCATGGCCCGTGAAGGTCAGCGCGCCCAGGAGCCCGGGCGCGATGTCAGCCGCCTGAATCTGGCCCTGCGCGCTCCAGCGCCCGGAAATGCGGTCATAGGTAGCGGTCGCATTGCTGTGCTGATACTTTCCCCATACCTGCCAGCGCTGCTCGCGCTGGCGGACGGTGAGTGCTATCGGCGGCAAGCCGGGAATGTAAAGTGCATCGATGATGAGATCGAATGGCGGCGTCCATGGGGGAGGCCGTGTCTCGCGGCCAGCTTGGCAGTTGGCCAGGCTCACGCTGGCTACGGCGATCGTCACGGGCCGCCAGCCGGTGATTCGCAATCGTTCGCCGCGGGCCTGCACGCAGCCGTTTTGTAGCCTTTGCCAATGCGCCAGTTCCAGCCCGCTCTGCCAACCGAGCCCCTGGACACGTACACCCAGCGCAAATGCCGTGACCACCACCGCCAACAACATCCACACTGGCAGCAGCGCCAGGATGATCAGCCAGACATTGTTGCGACGCAAGAATGCAAGCGTTGGAGAATATTGCCGGGAGAGGAGCATGTCGCAGCCCGTCTACTTTATTGAGCTGACACTGTGATTCTTCCCTTGCCTTGGCAAACAGGTTCTAGGTGCCCACGTCGCCAGGAAGTGGCTCAGGATCGATCGCATTTTCGGTTCTGATCGTGGCCAGACATGCGTCAACCATACTCCGAACCGAAGTGGCATAGTGATTGGCGCCAATTGCGCTCTGGAGCGTTTCGCTCCACTGATCCGTATCACCTCTTGGCCAGAGGCCGACGACGATCGACGCATCCGGGAAGCGCTGCTGCACGCGCCGAACGAGGTAGCGCAAGTGGGACGGGATGCCTTCAATGTTCAAATAAAAAATACACACAATCGTCGGCGCGGTGACATCCAGCCCTTGCATCCGGGCGCGCGAGGCAGCGTCATGAGGGACAACCCTGCAATCCAGATCGTGCTTGCCGAGGAGCTGGACGAGAATGGTCGACGCCAGTTCATCAAGTGGGCCCCTTCCCGCGATGCAAAGGACGTGGCCGTCGGCGCTACGCGCGGGTAGCGTTGCGATACCCGGCAAGGGGGGGCAGGGACCTGGCTGGTGCGAATCCTGTTCAGCGATGTACGGTGCCAGCGTAGCCGTGTGGTCATCAGGCCCGCCCGGATTCGGGTCAATGTCGGCAAAGCTGTCCAGACCTTCGACAAGATCGTTCACCGTAGTTTCTATTCGCGCCAGTTGTGCGGCTGTTACCACGCCGCGCAACACGTCGCCGGCCGCAAGCTGCAATCCCTTGATGGCGACCTCATCGTAGTACGAGGAGAGTGACCGGTCGCGCAGCAGAACTTCGGCTTGTTCGAGTATCTCATCCGGATCGCCGGCCAGCGCTCGCTGGTAGAAGTTCTCAATTGGCGTGAGCGTCGGCTGGTCACCCAGCAGCACGTCGAGGATTTCGAGTCCCCCGACATGCCGGCCGAGGACTACCAGGCAGAGCGTCAGCGGGGTGGACAGAATAAGCCCGACCGGGCCCCATATCCAGCTCCAGAAGATCGCGGCAACGACAACGGAAAACGGCGAAATGCCGGTGCTATGGCCATATAGCATTGGCTCGATGATCTGACCGGCCAGTAGTTCGACGATCACGAAAAGCGCCAGTGACCAGATCGCCATCGACCATTCAGGACTGACTGCTGCGGCAAGGGCGGTTGCCAGAACGGCGACAATCCAGATTCCCACATAGGGCACCAGGCGCAACAGTGCGGCCAACATGCCCCACAGCACCGGACTTGGTATGCCAATCAGGAAGAGCCCGGTCCCGATAGCAACGCCCACGCCAGCATTGACCGCAAATTGCGAAAGGAAGTACCGGCTGAGGCGCCGCGCAGCGTCATCCATCGCCGTGGTGGTCCTGTGCAAATCGCCCGACCCGAACAGCCGGATAGCCCGATTCCTGAGGTCATCGCGCTGTAGCAGGATGAAGATGGTCACGATGAATACGATGAAGGCGGTCTCAAGCGGCCTGACGACAGGGGAGAGCACTTGCCGTGCCAGATGAAAGGCGCTCGGAGCCGGCTCGATCACCTCGACCGGAAGGGCTGCGGGGGGCTGTGCCTGCGATGAGGCAGCGCGGGGCTCGCGAGCAACTTGTGGCAAATCAACGGTGGCCTGCTGAAACGCCCTGCCAGCTGTGCCCGCCATACTGCTGAGCTTTCCAATGGTCAGGCGATGCACGGTGTTGATTTTTTGTTCGATGGTGGCCTGATAGCGAGGCATGTCGACCGCAAGCGCCGTTATTTGGGCGGCGATCACGCCGCCTAGCAAGACCAATACCGAGACCGAAATTGTCACGGCGACCAGAACCGAGACGATCCGGCCGAGCTTGATACGACAAAGGAAACTGACCAGTGGCGTTACCAGGACACTGAGGAAGATCGCGAGCGTGATGGGGATCAGAACGTCTCGCCCAACATAGAGCCCGGCGACAGCGGTCACAGCGATGGCGAGGCTGACCAGGCCATGCAGGCTGGGGGACTCGGAAAATTTCAGATGCGCCGCTTGCCTCGCGGGGCGCGGTTCAGCCGGTTCAGGCATGATCACGGGCTCGCAGAAAATCTGCCACGCCGCATGTCACCCTGCCCGCCGGCACGCGTCAGGATGATGCGTGCCGGCGACCAGGTCGGGACGGGTCAGGGAGACGATGCGGCTGTGACCTCCTGGCCCGGTGCGGGTGATACTCCGCTGCGAAACTGTTCAGGACGCGTTGCGCAAGCCGCGATCAGAGATCCAGTTCTCCATCGTGCCGGTCTGCCTTCCAGTACGGGGGCGCGCCATAGTACTCGTGGATACTGGTGGCCCATTGCGGATCCGCCATGCTCGGCCAATGGTTCTGATCAAAGCCTGGCGCGGCTTCCAGCCGCTCCTTGTCGATGCCCAGCACAAAGCTCTTGCGCACGGTGTCTAGCGTCAGCGCGGACCAGGGCACGGCGAACAGTTTGGTTCCTACGCCCAGAAAACCTCCGAATGACAGCACTGCATAGGCAATTTGCCCGCGGGGAACATCCAGCATGATGTGATTGATCTTGCCAAGCTTGTCGCCACCTGGACCGAGAACCAGATTGCCCTCGAGCGTGTCGGCGGCCATGATGACGGGGCCAGGTCCGGAACTGTCCGGCTCGCTGTTGCCGACGATGGCAGCGCGCGGTCCGCTGCTGTGATGGTCCAATTCATAGACGTTCATGGTGTGACTCCAGGTAGGGTGGCTAGCCCATCGGACCGGCGTCGAGCGCCGGCCTGGGCAAGTTGTCAATGCGCACGGCTTTTGCCCTTGCGTTGCGCGGCCGGTTCGGCGCCGGAAGGCTGGTTTTTACTGCCGACGACCAGCTTCCAGTCTGTCTCGTCGCGCGGGGTACTGACCTGTCGTTCCGCGTACATGGCGGCGCCCGGCGAGATGGGATCGCTCGCCGGGAATGTCATCTCCAGCGACGCGTCCACGGCGGCCTGATAGGTATCGCCTTCCTCGGGACTAGGCTGTGACGCGCAGCCGTGGGGCTCGGACTTGCGGTGCTGTGCGGAGGTAATGACCCTGTGCATGATTGCTCCTGTGTTGGCGTGAACCGGCCGGCCACGGCCACCGGCGCACGTCGGCGAGGTACGGGCGCAGCCTCTCCGGCCGACAGCGGCGCGCCAGGAACCAGCCAACCTGTCAGGACTTGTGGACGCCCAGATGGTTCTCCACTGACGTCACCCCCGACACGCCCTTGGCCACCTCGGTTGCCATCTGCCGTTCCTTCGTGGTTGGAACGCTGCCGGTCAGGCGTACCACGCCTTGGCGCGTGCGTACGTGGATGTGCGCCGAACTCAGATCCTTCTGATCAAGCAGGCTGGCTTTGACCTTGGTTGTGATCGCCGTATCGGAAAGGCCCTCGCTGACCGTCTCATGCGTGGGGTTAGGGTTCGTGGGCGAGGCAGGCGGTGCATTGCCTTGCCCTTGGCCAAGGGGAGCGTAGAAGCCAGCCGCGAGCGCGAGTAACGCCGCGCCAGTGGTGAACGTGATGGAGCGGGTGGATCTCATTTGAACTACCTCGATTCGGACGAAATCAGTGTTTGCAGGCGCGGAGTGTCCCCGGGGTATGCGAGCCGCCCTGAGCAGGCAGCCGCGCGCCGTGGCATCACGAAGGAAGCATTCCTTCATCACGCAGCCCCGACGAACCAAGGCTGACACCAATCCATGCTGAAGTCGGTACGCTGGCGGACAGGTAGGCACTTCACAAGTGCGTCGTGAGATCGCTGGAGATAGCGGACCGGTGTTCGGAATTGTCTACGCATATCCGGCGCCGCGCCAGGCTGACTGCACGGGAACACCGCATCACGGTACGGCACCGTACCGACAGAGGACAGGCGCATGCCTATCCTCGCTGCAGATGTTGTTCCCCCAGTCCGAAGAATTGTCGCTTCAAGGCAGCAAGCTTGCTCGATCTCACTCGTGGCTGCGGAGGAACCATCGCATCTCAGTCACGTTGGAAGGGCATATGCAATCCAAGATTCCGGGACACACATTGAACGTCTTTGCCGACCTGGTCCGGCGGTGGCACCTTGCCGATATCGAAGAGAAGTGCGTCTATCGCTTCGGACCATTCGGGTCGCACAAGCTCATCAAGAAAAGCATGCCGGTACTATTCCCCGAGGTACCGGTGCCTGAAATGGCGGGTCCATCTGTATCGGCTAATGACGACGCGCTGATGATCCTCCGGAATGTGGAACGGGTGGGGAAAGTCACAGAAAACCAGTCAAGTGCAGCGTCGAGGATCCTGCCGCGGCTTGCATAGGCACACTGGACGAAAGCCCGGTGTTCCCCAGCCCTCGGCCATCCGGCCGATGGCTGGGACCCGGCAAAAGCCGCTCAACGCGTTTGGACCGGATGACGCCGCAGTTGCCGCCAGCCGAACAGACCACCACGTCTTTCGCGCCTTGTTTCCGGTTCCACCGTGTTACGTGGGAGCCGATTTCAGGAGATCCAGAGTGGACCCGATGACTTCCTCCGGTCTTCCTGCCGCCGCGCTGGATGGGCTTTGCATCAACACCCTGCGCTTCTTGTCGGTGGACACCGTGCAGAACGCCAACAGCGGCCACCCGGGCTTGCCGCTGGGCGCGGCGCCGATGGCCTATGTGCTCTGGACCCGCTTTCTCAGACATCATCCGGCCAACCCGCACTGGTTCGACCGCGACCGCTTCGTACTGTCCGCGGGCCATGGTTCGGCGTTGTTATACAGCCTGCTCCACCTCGCCGGCTATGCGCTTCCGCTCGAGCAACTGCGGCATTTCCGGCAATGGGGCAGCATCACGCCGGGCCACCCGGAGCGGGGCCTGACTCCGGGGGTCGAGTTGACGACCGGCCCCCTCGGCCAGGGCTTTGGCAACGGCGTGGGCATGGCCATCACAGAGGCCAACCTGGCGGCGCGCTACAACTGCGACGGGTTCGACATCGTCAACCACTTCACCTATGGCATCGTGAGTGATGGCGACCTGATGGAGGGCGTCGCCTCCGAGGCAGCCTCACTGGCTGGCCACCTGCAACTGGGCAAGCTGGTCTACCTGTATGACGACAACGCCGTCACGCTCTCCGCCGGTACCGGCATGACCTTTACCGAAGACCGAGCGCAACGCTTCGCCGCTTATGGCTGGCATACCCAACGTGTGGAGGACGGCAACGACCTGGCGGCGATCGAGCAGGCGCTGCATGCCGCCCGTGCCGAGACGAGCCGGCCGTCCCTGATCCTGGTGCGCACGCATCTCGGCTATGGGTCTCCGAACAAGCAGGACAGCTTCGAGGCTCATGGCTCGCCGCTTGGCGTGGAAGAGGTGCGACTGACCAAGCAGAATCTTGGCTGGCCGGAAAAACCTTCCTTCCATGTACCCGAGTCGGCGCGCCTGCATTGGCTCGAAGCGGGCGCTCGCGGGGAACGCGCTGAGGCGGAATGGCTGGAGAAGTACTCAGCCTACGAAAAGGCGTTCCCCGCGCTGGCGCGCGAATTGAAGCAGCGCATGCCAGGCGCGGCCTCTGGCGAGCCGGCCGAATGGGAGGCGGCGATCCCGCGCTTTGACGCGGATGACAAGGGCATGGCTACGCGGATTGCATCGAGCAAGGTCATGAATGCCATCGCGGCGCATTACCCCGCGCTGATCGGCGGCTCGGCTGACCTGGACCCATCCACCTACACGGCATTGAAAGGCGCCGGGGACTTTGAGCCGACCAGCATTTGTGCGCTTGATCGCCAGGGTTCCAGCGGCGGCGGCTGGAGCCGCGCCGGCCGCAATCTGCATTTCGGTGTGCGCGAGCATGCCATGGGCGCGATCATGAACGGTATCGCGGCGCACGGCGGTGCGGTTCCCTTCGGTGCAACATTCCTGATTTTCTCCGACTACATGCGCCCGTCCATCCGTCTGGCCGCGCTCATGGGCCTGCATGTCATCTACGTTTTCACGCATGACAGCATTGCGCTAGGTGAGGACGGCCCTACACACCAGCCAGTGGAGCAGCTTGCCAGCCTGCGCGCGCTGCCGCGCCTGGTGGTGATCCGTCCCGCGGACGCTAATGAAACCGCCGTTGCCTGGCGCGTTGCGCTGGAATCCACCGATCTTCCGGTGGTGCTGGTGCTCACACGGCAGAGCGTGCCCACGCTCGACCGCGCCCGCTTTGCCGACGCGGACGGCTTGCGCCGCGGCGCCTATGTCCTGGCAGATGCCCCGAACGGCAAGCCGGAACTGATTCTGATCGGCACCGGTTCGGAAGTTTCACTGGTCCTTGCCGCGCAGCAGGAACTAGCGCTGCGGGGCGTCCAGGCACGCGTCGTCTCCATGCCGAGCTGGGAGCTCTTTGACGCCCAGCAACGGGAATACCGCGAAGCGGTGCTGCCTCCCGCATTGCGCGCCAGGCTGGCGGTGGAAGCGGGCGTCTCGCAAGGCTGGGAGCGCTACGTCGGCGAGCACGGCGATGTGCTCGCGGTGGACCGCTTTGGCGCTTCCGCACCGAGCGCGGCGATGATGAGCGAATACGGCTTCACGGTGGAGAACGTCTGCAGGCACGCAGCCCCGTTGCTGGGTGCGTAGCGGACGGTATCAGCCCTTGAGAGCGGTATCGACGATGGCCTGGGCCGCTTCCACCACGCGGCGCAGATGTTCCTCGCCGCGAAAGCTCTCGGCATAGATCTTGTAGAGGTCCTCGGTGCCGGAAGGCCGCGCCGCGAACCAACCGCTTTCGGCGATGACTTTCAGCCCGCCAATGGGCGCGTCGTTGCCCGGCGCCCGTACCAGGATACGCTCGATGCTTTCACCAGCCAGGTCCGTGCTTTTCACCTGTTGCGGCGAGAGTCCCGACAGGACTGTCCTTTGCGCCAGCGTGGCGGGCGCCTCGACACGGGTGGTGAGCGGATCGCCCAGCTCCTGCGTAAGTTTGCGATAGATCTCGCCCGGATCGAGGCCAAGGCGTGCCGTCATCTCGGCAGCGAGCAGGCATGGCGCGAGGCCGTCCTTGTCCGTCGTCCAGACGGTACCGCCCAGGCGCAGGAAGGAGGCGCCCGCGCTTTCTTCCCCGCAGAAACCCAGGCTGGCGTTCGATAGCCCCTCGCAGAACCATTTGAAGCCGACCGGTACCTCGTAGACTTTGCGGCCAAGCCGGGCACAGACACGATCGATCATTTGGCTGCTGACCACGGTCTTGCCCACGCCCGCGGCGCTGGGCCACATCGGCCGGTGCCGGAAGAGATAGTCGATGGACACCGCAAGATAGTGGTTCGACGCGAGCAGGCCCACGCACTGCGTGACGATGCCATGCCGGTCGTGGTCGGTGTCGCAGGCGAAGGCGATGTCGAAGCGGCTCTTCAGTTCGAGCAGGCGTCGGATGGCATAGGGCGACGACGGATCCATGCGGATCTGGCCGTCCCAGTCGACTGTCATGAAGCGGAAGGTCGGGTCGACTTCGTCGTCAATCACCGTCAGATCCAGGCCATAACGCTCGCCAATGGCGCCCCAGTAGTGGACGCCCGCGCCACCGAGCGGATCCACGCCGAGGCGGATGTTTGCGGCGCGAATGACCGCCATATCGATGACCTTCCCGATTTCACTGACGTACGCATTGAGATAGTCGTACCGCTGCGTCGTGGGCAGGCGCATGGCGCGCTCGAAGGGCATCCGCCTGACGCCCCGCAACTCCCGCCGCAGCAACTCGTTGGCCCTGGCTTCGATCCAGCTGGTGGCGGCGGTATCGGCGGGGCCGCCGTTGGGCGGGTTGTACTTGAGGCCACCGGCGTCGGGCGGGTTGTGTGACGGTGTGACGACAATGCCATCGGCTAGGCGGGTGGTGCGGCCACGGTTGTGAGCGAGGATGGCGAGCGAGACCGCCGGCGTGGGGGTGTACTCGTCATGTTCTGCGAGCATCACGTCTACGCCATTGCCGGCCAGCACCTCGAGCGCGCTGGCGCTGGCTGAGTTCGACAGGGCATGCGTGTCGATGCCGAGAAAGAGCGGGCCGTCGTAGCCTTCCCCAGCGCGGAATTCGCAGATGGCCTGGCTGATGGCGAGCACATGCCATTCGTTGAAGCTGCGCGCCAGCGAAGAGCCCCGGTGGCCGGAGGTGCCGAACGTCACCTGTTGCGCGGCCACGGACGGGTCGGGCATATCGGTGTAGTACGCCGTCATGAGCTGGGGAATGTTCACCAGGGTAGACGGCGGGGCCGGCTTCCCTGCGAGCGGGCTGATATTCATGATGTGGCACCGTGTGCGCCGGCATCGCCGTGCCCTGGTGTGGTGTCGGTGTTGTGTGCGCTGGCGCGCTCGAATATCCCCACCCACTCGGCATACTGCCGCGCGATGTGTGAAATAGCCTGCTGGCGCGACATCTTCTTCTTTCCGAAGTCGGCAATGGCATCCCAGAAGGTGGTGCGTCCCACCGCAAATCCGATTAGGCCCGGCACCGGCGCGGCGGCTTCGAGCCAGTTCACGACCTTGTGTTCGTCGGAGCCCCGTCCCAGCACGATGCAGCCGACCTGGCCCCGGCCGTCGCGCCGCACCAGATCCATCAATTGCTCGTAGTGTCCACGGCTATCGAGCCCCTCGATGTTCCAGACGTCGGGTTCGATGCCAGCATCCTGCAGGGCGCGGATCGCCCCGCGCATCAGTGCGGGCCTGAGCTGCAGGTCATAGGCCGCCTTGTCCGCCTGCACCGGCACCATCTGCTCGGCCGTGGCCGGCACCAGTAACTCGAACATGAAGCGCTGGGCTGACTTGCGGCAGTAGTCGGTGAGTTGCCGCAGGCGCGCAACCTGTCGCCCATTGCGCGCAATGTCTCCTTCGGGGTTGTAGCGCACCAGCACCTTCGCGAAGGTGGGCCGGAACGCCTCGATATGCCGGGGAAATTCATTCCCGTACTCGAATTCGAACTCGTCCGAGCCGCTTTTCTCCACCGATAGTGCGGTGACATAGCCATCCCTGACCGCGTCGCGGAGGACGGCGGCGCCGAATTCCTCATCGACCAGAATGCCCGCCCTGGACGCTGGCACGCCGTTATCGATCGCTTCCGCGAAGCCTTCGTAGATAAGCCGCTTACTGTCGATGATGGCGTCGCGCTGCTCGGGCATCAGCGGCGGCCGGAATCCGAACATGTCACTCACGTAGGATTGGCGATGGTCGAAGGGCAAGAGGTAGAGCGATGGGTCGTAGCCAAGTTTCATGATCTTCCCTCCCGAAGTCGGCGGTAGCGGCTCGAGGTATTGGTGGAACTGTCGCGCACCGGGTTACTCACCCGCTTGTGATGCGCCGCCAAGGCTTGCCATACAGGCAGCATGGACAGTTTCGGAAATGAGGATTTCTGCTCATGCATGATCTCGACCTCCGCAGGATTCGCCCTTTGCAGGCGCGGCTCTGGCGGGGCCCGCCCGGGCGGCATCCTGCAGCGCAGGCAAGCGGTAGTGGAGCAGGTCGCCAATGCGCTCGATCGTCAGGTCAGGCGCGGGCGTTGCATCTAAGGCATCCGGCGCATGCCGGTCATTGGCATAGTGGCCCTGGCGCGGGAAGATGGTGGTGAGGCGGTCCTTCCATGCGCGCTTCATGGCGGCCAGGATGCGCGGCTTGTCATCAACCAACACGTAGTGCTGTGCCGGATGGCGCTGCTCAATGTCGTTCAGCATCGTTTCCTTGTGCACATAGATCAGGACCCGGCCGCCGACTGCCTGCCACAAGCCGGAGCGCTTGAGCTTGCGCGGCTGGAACACCACGTCGCCATCGGTCAGCAGGACCGTGCTCCCCCACGCATCCAGATGCGCGACCACCTCGAGGGCCGCCGGATACAGCCGGGCGGCAAACGGGTAGTCCAGCAGGAACGCCGACAGGCGAAGCACGCCCATATCGTTGGCAGCCTCGAAGCGCAGGCGCTGCACCGCGCCCAGGTAGTCGGCATAGCCCAGCTCGGTGCGCAGGGCCTCGAAAATCTGCCAGTAGCGATCGCGGCCGGCCGTGCCGAAGATGTAGTCGAGTTCTGCCTGCAGATCGTTGTGCAGGCGGTCGTTGTCGAACAGCGTGTTGTCGCAGTCAAGCAGGAAAACCGGGTTGACCTGGCTCGTCATGGCAGCACCTCCTGTGGTGCGGGGTCGTGCCACCGGTTGCCCGCAGCCAGGAGATGGCTGGCTGACGGCGGCCCCCAGGTGGCCGGTTCGTAGGGGGTGACCGGCACGGCGTCATTGAGGATCGGGTCCACGACACGCCAGGCCGCCTCAATCGTGTCGCCGCGTGTGAACAAGGCGGC
Organism: Cupriavidus lacunae; assembly: GCF_003353055.1. Taxonomy (GTDB): domain Bacteria; phylum Pseudomonadota; class Gammaproteobacteria; order Burkholderiales; family Burkholderiaceae; genus Cupriavidus; species Cupriavidus lacunae. The sequence goes on from NZ_QKWJ01000086.1 coordinate 20,986, forward strand.
GTCGCCCCGCAGCGCGTCGCCAAGCAGGCGTTCATAGGGTGTCATTTCGCTGCCGGCGTGGCAGCGTGCGACCAGTGCCGTCGCCGTGCCGCCCATCGGCTCGCCGGGAACCTTGGTCCGCGCGCCGATCGTGATCGCCACATCGGGGCTGAGCCGGAAGCGGAAGTAGTTCGACTGGCCGTCGCCAGGGATATCGAAGATGGCAGGCGAGGGCGGCTTGAGCTCGACCGTCACCTCAGTACAGGTGACCGGCAGGCACTTGCCTGCCCGGATATAGAAAGGAACGCCGCGCCACCGCGCATTGTCCACATGCAGGCGCAGCGCCGCAAAAGTCTCCACCTGCGAGTCAGCCCTGACGCCGGCCACCTCGCGATATCCGCGGAACTGGCCGCGGACCGCTTCGGCCGGCGCGACCGGGCGCACGGCCCTCAGTACGCGCAGCTTCTCGTCGCGAATCGCATCGGGGCCACCGTCCAGCGGCGGTTCCATGGTTAGCAGCGCCAGCATCTGCAAGAGGTGATTCTGTACGACGTCGCGGATCGTGCCCACCTCGTCGTAGAAGGCGCCGCGCCCTTGCACGCCGAATGCCTCTGCCATGGTGAACTGCACATTGGCCACGTGGCCGCGATGCCAGACGGGTTCGAGGAATGTGTTGGCAAAGCGGAAATAGAGCAGGTTCTCGACCGCTTCCTTGCCAAGATAGTGATCGATGCGGAAGATCGCGTCTTCGGCAAAGCGGGCGAGCAGCGTGCGGTCGAGCCCCTGTGCCGAAGCCAGGTCGCGCCCGAAAGGCTTCTCGACGATGACCCGCGCGCCTGCCGCGCAGGACGATGCGGCCAGGCCTCGTGTAACAGGCTCGAACATGCCTGGCGGGATTGCAAGGTAGTGCAGCGGCCGGCTGGCACTGCCCAGCGCGCGGCGCAATTGTTCATAGGTGCTGCCGTCGTGGTAGTCGCCGCTGATGTAGCGCAGCCGCGCGGCCAGGCGGTCGAAGGTGGCGGCATCCACCGTGCCGTGTTGCGCCAGGCTATCGCGCGCGCGTTCGCGGAACTGGTCGAGGCTCCAGCCGGAGCGCGCCACGCCGATGACAGGAAGCTCGAGATGCCCCTGCCGGGTCAGGGCCTGCAGCGCCGGGAAGATCTGCCTGTAGGCCAGGTCGCCGGTGGCGCCGAAGAAAACGAAGGCGTCGGAACGGGCGGTCGTCACCATTACTCGCCCCCCGTTTTGCCTGTCTTCTCGACATGGCCGCCGAAGCCATAGCGCATGGCTGACAGCAACTTGTTGGCAAAATCTGCATCCCCGCGAGAGCTGAAGCGCTCAAAGACCGCGGCGCTCAGGATCGGCGCCGGTACGGCCTCGTCCAGCGCGGCGGCAAGCGTCCAGCGGCCTTCGCCCGAGTCCGCCACGCTGCCCTTGAATCCCGCGAGTTCCGGGTCTGCCCGCAGGGCCATGGCGGTGAGATCGAGCAGCCAGGAGCGTATCACGCTGCCATGGCGCCAGAGTTCGGCGATCTCGGGCAGGTCCAGTTCGTACTGATAGTCGGCCGGGTTGCGCAATGGCGTGGTCTCGGCATCCGTGCTGCTTGCGCGCTTGCCGATGTCGGCGTTGTGCAGGATGTTCAGCCCTTCCGCATAGGCACCCATGATGCCGTACTCGATGCCGTTGTGGACCATCTTGACGAAGTGCCCGGCGCCATGCTGGCCGCAATGCAGATAGCCCTGTTCCGCCGTGCTGTCCGGCGTCTGATGGCCGGTGGTGGGCGCCGCCGCATCCGCGCCCGGGGCCAGCGCGGTGAAGATCGGGTCGAGATGGCGCACCACCTCCTTGTCGCCGCCGATCATCAGGCAGTAGCCGCGCCCGAGCCCGGCCACGCCGCCGCTGGTGCCGACGTCCACGTAATGAACCTGTCGCGCTTTCAGTTCGGCGCCACGCCGGATGTCGTCGCGGTAGCAGGAGTTGCCGCCGTCGATGAGGATGTCGCCGGGTTCGAGAAGCGGGGCCAGCAGCGCAAGGTCGTCATCGACGACACCGGCGGGCACCATCAGCCAGATTGCACGGGGCTTGTGCAGGGTGGCCACCAGCGCCTCCAGGGACGATGCGCCGACGATGCCGGGACGCAGAGCAGCATCGATCGCCTCCGCCCGCAGGTCATACACCACGCATACGTGGCCGTGCTCCGCCAGGCGCTGCGCCATGCTGGCGCCCATGCGCCCCAGTCCAATCATGCCGAGCTGCATCTTGGGTCTCCTATGTTCAAGGGCAGATTGCGGCCGCCGTCACGCGGAATACAGACCACCACCACATGCGGCTTGCCGTCGTCCACCAGAGGAATTGCCGGTTCCTGCCGTTCGGTGCCATCGATGGTCAGTCCCGGGCGGCCGTCGGTGCCGTTCGGAAGGACGGTGATGCGATAAGGTGTCTCGCCAAAACGGTAGTCCACTTCGAACGAGGTCCATGCAGCCGGTACGCATGGCGTCACATGCAGATGGCCGGAAACGAGTCGCAGGCCCAGAAGCGATTCCACGATGAACTGATACATCCACCCGGCCGCACCCGTGTACCACGTCCAGCCTCCGCGGCCATCGTGCGGCGCGCAGGCATAAACGTCAGACGCGAGCACGTAGGGCTCTGTCCGATAAATCGCGATGGCACCGGCCGAGGCGGCGTGACGGATCGGATTGAGCATTTCGCAAAGCTGCCAGGCCCGGCCGGCATCGCCCAGCGCAGCGAATGCCATGGCAACCCAGACCGCCGCATGGGTGTACTGCCCGCCGTTCTCGCGAACGCCGCGCGGGTAGCCCTGGATGTAGCCCGGATTGGGCGCGAAGCGCTCAAAGGCAGGGGCCAGCAGCTCGATCAGCCCCGCATCGCGCCGCACCAGGTGCCGGTCGACGGCATCCATCGCCTGGCGGGCGCGGTGCGGGTCGGCGGCCCCGGACAGCACTGCCCAGCTCTGCGGGATCGAATCGATGCGGCATTCCGTGTTTTCCGCCGACCCCAGCGGCGAGCCGTCGTCGAACCAGGCGCGCCGATACCAGTCGCCGTCCCAGGCACAGCGCTCGATGGCACCGCTCAGGCGGGTGGATTCGTCAAGGCAGCGGCGGGAGAACGCGGGGTCATCGTGCCGCAGCGCGAGCTCGCTGAAGCGCGTCAGCACCGCGCACAGGAAGAAGCCCAGCCAGACGCTCTCGCCCTTGCCGCCCACGCCGACGAGGTTCATGCCATCGTTCCAGTCCCCGGCGCCCATCAGCGGCAGGCCGTGCGCGCCGAAGCGCAGGCCATGCTCGATGGACCGCACGCAGTGCTGGTACAGGCTGCCTGCTTCCCCCGCTTGCCGCGGCAGCTCGTAGCTGGAATCCTGGCCGTCCTTCAGTGCGCTGCCCTCGAGAAATGAAATGGATTCGTCGAGCACGCCAGCGTCGCCGGTAGCCTCCACGTAGCGACATGTCGCCAACGGCAGCCACAGGTAGTCATCCGAGCAGCGCGTGCGTATTCCGCGTCCCGTCGGCGGGTGCCACCAGTGCTGGACATCCCCCTCGGGGAACTGGCGTAAGGCGCTGCGCAACAGGTGTTCGCGCAGCAGGTCGGGCCGGGTGTGGACCAGGGCCATCGCGTCCTGCAACTGGTCCCGGAAGCCAAAGGCCCCGCTAGACTGATAGAACGCGGTACGCCCCCATAGCCGGCTGGCCAGGACCTGGTACATCAGCCAGCCGTTGGTGAGCACATCGAGCGCCCGGTCCGGGGTTCGGACTTGTACGGCGCCAAGTGTATGCCTCCAGTGGCGCCTGGCCGCGGCCAGTGCGCGGCGCGCTTGCGGGGCGCCGCGCAGGCGCGCGATCAGCGCGAGGGCATCACCGGTATCTCGCCCGGCGCCGAGGCGGAAGACAACCTGGTGAGCCTGCCCGTGGGCCAGCCCGAACCCGATGCGGATCGCGGCGCAAGGGTCGAGCCCTGCACCCAACGCGCCAGAGAGCGTCGGTTCGGACATCGCCGCGGGATGTCGCAGCGATCCGTTGCGGCCAAGAAAGGCCCTGCGGTCGCCGCAGAAGGACCGTTCTTCGATGCCGTCGGCATCGAAGAAGGCCGTGCGTCCGGCAAAGTCCGTGTTGTAGGCATTGCGGGCCAGCAGCGCTCCGCCGTCAGGTGCGAGGCTGGTGACGACGTGCATGCGTGTTTTCTCGCGTAGATCACCGAGCACCCATTCCAGGTAGCCGGTGACGGAGAGGCGGCGCGCCCGACCCGACCGATTGCGCACTGTCAGGCAAGCGAACTTGACCGGTGCGTCATGCGCAACGAAGACACACAGCTCGGATTCGATGCCGTGCTCGCTGTGGCTGAAGACGCTGTAGCCCATGCCGTGCCGCGTTTCATATGGCGTTTCACCGCCGCCCGGCAGCAGCGTGGCAGACCAGAAGCGGCCGTTTTCCTCGTCGCGCAGGTAATAAGCCTCGGTATTAGCGTCACCCACCGGGTCGTTCGACCATGGCGTGAGGCGAAACTCCTGTGCGTTCTCGCACCAGGTGGTGGCGCTTCCACTTTCCGTGACCAGACTGCCAAACGTCGGGTTCGCCAACACGTTGACCCATGGCATGGGCGTGGGGCTCGCGCTGTCCACCGTGATCGCATACTCGCGCCCGTTGCGGGTGAAGCCGCCCAGCCCGTTGGCGAAGAGCCGCCCGTCGCGGAAGTGTGGGCTTTGCCATGGTGGCTTGTTGCGAGCGCTGGCCGTGGGGCCGGCTTCGCGGCCTGAACTTGTTGCCAAGGCGGCTTTGTGCGCCGGGGCGGAGGCCTCGACTTGCGCGATCCGACCGGCCCAGGCGCCGTCGTTCGCGTCACTATCGTCGATTACGACACGGGCGACCGTTTGCAGCAGAATCATGTGTTCATCGTCGATCGCCCCGGACGGCAGCACGAAGATGCCGCCGGGCTGGCCGAGTGCGTCGGGGCCACCGTGGGCACGGGCAATCGCCGCAATCTGCTGCAGCAAAGGCGCGCGACCATCACGGTCCTCGCCGACGATGACGAGGTCGGTCGCCAGGCCGTGAAGCCGCCAGTAGCTATGCGCATCGACAAGCCTGCGCGCCAGCGCGAGGTCCCGAAGGTCCGGCAGCCGCAGCAGCAAGACCGGCAGGTCGCCGGAGATCGCATAGCCCCACAGGTCGGACTGGCCCAGGCGGTTGCTGGCGAGGATGTCCGGCGCGGCGCGCAGCGAGCCATCGGCGTAGATCAGTGATGCGGCCAGGCGCAGGTGGAAGCGGGCGTCGGTTTCGCTGGCATGGAGCCGGTTCAGGATATCGCGGCTATAGCTTGGGGCCGCGGCGAGGGCTGCGTCCCCGAACTGCGGCTCCCGGCCTCTGGCGAGCAGCGCCATGCATGCCTGGCGAGTTGCCGCGACACCGCTGATCAGATCGACGACGATGGTCTCCCCTGGACCCGGAGCGATCCGGCAGCGTATTGCGGCGACCGGGTCAAGCACGGGCCCGGCGCTGCCGGATAACGGTGCATTCCCATGCATCGCAACAGGATTCGCGGCGTCGCGGGTGCGCCCGATGAAACGCGCGCGATCGGTTTCATAGCTGAGGTGGTCCAGGGTCGCCGGGCTCGCTGCGCAGGTGAGCAGGTGGAACATCCAGGGCGTCGGTTCGTGCGGCGTGCGTTGCCGCCGGGTACACAGGATCGCCTGATGTCCGGTGTCGATTTCCGTTTCGATGAACAGCTTGTTGAAGGCGGGATGATCCGCGTCTTCCGCTGAGGCGGTCAGCGCGATCTCGGCATAGCTGGTCAGATCGAGTTCTCTGCGGGCAGGCCCGTGGTTGGTGACGTGAAGCCGGCGCACCTCCAAGTCGTACTGCGGTGAGACGGCGATTTCAGTCGTTGTCCCGATGTCGCCGTCGCGGCGATGGAAGATCGCGCGGCCCTCGGGGAAGGTGGCGTTCCAGGTGTCCGCCTGTCCCGGAGTGGGCTGATATGTGGAAGACCAGAAATGCCCGCTGGCCAGGTCGCGCACGTAGCAGAAGCTGCCTCGGTTGTCACAGGTTGGATCGTCGCGCCAACGGGTCAGCGCGAAACTGTTCCAGCGGCTGTAGCCGCCGCCTGCGCTGCTGACCATCACGTGATACGTGCCGTTGGACAGCAGCTGCACGGCAGGGGCCGGCGTGTCCGGCTCGTCAAAGCTGCGGCACTTGGTCAGCGGAACGGGGGCTACCGGGGCCGCAGCATCGGAATACGGAGGTCCGTCATCTACCTGGTTGGTCATGGAGATGCGCCCCGTTGTTTGACCCGGACGCGTGGCAGACAGCATGTAGTGGGCAGGTTAGTGCAAGGGACGAAGCGTTTCGGTCCGCTAACGTACCCTTGCAAAAGGGGCTGTTAGAAAGCGGTCGGAAAGATGCAGGAAAGCGGCCAGAGCGATGCGTGGGCCCGGTGCCGCATCAGTCCAGCCATCCTCCGCTGAAGGCCGCGCGACGCAATCCGGCCTTGATATAGGGGCATTGCCGCATGAGGGCCCAAATCCGGCCGCTCTGGTAGTTTTCGATCATGATGATCGTCGGGCCCTCATTGATGCCGAAGTGATATTCCGACACCCATCCCGCCGCGCGGGCGGGCTCGCAGGGAAAAGTTGGATTGAACGACGCCTTGAAGCCATAGGGATTGGCTTCACAGAGCCGGAGTCGGTTGAAGTGCGCGATTGTCGGCAACACAATGTCGGGGGCAAAGGGTAGCGAGGCCACAACGGCCCACGGCGCGAGAGTGCCGTCGTCCGGCCCGTAGGGAACGCCGCGCGCGATGTAGTCGAAGAAGGTGCGTCTCACGCCATTGACCGTCCGGGTCACTGTGCCAGGGCCGTCGCTGGCGGTCGTGCCCCAGCAGAACTCTCCGTATTGCTCAAAATCCAGGGGATTGCGGATCGCGTACTGCTGCTGCACCAGGGTCGCACGGCGGCTGTTCTCGAAGTAGTCGCATTGATGCTGCTGCATGAACGGATCGCGGATGCCGCGAAAGTCCACCCATGCCTGGGATAGCTGATGGGTGAACAGGGGGCCGGCATACAGATACTCGATGCCATAGACCGCCTTCCAGCAATAGCTCGCGGCCCAGGCCAGATAGCTGTGCGCCGGGATGGGAAACGTCGGGGAGCCGAGCGCGAGGATGTACAGGATCAGTGCCTCGTCATAGCCTTCCCAGTGCCACTTCAGGAATCCGTGTTCGGGCGTCCAGCCGTGGCACAAGAGCGGATTGGCTCTGAGCATCCAGTGCCAGTCCACCCGTCTATAAAGCATGTCGGCCAGCCGCCTGATCTCGGCCTCGCCGGCGGTTTCCTCCTGGAAGAACGCAGCCGCTGTCAGGATGCCCGCCATCAGGATTGCGGTGTCCACACTTGACAACTCGCAGAGCCACGCCCGACGGCCGGACGTCATGCTCAGAAAATGGTAGTAAAAACCCTTGTAGCCGCTGGCATTGGGCGCGGTGCTCTGCTCGCAGCATGCCAGGAAGCGCAACGTTGCCAGCGTGCGCTGCGCAGCGTGGTTGCGCGACATGAAATGGTGGTCGACGCCGATCGGGTAGACCGTGAGCGCCATGCCGATGGCCGCTATGCTGGCTGGCCACTCGAGGCGTGTCTTGTCGAACACCAGGCCGTTTGCCGGGTTCGCCTCGTTCACGAAGTAGGCAAACGAATCCCGCTGCAACCCCTGCAGCATTTCAACTTCCGCGATCGACCTGGCGACTCTGGCATTTGTCACGGCCGGCACTACTCCAATCCGGGCTTTGGGGGACGAGGCGGCATGCATTAGAGGCTAACCGTGCGGCCTTGTATTGCCGCAATTTGCACGAAGGACGTTCGTGTTTCGTTGTGTATAACTTGTCCCGGCAAACTGTGCCGTCCGCAGGCGTACAGTCCGCAGAATTTTTTTCTCGGATCATCATCTTGCCGCGCCCGGGGAGCAGGCGTCGGCCGGCACGCGCGACGAAGGCTATTCATCGGATTGTCCGTCGTCGTACCGACAGAAAAGATTCCCGCAACTAGTCTTTGATTGTGACAAGCAGATGCGTGTCAGGTCTCATCAAGGAGCCGTCACGAACCAAGCACAAATGCAGATCCGCCTCGAACGGGCAAAGAATAGGGTGAGGGAGATCATCGCCGCAGATTTGGACGGCGCGACGGTGGATTCGAATGGTAAGCCCAAGCAAGCCATCGTCAGCATGCTCGTCGCGCATGATGATGCAAAGGAGAAAGCTGCGGCGCTGCCATAGCACATTCGTGCTGGCCTTTGAGCGGCTTGCGGGGATGCGGGCCGGCGGCGTGGACTACTGAGCGGGGAGGTCGGGAGCAGGGGGCGTTATGGAGAAGGCGCAATGCGGCGGCAAACCTTCTGGGAATGATTTTCCGATATTGCGTCATCGAACCGCTTCCGGTGCGCATGGCCAGACCAGCGCCCCGGCGCACGGGGCAGCGAGGTCAGGGGAGACGCTTGTGCGTCCGGCCTGGCGCCGTGCGTTTCTCCGGATCCCGGCTATCACCTGATCGGGCCGGGCCGCTGCGCGCTCGAACGTGCCATCGGGTTTCGCGCCCCGCCCCGCTTGTGGATCAGCCGCTACCTGGGCCTTGGCGGCTATGTCGGCGCGCTCGTGCTCGTCACGGCCGGCCTGCTGGCGCTCGCGCTATGGATCTTGCAGGCTGCCAGTCTGGAATGCGGCGAACGAAGATATGTCCGAGTGGGACGCCGGGCGTAGTTGCACGTCATCAGCAATGAGATGACTCCTTGCTCTCTTGAGGCTGCGAGACACCTGCGCCATGTGACGAACAGCGTACGACTCACATGACCCAGCGTGCCGAGGTGTTCTTTTCCGAACTATATTTGATCCAGGCGACTAGCCTCTTGAAGATTGATGTAACTTGAGAGCGTCATGCCTTACTCAAATCATCTGGCAAGCCGGATTGAATGTCGGCGGTAGTGTGTGCTCGGAAAGTCCTGCGAAGGTTACTGGTGTGTCCCGTCACCGCATGCTGCCGAGGGGTATCCGGCGACGGATTGTCATGAGCGCGAAGAGGAGTTGACCATGAATTGGGATCAAATCCAAGGCAAGTGGGAGCAAGCGAAGGGGAAGGTAAAGGAACAGTGGGGGAAGCTGAGCGACGATGACCTTACTCAGATCGAGGGCAAACGCGAACAGCTCGCCGGGAAAATCCAGGAGCGCTACGGCTATACAAAGGAGCAAACAGAGGAAGAGCTAAAAGCATGGGAGCGTGACACTAAATGGTAAACGGGCTCAACTCCGCTCGCGAGAGGAGGGCGCTAGCCGCCGAGGAAGCTAGGGCGCTGATCGCCCACCTGGGGCTTATTCTCGACGAGCTCGCATTTGACGGCAACCGTCCCCCCCGAAGCGCCAGCGCGTTAATTCGCCGCCTTCGCAAAATGTACCTGGATGGCGCGCACCATGTCTGTGAGCGCGCTTGTCATATGGTGCAAGGCGTCCAACAAGGCGTGGTCAACTCGCCGATGAAGGCCGTCGGAATTGCCTTCGCCACCGGCGCGCTAGTCGCGTTCTTTTTCGCAAGAAACAGCCGCCGAAGTGAGTGAGCCAATGCATCCGGCATTGAGCGGGCGGGAACTTCGTTGACCATATTGCCGGCCCAGCCGTCGGTGGTAGCGAAGTGGCTTGGAGAGGCGTTCGCAAAATCCGGAAGAGAAGGGGCAAGCCACGGAATCCCTGCCTTCTGCGGGACGCCAACTCAAGCATGAAGATATTGGCTGCTTGCCAGTGTGCCAAGGAAGACGAGTCTTACCGATCGTGATATTGCGATGGGTGGCGTCGCGGACGGTCGGAACGTGAGCCAGATGACTGTCGGCGAGGCAATGTCAGCAGAGGTTCTATATTGTTTCGGTGATGATTCAGTCGAAAAAGCAGCGACGCTCATGAACGAGAGGCATGTATGTACATCGACTGGCGGTCCTGGACCGCAACACGCAGGATCTGATTGGGCTGATTTCCCCGCTTGCGAAAGCTGCACTTCGCTGAGTGCTGAACAAATATTCACGAAAATCAAAGAGTTGCTGTTCGATATTCTTGACCATGGCGTCGCGCGCTTCGTAGAAAACCCATGTGAAATTGGCAACTGATGTGTTTCGCTGTGCCGCCCTGCTTTTTGGAGCTTGGTCCGCGTCATGTACCGGGTGGCGGTGCAGATCACCGTGAGCGACTTGCAAGCGGCGATCGAAGCCGTATGCGAAAGTGGTGCCCTATGTGAGGGCGCGATCCTACTACCCGGGTGACCTTCTTTGATGGGCGCGCGCGCAGTACGAGCTCAACTACTACGTCGGTATCGCGCGCGAACTTAAGCGCGCCGGCGTGCACGTGCTCGCGCTAGGGCGCCGCGGGGGGCTCCCGGTCCGTTCGAATGCCTGCCGATAGAAGGTCCAGACGTCCGAGCGCCGCTCGATGAATTCGACGGTCTGCGGCATGCCAGGCTCGAACAGAGTTGTCGCGAACGCGCGTACCGGCGAAGCATTTTCCCTGGCCAGCACCACGCGATGCTCATCTCGCTCAAGAACGCGCAGACGATAGACAACGGAGCCGGTGCGGTTGTCGTTGATCCAATAGTAGTGCTGGCTGCCCCGTGTCAGTTCGGACGCCACAAAATTACGACGCCGGGATTTCGGGTCACTGTCGGAAAGCGCTGCAGCGTCGAGCGCTAGCGGGCGCCATGCATGCTCAGTCGTCGACCAGTAGCGCGCGTCGCGAAGCGCGGAAATCGCTCCTGCGCGCGCCAGGAGCGATTGTAAATCGCCCTCGAACCGAAAGCTTGCGGCGATCGCGACAACGAGTCTGGAGCCCGACGAAGCCGACCATCCCGTGCAAGCGGGCGGGATCCAGTGGATCCTATCGATCTCTGCCGCTCGCCAACTCGCAATCGCCGGCGATTCCTCGGGAGTGGGGAAAACCGGTGATACGTCCGCCCCACAGGGCGGAACGGGACCCGGATCGTGAGCCGCCGTGGAGAGAACTGGCAAGACGACGAAGGCAATGGCCGCCAGCGCGGCTTGCCCGGGCTTCAAAGGCATGCAGGGCTGCCCGGCGAACTCATGAGAGGACTCAGCACGTTCGTCTCCTGCGTCGAAGAAGCGTTTATGACTATCGTCGCGCCGGGCGCTTGGTCCATGCGGCGAAGTGCCCCCTCTGCTAGTGTAGTGCGTCATAAATAATGCAACTTAATCGCGATTTGCGAGTCTCCTGTTTGTGCAAGGAGGGAGAACCCATGAGAATCGCGGCAAAAATTGAGCTGAGCGAAGGCCAGCGCAAAC
>NZ_QKWJ01000087.1 GCF_003353055.1 Cupriavidus lacunae
ATGCTGCGTTTGACGTGGCGGGAGCTGGAAACGTGACTATGGTTGCCGGATTGCGGGCCATTGCGAAAGCGGTGGAATCACCACCGGTGCCTACCGTGCGCGCGCCAGTTCTCGACCCTACCGGAGAGGAGAGGCAGGGAAATAGTCCGACTACGCCCTGTCTCTTACTCTACTGCCAGCGGAAATCAAGGGGCAGTACTACTACTGGTACATGATGCTGGACGTGTTCAGCCGCAAGATCGTCGGTCACGAAGTGCATCGGGCGGAATCGGCAGAGTTGGCGGCGTTGCTCATGCGGCGAGCNCGCGACGATGCTGGCCACCCTGGAAAACCTGGGGGTGGTCGCTTCGTTCAGCCGGCCGCGCGTGAGCAATGACAACCCCTTCGCGGAGTCGCTGTTCCGGACCTGCAAATATCGGCCGGACTACCCGCGCCAGGCGTTCGGCAGCGTGGACGAGGCACGCGCATGGACGCAGCGATTCGTGCGTTGGTACAACCACGAGCACAAGCATAGTGGACTGAAATTCGTCACGCCGACGCAGCGCCACAGTGGCCTCGCCCCGGCGGTCCTGGCGCACCGTGAAGCGGTCTATGCCGAGGCTAAGGCCAGAACGCCTGCGCGATGGTCAGGGCCGACGCGGGACTGGAGCTTGGCGGACGAAGTCTGGCTCAATCCGGAGCGGATTGTGCCGGCAGAATTAAAGCAGGTTGCGTGAGGTGACGCGACAGCTACGTTGACAACCGCCGGGTCTACCGGGGATTAGCCAAACTTAGGGTGGCTCGTCGCCGCTGACGTCCTCCGTGCACTATCTAGCCGCTCCGCGCGCGTCGGCAGTTACCAGGACATCGGCACGTGCCTCTTCTGGCCGTCGAGCAACACTGGCTCGACACCGCAATGTGACGCCATGGGTAACAGCAGGCCGCAGTGTCAGGTTGTCGCCCGAGCGCGCCACGCTCGTGGCGACATCGAAAACCGCTCGCGGAACACCCGGCTGAAATGCGACATGTCGTTGAATCCCCAGCGCAATGCGATGTCGGACATGCGCAGTAGTGCACACCTCGGATTCGCGAGATCTTCCGCGCACCGCTCAAGCCACAGATTCCACACGTAGCGCATCAGCGATGTGTTCTCCGATTCGAACAGTTTATTGGTGTATCGCGACGACATCCCGACTGCCTGCTCGATCATCGTCGGGTTCAGTTCTGGATCGCGCAGGTGGTCGAGCAGCTGCCGCTTCACGCGATTCAGCGTCAGCGCCTTCATTCGAGACTGGGTGGCGTCGTTGCGCTGCAGGCCCCCGAGCGTCAGCGCGATCAGCGAGATCGCTGTATTGGACAGCTGCAGCATCTCGTCCTCGGACACCGCGACGCGCGCAGCGGCATCGTCGGCATTGGCAACAGGTCATACGACCGCAGTGCCGCGTCGTAGTCGGCACGCAGCCGCCGCACCATAATTATTGTGCGCGGTTGCGGCGCGAACTGGATGCATGCCTCCTGACCGTCAATGAAATCCACGCTGGTCCACAGGCGTGGACGCGGCTTCCAGCCGCCGATGCGTTCGACGCCTTCGCGCCTGCCGGACATCCGTGACGCAGCGGGTGTCCGCCGAATTACCGATCGGCAACAGCTCCACCTACCGGCACGATGTGGGGAGCGGCTGATCCTGTGAAAGGTGCTGGAGCCTGGCGCGTCAGGCCCCAGCACGATATGGCGGCGACGAGGCAAGTCGAACGTAGTAGCGGGGGCATGCCCCCCCTGAGAAGCCCAGTAACCGGAGCCGCCAGGGCGGCAGCATGATAGGAATCAGTCCAGTGTCACGCCGGTCTTGCGCACCAGCGCCGCATAGCGCCGCTGCTCGCGCGCAAAGAGCGCCGCAGCCTCTTCCGAGGTCGACGGACGCAGAATATTCTCCTGTTCCGCCATGGCCTTCTTTACCTCGGGAGACATCCAGGCAGCGACAATCCCATCACGCAAGCGTTTAACTTCGGCCGCCGGGAGCCCGGCCGGCCCGATCGCGGCAAGCCATCCTCCCACTGACACGTTGATGCCTTGCTCCTGCAGCGTCGGGACGTTCGCGAGCGACGGCACACGGGTAGCACCGGTCGCGGCAATGGCACGCAGCGTGCCGGCCTTGAGGTGTGCCTGCACGGAGGGCACCGACAGCACAGCGAAATCAACCTGGCCGCCGATCAGGTCCGTGGTCATCGGCCCCACGCCCTTGTAGGGGATGTGGCGTGCCTTCAGACCCGCCGCGTCCAGGAACGTCTCGGCGGCCAGATGAAGAATCGTGCCGTTGCCGGACGAGCCGAAGTTATATTGATCCGGTTTCGCTTTGATCAACGCCACCAACTCCTTGAGATTGCCGGCGGGCAGCCGCTTCGGATTGACCACCAGCACGAAGGGCGTCTCCGCCAGTACGGCAATCGGCGTGATGTCCTTCAGGCTGTCATAGGGCATTTTCTTGTAGACGGCCGGATTGACCACATGATTGTTGGAGACGAAGGCGATCGTGTTGCCGTCCGGCGCCGCCTTGACCAGTTGCTGCGTACCGATGATCCCGCCCGAGCCCGGCAGGTTTTCCACTACCACCGGCCGGCCCAGCGATTTGCTCATCGCGTACTGCGCAGAGCGGACCATCACGTCTTGTCCGGAGCCGGCGCTAGCGGGAACGATGATGCGCAAGGGGTTGCCCTGCGCCCAAATCGGAAGGGAAAGCGAAAGCATCGTCGCGGCAACGCCGCAAATCCAATGACGCAGATCGAGGAAGGGCATGCTTGGTCTCCGTGAGTCTTTAGTCGTTATGATCTGATCGCCGCCGCGCTACTTATCAAATGCCGCGCGCAGTTGTTCGAAGCTTGTGATGCGGCCGGCAATGGCGCTGGCCGCCACGGTGGACGGACTGGCGAGCCACAGCTGGCCAGGGCCGGACCGTCCCGGGAAATTGCGGTTGATCGAGCTGATGGTGACTTGCTCTGGACGTTCGGATACTCCAGGCCCGGCATTTACACAGGCACCGCAGCCAGGCTCGATCAGTTCCACACCGGCCTGCGCAAAAACGTCCAGGATGCCTTGTTGTGCGCAGAACTCCCTGACGTCCTGGCTGCCCACCTGAAGGATAAAGCGCACACCGGGTGCGACTGCCAGCTCACGCTCGACGGCCCAGGCAAGCACCTCATAGCAATGCCGCATATCCTCCCGCTTGCCGCCCGTACACGATCCGCCATAGGCGATGTCGATGCCAACGGGCGCATCAAGCTCCCCCACGCTCAATCCACTGCCCGGATCGCCGGGGCGTGCCAGCATCGGTTGCAGGGCGGAACAGTCGATTTCGATCGTCTGCGCGACCTCGGCGCCTGCGTCGCTGCGCATCCATGGCTCGATCCGGAAATCGATGCCCCGGCGTTCGCGCAGGAAGCGCACGGTCTCCTCGTCGGGCGCGACAAGGCCGGTGATGCCGCCCATCTCGGCCACCATGTTGGTCAATGTCGCGCGCTCGTCGGTTGGCAAGGCCGACAGGGCTTCCCCGGCGTATTCGAAGACCTGGCCGATCGCGTGGCCTTCCCGCACATACGGCGTCCGCAGGATATGAAGCGCCACATCCTTGGCCTCGACGCCGGCAGGCAGACGGCCGGTCAGGACAACGCGGCAGGTCCTCGGCACGCGCAAAGGCACTTCGCCCGTCATCCACGCTGCTGCCATCTCGCTGGAGCCGGCACCAAAGGCAAAGGCCCCGAGCGCGCCGCAATGCGTGGTATGCGAGTCCGTGCCGATCGCCACTTGTCCCGGCAGGATGTAGCGCTCGGCCATGATCGAATGACTGATGCCCTCGGACCCCTCGCGATCCGCCAGGAAGCCGTGCAGCCGCAGGTTGTGCGCTTCACAGAAGCGTTGCTGCACCTTTGCCATCGCCTGGGCCAGGTCGAGCAGGCCAAGCTTGCGACGCTCGGGTGGCATGCTCCGATGGACAAAGGTCAGATGGTCGGAGAAGAAAACAATCGACGACGGATCGTGGAGCACCACCCTGCCGGCCATTTCGCGTTCGAGCGCGACGATGGCCAGCGGCGAGCTGTACTCATGCGCGTAGCGCCAGTCCGTCTTTACGAACACGGAATAGCCGGGCTGCACCGGCTGACCGACGCTGGCACGCGCGATGATCTTTTCCGCATAGGTCATCGGCCGGGGGGCAACTGGCTGCATGGCTGGCGCCCAGCCCTGCTTGCGCGCCCGCATCAGGTTGAACAGCCCGCCCCGAAGGATCAGTTCCCGGGTCAATTCGTCCTCATCACGCGTGAATTCATCGATGGAGATCGGCTCGCCACGACGGATGCGGTCGATGAGGCCAAAGTCTGTGGACGTCAGGATGCCGAGGTTGCGGCAATTCTGCCGGTAGATTCTTTCGAAGCTCTCGGCAATCACGAGGCGAATGCCTGCACACCGTTCGGCATAAGGACTGGCCTCGCGCGAGGATCCCTTGCCGTAGCGCCGGCCGGCGACCGTGACGGCAAACCCGCCCGCCCTGACGCTGCCGGCGGCAACCGGCTGCGCGTTGCCGCACTTCAGGCCGAGGTAAGGAAAGTCGCCCAGTTTTTCGTCATAGTGGTAGCAGATCCAGGCTGGGGTAATCTCGTCGGTCGAGACGTTCGTGCGCAGCGGCAACGCCTCCTCGAGCGAAAGGTCCTGCCCGGAAAGTTGCCGTTCCATGGCTTGGGCGTCTTGCGACAGAAACAGGATGCGCCCGTCAAAGCGAAGAGTGTGGGGGTGAGTGGACAAGAACGTCTCCTTCTATAAGTAGAATTACTTGTTCTGTCCCGCAGTCTCGCTCAGAATTCCCTGCGTTAGAAGTTAGACTTCTTGTCTTTGTATTAGGTCAGCTAATGACTTCCCTTCCACTCACCGCATTACGCGCCTTCGAGAAGGTCGCCGAGCACCTCAACTTCACGCGGGCCGGGGAGGCACTTCACGTGTCACAGAGCGCGGTCAGCCAGCAGGTGTCGCTGCTTGAGGAACGTGTGGGCAAGCGCCTGGTGGAACGCAGCGGCCGGACCTTACGCCTGACGCCGCACGGGGAACTGCTGGCGGCGGCCTGTCAGCGCAGCTTCACGGCATTGGAACGTGCGTTGCAGCAAATTTCGCGTGGCGACAGCCAGTCTTTGCAGTTCAAGGTGCCGCCGACATTCGCAATGAAGTGGCTGATGCCCCGCCTGCCGGAATTCCAGGTCCTTCATCCGGAGATCGAGTTGCACATCAGCACGAGCGTGCATCCGGTCGACTTCGAGTCCGAGGATGTCGACGTTGGCATGCTGCGAGCAGAGGAGCCGGATACCAGACTGTATGCCTTTCCGGTGATGAGCGAAACCGGCATCCTGGTCTGTTCGCCACGGCTGTGGGGTAAGCGCAAGCCGCGCCTGGTCGAACTTGAGTCGATGACCCTGCTTCACAGCGTGAACCGGCCCAATGACTGGGGGCTCTGGCTCCAACTAATGGGACGGCCGAGTCTGCGGCTTGCGAATCAGATCGAGTTCGGCTTCTCGCTGTTGATGTACCAGGCCGCCATTGAGGGCCTGGGCATCTGCATTGCGCAGCCGGAATTCGTCGAAGACGATCTGGCCACCGGGCGTCTCATCGCGCCGTTTCCGGAGATCGTTGAAACGGGGCGGAAGCACTTCCTCGTCTGTCCGGCGCGACGACGCCACGATCCGGCGATCGCGCGGTTCTTTTCCTGGGTGCAATCAGGAGCGAAGGAACTCAAGCCTGGTCGTGCGCGATGAGTCTCGTGATAACAATCGAGGGAGGAAGCATGCAGCGCACCGCGCATCTTGGCACGTCAAAGCTCTTTGCATTATCACGTGCCGCGGAGCATACGGCCGCGCTACTGCAGGAGTCGGTGGCGCAAGCGATTCGCGATCGCCGATGGCATGCCACGATTCCGAACGAAGCGGACTGATATGGCCGCCTCCGTGCTCACTAAGCATGCACAGATGATGTAGCGATATTGCCGTTCGCGAAGCATTCCATTGCGTTCAGCATCTTGACCAGTTCGGCATGTGAAAAACGGCGCGCGCTGCTTTCCCCCGCGGTCGCCAGGCGGAAATGGTCGATCCCTGCTGCCATGGCGGCAATGATGTTCGCGGATGCCATCCCGTGCGCGTCACAGGGCACCGTGTCCGGCCTGCCATAGTTGGAGTCACCGGCTCCACGGCCGCTATGTGCGCAAGCTGGAAGAACGTCCAATGCTCGGGCAGCGGGTCGTTCTCGCTATTGAGGTGCGTCGCTTCAAGTGTATGAACGCCAACTGCCCCCGTCGTACGTTTGCCGAGAACATCCACGCCTTGGCCGGTCGGTATCAACGTCGTACGCGATCGCAGGCTCGGGCGTTGCACGCGCTGGGCCACGCCCTCGGTGGTGAGGCGGCAGCCCGGCTTGCCGACGCCTTGGGCTTGCGCGCCAGTGCCGACACCGAGGGACTCGTGCCTGCACTGCTTGGCAAACACGCGGGCCCGGCCGAATATTCCAACCCGTTACGATAATCCTTGGACGGGTCCAAACCCGCATCTCGTACCGAGTGATATGAGCCACCGCAGTCGCAAAGCCGCTTGCGCCGGCTACTGGCGCGCTGTGCTAGAACGACACACACACATGGCTGCGAACCCGGAGCACTGCTTCCTGCTGAAAGCGGGTCTTGTACTCGTTGACGATTGCTCGCGCCCCGGCTTCGCTGCGCTCGTCCGCGGGGTACACCAGACTGAGGACGTATGAGGCCTCGCGCACCACGCCGCCATTGGCGCCGCGCCATTGTCCTGAAGCAGGCCAGGCCGTAAAACCCTGCGCAAAGCGCGGAGTCACCGAGCCTTGCAGGAAGGCGTCCCATTCGGATGCCGACACCACCCCATCAGGCTTCGCCATGCCAAAGTACATCAGCTCGCTAACCGCGCGCTCCTCGCCGGCCGCGCACACGGGGCCGGATACGGCTGCGCAGCCGGACAAGGCGAACGTCAGCGCCAACGGCAGCGCAACAGCGATGGCATCTCGGAAACAGCGCGGAGGCAGGAGCCGATCTTGCATCGTTGCGGGGGATTTCGCGACCACGCTCAAAATACCCGTCAAACGCAGCACCGGAATCCGACGAACATGTCGCTGCGGTGCGGCAGATAGAAATTCCGGTAGCGGGGATGCCGCATGCGGGCATGCGTGGCGAACGAGCCGCCGCGAACCGCGCGATGCGTTCCGAACCAGGGCGCGGAGTACTCATGGTAGGGGTCTGCCGAGAAACCCGCATAAGGCAGAAAAGCACCGGTCGTCCATTCCCACACCGCCCCACCCCACTGGATCAGGCCGCGGCTCGCCGCATACTCCCATTCGGCTTCCGTGGGCAGACGCTTGCCGGCCCACCGGCAATAGGCCTGCGCTTCATAGGCGTTGACATGGCAGACCGGCAGGTCAAGGGGAAGCGTCACCCACCGCCCGAACCAGCGCAATTCCCATTGCCCCGGCACGTCGCGCGCCGCCTGGCGCCACCGGGCCGGATGCGCCAGCCCGCTCTGCTGCAGCCAGGCCATCCCTTCATCCGACCACCAGCGCCGATCGCGATATCCGCCCGCGGCAACGAACTCGGCGAATGCCGCGTTGCTGACGCATTGGCGGTCGATACGAGCCGGGGCGATGCGGACTGCATGGGCCCACTTCTCATTGTCAAACACGAATCCGCCGTCTCCCGATGCTCCCATCAGAAAGGCATCGTCGGCGATCGCCACATCGCCGCCGCCGGGCGCGAGCGAAGGCATCGCAAGCGGAGCATGCAGCGGATAGTCAAGCGTCTGGCGCATGTAGGTCAGCGCCTCGGCGTGCATGTCTTCGTGAAACAAGGCGAGACGGAAAAAATAGAGCGCCTCGTCGGTGTCGTCAGTTCCGGCAAGCCGGTTGCGCACGCCTTCCAGCACCGCACCCACGTAGTCGCGTATCTCTGCGAGCTGAGGCAGGTCCAGATGCCAGCGGTCCTGGTGGGCAACGCGCATGGAATCGAACCAGCGATCCGCGTCGGCCAGCAAGGACGGGAGACTGACGGCGAAGCGCCCCTCCTGGTCGGCGCGCGGATCGCGCAGTATCCAGTGCTCCGTAAACCAGGCGATATGGGCATACTCCCACAATGGCGGGTTGATGCCCGGATCGTAGCGAACCCACCATTGGGACGGCGACAAATCCTGCAGGATGGCCCACGTGCGTCGATGCGCTTCGACGAACGCCTCATCCAGCCCGAACTTGTTTATCCTTCTCGCAGCAAGCCCTTCAGCGCTCATCGCCATGCACCCTCCAAAGGCCACAGTGGCAATTATCAGTCCGGCACTCCGGAAAGCCAATAACGGCAACTGGCAAACCGCCAGCCGCTGGTCCCGCTTCTTGCGCGCCGACTACGAAGTCCTGCTGGCAGCGGAGTGGCCGTCGGACGGCGAGCGCGGCGCCCTGCCCGACTGCATGATCGCCTTGCACGCCCGGCGGTCGGCAGACAGTATCGCAAGGTTTGCCGCAGCCTGCCCGGATCGTCCGCTAGTAGCGGTGCTGACCGGGACCGACCTCTATCGCGACATCCACTGCGACGAATCCGCCCGGCGCTCCCTCGATCTCGCCACCCACCTGGTGGTGCTGCAGGACGAAGGGCCAGCCGAACTGTCTCCCCGGCATCGCGCCAAGTGCCGTGTGATTTACCAGTCGGCTCCGGCATGTGCGCCGGGTACACCCGGTGGTGGCACCTTCGATATCGTACTGGTGGGCCACATGCGGGCGGAAAAGGACCCTCTGACCCCCATGCGGGCGCTGGAACTGCTCCTCGACGATTCGAAAGTGCGGCTCATCCACATAGGCGGCGCCCTTGACGATGCGTACCTGCAAGCGGCGCAGGCTCTGCAAGCGCGTGCCTGGCCGGCGGTGCAGCGCTACGTCTGGCTGGCCAGCCTGCCGCACGCGGAGACGCGCCGGCGCATCCGGCAAGCGCAGGCGATGGTGATCTCGAGCGTGATGGAAGGCGGCGCCAACGTCATCGTCGAGGCCGTAAGCAGCGGTGTGCCGGTTCTGTCCAGCCGCATCCCGGGCAATATCGGCATGCTGGGCTCCGACTATGAGGGTTATTTCCCCGCGGGCGACGCCCGGCAACTGGCGCTGCTGCTCGAGCGGGTCAGCCGGGATGGCGCTTTTTTGGCCCGCCTGCGGGAGCAAGTTGCGCGCCGGGCGCCGCTGTTCGCACCGGCGCGGGAACGGGCGGAAGTGATTAAACTTGTCGCCGACGCCCTGAAACAAGCACAAGCCGCATCCCCGCCGTGAACCGGAAAACGAATGGCGGAAGTTGCGGACTCCCGGTGTGCTGTCGGAGATCCTCTAGAATTCGAGGCAATTCGAAGTACTTCCGGGCCCGCGCCGCTGGTAGGCATCGAGACCAGCGAAGGCCGCCCGTCCCCACCATTGCCGTGCCAACCCTGAATCCTTCCCCACTATGCTCCCTATTCTCTTGCGCACCCTGAAGCGCCTTTCCATGCTTGGCCTGCTGGGCGTGGCCGGTCTTGCCAGCGCCCAGCCGGTGCTCAAGGTGTCGGCCATCCCCGATGAGGCACCGACCGAATTGCAGCGCAAGTTCGCGCCGCTGGGCAAATACCTGGAGAAGGAAACCGGCATGAAGGTGGAGTTCGTGCCGGTCACGGACTACGCTGCCGTGGTGGAGTCGCTGGCAACGGGCAAGATCGACATGGCCTGGCTGGGCGGTTTCACCTACGTGCAGAGCAAGATCCGCACGAATGGGGCGACCATCCCTATCGTCCAGCGGCAGGAAGATGCCGCCTTCACCAGTAAATTCATCACCGCCGACAAGACGATCAAATCCCTGGCGGACCTGAAGGGCCGCACCTTCACCTTCGGTTCGCCGTCTTCGACTTCCGGCCACCTGATGCCGCGGCATTTCCTGTTGCAGGCCGGCATCGATCCGGACAAGGACTTCAAGACCGTCGCCTATTCAGGCGCCCACGATGCGACCGTCGCCTTCGTCCAGGCCGGCCGGGCCGACGCCGGCGTCCTCAATGCCTCGGTCTGGGACAAGCTGGTGGAGCAGAAAAAGGTTGATACCGACAAGGTCAGGGTATTCGCCGTCACGCCGCCCTATTACGACTACAACTGGACCGTACGCGGCGGTCTCGATCCGGCCCTGCGCAAGAAGCTGACCGAGGCCTTCCTCCGGCTTGACCCGAGCAACCCCGAACAGCGGGAGATCATGGCATTGCAGCGGACGTCCAAATTCATCACCACCCGGCCGGAGAACTACTCGGGCATCGAGGCTGCGGCGCGTGGCGCGGGCCTGATCAAGTGAGCTTCCGCATCGAGACCGCCAGCATCCGCTATCCCAACGGACAGTGTGCGCTCAGCCAACTGACGCTCGCCGGGGGCCGCGGCGAACGCATCGCCGTCATCGGCCCATCGGGAGCCGGCAAGACCACCTTGCTGCGTTTGCTGGCAACAGCGCTGCGGCCAAGCGAGGGCCGCGTCGAGTTGCTGGAGCAAAGCCCCTGGGCGCTGTCCGCCGGACGCCTGCGGCGCTTGCGTTGCAATATCGGCATGGTGCACCAGGCGCCGCCAATGCCACCACGGCAGCGCGTCGTCACCGCTATCCTGGCCGGCCGCCTGGGCGTCTGGCCAGCATGGAAGTCAATGCTGTCCCTGGCCTACCCGGCTGACCTCGCCGGCGCCACCGAACAGCTCGCCCGCCTCGATCTGGCCGACCGCCTGTTCGACCGTTGCGATCAACTGTCCGGGGGCCAGCTCCAGCGGGTAGGCGTCGCTCGCGTGCTATACCAGCGCCCCGAGTTGATCCTGGCGGACGAGCCCGTCTCGGCGATGGACCCTGTGCTGGCCAACCTCACACTGGGCGAGCTGTGCAAGGAAGCGGCGACGCGGACAGCGACCCTGGTCGCCAGCCTGCACGCGGTAGATCTGGCCTTGCGCTGGTTTCCCCGCATCGTGGGGCTCAGGTCAGGCGCGATCGCCTTCGACCTGCCGGCCGAACGCGTCACCGATGTCCTGCTGCGAGAGCTTTATGCCTCCGAAAGCGAGTCGCCGCCGGTGCACGGCCGCGAGCCGCTGCGCATGGCTGCCTTATCGGCTGGCGGCGACCGGCCCAAATCGGCGTGCCGATGACCGCCCACCCGCGCGATCCGCAGGCGCTGCGCCGGGCGAGCGGCCTGGTCGTTGCGCTGCTTCTGCTGTGGCCCTTGCTAAGGCTTTCCCAGTTCAGTCCGTCGGCGCTGTTCGAAGCCGGAAACCTGAAAGTGATGGGGCGCTTTTTGCGCAACTTTCTTCCCCCTGAGGTTTCGGCCGAGTTTCTCGGCTACGTGGTCAAGGCCACGCTGGAGACACTGGCGATCGCCACGGCGGGAATTGCCCTCGCCTTCGTCATTGCCACGCCGCTTGCCGTAGCGATGACGAACAGCCTGTCGATCTCCCGCATCGGACCTGGCCCCGCCCGCAAGCCGCGCATGGCATTGCGCGTCGGCGTGCGCGCCCTTGTGCTCCTGCTGCGCGGGGTGCCCGAGCTGGTCTGGGCCCTGCTCTTCGTGCGCGCCCTGGGACTGGGGCCTGCGGCTGGCGTGTTGGCACTTGCCATCACCTATGGCGGCATGCTGACGAAGGTCTATGCGGAAATCCTCGAGTCCAGCGACAGGCGCGCGGTGGACGCGCTCCTCGCCGGCGGTAGCGGCCGCCTGGTGGCGCTGCTCTATGGGCTGCTGCCGAATGCGGCTCAGGAGCTGGTTTCCTACACGGTCTATCGCTGGGAGTGCGCGATCCGGGCCTCGGTGGTGATGGGCTTCGTCGGCGCCGGTGGGCTCGGCCAATTGATGGACCAGGCGATGAAACTGCTCAATGGCGGTGAAGCCGCGACGATCCTGCTTGTCTTCCTGCTGCTGGTCCTGCTGGCGGACGCGATCAGCGCCCGGCTGCGCAAACTGCTGGCGTAAATCATGGCAAACAAGACCAAGGCCGCCCAGCTCTGCATGAGCTGCCTGCTCACCCTGATCGCCGTGGCAGCGGTGGTGTCGGCCAGTTTCGCCTATCTCTCGCTCAATCTTGGCCAGCTCTTCTCCATAGACGCGGCCGGCGAGATGCTGCGCTTCCTGCAATCCTTCTTTCCCCCCGACTTGTCGGCCGGCTTTCTTGCCAGGACAGCCAGGGGCATGCTCGAAACGCTCGCGATGTCTGCCGTTGGCACCTTGTGCGCGGCGGTCCTTGGCCTGGTCCTGGCGTTACCTGCCTCCGGCCGGCATGGCGCTGCGCTGAAGGCGCTGTCGCGGCTGGTGCTGAACCTGTTGCGCTCGGTGCCCGAGCTGGTGTGGGCGGTCCTCACCGTGCTTGCTGTGGGCCTCGGACCATTTGCCGGCACCCTTGCCCTGGCCTTGCACACCGCCGGCGTGCTTGGCCGCCTGTTCGCCGAAGCACTGGAGAATGCGCCGGCCGCGCCGGCACAGTCGCTGCTGGCAACCGGGGCGTCTCCCGCCCTGGCCTTCCTGTATGGCACGCTCCCCTGCGTCCAACCGCAGTTCCTGGCTTACACCCTGTATCGATGGGAGACAAATATCCGCATGGCGGCGATCCTCGGCTTCGTCGGCGCTGGCGGGCTTGGGCAGATGCTGTACTTCGAACTCTCCCTCTTTCATCTGGCGCAGGCCTGCACCGTCATCATCGCCATGCTCGTCCTTGCGGCACTGGTCGATGCGGCGAGCGCATTCATGCGCCGCGATTGGGTCATGGTTCACGCTTGACCCCCGTGGCTGGCCAGAAAGAGGCGTGGCATACCGGAGGGAGACAAGGCCTTTCTTTCCCAAGCGGTTACGCTGCGCCCGCCCCGCGCCCCACGTGTGCCAGCGCCAGTGTCGCTGCCCTCGTCGGCCAACCTGGCTTCGATGATCAACCGCATGGTTTGCTCCCACCGTTGCGATACCGATTGGCGTAGTCCACACGGAGCCGGTGTGGCGCCCAGGTGCTCGAGCGGCCCTCTCTTCTACGTGTCCTTAAAGGGGTCGATACAACGTTACCCGCCGATGCATAGCCGTCATCGGAGCGCATGCCGCGCCGCCGCGATGAACGGCTCGATGAAAGGGCTTTCCAGGTCGCGGCGCCGGCAGACGGCCACCTCGAACCCTTCCGCGACGTCCTTAAACTTCCGGAACACGACACCCGGAGGCCGGCCGACTTCCACGCACGCCGGCACGATCGCATACCCCTCGCCTGCAAGTACCAGGGCCAGTGCTGCGTGAACCGTTTCCACCCGTTCGACGATTTGCATGGTTACCTGGTTGCGCCGCAGCAGAGCGGCGACCATCGAAGTGTCCGCGCCCTCTTTCAGCGTGGGCAGCGCAATCAGTCTCTGCCCCTGCAGCCGTGCCACCGGCACCGACGAAAGCCGCGCGAGCTGTGCACGTGCAGGCAAGGCCAGCCGTAGCGGCTGCATGCCCACGATCGTCGTGGCCACGTCGGGCCGCTGAATCGGTGGCATGCACAAACCAAGCGTTACCTTGTGGTCGACAATCTGCGCTTCATACGTCGCGGTGCTCATCTCGACGAACTGCAGTTCCACGTCGGGGAGCGAGCGGCGCAACTGTGGCACGAGCTTCGGCAATACAGCGTAGCCGAGCGAAAACATGTAGCCGACAGACAGTCGCCCGAGCCGCCCGGACGCTACTGCGCGTGCCGCTTCGAACCCCTCGTTGGCCAACGCGAGGGCTTCCCGCGCACGCGCGAAAAGCGCGCTTCCCGCGTCTGTCAGTCGCATTCCGGTCGATTCGCGCACAAAGAGCAGCGTGCCGAGTTGTGCCTCGAGGTTGCGAATCTGGACGGACAGCGGCGGTTGCGCCATATGTAGGCGCTCGGCGGCCTTGCCCACGCTGCGGGCCTCCGCTACGGCAACGAAATAACGCAGGCTCTTAAGGTCCATGGTCCATGGGTCATACGATTCCGATATGGCCTGATTGTGAACGGGTATTTGACCGGGTGGAGCGGTGGGTGTCAACTTGGATTCGTCGCCGGTCACTTGCGCCGGAATCTCCGAGGGTGTCTTGCATGAATGAGGAACTCTGCTTTTTGCCTGCCGTGCGGCTTCGCGAAGCGATAACTGCCCGCGAGGTTTCCCCGGTCGAAGTGACGCGTGCTGTGTTGGACCGTGCTACCCGGCTTCAGTCGACACTCAACTGCTTCATCACGCTCTGCCCGGACGAGGCCATGCGCGAGGCACGAGCCGCGGAGCAAGCGCTCATGCGCGGGGAGCCGGCAGGATTGCTGCACGGCATTCCATACGCCTGCAAGGACCTGGTGAACACGCGCGGCGTGCATACCACCTTCGGCTCGCTACTGTTCGCGGACAACGTTCCGACCGAGGACGCGGTAGCCGTCGCCCGACTACGCCGCGAGGGAGCCATCCTCATCGGGAAAACGACCACATCGGAATTCGGGGCGAAGTGCCTGACCGATGCTCCGCTGTTCGGACGCACGTGCAATGCCTGGCACCCCGACCGCACCAGCGGTGGTTCCAGCGGCGGCGCGGCGGTGGCGGTAGCGGCTGGCCTCGCCCCGATCGGCATCGCCACGGACGGCGGCGGTTCCACCCGCATCCCGGCGGCCTGCAACGGTGTCGTAGGCCTGAAGCAAAGCATCGGGCTGGTTCCGCATTCTCAGGTGGAGGATGTCTTCGGCAATCTCACCTATGTCACCCCGATCTCGCGCACGGTGGCCGACACGGCCTTGATGCTCCAGGCAATGGCCGGCGAAGACGCGTCGGACCCATGGTCTGCCGGCGTGCGCGCCACCGATTACCTCGGTGCAATGCGCGCTGTCACTGACCTGCGGCGTAAGCGGATCCTGTTCGCAAGCGTGCCGCCAGGCCGGCCGCTGGCGGCAGATGTGGCCGCGTGCTTCGGGTCTGCCCTGGAGCGGCTGCAGGACCTGGGTGCGGAGCTCGCGGAAATGCCTGGCTCGGACTTCAACATCGAGCCGCTCTGGCGCACCATCAACCACACGGTATGGCGAGCGCGCTTCGGCCAGATGGCCCGGGAGCAGCCTGAGCGGCTCAGCCCGGCGCTGTTGCAACAGCTGGCCCTTGCCAATGACTACAGTGCGGTCGACTACCAGCGGGCCAACTTCGAACGCACCCGGCTGTTCCGGCACGTACAGGCGCTGCTTCGCGACCACGACTTCATCGCCGTTCCCACCATTGCGCGCACCGCGCTGCCGATTGACCAGGACCTGTTCGGCCAGATCGAGATCGACGGCCGGCTGTACGACGAGGTGCGATCCAACTGGTTCCCCTGGACCATGCCGTTCAACCTGACCGGCCACCCCGCCATCACCCTGCCCTGCGGTTTCGGCCGTGACGGACTGCCCATCGGGTTGCAGCTGGTGGGTCGTCTGCGCGGGGAGTCCGAGCTTCTCGGCGCGGCTGCGCTGCTCGAGGCTTCGCATAATCTCTTGTCCCGCTGGCCAGATATGGAGATGTAATGATGAAATCGATACGCCATTTGCTTGCTCTTGCCTCGGTGGCGGCCCTGGCTGCGCTTGCCGCCCTTGCAGCGAATCCAGCCGGCGCGCAAACCCCTGCAACAACGGGAAGCGCAACGCCCTTGCGGCTTGTTGTCGGCTTCCCGCCCGGGGGAGCGCTGGACACCCTCGCGCGCGCGCTGGCCGACCAACTGCGCCTGGCTGGCATGGGCACGGTGATCGTGGAAAACAGGCCGGGCGCATCGACGCGTATCTCCATCGACTCCGTCAAGCGGTCGCAGCCGGACGGCAGGACTGTGCTGCTTTCCTCGAATGCGCCGATGGTCATCTTCCCGATGACCTACCGGCGGCTTGACTACGACGTCGATCGCGATTTCATTGCCGTGGCGCAGCTTGCAGAAGTCCCCACGGTGATATCGGCGGGCGCGGATCGCCCCTACAAGACGCTGCGGGAATACGTGAGCTGGGTCCGTGCCAACCCTTCGCAGGGCAGTATCGGCCTCACCTCGCTGGGAGGGACACTGCATTTCGCGATCCTCGGCATGGGCCGGACCGTAGGCGTAACGCTCAGGCCGGTGGCCTACAAAGGCGGCGCGCCGCTCGTGACGGACCTCGTGGGCGGGCACGTCCCGCTAGCCACCGACGCCGTGGCCAGCCACCTGGAGCTGTATCGCGCAGGAAAGATTCGCTTCCTGGCCGTATCTGGCACCCATCGCAACCCGGCCCTCCCCGATGTCCCGACTGTGCGCGAGGAAGGCATCGACGCATTCGATCACGCGAATGCGTCATACAGCGCCTTTGTGCCCGCGGGGACGCCCCCGGAAGTGGTGCAACGGTTGGAGCGGGCGTTCGTTGCCGCCATGCAGAAATCGCAGATGAAAGTCTTGTTGTCGCGCGTCGGTCTGGAAGCGACTGGTCTGCCTGGCGCGACCGTCACCCGCACGCTGCATGCCGAGCGCGAGTTCTGGCGCCCGCTCGTCCAGGCATCGGGATTCCGCAACGAGGACTGAGTTGGCGGCGCACTGACCACCAATAGACATAGCAAGGAGACAAAAACATGAGAAGCGATACCGCTCAGCATTCTTCCCCCACAATGCCCGAGGGCACGGATCCGGTCGAGTGGCGGCTACGCTGCGACCTCGCCGCGTGCTATCAACTCACCGACCTTTATGGAATGTCCGATCTCGCGTCGACGCACATCTCGGTCCTGCTGCCCGGGCCCGAACACCATTTCCTGGTCAACCCGCTGGGCACGCTTTTCGACGAGATGACGGCTTCGGCCCTGCTCAAGGTGGACCTGGCCGGCCGCGTCGTGGCAGGCGATCCGTCGCTGCTCAACCCCGCCGGCTTCATCATCCACAGCGCCATTCACATGTCGCAGTCTGATCTGCAATGCGTCATGCACAGCCATACGCGCGCCAATAACGCGGTCGCGATGCAGGCCATGGGGCTGCGACCTCTTAGCCAAAAGGCCTGCGTCATGCTGGACTTTCTCGGCTACCACGACTATGAGGGTGCCGCACTCGATGAGGACGAACGGCAGCGACTGGTGCGCGACCTCGGGCCGGAAGGTCGCGTTCTGATCCTGCGCAACCACGGTGCACTCACGGCTGGCCGCAGTGTGGGAGAGGCGTTCTGCTGGATGCTGCGCCTGGAGATGGCCTGTCAGTACCAGATCGATGGCCAGGCCGGTGGCGTGCCGCTTCATGAATTGTCCGAGGCCACCATCCGGCATACCCGCGCCCAAGGGCGCAAGATGCTTGGTCCTGACGGCTTCCTGGAGGTTGGCAAGGTGGAATGGCCTGGCCTGTTGCGCAAGCTCGAGCGGGAGCGCGGCACCTCATACCGCACTTGAGAGCCTGCCCTGGCGGCCGCAGCCTGCGGTCTAGAAGATCGAGAAGGTAATCGTCTTCGCAACCGCGTCACGGATGTGCTGGATTCGCTCCCGGTTCAGCTGCTCCGCCGCAGCGCCATCGCCGCGACTGATGGCATCCAGCAACTTCTCGTGTTCCTCGATCGCGGCTTCCATCCGACCGGGCAGCACAGCGGTTCGATTGCCCATCAGGCGCAACTGATTCTCGATGGCGAGGACGTACTCGGCCAGCGTGTCGCTGCGGCAGCATTCGACGAGCACACGGCGAAACGCCAGCGCGTGGTCAAGATAGCCGGCGACATCTTCCTTCTTCGCGCAGGCAGTCAGTTGCTGGAGCAGCTTCTTCAGCTTCTGCAGGTGCGCGGCATCCATATGCCGCGTCGCCTGACGTGCCACCAGACCCTCGAGCACTTCGCGGATGTCCAGGAGCTCAAGCACATCTTCCGGAGTCAGCTGCCTCACCGTAACACCGACGAAAGGGGTCCGGGTGACGAGCCGCTCGGTCTCGAGTTGGCGGATAGCCTCTCGGATGGGCGTGCGGCTCACTTCGAATTCCGCGGCGAGATCCTGCTCTGTCAGTTTTGCGCCTGGCCGCAAGTCTCCGCGCAGGATGGCGGAGCGAATCCGCTCGCAGACCTGCTCCACGGACAGCGGCTGTGGATCCCGTTTTCGCAATGCGCTCGATTTTGCTGTGGTCATTCAGACAGTATACAGAAGATGCGACGCGCTTCAACGGACCGGCAAGTACTCAGCAGCCATGGCCGGCACCTGCAGCACGAGGAGGTGAAGACCCTGCGGACCTGCGCTGCAGGTGCCGCCATGCTCACCCATTGACAGGAACCGACTCTCCCACTGCTGCAACCGGCGTTCCGGGGTGTTCAGTTCACCGGCAAGGACGAGCTGGAATTGCCCCGAGCCGCGGGCAGCCGGGACCCACAATTCCGAGAACGGAGGCAGCTGCAATGCAAAGGCTTCGGGGCCGCCTGCATCGGCTTCAATCAGTTCTGCACGCACAGGAGCCTTCAGGGCACGGAGCTGCTCGAGCGCTCGGGGTTCATGCGTTGGCCCGTGCGCGTGCCGCTTCGGTCCGCGGCGCAGCTTGTCCCGCGCCACCGGAAGAAAGTTCGCGCCCGTTTCGTACACCGCACGGATAGTGAAGTAACTCAGCCCCTGCGGCCCGGCCATCAAAGGCCCATACCCTGTGAATGCGCCGGCGTAGTGGACAGAGCCGGGCCCGACCGCACGAGATCCCAGGGATCCCGATCCCTGCTTGAAGACCTGGAATTGATTCTGCGTATGAAAGTGCGCAGGCAGCACCGAATGCGGAGGCTGCTCCACCAGAAAGACGGTGGGAGACAGCTGCGGGTCGGACCCGGTCTGCATCCACTCACTGCGATGGAAGCTGAATCCGTTCTCCAAGACCCGATGGTGCCGCGTGTCACGAGCGAGCGTGGCAGAGCCGACAGCAATCATGACATCACTCCACGCGGGCGCCGGACGCCTTGACGACGGCCGCCCACCGCCCCATTTCGCCGCGCAGGAAGGTTCTGAATTCCGCCGCGGTGCTGCTACGGGGGCGGCCGCCCAGGGCGGCGATCCGTTGGGACAGTTCGGGAGACTGGACGATCCTCGCGAGCTCCGCGCTCACCTTGTCCACGACAGGTTTCGGGATGCCGGCGGGCGCGAGCAGACCCACCCACGGGACCATGTCGAAGTCGTCCATGCCCACTCCGCACTCAGCGACTGTCGGTACGGACGGCAGTGTCGTCAGGCGCTCCCGGGAACTCACCGCAATCGCACGCACCTTGCCGCTGGCGAGATAGGGCTGCGCGCCCGCAACGGCATCGAAGGCAACCTGCACCTCACCTGCGGCAAGGTCGGTCAGCGACTTGGCGGAACCGGCATAGGGGACATGCGTCATTTCCATGCCGGTTCGCCGCAGGAGTTCCGACATCGCAAGATGGGACACCGAACCGTTGCCGGGGGAAGAATAGTTGACCTTTCCCGCATTCGCCTTCACGTAGGCAATCAGCTCCTTGAGAGAGTGAATGGGAAGCGCGCTATTGACCATCAGCAGCAGCGGCGCATCGTAGACCAGGCCGATCGGCTCGAAATCTCTGGCCGTGTCATAACGCAGGTTCCGATACAGGAAAGGATTGCCAGCCAGAGCCGCCGAGGCCGACAGCGTCATCACGCTGCCGTCGGCGGGCATCCGCGCAACCGCTGCCAGAGCCAGGCTGCCGGACTGCCCCGGCATATTCTCCACGATCAGCAACCGCCCGATCGCCGGACCGAGGCGGTGGGCCAGGATCCGGGCGACCACGTCGACAGACTGGCCCGAGGGATAACCCACGATCAACTTACCCGTTTCCTTCTGCGCGAAGGCTGCGCCGCTGGCGAACAGCGCCGCAACAACAGCCAGCTGAAAGACGCGTCGGACGATTGCCATGGTTGGTCTCCTTGCTTCTCGATTTAGCTGCGGGCAGCTTATGCGCCGAGCATCTTGATGATGGAGGAAAAGTCGAGCCGGCCACGCCCTGCGGCACAATGCATGGCGTAGACGGAAGCGGCCGCCGCGCCCAGCAATGCCGGCGACTGGCTGGCAACTGCCGCCTGCTCCGCCAGGCGCAAGTCCTTCAACATCAGCTCGGAAGCGAATCCGCCTTCGTACCCACGATTGGCCGGCGCGGACGCCACCAGGCCGGGCTCAGGCGCATAGCTCGTGAGCGCCCAGCATTGGCCCGACGACGTCGAGGCAATTTCGTGGAACCTCTTTGGATCCAGCCCCAGCCGCTTGGCCAGATGCAGGGCCTCGGAGACGGCCACCATGGAAATGCCTGCCAGCATGTTGTTGCAGATCTTCGCCGCCTGGCCGGCGCCCGCCGCGCCCGCATGGAAGATATTCTTGCCCATCGCGCGCAGCAGTTCGAGCGCTCGCGCGAAAGCAGATTCCGTACCGCCAACCATGAACGTGAGCGTCCCCGCCGCCGCTCCGCTTACGCCGCCGGAGACAGGAGCGTCAAGCGTGGCCAGCCCCTTCTTTTGCAGCGTCTCGTGAAAGATCGCGCAGGACGCGACATCGATCGTCGAGCAATCGATCACAAGCGCTCCAGGCGCGAGCGGCAGGGTGTCCGCCGCGAGCACGTCCAGCACGTGCCGGCCGCTGGGCAGCATGGTGATGACGACCTCCGCCCCGGATACCGTTTCCTCGACCGAAGCCCGCGGCCCAAGGCCCGCATCCAGGGCGCGCGCCATCGAGCCCGCGTTAAGATCGAAGCAGCGAATCTCATGCCCTGCTTCCTTCAGTCGGCACGCCATAGGAAATCCCATATTGCCCAACCCGATGAAACCGATCACAGCCATTTTTGTCTCCTCGTAACGAGCGTCACTTAGTTCATATTGAAGATCACGGTCTTCTTGTGCGTGAAGTGGTCCAGCATTGCTTCCAGCGACGCCTCGCGGCCAAGGCCGGATTGCTTCACGCCCCCGTAGGACAATCCAGGCTGGACCACGATGTTCTGGTTCACCTGCACGAAGCCTGCCTGCAGGCGCCGGGTGGCATCCAGCGCGGTCTTCAGGTTCTGCGTCCAGATGGTTGCAGCCAGTCCATAGTCGCTGTCGTTGGCCTGCGCCACTGCTTCTTCGTAACTTGAGAAGCGGATCACGCACGTCACGGGTCCGAAGATTTCTTCGCGCGCCAGCCGCGATGCGTTGCCCAGACCGGTAAAGATGACCGGCCTGACGAACAGACCTTGCCGAAGCGACTCGTCAGCGGGCAATTGGGAGCATTCGAGCGCGCGGGAATGAGGCTCGGCCCGACCGCTTTCGATATAGCCGAGAACCTTGTCGAGCTGGGTGCGCGAGATGACCGTGCCGATATCAGTCGCTTCATCCAGTGGATCCCCCATCTTCAACGCGTCAACGCGCGCCTTGAGCAATGCGACGAACTCATCGTGCACCTTGTCGTGCACGAAAATGCGGCTGGCGGCCGTGCAGCTCTGTCCCTGGCGGGTGAAGCGCATGCCGCTCACCGCGCCGGCAACGGCCTTCGCGATGTCGGCGTCATCCATCACGATCATCGGACTCTTGCCGCCAAGTTCCAGGGTGACGGGGATGAGCTTCTCCCCGGCCGTGCGCGCCACGATTCTCCCGGTCTCGACGGAGCCGGTGAACGTCACCTTGCCGACGGCGGGATGCGTGACCAGGGGCGCCCCGCATTCGGGGCCGAAGCCCGAGACGATGTTTAGCACCCCTGCTGGCAGCTTCTGGTTGAGGATCTGGCACAGCCTCAGGACCGCCAGCGGCGCCTCTTCCGCCGATTTGACGACGACCGTGTTGCCGGCCACCAACGCCGGGGCGATCTTCAGCGCCATCAGCATCATGGGGGCATTCCAGGGAATGATGACGCCCACCACCCCGATCGGTTCGCGCTGCGTGAGTGTCAGCATGTCCGGGCTGAAC
Organism: Cupriavidus lacunae; assembly: GCF_003353055.1. Classification (GTDB taxonomy): domain Bacteria; phylum Pseudomonadota; class Gammaproteobacteria; order Burkholderiales; family Burkholderiaceae; genus Cupriavidus; species Cupriavidus lacunae. Next base: position 21,851 of record NZ_QKWJ01000087.1, read on the forward strand.
GGCACGGTTTCGCCCTTGAGTTCGGAAGCCAGGCCGCCGTAGAACTGCAAGGCGTCGGCAACGACGGAAGCTTCGACACGGCTCTCGGTGCGCAGTGCCTTGCCGGTCTCGAGCGCCACCAGCCGCCCCAGCTCCTCCACGTGCTCGGCAATCAGGCGCGAGCAGTCGGCCAGCAGGGTGCCACGCTTGCGAGCGGACATCGCAGCCCAAGCGGGCTGCGCCCGGGCCGCTGCACTTGCTGCGCGATCAACGTCGCTTGCGTCGCTTTGCGCCGCGTGCCCGATCTCGCGTCCGGTTGCAGGGTTGGTTACCGCGAACCTGTTGCCCGAACGGGCCCCCACCAGTTCGCCGCCGATCAGGTTGTAGCCGCTGATCGCGCGAGCCAGACGATGCGGATCGATGTCCGCCGTAAGCTTGTTCTGAGTCATCATCGGCCTCCTTTCACTTGGCGACGGGTGCCACAGCCGGCCAGCGCTTCTTTACCTTGATCACACGAGCGCTGCCCCGGCGCACAAACCGGCGCGTGTCGTCCGTGCCCGCCTGAAAGTCCCAGGTGGGCTGGATACCCTCGGGCAGCGAGTTGATGAACTTGCGGCGCGCCTGGCTGGCAAGCACCTGCTGCGTAATGGCAGCGGGATCCCACCGGGAAAGCACGCGTGCCTTGAGCTCGGCAAGCACCTGCGGCTGCTCTTGCGTGATGTTCACCAGCTCGTTCGGATCGGCCTCCATGTCGAAAAGCAGGTCTGGATGGCCATGGGTGTACACGTACTTGTAACGGCCACGTCGCAGCATGCAGCATGGACCCGTGACGCCCTCGGCGGTGTACTCGACGAATGCTTCCGCCTCGCCGTTGTCATCGCCCGTTGCGACCAGCGGCGCGAGGCTGCGTCCGTCGATCGGCTCGACCCAGGCCGGCGCTTTGCCATCCATCGCAAGATCCAGCAATGTGGGCAGCAGGTCCACGTGAGAAACCGGCTCGGCGATGCGCCGGGGGTTGCGCTTGCGCGGGTCATAGACGAGCAGCGGAACCTTGGCCGACCAATCGAAGAACACCCGCTTGAACCACATGCCGCGTTCGCCCAGCATGTCACCGTGATCCGAAGTGAACACGACGATGGTGTTGTCCTCGAAGCCCGCGCGTTTGAGCGTCTCCAGCAAGCGGCCCACTTTGTCGTCGACGTAGCTCACCATCGCATAGTAGGCATGGCGCGCACGCCGCACCTGTTCGTCGGTCGCCCCTTGCTTGTCCAGCCCATGGGAGTACTGCACCCACTGGCTGAGCTTGTCGCGCGCCTGCATCGGCATGTCGCCGACGATAGGGAGGTTGACCTCCTCCGGAGAGTAGCGATCCAGGTACTCGGGAAGGATGTGATACGGCGGATGGGGGTGCGTATAGGAAACGCACATGAAAAACGGTTGCTCGTCTTCCCTCGCAAGGTCGTACAGGCGCTGGATCGACTTCGCCTCGACCTCCTCGTCGTAATCGAGTTGCAGGCTGCGGAAGCAAGAACCGCTCTCATCCACGGTGCTCAGGTTGTGCCCGGGTGAGTAGAAGCTGAACTCGCCCTCTGCCCAGTCCGCGGCCCAACCGAAGTCCGCCGGGTAGATGTCGGTGGTAAGGCGCTCCTGGAAGCCGTGCTTCTGATCGGGGCCCACGAAGTGCATCTTCCCGCTGAGGATGGTCTTGTAGCCCTGCTGCGCGAGGTAATAAGGCAGCGTGGGCGTGGCAGCCTGGAACTCGCACGCGTTGTCGAACGCGCCGATGCGCGTGGCGAACTGGCCTGCAAGCAGCGAGAACCTGGCAGGCGCGCACAAGGGGAAGTTGCAGTAGGCGTTGTCAAAGACTGCGGACCGTTCGGCGAGCGCGTCGAGGTGCGGCGCCTTCACGACGCTGTTGCCGTGGAAAGGCAACACCGGTGCCGAGAGTTGATCGGCCATGACGAAAAGAATGTTGGGCTTGCGCATGTGTCTCCTTTTTTGGATAACGGTTGCATTTCCGTTGTATGCAATATAGAGTGAGGCATGCGATCTTACAAGGGGAGAAAGCATGACCAACGCAACTTCCTTGCCGCTTTCGGGGATTCGTGTCCTGGATCTCACCAGGGCTCTTGCGGGACCCTTCTGCACGATGGTCCTGGGTGACCTGGGCGCCGACGTGATCAAGGTCGAGCCCGCGGGTGGGGACATGATCCGCCACTGGGGGCCTTTCGACCGCGGCACCAGCGCTTACTACCTGAGCGGCAACCGCAATAAGCGCGGGATCGCCGTCAACTTCCGCGATCCGCGCGCGCTTGACCTGCTGCGCGATCTCGCCGGCCAGTACGACGTGATCGTGGAGAACTTTCGAGCCGGCGCCATGGAATCCATGGGTCTTGGCTACGAGGCGCTTGCCGAAGCACACCCCCGGCTTATCTATGCGAGCGTCACCGGCTTCGGCCGTACGGGACCAGCGAGTCAACGTCCCGGGTTCGACCAGATTGCCCAGGGATACTCCGGACTCATGAGCGTGACGGGCATGCCGGAATCGGGACCGGTCAGGGTGGGTGTGGCGATCGGCGATCAGACTGCCGGCATGTGGTGTGCCATTGGCATCCTTGCTGCCGTAGCGCAGCGCCATGCCACCGGGCGCGGTCGCCGGGTGGAGACATCACTGCTGGCAGGACTGGTCGGACTCATGAGCGTCCAGGCCCAGCGTTACCTGAGTCTGGGGGAGATTCCCAGTCTTGCCGGGAATACGCACCCTGTGATTGCGCCATATGGCGTGTTCCAGACCGCGGATGGGCCATTGAACATCGCGCCGGCGACAGCCGAGATGTGGAAGCGCCTCTGCGAAGTGGTTGGACTCCGGGACCTGGTCGATGATCCGCGCTACGCGACGAATGCAGCGCGGATCGAGCGGCGTGCCGAGCTCAAGGAGATCATCGAGGCCAGGCTGAAGGCGCACAGCCGCAACGAGTGGACGCAACGACTGCTGGAGGCGGATATTCCGGCTGGCCCGATCTACAACGTCGCGGATGTCTTCGCTGACGAACAGGTCGTTCACTCCCGACTTGTGGAGCAAGTCCAGCATGCAGAGCTGGGTTCCATCCGGCAGGTCGGCAGCCCGATCGCCTTCGACGGCCGCCATGGGGAATCCATTCGCCGCGCGCCGCCCCTGCTCGGCGAGCACACGTTCGACGTCCTGCGGGAGCATGGGTTCATCACGTCTGACCTGGAAGCCCTGGCGCGCGAAGGCATCATCCTGCAGCACGGCCACGCAAGCGATGAAATCAAGCCATGACATCCACACAGCCTACCCTTCAAATCGCCGGCGCGACGGCGACGATCACACTGCGACGCCCTGCCGAGCACAACCGGCTTGACCCCGACGATGTCGGGATCCTGCTGCGGCTCGTGGAACAAGTGAGGTGCGACACGACCTTGCGGCTGCTCGTGCTGACCGGCGCAGGCGAGAAGACCTTCTGTTCGGGCTATACGCTGAGCCAGATCGGCACCCGCCTGGACCGATCGCTCGAAGACATGATCGACGCCCTGGAAACCCTCGAGCTCCCGACCATATGCGCGATGAACGGTAGCGCCTACGGTGGTGGCACTGACCTCGCGTTGGCCTGCGATTTTCGGATTGGCGTTCACGGTTGCAAGCTGTTCATGCCCGCCGCGAAGTTTGGGCTGCACTACTATCCAGGGGGGCTGCGGCGCTTCGTTTCGCGCCTGGGCCCTACCGCAACCAAGAAAATCTTCCTGACTTCCATGACGCTCGAAAGCGAGGAATTGCTCCGGATCGGCTTTCTCACTGACCTTGTTCGCCCCGAGGACCTCCCCGCTGCCATCGACAAGTATGCAGAAAGCATCGGGCGTTGCGACGCTGGCGCTGTTCGCTCCATGAAGCGGCACATCGACGCGATTGCCGCCGGTGCATGGAACGAAGGCATCGGCAGGTCGGCCTATGAAGCCTCGCTGCGCTCAGAGGAGACGGTGCGGCGCCTTGCCAAACTCGCTACCAGATAGACGTCGTTGCGATGAAGACTTCGAGCGCGACTAGCGCAGCGGATCGTTTCCTTCCTTGACGCACAGCGTGCCGGCATGCAGAACGACAGGATTGCGGCCGCTACAAGCCCCAGGCCGCCCAGTCCCCGGGGGGCATGTCAAGTCCGCGATGCGACACTTGAACGGCCGTGCCCGCCATGGTCCATATCAGCTCGGCTGCACCCATACCGCAGATTCTGCGTTCTCGACAGCGCAGTTCGCAATTCGATGTGGGCCAGAGTGGCAAGATCGGCGTGAAGCACGGGAACGTTGCACTTATGCTCGATAGCATGAGTACGACCGTTGCATCCTCTCAACCGCAGATCGCCCGCCCCACTGCGGACGACCACGCCCATCCCCGCCTGGGCGCCGCGCTCGCCTATATTCACCTGCACCTAAGCGAACCGCTGCCGCTGCCGCTGCTTGCCGAGCTCGTCCAGCTCAGCGTCGGGCGCTTCGTGACCGTGTTCCGGCAGACGGTGGGGATGACGCCGCACCGCTACATCAGCCTGAAGCGCATCCGGCGCGCGCAGTGGTTGCTCAGGGAGGGCCACTCTCCGGCGCTGATCGCGCACGAGTGCGGCTTCTATGACCAGAGCCACCTGACGCGCTGCCTGAAGAGCGTCTGCGGCATGACGCCACGGCAGTTCCAGACCGCGAGCGCCCCGCTCCCCGCTAATACCGGTCGCAGCCCGCCAATGCCCCGGGCTCAGGTTGTCGATGGAAACAGCCGTTCGATGGGATAGTGCGTCTTGATAAAAGGCGACTTGATCACGATGAAGCTGAAGTACTTCTCGATGCCGATATTGCGCTCCAGCAGGCTTTCCATCAGTTCCTGGTAGTGGTTGACCCCACGGGTGATGAACTTGAGCAGGTAGTCATAGCCGCCGCTGACAAGGTGGCATTCGACGATCTCGTCCACCGCGCACACCGCCTTCTCGAAGCGCGCAAAGTCCTCGCGATGGTGGTCCTCCAGCGTGATCTCGGTGAACACCGTGAGAATGTCGCCCAGCTTGTCCATCCGGATCTGTGCGCTGTATCCGCCGATATAGCCGGCCTGCTCCAGCCGCTTGACGCGAATCAGGCACGGGCTTGCAGAAAGACCCACGGCATCGGCGAGGTCCACGTTTGTCATGCGGCCGTTCTTTTGCAGCTGGGCAAGGATGCGCAGGTCGAGTCGGTCAAGTTTGATGGGGGCGGACATGGGCTTTCAAGACTGGAATGACTGGATCACATTGTCCCCGCATGGATCGGCGAGAGCAATCGGGGCACGCCCGGAAAGTGAGGCATCGCATCGCCTTTCAGTACCCTTTCGCACGGTCCACCAGCCCGATCAACGGTTCGCCGCGCTGCAGGCGGCGCAGATTGTCGAGCACGACCCGCGCCGCCGTGCCCGGCTGCGTCATGCTGGCAATATGGGGCGTGAGCCAGACCCTGGGGTGGCGCCACAACGGGTGGCCGGCAGGTAGCGGCTCAGGGTGCGTGACGTCGAGAATGGCCTCGCCGATCTGCCCCGCATCCAGCGCGGCCAGCAGGTCGGCATCGTTCAGGTGCTGCCCGCGCCCGACATGCACCAGCCCTGCCCCATATGGCAGGGCGTCAAACACGCGAGCGCTCAATACTCCACTTGTTTCATCCGTCAGTGGCAGCAGGCAAACCAGGATATCGGTGCGGGCCAGGAACGCGTCCAGGGTCTGCGGACCGGCATAGCACTGCACCCCTTCCAGGCTGCGCGGTGACCTTGCCCAGCCGGCACAGTCGAACCCGAACAGCCGCAGCCGCCCCAGTACGGCCTGGCCCAGCGAGCCCAGACCAAGCACGCCGACGCGGCGCTCGTGTGCCGCGCGCACCTGCAGGGGCCTCCACGCTTCCTGCGCCTGCTGCCGCCGGTACGCCGGCATGTCGCGATGCAGCGCAAGGACCGAGAACACGACGTACTCCACCATCCCATCGACGATACCAGGCTCGATCATCCGCACCAGCGGTACGTGCGCAGGCAGCGCGTCCAGGTCGAACTGGTCGATGCCGGCTCCGGTCGAAAAGAGTACCTGCAGGTTCGGGAACCGCTCTGCGATGCGGTCCGGCGCCTCCCAGGCTGCCAGGTAGCGGACCTTGTCGGGATCCCCGATATCGGGCCAGATGCGGAAATCGATGCCAGGCGCCTCGCGCGCAAAGACCTTGGCCCAGTCCCGGCCGCGCACGGGATCCGCCTTGTACAGAAATGTCGTGTCTTGATGCATTGTTTTTATCCGAGGGCCTTGTCGGCCAGCGCAAAGGGAAGAAATGGTGCCGTTGGCGAAGCCGGGGTGCCGCGAGCCAGCACCGTCGCGTCGGCGACGTGCGCCAGGCCAAGGCAGCCGAGCCAGTCCTCGAGTTCGCCATCGGCGTGGACGTCCAGGCGCAGCACGCGCCCTGTCACCAGGCCGGACAGGTGCGCGATCATGGCCTTGGCCGACATCGCGCAGGGTGCGACCACGGGGCCGACCATCGCGCCGCGGCCGAAGCGCCGCAGGATCGCGAAGCCGCGGGGCCCGTCGGGGTGATCGAGCACCACCGTACCGATCGACTGGCGCAGCCAGGCCTGAATCAGGGACGGGCGTGCAACACCGCGGGCCCCCTGCTCCATGCCGACCAGCAGTTGCAGGTCATTGCGCCCGCCAGGCCGCAGGCGGCAGCCTTCAGGCAGCGCCATCAACGGCGCCGGCAACGCTTTGCCCTCGTATTGATGCACCTCGCCGATGCGCTCGAACCCCATGCGCGCATAGAAGCGATGCAGCTTCCCGGGGGCGTGAAGCAGCACGGTGCGCCCGTCCAGGCCGGCGCACAGCGCCTCCAGCAACACGCTGCCAATTCCCCGCTCGCGGAAGGCCGGGGCTACGACGAGCAGCCCGACTGACGCGCCGCGCTCGTCCCACAGCCAGCGCATACCGACACCGACCACCGCGCCGCCGACTTCGGCAACGCAGCCCTCGCCCATCTGGAACAGCATCTTCCAGTCGCTGGGGCGATGCGGCCAGCGTACATCTTCGGAAAGCGAAAGTGCGACGGGCAGATCGGACTGTGCCATCACGCGGACGGCGGGCGGTCCATCGCTTGCATGGAGGGGGAACTGCGCGGAATTCATTGCAGTAAGGGCCAGCGCCGGACGAAAAGAGAGAGCCCTGATGATGCGATGAACAGGCAAGGCCCGGATAGGAAAAATTTGCTGCATCCGACGATGCACCGACGCTGTGCCTGCCTAGGGTAATCCCGAGGATTGTTGCGGTGCACATGCACGCACGCAGTGCGCATGGCAGGCAATGCCAAACCGCCTACGCGAAACCGCAGGTTTTACTGCCACGGCTTGCAATACCCCACAAAGCCATCGGTCCCACATGCTTCAATGTCAGGGAGATGACACGCAGCGCGCTCGTGCTGCCTCAGCAGGAGCTTGCCCCGCGCCGCATGGTCCTGAGTTGCCACTTTCGCGATCCTCCGAACTCCGGTCCCCACCAGGAGCTATTGCCATGTCAGACAAGAAGCCGTTCGAGGGCCTCATCGGCCCTGCCGAATCCACCCGGATCATGAGCGCCCTGCACCATGGCGCCACCAGGCGCGACGTCCTGAAGATCCTGGCTGCCGGCGGCATGCAGCTGGGGCTTGCCGGCAGCCTTGCCGGCGCAGCCATGTCGGCGCATGCGCAGACGCCGCGCCGCGGCGGCCGCATCCGTGTGGGCAGCGACAACGCGTCGCCCAGCGATACGCTCGATCCGGCCAAGCAATCCAACAAGACCGACTACTGTCGCGGCACCATGCTCTACAACGGCCTGACGAGCCTGGATGCGAAGCTGGTGCCGCAACCGGCGCTGGCTGAGTCCTTTGCCTCGCAGGATGCCGTGACCTGGGTCTTCAAGCTGCGCAAGGACGTCACCTTCCACGACGGCAAGCCGCTGACGCCGCAAGACGTGGTGTTTTCCCTGATGCGCCACAAGGACCCCGCCACCGCCTCGAAGGCGAAGACGCTGGCGGACCCGATCAAGAGCGTGAGCGCCACGGGCCCGAACGAAGTGACCGTGGTGCTGGACGGCCCCAACGCGGACTTCCCCGTCATCGTCGGCACGTTCCACTTCCATATCCTGCGCAACGGCACCACCGACTTCAACACCGGCATCGGCACGGGCCCCTACAAGCTCAAGGAATTCAAGCCGGGCGTGCGCTCGATGGTGGTACGGAACGAAAATTACTGGAAGCCCGGCAAGCCCTACCTCGACGAGATCGAATTCGTCGGCATTGCCGACGAGGGTGCGCGCGTCAATGCGCTGCTCTCGGGCGATCTCGACATGGTGGCTTCGATCAACCCGCGTTCGGTCGGGCGCGTGAAAGGCACGCCCACGACCGATGTGTTCGTGACGCAATCCGGCCAGTACACCGACCTGATCATGCGCCGGGATACCGGCCCGGGCGCCAACCCCGATTTTGTCCAGGGCATGAAGCTGCTGGTCGACCGCGAGCTGATGAAGAAGAGCATTGCGCTGGGCTATGCCGTGCTGGGCGATGACCAGCCGATCGATCCCACCAACCGCTTCTACTTCGCCGGGCTGCCGCAGACCAGGCTCGATCCGGAGAAAGCCAAGTTCCATCTCAAGAAGGCCAACATTGGCAGTGCCGCCATCCCGGTGGTGGCCTCCCCCGCCGCGCAGTACTCGGTCGACATGGCCCTGATCCTGCAGCAGTCCGCGCGGCAGGCGGGCGTCAATATCGACGTCAAGCGCATGCCCGCTGACGGCTACTGGTCCAATCACTGGCTCAACAGCCCGGTCGGATTCGGCACGGTCCTGCCGCGCGCCAGTGCCGACACGCTGCTGACCCAATTCTTCAAGTCCGATGCGGCGTGGAACGAGTCGCGCTACAAGGACCCGAAGTTCGATTCGCTGCTGCTCGCCGCGCGCGCCGAGACCGACCTGGCCAAACGCAAGCAGATGTACGCCGACATGCAGTCCATGATCCGGCGGGACGCAGGGATCGGCATACCGCTCTTTATCGCCACCATCGACGGCTACAACAAGCGGGTCAAGGGCCTTTCCCCGATCCCGCTGGGCGGCCTGATGGGCTACTCGTTCGCCGAGCACGTCTGGCTGGCGGCCTGATCCAAGGAGACACCATGAACCCCTTCATCTTGCGTCTGCTGGCGCGGCGCATCGGAATGGCGCTGATCTCGCTGCTGGCCGTCTCGGCCATCGTCTTCGCCATCACCGCGGTATTGCCCGGCGATGCCGCGCAGGAGC
>NZ_QKWJ01000088.1 GCF_003353055.1 Cupriavidus lacunae
GCAACCGCATCAGTTTCGCGAACGAAAAGGAATGGCTTGCAAGGAGAGAGTTATCGCGCTATGCATCCCTATGCTGAAATTCAATACTGTAGGGGGTTGACACCCTCGCCCTCATAGAAGGGCCTGTTCACATATAAAACGTGCGTACGTTTTATATGTGAACAGGCCCTCTCCGGCAACGCAAAAGGGCAGCCTCATCCGAGGCTGCCCTTTCTTCTTTCCTGCTGCCGGCTCAGGCGCCGGTGTTGCGCAAGCGCTTCTTGTCGATCTTGCCGACGCTGGTCTTGGGGATCGCGTCGACAAACAGGATCCGCTCGGCTTCCGGCACCGCATACTTGCTGAGCCGGTTGGCCTCGACGCGCGCCAGCAGCGACGCGCGAATCGCATCCGCGGTCACCGTTGCGCCTGGCTGGCGCACCACGAATGCCATCGGCCGCTCACCCCACCTGGCGTCCGGCACGCCGATGACCGCGCACTCCTGCACGCCCGGCACCTGCGTGACCAGGCTTTCGACCTCGATCGACGAGACCCATTCGCCGCCGGTCTTGATCACGTCCTTGATCCGGTCGACGATCTGCACGAAGCCGTCGGTGCCCATCACTGCGATGTCCTGCGTATGCAGGTAGCCGCCAAGCCAGCCGGCCGACGCGCTGGCGGAATTCGCGATAGCTATGGCGTTGCTGTCCACGGTACGTGATCTGCTGGTCGCCATACAGCGACAGCGAATTGAGCAACTTTGCCTGACAAGCAGGGGATAGGCATAAGCCTGCGGCGCCGCAGGCACAAGGTGTGGTTGCATGCCTGCCTCCGTCAGAACGGCACGTCGCCGATGATGCCGGCGCGCTCCATCTTGCGCACCGTCGGCGCATAGTCCTGCACCGCGTAATGCTGGGTGCAGCGGTTGTCCCAGATCGCCACGCTGTTCTTCTTCCAGCGCCAGCGCACCTGGTATTCCGGGATTTCCGCCTGCGCGCACAGGTAGTGCAGCAGATCGCCCGCGCCGGGCATGAAGTCCTTGCCGAAGCGGACCACATCGTCGCGATGGTAGTTGGCAAAGTGCGAGGTGAAGGCATTGACGAACAGGACTTTCTCGCCCGTCTCCGGGTGGGTGCGCACCACTGGATGCTCCACCATCGGGAACTGCGCGGCCAGCGCGGCGCGCTTCTCCGGCGGCATGTTGGCGCCGAAGGTGTGTTCGATGCTGTGCTTGGCGCGCAGGCCTTCGATGCGGGCCTTGATGTCCTGCGGCAGGCGGCGGTACGCCTCGCCCATGTTCACCCAGATGGTGTCGCCGCCCACTGCCGGCGTTTCCACGCAGCGCAGCACGCAGCCCATCGGCGGCGCCTGCCGCCAGGTGGCGTCGCAATGGAAGGAGTTCTCGTAGTGCTCGACCTTGCTGTCGGGCGACTTGTAGATCTGCACCAGGCCCGGGTGTTCCGGGTCGCTGCCCACCACCGGGTGGTCTTCGAGTTCGCCGAAGCGGCGGGCAAAGGCAACGTGCTCGGCGCGGGTGATATCCTGGTCGCGCAGGAACAGCACCTTGTGCTGCAGCAGCAGCGCCTTGATCTCGGCGAACAGGCCGGCGTCGCGTGACGCATCGGCCAGGCTGACGCCGGTCAGTTCGGCGCCGATGGTGCAGGTAAGCAGTTCTGCGTGCATGGTGTTGTCTCCTCTGTTGTTGTTCTCAGATGACGAAGATCGATGAGCCGGTGGTGCGGCGCGCCTCCAGGTCCTGGTGCGCCTGCACCGCGTCTTCCAGCGCATAGCGCTGGTTGATGCCGATGCGGATGCGGCCCGCGCCGACGTGGTCGAACAGTTCGCCCGCCAGCGCCTGCTTTTCAGCGGGGTCGGCGATGTAGTCGGCCAGCGCCGGGCGCGTCAGGAACAGCGAGCCCTTCCTCGCCAGCAGCGCGGGGTCGAACGGTGGAATCGGGCCCGACGCGGTGCCCACGCACACCATGGTGCCGCGACGCTTGAGCGAATCCAGCGACGCCATGAAGGTGGTCTTGCCGACGCTGTCGAATACCACCGAAACGCCCACGCCATCGGTCAGCTCGCGCACGCGTTTGGCCACGTCCTCTCGGGTGTAATAGATGATGTGGTCGCAGCCGTGCGCAAGCGCCACCTCGGCCTTGGCCTCGGTGGACACCGTGCCGATCACGGTCAGGCCCAGCAGCTTGGCCCACTGCGACACGATCAGCCCGACCCCGCCCGCCGCGGCGTGCAGCAGAATGGTGTCGCCCTGGCTGAACGGATAGATGCGGCGCATCAGGTAGGCCGAGGTCAGCCCGCGCATGGTCATGGCCGCCGCGGTTTCAAAGGCAATGCTCTCCGGCAGGCGGATCAGCGGCGCGGCGGGCACCAGGCGCTCGGTGCTGTAGGCGCCCAGCGTGTTGACGAAGCCAGTGTAGGTGACGCGGTCGCCCGTAGCCACGTTGGTCACGCCCGGGCCCACGGATACCACCACGCCAGCGGCTTCCACGCCCATGCCGCTGGGCAGCGGCACGGGATAGGTGCCATTGCGGAAATAGGTGTCGGCGTAGTTCAGTCCCACCGCCACGTGCCGGATGCGGACCTCGCCCGGGCCCGGCTCGCCCACTTCCATGTGCTCATAGCGCAGCACTTCCGGGCCGCCGGTCTCGTACATGCGGACAACTTTTGCCATCGTCTTGTCTCCTGGAGTTTGGTTGATGCAGAGTGCGCTGCACATGCAGGAAACTGTAGTGCTTGCCGCCCCGGCGGGCTTTGCATTGGCTACCGACGACTTTGCATTTCATGCCAGGCGGCCCTATGATCGCTGCTGCGGCGGGCGGGGTGCCCGCCGCCAACTGATATTGCACCGCAAGGCAACGCTGGCTTGGAAACGCTCATACGTGCTGCCGCACTGACCAATTTCCTCGAAGTTTCGCGCGACCTCGGCCTGGACCCGCAGCCGTTGCTGCGCCAGGCGCGGTTGCGGCGGGCCTGGCTGGACGATCCCGACCAGCGCGTCCCGGTCAGCGCCTGCGTGGCGCTGCTGGAAGCCGCCGCGCAGGCCTCGGCGTGTCCGACCTTCGGGCTGCGCATGGCGGAGTCGCGCCAGCTGTCGGACTTTGGCGTGATGAGCCTGCTGATCAGCCAGCAGCCCACGCTGCGCGCCGCGCTGGCCACCACCATCCGCTACCGGCACCTGGTCAATGACTCGGTGGCGCTGTTGCTCGAAGCTGCCGGCAGCGCCGTGGTCATCCGGCAGGAAGTGCTCAGCGACGCGCCCTCGCGGCAGGCTACCGAGCTGGCCATCGGCGTGGTCTTCCGCATGTGCGCGCTGCTGCTGGGCCCGCGCTGGCAGCCGATCGGCGTGAGCTTCACACATGCGGCGCCGGCCGACCTGGGCACGCATCGACGCCTGTTCGGCTGCCCGCTGGAATTCAACGCGGACTGCAATGGCATCATCTGCCGCGCGGCCGACCTCGACGCACCGAACCCCACGGCGGACCCGGTCATGGCGCGCTATGCGCAGCAGTTCATCGACACGCTGCCCCGCGCCAACCCGCAGTCCATCGGCCACGAAGTGCGCGGCGCCATCTACCTGATGCTGCCGATGGGCCGCGCCACCTGCGAGGCCGTGGCGGAGGGTCTGGGCCTGAGCCTGCGCACCATGCAGCGCCAGCTCGACGACGCGGGCGAGACCTTCACCGATATCCTGAACGACGTGCGGCGCGAACTGGCGCGACGGTACGTGGAGAATCCGCGCTATTCGCTGCTGCGCGTGTCGCAGTTGCTCGGCTATGGGTCGGCCAGTTCGTTTACGCGGTGGTTCTCGGCGCAGTTTGGTGTGGCGCCGGCCAGCTGGCGCAGGGATCGCGCGCAGCGGTAGCGTCGAGGCCTGCATCGCAAGCTTGTCAAGCCAACCGGTCCCTTGCGCCAAGGCGATCCCCGCCAGCGTACACTGTGGCTCCCGATCTCCGGAGACCCGCGTCCATGCCAGCCTTGCGTACCCTCTATCCTGAAATCGAGCCCCATGAAACCGGCACGCTGGATGTCGGCGACGGGCATGTCATCTACTACGAGCGCGTGGGCACGCCCGGTGCCAAGCCGGCGGCATTCCTGCATGGCGGACCGGGCGGCGGCATATCCCCTGACCATCGGCGGCTGTTCGATCCGGCGCGCTATGACGTGCTGCTGTTCGACCAGCGTGGCTGCGGACGTTCGACGCCGCATGCGGGGCTGGAGGCCAACACCACCTGGCACCTGGTCGACGACATCGAGCGCCTGCGCGTCCTGGCCGGCGTGGAGCGCTGGCTGGTGTTCGGCGGCTCATGGGGCTCGACGCTGGCGCTGGCCTACGCGCAGAAGCACCCGCGGCGCGTCAGCGAGCTGGTGCTGCGCGGCATCTACACGGTGTCGCAGGCGGAGCTGGACTGGTACTACCAATACGGCGTGTCCGAGATGTTCCCCGACAAGTGGGCACGCTTCCAGGCGCCGGTGCCCGAGGCCGAGCGCGGCAACATGATGGCCGCGTACCGCAAGCTGCTGACCGGTGACGATCAGGACAAGCAGGTGGAAGCGGCGCGCGCATGGAGCGTCTGGGAAGGCGAGACCATCACGCTGCTGCCCGATGCCGGCAACAGCGCCAAGCACGACGACGGGCACTTCGCGCTGGCGTTCGCGCGGCTGGAGAACCACTACTTCACGCACCGCTGCTGGCTGGAAGACGGGCAGTTGCTGCGCGACGCGCACAAGCTGGCCGATATCCCCGGCGTGATCGTGCATGGCCGCTATGACATGCCGTGCCCGGTGCGCTATGCCTATGCGCTGCACCAGGCGTGGCCCACGGCCGATTTCCACCTGATCGAAGGCGCCGGCCATGCGTGGACCGAGCCGGGCATCATGGACCAGCTGATTGCCGCGACCGACCGCTTTGCGGCGCAGCATTAGCCGTGCACAGACCACCACCGAAGCTCACTACTGAAGCTCACCACCGGAGACCACGATGGAGCTATACGCCCACCCGTTTTCGTCCTATTGCCAGAAGGTCCTCGTTGCGTTGTACGAGAACGCCATCCCTTTCGAGTTCCGCATGCTGTCGCCCGAGCACGCGCAGAACATGGATGAACTCGCCAGGCGGTGGCCGCTCAGGCGCATGCCGGTGCTGGTCGACGACGGCCGCTCGGTGTTTGAGTCCAGCATCATCGTCGAATACCTGGACCAGCATCACCGCGGTCCCGTGCGCTGGCTGCCGGAGTCGTCCGACGCCGCGCTGCAGGTGCGCCTGCTCGACCGTTTCTTCGACCAGTACGTGATGACGCCGATGCAACGCATCGTCGCCGACTACCTGCGCCCGGCGGAGCACCGCGACGCCTTTGGCGTGGCCGAGGCGCGCAAGCTGCTTAACTCGGCCTATGCCTGGCTGGAGCCAACGCTGGCTGGCCGGGAATGGGCTGCGGGCGACGCCTTTACGCTGGCTGACTGCGCCGCAGCGCCGTCGCTGTTCTATGCGGACTGGGTGCAGCCGATCCCGGATGCGTGCGGCCACGTGCGCGCCTATCGCAACCGGCTGCTGGCGCGGCCGTCGTTTGCGCGCGCGGTGGACGAGGCACGGCCCTATCGCCCGCTTTTCCCGCCGGGTGCGCCGGACCGGGATTGAAGGGACGCGTCCAGCCACGCAGCATCGCGCCGCGCCCTACCCGAACATCCCCCCGTTGACCGAAATCACCTGGCGCGTGATGTAGCCGGCGTCGGGCGACAACAGGAAGGCCACGGTGGCGGCCACTTCGTCGGGCGTACCCATTCGCCGCGCCGGGATCATGCGCAGCGCCTCGTCACGCACGTGCGGCTCGACCATGTCGGTGTCGATCAGGCCGGGTGCCACGCAGTTGACGGTGATGGCGCGCTTGGCCAGTTCGATCGCCAGCGCCTTGGTGGCGCCGATGATGCCGGCCTTGGCCGCGCTGTAGTTGGTCTGGCCACGGTTTCCCACCAGGCCCGAGACCGACGACAGCGTGACGATGCGCCCGGGCTGGCGGCGCTGCACCATCGGCATCACCACTGGGTTGAGCACGTTGTAGAAGGCATCGAGGTTGGTATGCACCACCTCGTCCCATTCGTCGCCGGTCATGGCCGGGAAGGCTGCGTCGCGCGCCAGGCCCGCGTTGCACACCACGCCGTAGTAGCAGCCATGCGCGGCGATGTCGGCCAGCAATGCGGCGCTGGCGTCTTCGCGCCGGGCCACGTCGAAGCACAGCACGCGGGATTTGCGCCCGCACGCGCGCACCGCGTCGGCGACGGAGTCGGCCTCGTCGCGGCGCGAGCGGCAGTGCACCACCACGTCATAGCCTTCGCGGGCCAGCCGCAGGGCAATGGCGCGCCCGATGCCACGGGACGATCCCGTGACCAGCACGGTCGGATTGGTCATACCTGGTGTCCTTGCAGAGAAGCCCGCGCTGGCGCGGGCGCAGATACGGAGTGCGCGCGCAGGGAGCGCGTCATACGCGGCAGAACTCTTCCAGCACCGCCAGCCGGCGGCGCGGCTCGGCCACGAAGGGGTTGTTGCGGTCCCATGCGTAGCCGGCAAGGATCGCCGAGATCATGCCGCGGATTTCCGGCGTGGCGTTGGGATGGAAGATCAGTTTCTGGAAACGGCCTTCATACCAGGCTTCGACAAAGACACGGAAACAGTCCACGCCGGCCTTGAGCGGCCGTGCGAAGTCCTGCTCCCAGTCAACGGTCTCGCCGGCCAGTTGGCGCACCAGGCATTGGGCCGCCAGGCTCGCGGACTTGAAGGCGATGGTCACGCCGGACGAGAACACCGGATCGAGGAACTCGCCGGCATTGCCGAGCAGGGCATAGCCGTTGCCCCACAGCGACTTGACATTGGCCGAGTAGCCGGCGATCTGGCGCGCGGGGGTATCCCACCGGGCATTGGCGAGCAGCCTGGCCAGGCCCGGCTCTTCGGCCACCAGCGCCTGCAGCCGTTCGGTCTCGGTGCCGGCGTACCGGTCCAGGAACGCTTTCTCCGCCACCACGCCCTGCGAGCAGCGGCCGTCGGAGAACGGAATCGTCCAGTACCAGACGTCCGGGTGTTGCGGATGCACGCTGATCAGGATCTTGTTGCGGTCGAAGGCGCCGGTCGCGACGCGGTCTTCCACGTGGGTGAAGAGCGCGCTGCGGACCGGGAAGCCCGACGGCGATTCCAGCTGCAGCAGGCGCGGCAGGATGCGGCCAAAGCCGGAGGCATCGAGCAGAAACTTCGCGCGCACGGTGTACTGGCTGCCGTCAGGCGCACGCACGCTCACCTGCGGCTGCGCGCCGCTGACGTCGACGTCCTCAACCAGGTGCGAGAAGCGCACCTCGGCACCCTGGCGCGCGGCCTCGCGGATCAGCACGTCGTCAAAGCGCGCGCGCTGCACCTGGTAGGTGGTGCCCCAGCCGGGCGAGAACTTCTCGCGGAAGTCGAAGGCGGTCTGCTGGTCGCCGCGCGAGAAGGCGGCGCCGTTCTTGTACTGGAAGCCAGCTTCGACCACCGCGCGCAGCATGCCTGCCTCTTCGATATAGGCCATGCTCTGCGGGAGCAGGCTCTCGCCGATGGAAAAGCGCGGGAAAGTTTCTTTCTCGATCACAAGTACCGGAATCCCATGCTTGCGCAGCAAGCCGGCGGCGACCGAGCCTGCGGGCCCAGCGCCAATGATGACGACATCCGTGGTTTCCATTTTCATAAGCTTCGAGGGTTCCGATTCGTAGCGATTGCAGGGCGCGGGGAGGGGACACGTGCATGGCCGACCGCGCCGGGCAGCGGGCGGTGGTGCAAGCCAGGGGGAAGAGTGCCGGCAGTATCCAGAAGTTCCCAAAGCCGCAATCATAGCGCGGCCATGCTCACCGATTCGCCAGGCGAACGGATGGCGCCGCTTCCGGCAAGCCGGCAGGGAAGCGGCAGGCGGGCAATCAGTCTTGCGTGCCCAGCGCCCGGTTGATCCGCAGGGCAATCAAGGTGCAGGCAACCCCCGAAAGCAGATAGCCGCTGACCGCAATCAGCCCGAACTCCACGGACAGGCCGAGCGCAACCAGCGGCGCAAACGCGGCGCCGAACAGCCAGGCCATATCGGTGGTCAGTGCCGCGCCGGTGTAGCGATACCGCCGTTCGAAGTTCGACGTGACGGCCCCCGCCGCCTGCCCGTACGACAAGCCGAGCAGGCCGAAGCCGATCAGGATGAACAGGTCCTGCCCCGCCGGGCCGCCGCCCATCAGCAAAGGCGCGAACAGGCTGAAAATGCCGATCAGGATCGCCATCAGGCCAAGCGTCGTGCGCCGTCCGATGCGGTCGGCGATCCAGCCAGATGCAATGGTGCCGACAATGCCGATCACCGCGCCCACGATCTGGATGGCCAGGACGTCCGTGATCGACTGGGTGCCATGCAGCGCCACCCACGACAACGGAAACACGGTCACGAGGTGGAACAGTGCATAGCTAGCCAGCGCGGCAAATGCGCCGAGCAGCAGGTTGTACCCCTGTTTCTTCACGATCTCCGTGGTGCTGATGGGCTCAAGCTCGTCCTCGTCCAGCAGTTGCGTGTATTCGTTCGTCACCACCAGGCGCAGGCGCGCAAAGAGCGCCACGACATTGATCGCAAAGGCGACGTAGAAGGGATAGCGCCAGCCCCACTCCAGGAACTCATGGACGTCCAGGCTGGCGATCAGGAACAGAAACAGCGAGCCGGCCACGATAAAGCCGGTGGGCGCGCCGAGCTGTCCCATCATCGCGTACCAGCCGCGGCGCTGCGGGGGCGCATTGAGCGCCAGCAGTGACGGCAGCCCGTCCCATGAGCCGCCAAAGGCAACGCCCTGCAGCGTCCGGAATACCGCCAGCAGGATGATCGAGGTTTGCCCGAGCGTGGCATAGCCGGGCAGGAAGGCAATGCCCACGGTCGCGGTGCCGAGCAGGAACAGCGACGCTGTCAGCTTGATGCTGCGCCCCCACCGGCGCTGGATCCGCATGAACAGCGCGGTGCCGAATGGCCGTCCGATAAACGCCAGCGCAAAAATCGCAAACGCATAGAGTATCCCTTCCAGCCGCCCGGTAAATGGAAAGTAGACGGTCGGGAAGACCAGCACCGAAGCGATGCCGTAGACGAAGAAATCGAAGTACTCCGAAGCGCGGCCAATGACCACGCCCGTGGCGATTTCCGCGGGCGCGACATGCGCGGCGCCGGGCGCGGGAGGTGCTGCAGGAGACGCCCGGTGCTGATGGGTCGCGGTGGTCATCGGCATACCTCCTGTGTCTTGTGAAAGACGGCGCTGCAAATTGCACCATGAAGAATGGCACTTCAGCGCCTACACTGCCATAGTTGCTCAGACCAGTCTAAGTCACTTGTGCCGCCGCGTACAAATGGCGTTGACTCAAATGCGATGCGATCTCCCGGTCAGACAATGTCAATGCACCGCCCGATCCGCTGGTTGTTGCTGCTGCCGGTCCTGTTGGCACTGGGCGGCTGCAACGCTGTGCTGCTTGCCCCGGCCGGCGATCTGGCCGTGCGGCAACGTGATCTGATCATCATTTCCACCTGCCTCATGCTGCTGATCATCATTCCGGTGATCGTGCTGACGCTGGTGTTCGCGTGGCGCTACCGGGCCTCCAACCCGGATGCGCACTACAACCCCGAGTGGGACCATTCGACGGTGCTCGAACTGCTGATCTGGTCGGCGCCGCTGCTCATCATCATTGCGCTGGGGGCTGTCACCTGGGTCAGCACGCACAAGCTCGATCCCTACCAGCCGCTGAGCCGGCTGGACGAAAGCCGCTCGCTGCCGGTGGATGTTCAGCCGCTGACCGTCGAGGTCGTGGCACTGGACTGGAAGTGGCTCTTCCTCTACCCGGAGCAGGGCATTGCCACGGTCAATGAGCTTGCCGCGCCCGTCGACCGACCCATCCGCTTCAAGATCACGGCCTCCACCGTGATGAACTCCTTCTTCATCCCCGCGCTTGCGGGCCAGGTCTATGCCATGCCGGGCATGGAGACCCGGCTGCATGCGGTCATCAATGAGCCCGGCGTCTATGAGGGCTTCTCGGCCAACTACAGCGGCGCGGGCTTTTCGCACATGCGGTTCCGGTTCCACGGCCTGAGCAAAGAGGAATTCAGCCGCTGGGTGCAGAAGGTCAAGGCGGAAGGCACGCCCCTGTCGCGCGCCACCTACACGCAACTGGAACAGCCCAGCGAGCGCGAGCCGGTGCGGCACTATGCCAGCGTGGCCACGGATCTGTTCGACGCCATCCTCAACCGCTGCGTGCAGGCCGGGCAGGTCTGCCAGAAGGACCTGATGGCCCTCGATTCGCGCCGGGCACGAGGCCTGACGGGCGCGGTGTGCACGGCCAGCAACACGCTTGGCGAGCCGGTCGATGTCACCGTGGCCGGCGCCGAAAGGCTGTTGCAGTAGCCGTGCGGCAGCCACGAAAGGATGCCTTGTAAAACGCCGTTGTTGTCCTGGAGACTCACATGCCGGAGCGATCCGAACTCGCCACGCTGCTCTTCGGCCGCCTGACCTGGGAGGCAATTCCGCTACATGAGCCGATCCTGCTGGCTACCTTCATCGCCGTCGTCATCGGCGGTCTGGTGCTGGTCGGGGCGGTGACGTACTTCAAGGCCTGGGGCTATCTCTGGCGCGAGTGGTTCACCAGCATCGACCACAAGCGGATCGGCATCATGTACGTGATCCTGGGCATCGTGATGCTGCTGCGCGGGTTTGCCGATGCCGTCATGATGCGGATCCAGCAGGCCATTGCCTTCGGCGACAACCTGGGCTACCTGCCGCCGCACCACTATGACCAGATCTTCACGGCGCACGGCGTGATCATGATCTTCTTCGTGGCCATGCCGCTGGTCACCGGCCTGATGAACTTCGTGGTGCCGCTGCAGATCGGCGCGCGCGACGTCGCGTTTCCGTTCCTGAACAACTTCAGCTTCTGGATGACGGTGGGCGGCGCCGTGCTGGTGATGATGTCGCTGTTCGTCGGCGAGTTCGCGCGTACCGGCTGGCTGGCCTATCCACCGCTGTCGGGCATCCTGCAGAGCCCGGACGTGGGCGTGGACTACTACCTGTGGTCACTGCAGGTGGCGGGGATCGGCACGTTGCTCTCGGGCATCAACCTGCTGGTGACCATCGTCAAGATGCGCGCGCCCGGCATGAACCTGATGCGCATGCCGATCTTCACCTGGACCGCGCTTTGCACCAACGTCCTGATCATCGCCGCCTTTCCGGTGCTGACGGCGGCGCTGGCGATGCTGGCGGTCGACCGCTACCTGGGGATGAACTTCTTCACCAGCGACCTGGGCGGCAGCGCCATGATGTACGTGAACCTGATCTGGATCTGGGGCCACCCCGAGGTGTATATCCTGGTCCTGCCGGTGTTCGGCGTGTTCTCCGAGGTGGTGGCCACCTTCAGCGGCAAGCGACTGTTCGGCTATGCCTCGATGGTGTATGCCACGGTGGTGATCACGGTGCTGTCGTACCTGGTCTGGCTGCACCACTTCTTCACCATGGGCTCGGGTGCCAGCGTCAATTCGTTCTTCGGCATCACCACCATGATCATTTCGATCCCGACCGGGGCGAAGCTGTTCAACTGGCTCTTCACCATGTACCACGGGCGCATCCGCTTCGAGGTGCCGATGCTGTGGACGGTGGGCTTCATGGTCACCTTCGTGATCGGCGGCATGACCGGCGTGCTGCTGGCGGTACCGCCGGCGGACTTCTCGCTGCACGGCAGCCTGTTCCTGGTCGCGCATTTTCATAACGTGATCATCGGAGGCGTGCTGTTCGGCCTGATGGCCGGCATCTCCTACTGGTTCCCCAAGGCCTTCGGCTACAAGCTGGATCCGTTCTGGGGCAAGTGCTCGTTCTGGTTCTGGCTGGTCGGCTTCTACCTGGCGTTTATGCCGCTCTATGTGCTCGGGCTGCTGGGCGTGACCCGGCGCATGAGTCATTTCGAGGACCACTCGCTGCAGATCTGGTTCCAGCTGGCGGGCGTGGGCGCCCTGCTGATCGCGCTGGGCATCGGGTGCTTCCTGATCCAGCTGGTGGTGAGCTTCATGCGCCGCGAATCCCTGCGCGATGCCACCGGCGACCCCTGGAACGGCCGCACGCTGGAATGGTCGACGTCGTCGCCGCCGCCGCCCTATAACTTTGCCTTTACGCCGGTGGTGCATGACAGCGACGCCTGGTGGCAGATGAAGGCGCATTACTACCAGCGTCCCGCGCAGGGCTTCATCCCGATCCATATGCCGAAGAACACCGGCGCCGGCATCATCCTGGCCGGCCTCAGCACGCTGTGCGGATTCGCGCTGATCTGGCATATCTGGTGGCTGGTGGTGCTGGCCTTCGCGGCGACGATCCTCACCGCGATCGGCCATACCTTCAACTACAAGCGCGATTTCTATATCGCGGCCGACGCGGTCAACCGTACGGAGGCAGAGCGCACTGCGCTGCTGGCGAGCCATGGCTGATACCGTCGCTCCGTTCCCCGCCGGCGGCGCGCGCGCGCAGGACGCCCTGCCGCCGCGCGAACTGGTGCAGCCCGCCGAGATGCACTTCTACATGGCCGAGGAATACCACGTGCCCAACGGCACGCTGCTCGGCTTCTGGCTGTATCTGATGAGCGACTGCCTCATCTTTGCCTGCCTGTTTGCCGCCTACGGCGTACTGGGCCGCAACTACGCGGGCGGCCCTTCCGGCGCCGAGTTGTTCGAACTGCCGCTGGTGGCGCTGAACACCTCGTTCCTGCTGCTGTCGTCGATCACCTATGGCTTTGCCATGCTGGAGACGCAACGTGGCCGGATCGGGGCGACGCTGGGCTGGATGGCGGTCACCGGAGTGCTGGGGGCAGCCTTCCTCAGCGTGGAAATCTACGAGTTCGTGCACCTGGTGGGCGAGGGCGCCGGGCCGCAGCGCAGCGGCTTCCTGACGTCGTTCTTCGCGCTGGTCAGCACCCACGGCCTGCACGTGACCTTCGGCATCGTCTGGCTCGTCACGCTGATGACACAGGTGCGCCGCCACGGCCTGATCCCGGAAAACAAGCGCCGCCTGATGTGCCTGTCCATGTTCTGGCACTTCCTGGACGTGGTCTGGATCGGCGTGTTTACCTTCGTCTACCTGATGGGAGTGCTGCCATGAGCGCGCACGACAACACGCTGGACGCCCACGGGCACGGCCATGGCCACGGTGAGAGCGAGATCCATATCTCGCTGAGCGGTTACGTGACCGGTTTTGTGCTGTCGGTGATCCTGACCGCGATTCCGTTCTGGCTGGTGATGGGCAAGGTGTTCGACAAGTCCAGTACCACCGCCATGGTGCTGCTGGCGCTCGGCGCCGTGCAGATCGTCGTGCACATGATTTACTTCCTGCACCTGAACGCCAAGTCAGAAGGCGGCTGGAACATGCTGGCGCTGATCTTCACGCTGGTGCTGGTGGTAATCGCGCTGACCGGCACGCTCTGGGTGATGTTCCACCTGAATTCCAATATGATGCCGGGCATGCAGACCACAAAGAACTTGCCTTGACCGGTTCCACTCAAGACCGCCCCGCGCCGGTCAAATCCGCGCGCCCCGAAACCGCCCGCCCCGAAACCGCCCGACCGCTATCGCCAGCATGGCTGGCGATACTGGGGATCTTTGCCGCGGCGGCCATTGCAGGCCTGGTTGCCCTGGGTAACTGGCAGATCGAGCGGCGCGCCTGGAAGCTCGGCCTGATTGCCCAGGTGGCAGAACGCGTCCATGCGCCGCCGGTGGCGGCGCCAGCGCCCGCCGCATGGCCAGCGTTGAACATGGCCACCGGAGAGTACCGCCGTATCCACGCCAGCGGCACCTTCGCCGATGACAAGCAGACCCTGGTCCAGGCTGTGACCGAGCTGGGTGGCGGCTACTGGGTGGTGACGCCGCTGCGCATGGCCGACGGCAGCACCGTGCTGGTCAACCGCGGCTTCGTGACCGAGCCGTTCCGCGGGCGGGTGGCGCCTGCCGCGGGCGCCACCAGCGAGGTGGTCGGCCTGCTGCGCATGAGCGAACCGGGCACCGGCTTCCTGCGCCACAATGACGCAGCCCATGACCAGTGGTTCTCGCGCGATGTGCTGGCCATTGCCGCGCGCCGCGGCCTGGACCACGTGGCGCCGTATTTCATCGATGCCGAGGCGGTGCCGCCCCCGGCCGGCGCCGACCCGCAGGCCTGGCCGGTGGGCGGGCTGACCGTGACGGTCTTCACCAACAACCACCTCAGCTACGCGCTGACCTGGTACGGCCTGGCCCTGATGGTGGCGGCCGCCGCGGCATACTTGGGGCGCGAGGAGTACCGCAAGCGCGTTCACGCCCGTCAGCTCCGGGGTTCTTCCTCGGACAACTCGCACGGCTGACGCCACGCCGGCGGCCCGGCGCCAGCGCGCCGCCGGCAAGCCGGGCCAAGTCCCGGCAGAATGTGGGGTACGCCACCCAAGGGAACCACCATGTCAGCATTCTCCATGCCCTACCGCCGCCTCGGAGCCAGCAACCTGCGCGTCTCGGCGCTGTGCCTGGGCACCATGATGTTCGCCGACCAGACCGATGAGGCCGAGGCTGGCCGCATCGTTGCCAGCGCGCGTGACCACGGCGTGAACTTTATCGATACCGCCGACGTGTACACCAAGGGCGCGTCCGAGCAGATGGTCGGGCGCCTGCTGACCGCCGGGCGCCACGACTGGGTGCTGGCCACCAAGCTGGGCAACGCCATGCAGGCCGCGCCCAACCACGGGCATTACTCGCGGGTCTGGATCACGCGCGCCGTCGAGGACAGCCTGCACCGGCTGGCGACGGACTACATCGACATCCTCTATCTGCACCGCGACTACCCGGGCGAGAACCTGGAAGAGGCGGTGCGGGCGATGGGCGACCTGGTGCGCAGCGGCAAGATCCGCTACTGGGCGGTGTCGAACTTCCGCGGCTGGCGCATCGCCGAAATCGCACGGCTGTGCAGCGAGCTGGGGGTGCCGCGCCCGGTGGCGTGCCAGCCGTACTACAACCTGCTGAACCGCATGCCGGAAGTGGAGATCCTGCCCGCGTGCGAGCACTATGGCCTGGGCGTGGTGCCCTACAGCCCGGTGGCGCGCGGGGTGCTCACCGGCAAGTACGCGCCGGGGCAGGCGCCGGGCGAGGGCACGCGCGCGGGCCGTGCCGACCGCCGCATCATGGAAACCGAGTTCCGCGAGGAATCGCTGGTCATTGCCCAGCGGCTCAAGGCCCATGCCGAGGCGCGCGGGCTGACGCCGGGCCAGTTCGCCACCGCCTGGGTGCTGGCCAATCCGATCATCTCGTCGGTCATCGCCGGGCCGCGCACGCTGGCGCAGTTCGAAGATTACTTCGGCGCGCTTGGCGTCGCGATCACGCCCGAGGAAGAGTCGATGGTCGATGCGCTGGTGTCGCCGGGCCATGCGTCGACCCACGGCTACAACGATCCCGGCTACCCGTTCGGTGGAAGGCCGGTGGCGCGCGAGCCGGGTGGCCGATAATCAGGCGTCACCTTTTGGACGGGCCGATGTGGCGCAGGCTTTGCCTGGGGTGACGCACGTTTGCAACGGCACACAGACCGCACGCGCGCTTGATGCACGCTGGCGCGACTCCTACTAATATCAATACAGGCGGCGCGCGCACTGCGCGCGCCGCGAGAACATTGCGCTTCGAGCCGGTGCACGAAGGCTTTGTGCGCTGCGTCGGCCCAACAGGGAAGCCCAAACGTGTCGCGTCGTGGCTGGATCTTCGCTGGCTTGGCGGTCGCCCTTGGTGGGGGCGCCTATGTCGTGTATAGCTTGGTCGCCGGCGAGGTGCGCAACTCGCACTTGCAGGCGCGGCTGATCGGCAGCCTGGGGCAGCGCCTGACGTTCGAGATCCAGCCGGGGGCCAGCGACAGCATCCGTTTCCCGCATTCCGGACCCTACGACGCCCGCATGGGCTACGGCCAGCTGCCGCGCTTTGCGCAGCGGCTGGAGCAGCGCGGCTACGTGCCCGCCGAACAGGCGCGCATGTCGCCCGACATGGTGCGGATGATCGACGAAGGCCTTTTCACGCCCTACCGGGAAAAGAACCAGGCAGGCCTGCTGCTGCGCGACTGCAACGGCCTGACGCTGGCGTTCGAGCGCTACCCGCAGCGCCAATACCCCGACTTCGGCGCGGTGCCGACGGTGCTGGTGAGCGCCTTGCTGTATGTCGAGAACCAGGGCCTGCTGAACCCCGAATACCCCAATATGAACCCGGCGCTGGACTGGCGCCGGCTGTCGCGCGCGGTGCTGGACCAGGTGATCCGGCTGGCCGACAAGTCCCATGACGCGCCCGGCGGCAGCACGCTGGCCACGCAGATCGAGAAATACCGGCACTCGCCCGAAGGGCGCACCGCCTCGATCCCGGAAAAATTCCGGCAGATGGCGTCGGCGTCGCTGCGCGCCTACCTGGACGGGCCCGACACCCAGCGCGCGCGCGAGCGCATCGTGGTGGACTACCTGAATACCGTGCCACTGTCGGCACGCGAGGGCTTTGGCGAGATCAACGGCATCGGCGATGCGCTGTGGGTCTGGTACGGCGAGGATTTCGGCGAGGTCAACCGGCTGCTGAAGGAAATGGACCCGCGCGCGCCTGAACCGCGCCAGGCGCAAGCCTTCAAGCGCGCGCTGTCGCTGATCATCTCGCAGCGCCGCCCGTCCTACCACCTGCGCCGCGACGACACCAACCTGGATGCGCTGACCGGCAGCTACCTGCGGCTGCTGGCGGCCAACAACATCATCACGCCCGAGCTGCGCGACGCCGCGCTGGTGCAGCCGCTGGACAAGGCCGCGCCGCCGCAGCGCCCGGCGCAGGAGCCCTTTGTCACGCGCAAGGCCGTCAACCGCGTGCGCACCGATATCACCCGGCTGACCGGGGTGCAGAGCCGCTACGACATGGACCGGCTCGACCTGACCGTGGACAGCACCATCAACCGCGAAGCGCAGCGCAGCATCACCGAGACGCTGCAGCGCGTGAACAACAAGGCCGATGCGCGCGCCATGGGCCTGTACGGCCACAACCTGCTGCGCGACAACGACGACCCGTCGAAGCTGATAACCAGCTTCACGCTGTACGAGCGCGTGGGCAATGCCAGCGTGGTGCGCGTGCAGGCCGACAATATCGACCAGCCCTTCGATATCAACAGCGGCGCACGCCTGAACCTGGGCTCCACGGCCAAGCTGCGCACGCTGGTGTCCTACCTGGAGATCATCAGCGAACTGCAAGCGCGCTACGCCGGCTTGAGCCGCGCCGAGCTGGCTGAGGTGCACCTGGCGCGCCAGGATGCGCTCAGCCGCTGGGCGGTGGACTACCTGATGAAGACCCGCAGGCCGGAAGAGCGCGAGCTGATGCCGATGCTCGAGGCCGCCATGGAGCGCAAGTACTCCGGCAGTGCCGGCGAAGGCTTCTACACCGGTGGCGGCCTGCAGAGCTTCAGCAATTTCGAGCGCTGGGAGGGAGAGCGCATCATGACCGTGCGCATGGGCTTCCAGCACTCGGTCAACCTGGTGTTCATTCGCATGATGCGCGACATCGTGCGCTATGAGATGTTCCATGCCAAGCCTGACATGGGCGACCTGTTCGAGGACCGCAACGCGCCTGGCCGGCGCGAGTACCTGGAGCGTTTCGCCGACCAGGAAGGCAGCGCCTACATGACCGCCTTTTACCAGCGCTACCGCGGCAAGGATTCGGCGCAGCGCCTGGACACGCTGCTGGGCCGCGTGCGCATGACCTTGCCGCACCTGAACGCGGTGCGCATGTCGGTGACGCTGCTGAGCGCGCGGCCGACCCTGGACGAGGAAAGCTATATCCGCATCATGCGCGCGCGTCTGGGCGACAAGCAGCTGGCCAAGGAAGACCTGCCGGCGCTGTATCGCAAGTACGGCAAGGACAAGTTCAACCTGAACGACCGCGGCTACCTGTCGCGGGTGCATCCGCTGGAACTGTGGATGGTGGAGTACCTGGACCAGCACCCCAACGCCACGCTGTCGGAGATCCTGCGCGCCAGCACCGCCGAGCGCCAGGAAGTGTACAAGTGGCTGTTCAAGACGCACAGCAAGGCGGGCCAGGACAACCGCATCCGCACGCTGCTGGAGCAGGACGCCTTCGCGCGCATTGCCCGGCGCTGGCAGCGGCTGGGCTATCCGTTCGACTCGCTGACGCCGTCCTATGCCAGCGCCATCGGCGCCTCGGGCGACCGCCCGGCCGCGCTGGCGGAGCTGGCGGGCATCCTGCAGTCTGGCGGGATGGCCTCGCAGAACGCCGCGGTTTATAGCCTGGCCTTTGCCGATGGCACGCCCTACGCCACGCGCTACGTGCTGCAGCCGGCGCCGGGCAAGCGCCTGCTGCCGGAAGAGATAACCGTGGTGGTGCGGCGCTCGATGCTCGATGTGGTGGAAGGCGGCACCGCCAAGTCGATCCGGGGCGCCTTCACGGTGCCGGGCCGCAATGGCGCCACGCTGACGGTGGCGGGCAAGACCGGCACCGGCGACCAGCGCTTCCAGGTCTACGGGCCGGGCGGGCGGCTGCTTTCATCGCGCTCGGTCAACCGCTCGGCGACTTTCGTGTTTACGCTCGGTGACCGCTTCTTCGGCACGGTGGTGGTCAATGCCAGGGAACCCTACGCGGCGCGCTACAGCTATACCAGCGCGCTGGCGGTCAGGGTGTTGCGCGCGATCGCGCCGCAGATATCGGCGATGGCGCCAGGCGGCGACCGCGCGCTGCTACGTTGCCGCGATACGTCGCCGGGGCTGCGCGCCCCGCGCACGCCGACGCTGACCGAAGCCGTGCCCGGCGCGCCGCTGACCCAGACGCAGGTTGTGCCCAGGGTGTCGCCCGCGCCGGCCAACCCTGCCGGCCCCGCGCGCGCGCCGGACACGCCGGCGCTGGCCGACGCGCAGGATGCCGCCGGCGTGCGCCCCGCCGGTCAGCCCTTGCGGCGAACCATGCCGTAGATCACCAGGAGCACGATCGCGCCGACCACCGACGCGATCCAGCCTGCAGGCTGCCCGGGCTGGTACCAGCCCAGCGCGCGGCCGACGTAGCCCGCGACGATCGAACCGAGGATCCCCAGGACGATGGTCATGATCCAACCCATCTTGTCGTCGCCGGGCTTTACCGCCCGGGCGATCAGTCCGACGATAAGGCCAACGAAGACGGTGCCAATGAATGCCATCATGGTGCGCTCCCGGAGGTGGTCCGCGGTAAGGATCCGATGCCGCGCCGGCCGCCTGTGCGGCCGGCTGCGCTTCATCATACACGCAGGCACGGCAGCCGTATGACGCTCATGTGACGCGCAAAGGCCCCGTCCGTCAGGCCCCCGCCAGCCGGAACTGGCCGACAGCGTGGTGCAGCGCCTCGGCCTGGTCTTCCAGCGATGCGGCGGCAGCCGCGGCCTCTTCCACCAGCGCGGCATTCTGCTGCGCCATCTGGTCCATCTGCGACACCGCCTGGTTGACCTGCTCGATGCCGCCGGTCTGCTCCTCGGTGGCCGCGCGCATCTCGCCCATCAGGTCGGTCACGCGCTTGACCGCGTCCACGATCTCGCCCATCGCCTTGCCGGCGCTCTCGACCAGCACCGCGCCGTCCTCCACGCGTTGCGCCGAGTTGCCGATCAGGGCCTTGATCTCCTTGGCTGCGGTGGCGCTGCGCTGCGCCAGCGTGCGCACCTCGCCGGCCACCACGGCGAAGCCGCGGCCCTGGTCGCCGGCACGCGCCGCTTCCACCGCGGCGTTGAGCGCGAGAATGTTGGTCTGGAAGGCAATGCCCTCGATCACGCCGATGATGTCGACCACCTTGCCGGAGGCGTTCTTGATCTCGCCCATGGTGTCCACCACCTGGCTGACGATGGTGCCGCCGCGTACGGCGATGTCCGATGCGCCTTCGGCCAGGTGGCTGGCCTGGCGCGCGTTCTCGGCGCTCTGGCGCACGGTGCTGGTGAGCTGCTCCATGCTGGCGGCGGTTTCCTCCAGCGACGCGGCCTGCTCCTCGCTGCGGCGCGACAGGTCGGCGTTGCCCGCGGCGATCTGCTTGGCCGCTCCCGCGATCGAATCGGCCGAGCCGCGGATGCTGCCGATCGCCCCGGTCAGGCGCGATTGCATGCGATGCACCGCATAGAGGACGCTGTGCTCGTCGCCGGGGCGCACCTCGACCTGGCTGGCCAGGTCGCCTTCGGCAATGCGCCCGGCAATGTGCGCCGTGGTGGAGGGTTCACCGCCCAACTGGCGCTGCAGGCTGGCGGCCACGCGCACCATCACCACCGACATCAGCACCCCGACCCCCAGCAGGATGCCGAACGTCTTCATCAGCTCGGCGCGGAACGCGGCCTCGATGTCGTCCAGGTACAGGCCGGTGGTGCAGATCCAGTTCCATGGCCGGAAGGTGGCGACATAGCCAAGCTTGGGCTGAGGCGCCTCGGCGCCGGGCTTGGGCCAGATGTACTCGATGAAACCCGTGCCCGCGCCCTTGCCGATCGCGGAGATCTCACGGAACAGATAGAAGCCGTTGGCGTCCTTGGTGTCTCCCATGGACTTGCCGTTCATCTCCGGCTTGAACGGATGCATCAGCACGGTGGCATCGGGGAGCGTCAGGGTGAAATAGCCGTCGCTGCCGTAGCGCATCACACGCACGCGCGCGATGGCCTGTTGCCTGGCCTCTTCCTCCGCCATCTTGCCGGCCTTGGCCAGGGCCTCGTACTCGGCCAGCACTGACATCGCCGTATCGGTCACATGGACCAGGTCGAGGCGACGCTCCTCCATGCGCAGCGTGCGGATATGCCAGGCGTTCCACAGGGTGATGCCGAGCAGGCAGACCCAGCTCAGCACCAGCGGTAACAGCAGCTTCTTCTTCAGGCTCAGGTTGTGCAGCATTGCTTCCACTCCTCCTTCTTCCGCGCTCTGCGCTTTTCTCATCGGTGACCGCGCATCGCGGCGCCGCTGATCGGCGGCGCCTGTCGGTGCGCCTGGCGCTGGGAGCGGCAGGCGCGCGTGCGTATGCGTCAGCGGCATAACGGCGCAAAGTGTTGGTAACTTGATTGAGGTAGTGTGGCCACACGTGCGGTGTGGTTAATTGGTTTCAATAGCCTTGGCTCTGGTTTGTGCGTCATGCGCATCTTGTCAGGTGTGGTAGCGTGTGATGAGTGCTGCGAACCTCTCTCCATGACGCCATGCCTGCCAAAATCGGTCAGAATCTGCGCTGCCCGACGAAGCCATTCATTTACCCCGCAAACGCCATGGCCAGCCTGCCCAGCCCCTCCGACGACGCCCGTGGCCATGACGGGCCGCTTGCCGTATTCCTGACCTTCCTGCGGCTCGGGCTGACGTCCTTTGGCGGACCCGTTGCCCACCTGGCGTATTTCCGCGAGGAGTTGGTGCGCCGCCGCCGCTGGATGAGCGAGGCTGCCTATGCCGACGTGGTGGCGTTGTGCCAGTGTCTGCCCGGCCCGGCCAGCAGCCAGACCGGCATTGCGCTGGGGTTGGCGCGCGCCGGCTACGGCGGCGCGCTGGCAGCCTGGGTGGGTTTCACGCTGCCTTCGGCGCTGGCCATGATCCTGTTCGCACTGGGCGTGGCGCACTACGGCATGGCCGCGGCGCCGGGCCTGCTGCACGGGCTGAAGCTGGTGGCGGTGGCGGTGGTGGCGCAGGCGGTCTGGGGCATGGCGCGCAGCCTCGTCATTGGGCCTGTGCGCATCGCCATCATGCTGATTGCCGCCGGCACCGTGCTGGCGCTGCCGGGTCCGTGGATACAAGTGGCCGTGATGGCCGCCGCCGCGGCCGCCGGCATGGCCCTGGTGCGGCCGACCCTGGCCGGCGCCCATGAACCGCTGGGCCTGCCGGTCACCCATCGCGCCGGCGTGCTGGCCCTAGTGCTGTTTGCCGCGCTGCTGGCCGGATTGCCGATGCTGGTAAAACTGGCAGTCGATCCTGCCGTGCGCGAGTTCGATGCCTTCTACCGTGCCGGCGCGCTGGTGTTCGGCGGCGGGCACGTGGTGCTGCCGCTGCTGGATGCGGCGGTAGTAGCCCCGGGCTGGGTTGGCAAGGAGACCTTCCTGGCTGGCTATGGCGCGACCCAGGCCATGCCGGGTCCGTTGTTCACCTTTGCCGCCTTCCTGGGCACGTCGATGCAGACGCCGCCAACCGGGCTGGCCGGCGGTCTGCTGTGCACGCTGGCGATTTTCCTGCCCGGCGCACTCCTGGTGGTCGGTGCGCTGCCGTTCTGGGAAAGCCTGCGCCGCAACCAGCGCGCGCAGGCGGCGCTGGCGGGCGTCAATGCCGGCGTGGTCGGGCTGCTGCTGGCGGCGCTGTGGAATCCCGTGTGGACCAGCGCGGTGCACGGCCCGCTGGATATCGTGCTGGTGGCCCTGGCGCTGGTCGCGCTGATGGTGTGGAAGCTGCCACCGTGGCTGGTGGTGGTGGCCAGCGGCGTGGCGGGTTGGGTGGCTGGCATGCTTGCCTGAACGAACAAGCGTCAACCGCTGATGTCGATTAGCGCTCACAAGTAAGCGCCAAAGTCTGTTTATCGCTCACTCATGAGCGATAAATGAGTCCCGAGCACCGGCTGCGTGGCCTTGGCTTCAATCACGACGCCTGCTGCTGTCTTCAGACTTGTAATGCACTGTAACCCCGGCAGGGAGCGGAGCGTTTGCACATTCAAATGCGAACGATTATCCTTCTCTCTTGCGTCGGTCATTGTGCAGATAATGACACATCTCGGTCCTTCGAAGTGTCCGGGACGGCGCTTCTGCAATCAGGACACCAGGGCCAGCCCCCTGCCCGGGGCGGCTTTCCAACCCACCGCAATGACCGAAACCCAGCCGGCCTCCGGCCAGCAGCGCCGCGCCTTCTGGCTCAAGCATCTCCACCAGTGGCACTGGATCAGCTCCGCGATCTGCCTGATCGGGATGGTGCTGTTTGCCGTCACCGGCTTCACGCTCAACCACGCCGCGCAGATCGAGGCCAGGCCCGCGGTCGAGACGCGCCACGCCACCATGCCCACGCGCGTGCTCGACAAGGTGCGAGCCGAAGCGCCGGCCGGCGATGCACAGGCGCGTGAAAGGAAGGCGCCGGTGCCGGCGGTGCTCGCCGGCTGGCTGGCGCAGGCGCTGGACATCGACGCCAGCGGGCGCGAGGCCGAATGGTCCGCCGGCGAAATCTACGTGGCGCTGCCGCGCCCGGGCGGCGACGCCTGGGTCAGCATCGATCTCGACAGCGGCGATGCCCAGTACGAGAAGACCACGCGCGGCGCCATCTCTTACCTGAACGACCTGCACAAGGGCCGCAATACGGGCCACGCGTGGAGCCTGTTCCTGGATGTGTTCGCACTGGCATGCCTGGTCTTCAGCGTGACCGGCCTGTTCCTGCTCAAGCTGCATGTGGGCGGGCGCGTAGCGACGTGGCCACTGGTGGGGCTAGGGCTGGTGGTGCCGGTGCTGCTGGCGATCCTGTTCATCCACTGATTCAGCCGTTCTGATCGTTTTCCTTCCTGCATCTCACTGACGAGGTTCTCCCGATATGCGCCGACTGCTCTCCGTCACCCTGACCGGCATGGCCGCGGTTCCCCTGGCCGGCCCCGCCCTGGCCGCGGACCTGAACGTCAAGGTCGAAATCCCGCGCCTGAACGTGGCCGAATACCACCGCCCCTATGTAGCGATGTGGGTCGAGCGCGCCGACCAGAGCCCGGTGCAGACCCTGGCGGTCTGGTACGACGGCAAGCAAAAGGATGGCGAAGGCACCAAGTGGCTCAAGGACATGCGCCAGTGGTGGCGCAAGGCCGGCCGCGACCTGCACATGCCGGCGGACGGCATTTCCGGCGCCACGCGCGCGCCGGGCGAGCACAGCGTGAGCTTCAGCGACGGCAAGGCGCCGCTGGGCAAGTTGCCCGCGGGCAACTACCAGCTGGTGGTGGAAGCCGCGCGTGAAGTGGGCGGGCGCGAGCTGCTGCGCGTGCCGTTCACGTGGCCGCCGCAAGCGGCACAGACTGCCCGCGCCAAGGGCGAACACGAACTCGGCGGCGTGACCGTCGAACTGAAGCCGTAATCTTTCCGGAGCCAGACGATGAAACCCTCCCGCATGTCCGTCGCATCTTCCCGCATGGCCACCCGTGTCGCCGTGCTCGCCCTGGCCGCCCTGGCGCCGCTGGCCGCGCACGCGCACCGCCAGTGGCTGCTGCCATCGGCCACCGTGTTGTCCGGCAGCGATCCGTGGGTGACCGTGGACGCCGCGGTCTCCAACGACCTGTTCTATTTCGAGCACGTGCCGATGCGGCTCGACAACCTGCAGGTGACCGCGCCCGACGGCAGCGCCGTCAAGGCCGAGAACGCGGCCACCGGCAAGTACCGCAGCACCTTCGACCTGCATCTGACCCAGCCGGGCACGTACCGCGTGGCCGTGGTCAACAACGGTCTCCTCGCCAGCTACAAGGTCGACGGCCAGACCAAGCGCTGGCGCGGCACCGCCGAGAGCTTCGCCAGGGAAGTCCCGGCCAGTGCGCAAGAGCTGCAGGTCACGCAGGCCGAAGGCCGCATCGAATCCTTCG
Organism: Cupriavidus lacunae; assembly: GCF_003353055.1. Lineage (GTDB taxonomy): Bacteria > Pseudomonadota > Gammaproteobacteria > Burkholderiales > Burkholderiaceae > Cupriavidus > Cupriavidus lacunae. The sequence goes on from NZ_QKWJ01000088.1 coordinate 24,552, forward strand.
TCACCGCCGGCAAGCCCAGCGACAAGGGCCTGCGCACCGTCGGGCGCGGCCTGGAGCTGGCGCCGATCACGCACCCGAACGACCTGGTCGCGGGCGACACCGCCAGCTTCCGCTTGCTGCTCGACGGCAAGCCTGCCAGCAACCTGAAGGTATCGGTGGTGCCGGGCGGCATCCGCTACCGCGACCAGCTGCAGGAGTTCAGCGCCACCACCGACGCCGACGGCAAGTTCAGCGTCAAGTGGCCGGCCCCCGGCATGTACTGGATGGAAGCCGAAGTGAAGGACGACCAGACCACCTTCAAGCAGGCCAAGTCGCGCCGCGCCGTCTACGCGGTGACGGTGGAAGTGCTGCCGCAATAAGCCGGTTGCCGGGTTTGAACCGCGTCCTGATCCCCGTTGCGCTGACCGCGCCCTCGCAGCCGCCGGCCGCCGATACGCGGCTGCAGCGCTGGGGTGGCGCGACCATGGGAACGACCTGGTCGGTGGCAGCGCTGCTGCCGCCGGCCGTGGATGCCGACGCCATCGCCGCCGGCATCCAGGCCGTGCTCAATGGCGTGATCGCGCAGATGAGCAACTGGGCAGCGGATTCGGACCTCAGCCGTTTCAACCGCGCGGCACCGGGCAGCTGGCACGCGCTGCCCGAAGACTGCTTCGCGGTGCTGCAATGCGCGCTGCAGGTGGCGCGCGACAGCGGCGGCGCTTATGACCCGAGCGCCGGACCGCTGGTCGACCTGTGGGGCTTCGGTCCAGCCCCGGCGCGCAGTGCGCCGCCATCGCCCGACGCGGTGCATGCCGCGCGCGGCCGCTGCGGCTGGGCCCGCATCGAAGTCGATGCCGCGGGCCGGCGCGCCTGGCAACCGGGCGGCGTGTCGCTGGACTTCTGCGCCATCGCCAAGGGCTTCGCCGTCGACGCGGTGGCACGCTACCTGTGCGGGCAAGGCCTGGACCACCACCTTACCGAAATCGGCGGCGAACTGCGCGGCCATGGCGTCAAGCCCGACGGCATGCCGTGGTGGGTCGCGCTGGAAACGCCCCCGGGGCCGGACAGCGATGCCGCGGGGCAGACGCTGGTGGCCCTGCACGGCCTGTCCGTCGCCACCTCTGGCGACTACCGCCGCTACTTCGACCGCGGCGGCCGCCGCTACGCCCACACCATCGATCCGCGCACGGGCTATCCGGCCAGCCACGCGCTGGCCTCTGTCACGGTGATCCATGCCCAGTGCCTGCTGGCCGATGCGCTCTCTACCGCGCTGACCGTGCTGGGCCCCGAAGCCGGCATGGCGCACGCGCGCCGCCACGGCATCGCCGCGCGCTTCCTGGTGCGCACGCCGGGCGGCTTCGACGAACATCTTTCCCCGGCCTTCGCCGCGATGCTGGCATGAGCACCAGGGCCATGCTGTCCGCTATCACCGGCGCAAGCTGGCTCGCCGTGGCCGGCGGCGTCGCGCTGTCCGTGCTGGGGCCGTCGCGCATGGCCATGGCGGCCGGCGTGGTGGCCGCCTACGTGGGCTTCTGCAGCGCAGTGGTTGCCCACCATCGCCAGCGGCGCGCGCGCGTGGCGGCACTCGCAGGCACTGAGGCGGGCGCGACGCTGATTGCCTATGCCTCCCAGACCGGGTTTGCCGAACAGCTTGCGCTGCAGACCGCCACCGCACTGCAGGGCGCGGGCATGCCGGTGCAGCTGCTGTCGCTGGCCGATGTCGATGCGCGGCGCCTGCGGGCATGCCGTCAGGCATTGTTTGTGGTCAGCACTACCGGCGAGGGCGACGCCCCCGACAGCGCGTCCGGCTTTGCGCGCCGCCTGCTGGGAGGCGCGGATTGCCTGCAGCAGTTGCGCTACGGCATCCTTGCGCTTGGCGACAGCAGCTACGCGCGCTTCTGCGCCTTCGGCCATACCCTTGAAAGCTGGCTGCAGCGCCACCGCGCCCAGCCGCTCTTTGACCTGGTCGAAGTCGACAACGGCGACGCCGGCGCATTGCGCCACTGGCAGAACCACCTGTCGGCGCTGAGCGGTGGCGCCGAGATCGCCGACTGGGAACGTCCACGCTATGGCAGCTGGCAGCTGGCGCAACGCCACCACCTGAATCCCGGCAGCCAGGGCGCGCCGGCATTCCACCTGGCGCTGGCGCCGCAGGATGGCGGCATGCCGGACTGGCAGGCCGGCGACATCGCCGAGATCGGCCCGTGCCACGCACCGGCCGACGTCGACCGGCTGCTGGCGCGCCTTGGCCTGGACGGCACCACGCCCGTGCGCTGCGATGGCCACGACACCACGCTCACCGAGGCCATGGCCACGCGCATGCCATTGCCCGAACCGCACTTCACGGCGATGCAGGGCCAGGGCCTGCCGCCGCAGCAACTGGTCGATGCGCTGTCGCCACTGCCACACCGCGAGTATTCGATCGCCTCGCTGCCGCAGGATGGCCAGCTTGAGCTGCTGGTGCGGCGGACCTGCCACGACGACGGCCGCCTGGGCCTGACCTCGGGCTGGCTGACCGAACACGCGGCCGTTGGCGCGCGCATCGCACTGCGCATCCGCACCAACCGCAGCTTCCACCCGCCGGCCGACGACCGGCCCCTGATCCTGGTCGGCAACGGCACCGGGCTGGCCGGGCTGCGCGCGCAACTCAAGGCCCGCGCTATGGCCCGGCAGCACCGCAACTGGCTGCTGTTCGGCGAACGCTCGGCGCTGCATGACGCCTTCTATGCTGAAGAACTGGCCGCATGGCAGGCCGACGGCACGCTGCAGCGCGTGGACCACGCCTGGTCGCGCGACGGCGGCGGACCGCGCTACGTGCAGGACGCCCTGCGCGCGCAGGGCGATACCGTGCGCCAGTGGGTGACGGACGGCGCGGCCATCTACGTCTGCGGCAGCCTGCAGGGCATGGCCGGCGGCGTCCATGACGCCCTCGTTGAAATCCTCGGCGAAGACGCGCTGCGCCGGCTTGCCGACGAGGGCCGCTACCGCCGCGACGTCTACTAAGCGGACCTGCCGCCACATGTACCGTGCGGAGATCGGCCGCGTGGCTCGCGCGCAGGCCGGCCATGCACTATCTTCGGTGTGAACTGCAAAGCATCTGCAGCTAATCACGACACCAACAACACCGAGGAGACCTGATGTTACGCACCCCCCGCCGCCTGGCCGCTGCGCTGGCCCTGCTCGCCACAGCCATCCCGGCCGCCATGGCCGAAGCCCCCGCCCGCAACAACGTGCTTGCCGTGCCCGGCCTGGAAAAGCCCGCCAGCGTGCTGGTCGACCGCTGGGGCGTGCCGCATATCTATGCCGGCACACTCTACGACGCCTTCTATGTGCAGGGTTTCATGGCCGCGCGCGATCGCCTGTGGCAGATCGACCTGTGGCGCAAGCGCGGACTCGGTGAGATGGCCAGGGACTTCGGGCCGGCCTATGCCGAAGGCGACCGCATGGCGCGCGCAGTGCTGTTCCGCGGCGACATGTACCGCGAATGGCTGGCCTATGGCTCCGACGCCAAGCGCGTGGCCGAGGCCTTTGTCGCGGGGGTGAACGCCTACGTGGCATTGACCGAACAGAAGCCCGAGTTGCTGCCGCCCGAATTCCGCAAGCTCAGCTACAAGCCCGCGCGCTGGCAGGCCGAAGACATCGTCCGCATCCGCCACCACGGCCTGACGCTGAACTTCACCGGCGAGGTCGAACGCGCCCAGCTCTATTGCCAGGCAAAAAAGGACGCCCCGCGCGCCGACTGGTTGCGCCGCGAACTCGACCCGCCGATCGAACCCAGGTTCAACCCCGGCATCGACCCCTGCACGGTCCCCGCCGCCGAACTGCGCCGCGCCTACGAACTGGCCACCGCCGCCGCGCGCTTCCCGAAGGAGGCGTGGGGCAACGCGCTGGACGCCAGCATCCCGCTCGACCAGCTCTACGCCCTGGTGGACCCCAACAGCGACACCGGCCGCAGCCTCGGTTCGAACAACTGGGTCATCGGCGGCAAGCGCACCACCACCGGCCGCCCGATCCTGGCCAACGACCCGCACCGCTCGCACGGCGCGCCCAGCCTGCGCTACATCAGCCACCTGAACGCGCCGGGCATGTCGGTGATCGGCGCCGGCGAACCGTTCCTGCCCGGCATCTCGATCGGGCACAACGGCACCATCGCCTTCGGGCTGACGCGCTTCTACATGGACCAGGAAGACCTCTACGGCTACGAGCTGAACCCGGCCAACCCGCACGAGTACAAGTACAAGGGCCGCTGGGAACCGATGGAGACCGTCACCGAAGAGATCGCGGTCAAGGGCGAGCCCACGCCGCGCAAGGTCACCATCGACTTCACCCGCCACGGCCCGGTGCTGGTCGCCGATATCGGCCGCGCGCACGCCTGGGCGCTGCGCGCCGCGTGGCTCGACTACGGCATGGCGCCGTACTTTGGCTCGATGGACTATATGCGCGCGCGCAACTGGGACCAGTTCCGCGCCGCCATGAACCGCTGGGGCGCGCCCGGCGAAAACCAGGTCTATGCCGACACCAGCGGCAATATCGGCTGGATTCCGGGCGGGTTGACCGTCAAGCGTCCCAACTGGGACGGCCTCACGCCGGTGGCTGGCGATGGCCGCTATGAGTGGGCCGGCTACCGCAACATGGACGAACTGCCGTGGGCCTACAACCCCGCGCCGGGCTATATCGTCACCGCCAACGAGAACAACATCCCGCCCGATCACCCCGCCGCGAAACTTGGCGTGGGCTACGAATGGAGCGACAGCTCACGCGCGCGCCGGCTCAAGGCCGTGGTGGGCGCCAATGCGCGCAGCTCGGTGCAGGACTCGATGGCGTGGCAGAACGACACTGTGTCGCTGCCGGCGCAGCATGTGGTCGCGCTGCTCAAGGACGTGCGCAGCGACGACCCGCACCTCGCCCGCGGCCTGGACCTGCTGCGCGGCTGGAACGGCAACGAGCGCGCCGACAGCGCTGCGGCGGCACTGTTCGAGGTCTGGTTCAGCAAACACCTGCGCCAGGCCGTGGTGCGCGCCGCGCTGCCGCCCGAAGCCGCACGCCTGGTCGGCGCCGGCGACGCCGCGCGCGTGGTGGCGGTGCTGGAGCAGCCCGGACCGTGGATGCCGTTGGAAAGCCGCAATGCGGTGATGCTTGAATCGCTGAAGGCCGCCATGGCGGAAGTCGAAGCCAAGCTCGGCCCCGATCCGCGGGCCTGGCAATGGGGCAAGCTCCACACTGCCGTGTTCACGCATCCGATGGACCCGATCCTGAGCGACGCGGAACGCCAGCAATTCAACGTCAACGCCGGCCCGATCGGTGGCTCGGCCTTTACGCCGATGAACACCAGCTATCGCAATAACGACTTCCGCCTGACCGCCGGCGCGTCGTTCCGCATGGTGCTGGACGTAGGCAACTGGGATGCGTCGCGCGTGGTCAATACGCCGGGGCAGTCGGGCAATCCGGCCAGCCCGCATTACCGCGACCTGGCGGCGCTGTGGGCAAAGGGGGAGTATTTCCCGCTGATTTATACGCGCAAGGCGGTGGAGAAGGAGAGCCGGGAGCGCTTGGAGTTGGTGCCGCAGTGAGGGGGTGATGCAGGCCAACAGGCCTGGTGAAAGCGGCCCTCTTCCGCGAGCGGGAGAGGGCCGCTGCATTTCTCCGCTGCGATTTAAGCATTGTCCGATTGAGTCTTCGCCAAGGCCACTTCTATGATCGGCCGTTGGCTACAACGGCGAAGACATGGACGCTATCGACGAATTCAACGGATACGGCGCCAGGGTGCCCGGGCGCCAGGCATATCATCTGATCGTCCCGGGTGCGGCCAGCGCGCCGGGGCTGTCAGTAGGGTCATTCAAGGCGGTGGAGCGACTGGGTGAGCCCTTCTATGAGGGCGAGGGTGTCAACCCCCTACAGTATTGAATTTCAGCATAGGGATGCATAGCGCGATAACTCTCTCCTTGCAAGCCATTCCTTTTCGTTCGCGAAACTGATGCGGTTGC
>NZ_QKWJ01000089.1 GCF_003353055.1 Cupriavidus lacunae
GAGCCTGCTGATTGCCGACCTGTTGCGCCAGGCCGGTCTGCCCGATGGCGTGTTCAACGTCGTGCAGGGCGACAAGGAAGCAGTGGACGCGCTGCTCGCGCATCCGGATGTGCAGGCACTGTCGTTCGTCGGTTCGACGCCGATTGCCGAGTACATCTACACGGAAGGCACGAAGCATGGCAAGCGCGTGCAGGCACTGGGCGGCGCCAAGAACCACCTGGTGGTGATGCCCGATGCGGATCTCGACCAAGCCGTGGATGCGCTGATTGGCGCGGCCTACGGTTCGGCTGGTGAGCGCTGCATGGCGATCTCGGTGGCCGTGGCAGTCGGCGACGTCGCCGACAAGCTGGTGCCGCGCCTCGCGGAGCGCGCGCGCACGCTGAAGATCCGCAACGGCATGGAGTCCGATGCCGAGATGGGTCCGCTGGTGACCGGTGCGCACAAGGCCAAGGTCGAAGGCTATATCGCCAAGGGCGTGGCGGAAGGCGCAACGCTGGTCGCGGACGGGCGCGGTCACAAGGTCGAAGGGCATGAGAACGGCTTCTATGTCGGCGGCACGCTGTTCGACCACGTCAAGCCCGACATGACGATCTACAAGGAAGAGATCTTCGGGCCGGTGCTTTCCGTCGTGCGCGTGCATGACTTCGCCGAAGCGGTGTCGCTGATCAACGCACACGAATACGGCAACGGCGTGTCGTGCTACACCAGCGACGGCGGCATCGCGCGCGCGTTCGCGCGGCAGATCCAGGTGGGCATGGTCGGCATCAACGTGCCGATCCCGGTGCCGATGGCGTGGCATTCGTTCGGCGGGTGGAAGCGTTCGTTGTTCGGCGACCACCATGCGTATGGCGAAGAGGGCGTGCGTTTCTACACACGCTACAAGAGCGTGATGCAGCGCTGGCCGGATTCGATTGCCAAGGGCGCCGAGTTCACCATGCCGGTAGCGAAGTAACGACAGCAGCCCGGGCATGAAGGTCAACCGCGTCGTCGCCAATATCGGCAGCGCAGATCCTGACCGCGCCCGGGTCTTCTGCCAGGACGTCCTGGGCTTGGCGCGCGATCCGTTCGGGCAGCTGGTGAATATCTTCACGCACGCCTGAGCGCGTCGCTATCTCCTGTCAGTCCCGGCCTTCCCGGCCTCCCCGGGCTTTCCTATCATTCCTGCAACGCGGTGACGCAGTGCCCCGGCGCAAGTGACGCTTGCGCCTGGCCACAGGCGTAAACTACCGCCCTTTTTCCGGGCCGCGCACCTTGCCGCCGCGTGCCCGGCCACCGTTTGCAGGGAGTCTGAATGAGCTTGTTCCGCACCAAGGACATCGACGCGATGCTGGCCGTCGCGCGCGATGACGGCCTGAAGAAGGTGCTGGGTCCGATCGACCTGGTGATGATGGGCATCGGCGCCATCATCGGCACCGGCATTTTCGTGCTGACCGGCACCGGCGCGCTGACCGCGGGGCCCGCGCTGACGGTGTCGTTCGTGATCGCGGCGCTGGCGTGCGGGTTTGCCGCGCTGTGCTATGCGGAGTTTGCCTCGGCGATCCCGGTGTCGGGATCGATCTACACCTACAGCTACGCCACGCTGGGCGAGATCGTCGCGTGGATGATCGGCTGGGACCTGCTGCTCGAATACGGGCTGGCCACGTCCGCCGTGTCGGTGGGCTGGTCGGGCTACTTCCAGTCGCTGATGGCGGGCTTCGGGCTGAAGCTGCCGGCGGCGCTGACCGCGGCGCCGGGGTCGGTGCCGGGCGTGCACACCGTGCTGAACCTGCCGGCGTGCGTGATCATGCTGGCCATCACGTGGGTAGTATCGTACGGCGTGCGTGAATCCACGCGCGTCAATAACCTGATGGTGGCGATCAAGATCGGCGTGGTGCTGCTGTTTATCGCGGTGGGCGTGTGGCATGTGCAGCCGGCCAACTGGCAACCGTTTGCACCGTTCGGCTTTGCCGGCATCTTCAATGCGGCGGCGCTGGTGTTCTTTGCCTTTATCGGCTTCGATGCGGTGACCTCGGCCGCGGAAGAAGTGCGCAACCCGCGCCGCGACCTGCCGATCGGCATTATCGGCTCGCTGGCGGTATGCACGGTGCTGTATGTGGTGGTGGCGGCGATCATGACCGGCATCGTCCCGTTCGCGAAGTTTGCCGGCGTGGACCACCCGGTCTCGCTGGCACTGCAGTTCGCGGGGCAGAACTGGGTGGCGGGCTTTGTCGACCTGGGCGCGATCCTGGGCATGACCACGGTGATCCTGGTGATGACCTATGGCCAGACCCGGGTGATCTTTGCGATGTCGCGCGACGGCCTGCTGCCCGAGCGGCTGTCTTCAGTGCATCCGGTGCATGCCACACCGTATTTCGCCACCTGGACCGTGGGCATCGTGTTTGCCGCGATTGCCGCGCTGGTGCCGCTGAGCGTGCTGGCCGAGCTGATCAATATCGGCACGCTGGCGGCCTTTACGCTGATCTCGGTGGCGGTGCTGGTGCTGCGCAAGACCCGGCCCGACCTGCCGCGCGCGTTCCGCTGCCCGGGCGTGCCGGTGGTGCCGCTGCTGTCGATCGGCTTCTGCCTGTTCCTGATGGCGCACCTGCAGGCGCTGACCTGGATTGCCTTCCTGGTGTGGCTGGTGGTGGGGCTGGTGATCTACTTCGCCTATGCGCGGCGCAACGCCGTGCTGCATAACCACGGGGGCTGAACCCCCCTCAGCTGCCGCGCTCGGCCGCGGCCTTCATGAAGGCCACCGCGCGCGGTTCGTTGGCATAGGCGGCGTTGATCCGGATCCATGCCGAGGTCTCGCCGCCCGGGCGGAAGTAGTTGCCCGGCGCCAGCGTCACGCCGCATGCCTCGCCCAGCGTCACCAGTTCGCGCGAATCCTCGATGCCGGGCGGGCGCGCCCACAGGAAATTGCCGCCCGACGGCTCGCAGAACACCTCCCAGCCGTTGCCGACGAGCTGCCGCACCGCATTGGCCGAAGCCTCGCGCACGCGCAGGCGCAGCCGTTCCACAAATTTGCGGTAGCCGCCGCGTTCCAGCAGCGCTGCCGTCACGGCCTCGGCAAAGTGCGAGCCGGCTACGCTGGTCAGCACCTTCACATCGACCAGGTCCTTGATCAGCGCCTTGTCGGCCACCAGGTAGCCGACCCGCAGCGACGCCGACACCGTCTTGGAAAAGCCGCCGATGTAGATCACGTGCTCAAGCTGGTCCAGCGTGGCCAGCCGGTCGGTGAAGTGGGTCTGGAAGTCCGAGAAGATATCGTCCTCGACAAAGCGGAAGCCATGCCGGCGCGCCAGCTCCAGCAGCCGGAACGCCACCGGCGGCGCCAGCGTCGATCCGGTCGGGTTCTGCAGCACGCTGTTGGTGAAGAACAGCTTGGGCTTGTGCTGGCGCAGCAGCGCCTCGGTGGCGTCCGGGTCGGGGCCGTTGGGCGTGTGCGGCACGCCCACCAGCTGCACCCCGTGCAGCCGCAGCAGGCCGAACAGGTTGTAGTAGCCAGGGTCTTCCACGAACACGGTGTCGCCGGGCTTGAGCAGGTGCCGCACCACCAGGTCCAGCGCCTGGCTGGCGCCGGTGGTGATCAGCACCTGCGGCAGTTCGGCGGCGATGCCCAGCTGGCGCACGCGCAGCAGCACCTGGCGGCGCAACTCCGGATGGCCCATCGGCGTGGCGTAGTGGATCACGCTGTCGATCTCGTTGCGCGAGATCGCACGGATCGCCTGTGTCAGCCCATCCACGTCGCGCCAGGTTTCGGGCACGAAGCCGCCGGCCAGCTTGAGCGTGCCGCTGGGGTGGTTGAACTGCTCCAGGATGTGGCCGGAAAGGTCCTCGGCCAGGCTGGGATCCGACCAGCCGCGCGCCGAGCGTCCCGCCAGCGGACTGTCCGCCACGTAGAAGCCCGAACCCTGGCGCGAATCCAGCAGCCCCTGCGACACCAGCCGGTCATAGGCCTCGATCACGGGGAAGCGGCTGATGCCGTTCGCGGCGGCCAGTTGCCGGATCGACGGCAGGCGCGCGCCGGGGCGGGCCTCGCGGTTGCTGATCCATGACTTGACGCCTTCGACGATCTGGTCGGTGAGCGGAATTCCGGTGGAGGCATCTAGGATGAGTTTCATGGGCGCGTCTGCCGGTGAGGGCGGGGGAGGGCCGGCGGGAGGACACAACTGTCAGGAAAAACTACTGAACAGTTCATCGAAAACTGTTCACAACTGTACATGGGATTGTAGTAACGGATGCGAATAATGGAAGCATGGCGGAGGAGGGCGCCGCCACCCGTGACCAATGGCACGGGCCGGCGCCCGACGCGACCGCCGGGCTGATGAGGAGCAGGAAATGCGCGAACTACGGACTTTCGAACTGGACAAGCCTGGGCACCCGGTAAGCTGGCGCGCCGGTTACGGGCAGACCGTCTGCGCAGTGGCGGGCAAGCTGTGGGTGACGGTCGAAGGCAACCCCAACGACATCTGGCTGGAGCCGGGTGCCGAACTTGTGCTGCCGGAGGGCTACCGGGTGTGGCTGTCGGGCGATGGCGCGGGTGCGCGCTTCACGCTGGCGCAGGTGCCGGCGCCGTGGCCGCTGCGGCGGCTGGCGGCGTGGCTGCGGGTGATGCGGCATCGGGTGGAGGAACACAGTACGGATGCGTTTGGGGAGTGTCCGAGGATTTGGGCGTTGTGTAGGTGAATGAGGGGCGGGGCTTGTTGCTCGTTGGCTTGGGTATGTAGGTCGGGTTCGATGTTGTCGTAGGTTTGACGGCCTGGTTCCGCCCTGCTGGGCGGGTCACTTTTTGTCCGAGCGACAAAAAGTAACCAAAAAACGCGTCGCCTCAGGCGGCTGGCCACCAATTTGGTGGTGTTGGTGGTTCGGGCGGTGGTGATTTCCGTTCGATGTGGTGGGTGGTTCAGGCCTGCTACGCACCCTGTCTGCGCCCACATCGACGGACGATTGGACGAACCCGACTTTTGGCGGTTGGCAGCCTGCTAACCACCGCGTCGGTGGGACGCCTTCGGCTGCGCTTCGCGCAGGTCCTAACGTGGCAGGCGGACAGCCACGTCCTGATTTGCGCTCTTTTTTTTGGACCCTGCATCATGACAACCCCGTGCGAGCGTAGCGACGCACTCCGTGCCAGTGCCTTCGACCTACGATACTGAGTGCGCGCAGCGCAGCCGAAGGCGTCCCACCGATGACCTCGTTAGCAGACTGCCAATAACCTAAAGTCGGGTTCGTCCAATAATCCGTGGACGTAGGCACCGGACAGGGAGCGTAGCTGGGTCGAACGGGCAACCACGCAAAACGGCAAGCACCGCCGTTTGAACCACCAACACAGTGGAATGGATGGCCAGCCGCCAGAGGCGACGCGTTTTTTGGTTACTTTTTGTCGCTCGGACAAAAAGATGGAATGAACGCGCCCCGGCCTCTCAACACCGCGGAACAGTAAGCACACTGTGGGATGCCTTACAGGAAGGAGTGGGCCCTCCATCGCGAAACGGCATCGATGTGCCAGAGTGGAAATGTCACTAACCACGCGAGGATGGAGGGACCCGAAATGAATACTACGACTTACGGCCTGGACATTGCAAAGTCCGTCTTCGTGCGACCTGCAAGTCGCCTGAATTTCTGTTTCACAGGAGAACGTATGGCCTGACGAAACCGGTTGTTCCATCAACCGTTCCCTACCCAGACATGCGGAGCCGGTAACAGCTCGGTGTGAAGCTCTGGGGACAACGTAGCCGCCGGATAACCGGTACGCCCAGCCGCGAGGCGAAGCGGAATCTGCCAGCACGAAGGCGGAGAGGAGCAAGGGATGAGTGGGTACGACCAACATATGTGAACTTCTGATAAACGTCGTGATCTTTGACAAGCCAAACGTGCTGACAGGCTTGAACCAAAACGGTATGCGGTGAGGAGTGGTCTTCGAAGACTGGACCACCATGGACAACCAGCCGCCGGCGAAGAGGAAGGGTCCGCCCCGCTCGGAGATTCATGCGGAACAGGGTAAGCCCATCATGCTGCCGGTGACGGCAGGCGAACCGTAAGGAACGCTGTTGGCACGGTGGGTAAAGGAATGCGGAGAAAGCGAACGCCCGGCTGTAATGGCCGGGATACGGGCTGCAACATTGCCCGACACGAAAGTGGGCAGACTTCCGCAGGGTCATTCATGGCGAGAGAACTTTGACCAACCGTTATACGAGGGAAAGCAGATGACGGCGTACGATGCGAAAGTGTCGGGAGCTGGTGCGTCCTCGCACGCTGCACAGATGTGGGATCAGGCGAACTGGCCGCACATTGAGGCAGAGGTGAAACGGCTTCAGGTGCGTATCGCCAAGGTGGTCCGGGAAGGCCGATGGGGCAAGGTGAAAGCCTTGCAACGTCTGCTGACCCGCTCGCATAGCGGCAAGATGTTGGCCGTGAAGCGTGTGACGGAAAATCGCGGTAAGAGGACGCCGGGGGTGGATGGCAGGATATGGTCGTCCCCGGCGGCCAGATGGAACGGAATGGTGTCGCTACGTCATCGCGGCTATCGGGCGATGCCGCTGCGGCGGGTTTACATTCCCAAGAGTAACGGCAAGAAGCGTCCGTTAGGAATTCCTTGTATGCGGTGCCGGGCGATGCAGGCTTTATGGAAGCTCGCTCTGGAACCCGTCGCGGAGACTCTGGCGGATGCCAATTCCTACGGCTTTCGGTCCGGACGCTCGACCGCCGATGCCATCGAGCAGTGCTTCAACGTTCTGGCTAAGCGTGCCTCGCCAGAATGGGTTCTGGAGGGTGACATTCGAGGCTGTTTCGACAACTTCAGTCATTCCTGGTTCCTGGAGAACGTACCGATGGATAAGGGGGTTCTGCGAAAGTGGCTTCAGGCCGGATATATCGATGAGGGAACTCTGTTCGAGTCGCGGGCGGGTACACCCCAAGGGGGTGTTATCTCGCCCGTAATCGCGAATATGGCGCTGGATGGGCTTGAAGCGGCAGTCCATGCAAGTGTGGGAACATCCAAACTTGCTCGCAGCAAGGCTCAGCTCAACGTCGTCCGTTATGCCGATGACTTTGTGGTGACTGGCGTGTCGAGAGATGTGCTGGAATCCCGGGTGCTTCCCGCGGTCAGGCAGTTTATGGCCGCCCGAGGTCTGGAACTCTCGGAAGAGAAGACCAGGATCACCAACATAGCGGAGGGTTTCGATTTCCTTGGCCAAAACGTGCGCAAGTACGGCGGCAAACTGCTGATCAAGCCAGCGAAGAAAAGTATCAAATCGCTGCTCGACAAGGTCAGGGAAGTCATCAAGGGCAACGCGAGTGTCACCCAAGAGGCGTTGATCCGTAGGCTGAACCCGATCATTCGGGGTTGGACTATGTATCATCGCCACGTCGTGGCAAAAGCGACCTTCTCAACGATCGACTCGCACATCTGGCACCTGCTCTGGAAGTGGGCAAGACGTAGGCACCCCACGAAAGGAGCCCGGTGGGTCAGGCAACGGTACTTCCGGTGTGACGGACATCGGTCCTGGGATTTTGCAACGAAGGGTTCGACCGAGGATGACACCTGCGGCCTGCAACTCTTCCGCGCAGCGACGGCCGCCATCCAGCGCCACATCAAATCCGGGGACTGGCTAATCCGTTTGATCCGGCATGGGACATCTACCTTGCCCGCCGTCGAACCGCGAAACGTTCCGCCGGGCTGTCCGGTGCCACCCAGTGGCGCTGAAGGAATGGCTTGAGCCGGATGCGGGGCGACCTGCACGTCCGGTTCTGAGGGGGCGGCGGCGCAGTAATGCGTCGCTGCTACCCGACCAACTCTACTGGGTCGAGCCTTCCGGCAAGTGTTTCAATCGCCGCTTCAACCGGCAGAAACTGATCGAATTCCTCGCCAGGCGTGAGCCCGCACGGGTCGCGCTCGAAGCGTGCGGCAGCGCTCACTGGTGGGCCCGCCAGCTACGCAGCCTTGGCCACGAGCCGGTGCTGCTGCACGCCAACTACGTGCGTCCGTTTGTCCAGACCAACAAGACCGATGCCGCCGACGCCAAGGCCATCTGGACCGCCGCGCAGCAGCCCGGCATGCCCGTCGTGGCCCCCAAGGACGAGTCGCAGCAGTGTGTACTCAGCCTGCATGCCATGCGCCGACTGCGCGTGAAGATGCGCACCATGCTCGTCAACCAGTTGCGCGGCACGCTGTTCGAGTTCGGTGCCCACTTCCCGCGCGGACTGCGCACCGGCCTGCAGGAGATCGTCCAGCATATGGCCGACATCGAGCAGAGTGTGCCGCCCATGCTGTTCGAGTTCGTGCATGAACAATTGCAGAGCATCGAGCGGCTCGATCAGGAGATTGCCCGCCTTGACCAGCGCATCGACGACTGGGGCCGGCAGAACCCGGCCTGCCGGACCATTTTAGCCATCCCCGGCATCGGCATGCTAACCGCCACGGCTTTGGTCGCCACCATTGGCGACGTCCATACCTTCAAGTCCGGGCGGCAACTGGCGGCCTATCTGGGCCTGGTGCCCAAACAGACCGGCACCGGCGGCAAGCTCTGGCTCGGCGGCATCAGCAAACGCGGCGATCCCTACGTGCGCACCTTGCTGATCCACGGCGCTCGCGTCGTGCTGACCCATCTGCGCCGAAAGTATCAACCCGGCTGGGCGCTGACGCTCACACAGCGCCGGCCCAAGAACGTCGTCGCCGTCGCCATGGCCAACAAGGCGGCTCGCACAGTCTGGGCACTGCTGGCACATGACCGGGCCTATGACCGAGACTATGTCTCGGTCAGGCCTGCCTGATGAGCAGGCCAGGCTACCAAGGAGAAGGAACGCAGGACCCGTCCACGGTTGCGACGGTTAGATGAGCATCATGGCAAGACAGGTCGGACCGCGGGGGCACAAGCCCAACGAGTCACTGGTGCTACTAAGCACGACAAAAAGATAGGGACGCTCCCGGCGGATATCCATGAGGGCCCGCAGGCTTGCCTGCACCACAAGGCCGGATATAAGTCTGCAACCAGTCCTGCTCGAGCCAGAATGGTCGTCTTACCTTTGCAAACCGGGGCGCGTTCATATAAGTGACCCGCCCAGCAGGGCGGAACCAGGCGGTCAAACCTACGACAACATGGAACCCGACCTACCTACCCAAGCAAGCTAACGAGCAAGGAGCCCCGCCGCCTACGCGCGCGAAACAGCAAACGCCCGCCAAGAACGATAAGCAACCGCACAGCGCCAACCCATCCCAACGAACCACCCAATACCACCCCCGGGTTCCGCCCCATTGCCTTACGTCAACGTCATATAATCGATCGGCCCCAACCGCGGGGCGCAGCCCGCGCGCGCAGCCAAGCCGGCACAGAACGGCACAGAACGGCACTTCCGGCGCACGCCGCGGCAGCAGCCAACACCAGACACGGTGGAGACAATGACCGACCTTTCCGATGTGCATGATGTGCGCCGCGGGGCGCCCCAGCCCAAGCCCACCGCGCAGGGCCGCGGTCCGGTCAACAAGGTACGTTTTGTCACGGCGGCGTCGCTGTTCGATGGCCACGATGCGTCGATCAACATCATGCGCCGCATCCTGCAGTCGCACGGCTGCGAGGTGGTCCACCTGGGCCACAACCGGTCCGTCGAGGAAGTGGTGACGGCGGCGCTGCAGGAAGACGCACAGGGCATTGCGATTTCCAGCTACCAGGGCGGCCACGTCGAGTACTTTAAGTACATGGTCGACCTGCTGCGCGAAAAGGGCGGCGAGCACATTCAGGTGTTTGGCGGCGGCGGCGGCGTGATCGTGCCGGACGAGATCCGCGAACTGCAGGCCTATGGCGTGGCCCGCATCTACAGCCCCGAGGACGGCCAGCGCATGGGCCTGGCCGGCATGATTGCCGACATGGTGCAGCGCTGCGATATCGACTTGTCGCGCTATGCACCCGCCAGCCTGGACCCGGTTGCCACAGGTGACCGCCGCGCGCTGGCGCAGCTGATCACCGCGCTGGAGAATGGCAAGGCCGACCCGGCGCTGGTGCAGGCCATGCACGCTCGGGCTGCCAGCGCCTCGATCCCGGTGCTCGGCATCACCGGCACCGGCGGTGCCGGCAAGTCGTCGCTGACCGATGAACTGATCCGCCGCTTCCGGCTGGACCAGCAGGATGCGCTTGCCATCGCAGTGATTTCGATCGACCCGTCGCGGCGCAAGTCGGGCGGCGCGCTGCTGGGCGACCGCATCCGCATGAATGCGATCAACCACCCCAACATCTTCATGCGCTCGTTGGCCACGCGCGAGGCGGGCTCCGAGATCTCGCAGGCGCTGCCGGACGTGATCGCCGCGTGCAAGGTGGCGGGCTTCGACCTGGTGATTGTCGAGACCTCAGGCATCGGCCAGGGCGACGCGGCCATCGTGCCGCACGCAGACCTGTCGCTGTATGTGATGACGCCCGAGTTCGGCGCGGCCAGCCAGCTCGAGAAGATCGACATGCTGGACTTTGCCGACTTTGTCGCCATCAATAAGTTCGACCGCAAAGGCGCGCAAGACGCCTGGCGCGACGTGGCCAGGCAGGTGCAGCGCAACCGCGAGCAGTGGCACGGCAAGGCCGAGGACATGCCGGTCTACGGCACGCAGGCGTCGCGCTTCAATGACGATGGCGTGACCATGCTCTATCAGGGCCTGCGCGAGGCATTGATCGCGCGTGGCCTGAAGCTGAAGCCGGGCATGTTGCCTGCGCAGCAGGGCCGCATCTCCACCGGCCAGAACGTGATCGTGCCGCCCGCGCGCAGCCGCTACCTGGCCGAGCTGGCCGATACCGTGCGCGCCTACCATCGCCGCGTGATGGATCAAAGCCGCATCGCGCGCGAGCGCCAGCAACTGCGTGAATCCAGCCGCATGCTGCAGGCCGCGCAAGGCGACGGCGCCGCGCTGGACGCGCTGGCCGCCGAACGCGACAACGCGCTGGGCCAGGTCGAGCGCAAGCTGCTGGCAATGTGGCCGCAGATGCGCGAGGCCTACAGCGGCGACGAATACGTGGTCAGGATCCGCGACAAGGAAATCCGCACTGGCCTCGTCACCACCACGCTGTCGGGCACCAAGGTGCGCAAGGTGGTGCTGCCCCGCTTCGAGGACGACGGTGAGGTGCTCAGGTGGCTGATGCGCGAGAACGTGCCCGGCAGCTTCCCGTACACCGCCGGCGTATTCGCCTTCAAGCGCGAGAACGAAGACCCCACGCGCATGTTCGCCGGCGAGGGCGATGCGTTCCGCACCAACCGGCGCTTCAAGCTGGTGTCGGAGGGGATGGACGCCAAGCGCCTGTCGACCGCGTTCGACTCGGTCACGCTGTATGGCGAAGACCCGCATGTGCGCCCCGACATCTATGGCAAGGTCGGCAACTCGGGCGTGTCGATCGCCACGCTCGACGATATGAAGGTGCTGTACGACGGCTTCGACCTGACCCACCCGGGCACCTCGGTGTCGATGACCATCAACGGCCCGGCCCCGACCATCCTGGCGATGTTCATGAACACCGCCATCGACCAGCAGCTCGACAAGTTCCGCGCCGACAACCAGCGCGAGCCCACCGCCGACGAGGAAGCCAAGATCCGCGCCTGGGTGCTGCAGAACGTGCGCGGCACGGTGCAGGCCGACATCCTCAAGGAAGACCAGGGCCAGAACACCTGCATCTTCTCCACCGAGTTCTCGCTCAAGGTGATGGGCGATATCCAGGAGCACTTTGTCCACCACCAGGTGCGCAACTTCTACTCGGTGTCGATCTCGGGCTATCACATCGCCGAGGCCGGCGCGAACCCGATCTCGCAGCTGGCCTTCACGCTGTCGAACGGCTTCACCTATGTGGAGGCCTACCTGGCGCGCGGCATGCATATCGACGACTTTGCGCCCAACCTGTCGTTCTTCTTCTCCAACGGCATGGACCCCGAGTACAGCGTGCTGGGCCGCGTGGCGCGCCGCATCTGGGCCGTGACCATGCGCGATAAATACGGCGCCAACGAACGCAGCCAGAAGCTGAAGTACCACATCCAGACCTCGGGCCGCTCGCTGCACGCGCAGGAGATCGACTTCAACGATATCCGCACCACGCTGCAGGCGCTGATCGCGATCTACGACAACTGCAATTCGCTGCACACCAATGCCTACAACGAGGCCATCACCACGCCCACCAGCGAATCGGTGCGGCGCGCGCTGGCGATCCAGCTGATCATCAACCGCGAGTGGGGCGTGGCCAGGTGCGAGAACCCCAACCAGGGCAGTTTCCTGATCGAGGAACTGACCGACCTGGTGGAAGAGGCCGTGCTGCAGGAGTTCGAGCGCATCGCCGAGCGTGGCGGCGTGCTGGGCGCGATGGAGACCGGCTACCAGCGCGGCAAGATCCAGGAGGAGTCGCTCTACTACGAGCAGCTCAAGCATGACGGCACGCTGCCCATCATCGGCGTGAACACCTTCCGCAACCCGGACGGCGACCCGATCCCGCAGAAGCTGGAACTGGCGCGCTCCAGCGAGGCCGAGAAGCAGAGCCAGCTCGACCGGCTGCAGGCCTTCCAGCAGGCCCATGTGGCCGAGGCGCCGGCCATGCTGCAGCGGCTGCGCCAGGCGGTGATCGACAACCAGAACGTGTTCGCGGTGCTGATGGACGCGGTGCGGGTCTGCTCGCTGGGGCAGATCACCCATGCGCTGTTCGAGGTGGGCGGGCAGTACCGGCGCAATATGTAGACCCGGCGGCACCGCGCATTAAGCAGTGCCCGATTACCGCGCAGGGCGGCCGCAGTGAAGGGCCGCCCTGCGTTACACTCAAAGGCTGCGCCGGCGGCCACGCCACGGCAAATCGCATTCGAGACCACAGCAAGCCAGAGATCATGGACACCCAGTACAACCCGAACAATATCTTCGCGAAGATCCTGCGCGGCGAGATGCCGTGCATCAAGGTGTACGAGGACGACGACACCATCGCCTTCATGGACATCATGCCGCAGGCCGACGGCCATACGCTGGTGGTGCCCAAGGAAGCCGCGGTCAACCTGTTCGATCTGTCCGAGCACGGCGCGCAGGCCGCCATCGTCGCCACGCAGCGGGTCGCGCGCGCGGTACGCGCGGCATTTGCGCCCGACGGCATCTCCATCGGCCAGTTCAACGGTGCGGCCGCGGGACAGACCGTGCCGCACGTGCATTTCCATATCGTGCCGCGCTATTCCGACAGCGCACTGCGCGGCCACGCGCGCGAGATGCAGGACCCGGAACTGCTCAAGGGCCACGCCGAGCGCATCATCGCCGCGCTGCGCGAGCAGGACGCCTGAGCTGGGGCCTGAACCGATTAATCAACGATCCAACCAAGCAGAGGAAGACAAGATGAGCATCAGGACAGTGGGCATCGTCGGTGCCGGCACCATGGGCAATGGCATCGCCCAGGCCTGCGCAGTGGCAGGTCTCGACGTGGTGATGGTCGACATCAGCGACGCCGCCGTGCAGAAGGGTGTGGCCACCGTGGCGGGCAGCCTGGACCGGCTGATCAAGAAAGAGAAGCTGACCGAGGCCGGCAAGGCCAGCGCGCTGGCGCGCATCAAAGGCAGCACCTCGTATGACGATCTCAAGGCCACCGATATCGTGATCGAGGCCGCCACCGAGAACTACGACCTGAAGGTCAAGATCCTCAAGCAGATCGACAGCATCGTCGGCGAGAACGTGATCATCGCGTCGAACACCTCGTCGATCTCGATCACCAAGCTGGCTGCGGTAACCGCGCGCGCCGACCGCTTTATCGGCATGCACTTCTTCAACCCGGTGCCGGTGATGGCGCTGGTGGAACTGATCCGCGGCCTGCAGACCAGCGACGCCACCCACGCCGCCGTCGAGGGCCTGTCCAGGCAACTCGGCAAGTACCCGATCACGGTCAAGAACAGCCCGGGCTTCGTCGTCAACCGCATTCTGTGCCCGATGATCAACGAGGCCTTCTGCGTGCTGGGCGAAGGCCTGGCCTCGCCGGAAGAGATCGACGAAGGCATGAAGCTGGGCTGCAACCACCCGATCGGGCCGCTGGCGCTGGCCGACATGATCGGCCTGGACACCATGCTGGCCGTGATGGAAGTGCTGTACACCGAGTTCGCCGATCCGAAGTACCGCCCGGCGATGCTGATGCGCGAAATGGTGGCCGCGGGCTATCTGGGCCGCAAGACGGGTCGCGGCGTGTACGTCTATAGCAAGTAATTCGCCCGGCACCTGCCGAGTGGTAAACGGCGGCCGCCTTCGGGCGGCCGCTGCCTTTTCCGGGCGCTGGTTCCGGCGCCGCACAATCCCGCTTACACGGCGTTATATGCCGAAACACTCCGCCGCATCCGGTAACAGGAATGCGCGGTAGAGTGCACCCATTCCGTTTACGACAAGATAATCAACATGGCTCACCCGGTTCTCTTTGTTGCGCTGCTCGCTGGCGCAATGTCCCTGCTGGCGGCCCGTTCGGCGATGGCCCACGTGGATGTAGGCGCGCCGGTCTATGCGGCGCCGGCTCCCGTGTATGTGGCGCCCCGGCCGCCCGTGGTCTATGCGCCGCGCCACTACGGCTGGCATGGCGACCGCTATTGGGACGGGCGCCGCTGGTATGGCCGCAATGAGTGGCGCGGGCGGCATCACTACGATCATTACCGGCACTACGATCGCCATCACGGGCACGGCCATAATGGCCACTATGGTCACCGCCATTGAGCACCGACGGTGTGCTCCCCTCTCCCGCCTGCGGGAGAGGGAGCAACAAATGGTCTGTGAACGCCCCTGGCACTTACCGCCGACGTAGGTATTCGACCGCCTCGCTTCCCTCAGCGCAGCAGCACCAGCCGCGGCACCGCGTCCGCGCCGGTCCAGACCACCGCGTTCTGTTCGTATTTCTCGCCGAGTACCCGCGCATCCGCCAGCGACAGCCCTGGCACCAGGAAGCTCGGCTCGGCCGGCCAGCCGTTGGCAGGATGCTCGCCGGCGGCTTCGATCGCACGCAATCCCATCGCCGCTACGTCCTGCGCCAGCGCCTGTTGCCGTCGTGCGTTGGCATCGTCGTCGCAGCGCTGGCTGAATGGGTTGGCAGCGGTGATGAACGCACTCGATGCCACGCCCAGCGCGCGCTGCAGCGCCGCCAGCGGGGCGCTGGGCTCATCCACGCGCAATGTCATCGGGTGGTCGCCCAGCACGCGGTAATGCGTTTCGCGATAGGCGTGCAGCGTGGCGGCGTCGATGGCGCTGGCCACCTTATTCCCCGTACTGCCGCAACCCGTCCAGGTCCAGCACCTCGATCACGCCGTAGTCCACCCGCACCAGGCCCTGCTGTTCCAGCACCTTGAGCGCCTGGTTGGCGCGCTGGCGCGAGATGCCCGCGAGCAGGCCGATCTCTTCCTGCGAGATCTCCAGCGTCTTGCCGATCCCCGGGTACAGGTGCTCGTTGAACAGCGAAGACACCGCGCGCGCCACGCGCGAATCGATATCGAGCAGCCGCTCGTATTCCACTGCGGCAATGAACTGTCCCAGGCGCTCGTTGAACTGGGTCAGCAGGAAGCGCGTGAACGGCAGGCTGGTATCCAGCAACCACTGAAAAGTGTCGCGCGGGAGGAAGGCGATGGTCGAGCGGCGCAGCGCCATCACATCGTATTTGCGGATCTCCGACTTGAGCACGGCGCCTTCGCCGAACCAGCCGCCAGTGGGCACGCCGGTAAAGGTGACCGACTTGCCCGAGGGCGACACCGTGGTGATCTTGACGATGCCTTCGAGCACGCCCATCCAGTGCTCGGACATGTCACCCTTGTGGCAGACGTAGTCGCCCTGGCTGTACTCGTGCACGAACATGGCGCGGCGCACGCGTTCGCGCTGTTCGGGGCTCAGGTCTGCTGCCCACACGCAGCGGTCGACAAAATCGTTCAGCATGGCCTGCAGAAGCTCCCGTAGGGATTAACCCGGAATTGTCACCGGCGTGACAACCGGGGTTGTTGGCATGGGCTATCGTACGATCACAACGGAACCGCGGGTGCCACCAGCGGCACGCCGGGGAAGGCGGAAACGCTGTCCCGGCGCCCTGAAAAAGGCACGAATGGGCTTGATGCGATGCGGCGGATGCCGCCGGGCAAAGCAAGCCAAGTATAACGACCGGACCGGCGCTTGACACCGGGCGTGGACCCCCACGCCGGAGGGACAGGAGACAGCGATGCAGGAATCGTCGGCGACGACCTTCCCGCGATGGCTGCTGGCGCACGCCCAGCAGCGGCCGGATCATCCGGCGTATCGCGAGAAGGATCTCGGCATCTGGCAGACATACAGCTGGGCCCAGGCGGCGCAGCAGGTGAGGGCGCTGGCTTGCGGGCTGGCCGCGCTCGGTTTCAGGCGCGGCATGAACCTGGCGGTGGTGGGCGACAACCGCCCGCGGCTGTACTGGGCCATGACCGCGGCGCAGGCGCTGGGCGGCGTGCCGGTGCCGCTGTACCAGGACGCCATCGCCAACGAGATGGTCTATGTGCTCAACGATGCGGAGATCGAGTTCGCCATCGTCGAGGACCAGGAGCAGGTCGACAAGCTGCTGGAAGTGGAAGCGCAGCTGGCCGAGTCCGGCCGCGTCGTGCGCCACGTCATCTTTGAAGACCCGCGCGGCCTGACGGACTACGACCACCCGTCGCTGATGTCTTACGAGCAACTGCAGGAACTGGGCCGAGAATTCGACCAGGCGCACCCGGGCTTCTATGACGAGGCCATCGCCGCCGGCCAGCCCGACGACACTGCGATCATCCTCTATACCTCCGGCACCACCGGCAAGCCCAAGGGCGTATGCCATTCACACTACGGCCTGATCGGCGCGGCGCGCAACGGCTGCGCCTTCGACAAGCTCAGTGCGGACGACGACGTGCTGTCCTACCTGCCGATGGCATGGGTGGGCGACAACCTGTTCTCCTACGCGCAGGCAATGGTGGCGGGCTTCACGGTGAACTGTCCGGAATCGCGCGAAACGGTGATGACCGACCTGCGCGAGATCGGCCCGACCTATTACTTTGCGCCGCCGCGCATCTATGAAGGACTGCTGACGCAGGTAATGATCCGCATGGAGGACGCCGGCTGGATCAAGCGCAAGCTCTTCCACTGGGCCATGGACGTGGCGCGCCGCTGCGGCACCGATATCCTCGATGGCCAGCCGGTGTCGGTGGCGGACCGCATGCGCTACGCGCTGGGCGAGGTACTGGTCTACGGCCCGCTGCGCAATGTGCTGGGCATGAGCCGCATCCGCGTGGGCTATACCGCGGGCGAGGCGATCGGCCCGGACCTGTTCCGCTTCTACCGCTCGATCGGCGTGAACCTGAAGCAGTTCTACGGCCAGACCGAGACCTGCGCCTATGTGTGCCTGCAGCCCGACGGCAAGGTCAAGTTCGATTCTGTCGGCCCGGCCGCGCCCGGCATGGAGATCCGCATCGCCGACAACGGCGAGGTGCTGGTGCGTGGCGTGGGCCTGCTCAAGTCCTACTACAAGCGCGACGACGCCACGCGCGAGGCCATCAATGACGAGGGTTACTTCATGACTGGGGACGCCGGCGTGATCGACGCCGACGGCCACCTGAAGATCATCGACCGTGCCAAGGATGTGGGCAAGCTGGCCGACGGCTCGATGTTCGCGCCCAAGTACATCGAGAACAAGCTCAAGTTCTTCCCGTACATCAAGGAAGCGGTGGCCTTCGGCAACGGCCGCGACCAGGTCTGCGCCTTTATCAATATCGACTTCGAGGCCGTGGGCAACTGGGCCGAGCGCCGGCACCTGCCGTATGCGGGCTATGTCGACCTGGCCGCGCAGCCCGACGTGCTGGAGATGATCGGCGAGTGCGTGAACCAGGTGAATGCCGACCTGGCCAACGACCCGATGCTGGCCGGATCGCAGGTGGCGCGCTTCCTGGTCCTGCATAAGGAGCTGGACCCGGATGACGACGAACTCACCCGCACGCGCAAGGTGCGCCGCGGCTTTATCGCCGAGAAATACGGCGTGCTGGTCGAGGCGCTCTATGCGGGCAAGTCCGAGCAGTTCATCGAGACGCGCGTCAAGTTTGAAGACGGTCGCGAGGGCAGCGTGTCGGCCACGCTGAAGCTGGTCAATGCGAAGCGCCTGCCGGTGGCGGCGCGCGCGGCGTAACAAGCATAGGGCGGAGGCAGCAAGATGACGCAAGTAGCCTGGCAAGGCGCGGGGCAGCGCGAATGGGCGGGGACGGCACGCACGGATGCCAGCGGCGCGGGCAGCGGCGGGGCGATCGCTCCGGCTGGCCCGATGTCTCCGGCGGGCCTGGCCGATGACAGCGGCGCGCATCCCGGCACGCAGCGCGCGCAGCGCGCCGGCGAGCAGGCGCGCACCGGCGGCGAGGTGATCCTGGACCTGCAGCATATCTCGCTGTCGTTCGGCGGGGTCAAGGCGCTGACCGATATTTCGTTCGATGTCTGCGAGCACGAGGTGCGCGCCATCATCGGCCCCAACGGCGCCGGCAAGAGTTCGATGCTCAACGTGATCAACGGCGTCTACCACCCGCAGCAGGGACGCATCGTGTTCCGCGGCGAGGAGCGCAAGCAGATGCACCCGACCGCCGCGGCGCGCCAGGGCATTGCGCGCACCTTTCAGAACATCGCGCTGTTCAAGGGCATGACGGTGCTGGACAACATCATGACCGGGCGCAACACGCAGTTCCGCACCGGGCTGTTCGCGCACGCGCTGTGGTGGGGCCCGGCCCGCAACGAAGAGATGCGGCATCGGCAGAAGGTCGAGGAAGTGATCGACTTCCTCGAGATCCAGTCGATCCGCAAGACCCCGGTGGGGCGCCTGCCGTATGGCCTGCAGAAGCGCGTGGAGCTGGCGCGCGCGCTCGCGGCCGAGCCCTCGATGCTGCTGCTGGACGAGCCCATGGCCGGCATGAACGTGGAAGAGAAGCAGGACATGTGCCGCTTCATCCTGGACGTGAACCGGCAGTTCGGCACCACCATCGTGCTGATCGAGCACGACATGGGCGTAGTGATGGATATCTCCGACCGCGTGGTGGTGCTGGACTACGGCAAGAAAATCGGCGACGGCACGCCGGAAGAGGTCAAGGGCAACCCTGACGTGATCAAGGCATACCTGGGCACTTCGCACTGAGGCTCTGAACCATGACGTTCTTCTTTGAAATCCTGATCGGCGGCTTGCTGTCGGGCCTGATGTACTCGCTGGTGGCGCTGGGCTTCGTGCTGATCTACAAGGCCTCGGGTGTGTTCAACTTTGCGCAGGGCGCGATGGTCTACTTTGCCGCGCTGGCGGTGGTGGGGCTGATGGACAAGGGCCTGCCGATGTGGGCCGCGGTGATCGGCGCCTTCGTGGTGATGATCCTGGTGGGCATGAGCACGGAGCGCTTCGTGCTGCGCAAGCTGGTCAACCAGCCGCCGATCACGCTGTTCATGGCGACCATCGGGCTGTCGTTCTTCCTCGAAGGCCTGGGCCCGCTGCTGTTCGGCAATGAAGTGCGCCCGATCAACCTGGGCATCGTCGACGAGCCGATCGAGTCGATCCTGACCAACTTCAATATCGTGCTGTCCAAGTTCGACATCGCGGCGGCGGCCATCGCCGGCGTCCTGGTGGGATCGCTGGCGCTGTTCTTCCAGTACACCAAGGTCGGCCGCGCGCTGCGGGCCGTGGCCGACGACCACCAGGCGGCGCTGTCGCTGGGCATCCCGCTGCAGAACATCTGGGCGATCGTGTGGGGCGTGGCTGGCTTTGTCGCGCTGGTGGCCGGCATGCTGTGGGGCTCGCGCAATGGCGTGCAGTTCGCGCTCACGCTGACCGCGCTCAAGGCGCTGCCGGTGCTGATCCTGGGCGGCTTCACCTCGGTGCCCGGCGCCATCGTCGGCGGGCTGATCATCGGCGCGTCGGAGAAGCTGGCCGAGATTTATATCCCGCCGGTGTTCCAGTCGGTGTTCGGGGGCAACTTCGGTGGCATCGAAGGCTGGTTCCCGTATGTGTTTGCCTTGCTGTTCTTGCTGGTGCGGCCCGAAGGGCTGTTCGGCGAGAAACATATCGATCGCGTCTGACCGACTTCGCACAGGAGACTTGCCATGTTTTATCGTGAAGCCGGCCAGTTCAAGACCAGCTACGTCGCCGACAGCCAGATCTTCCCGATCCGCCAGGACCGCATCGGCTTTGCCGTGCTGATGGCGGTGGCGTTCGTGGTGATTCCGTTCACCGGTTCGGAATACTGGTTCTCGGCCATCCTGATCCCGTTCCTGATCTTCGCGCTGGCGGCGCTGGGCCTGAATATCCTGACCGGATATGCCGGGCAGTTGTCGCTTGGCACCGCGGCCTTCATGGCGGTGGGCGCCTATGCGGCGTACAACTTCCAGCTACGCATCGAAGGGCTGCCGGTGCTGCTGACGTTCATCCTGGCCGGGCTGTCCGCTGCGCTGGTGGGGGTGGCCTTCGGCCTGCCGTCGCTGCGCATCAAGGGCTTCTACCTCGCGGTGGCGACGCTGGCGGCGCAGTTCTTCGTGGTGTGGGCGCTGACCAAGTTTCCCTGGTTTTCCAACAACAGCTCGTCGGGCGTGATCACGGCGCAGCGGCTGGACCTGTTCGGCATCGCCATCGACACGCCGGTGAAGAAGTACCTGTTCGTGCTGGCCATCGTCACGGTGCTGGCGCTGGCGGCCAAGAACCTGGTGCGCTCGGCCACCGGGCGCGCGTGGATGTCGGTGCGCGACATGGACGTGGCGGCCGAGGTGATCGGTATCCCGCTGATGCGCACCAAGCTGCTGGCGTTCGCGGTCAGCTCGTTCTACTGCGGCGTGGCCGGCGCGCTGTACGCGTTCTGCTACCTGGGCTCGGTCGAGCCCGACGGCTTCTCGCTGGACCTGTCGTTCCGCGTGCTGTTCATGATCATCATCGGCGGCGTGGGCAGCATCCTGGGCTCGTTCCTGGGCGCGGCCTTCATCCTGCTGCTGCCGATCTTCCTGGACAACGTGCTGCCGCCGCTGGCATCGACGCTGCACCTGCCGTTCACCAATGCCACCGTGTCGCACATCCAGCTGATGGTGTTCGGCGGGCTGATCATCTTCTTCCTGATCGTGGAGCCGCACGGGCTGGCCCGGCTGTGGCAGATCGCCAAGGAGAAGCTGAGATTGTGGCCGTTCCCTCATTGACGGGAGGGTACTTGTCTTATCGCAGTTCCTGCATGTCATATCGAAGCATCGAGGCTTACGCATAACGAAACGCTCCCTTGAGGGCGAAGGAGACTGTCATGACCAACCTGATTCGCAATGTGCAACGCGCCGCCCTGGTGGTCAGCGCCGCGGCGGCACTGCTGGCGCCGGCGGCGCCAGCCATGGCGCAGAGCAACGAGCAGTTCGTGGCTCTGCCCAGCTACCGCGTGGGGCCGTACGGCGCCAACGGGCAGTCCTGGTATGGCGGCTTCATCGACTACCTCAACTATGTCAACCTGAAGGAAGGCGGCGTCAACGGCGTCAAGCTGTCGTGGGAAGAGTGCGAGACCGAGTACAACAATGCCAAGGGCGTGGAGTGCTATGAGCGCCTGAAGTCCAAGAACGCCACCACCAAGGGCACGGCCTACCACGCGATGTCGACCGGCATTTCATACGCGCTGGTCGACAAGACCGCGGCCGACAAGGTGCCGCTGGTGATGATGGGCTACGGCCGCACCGATGCGGTGGACGGCTCGGTGTTCCCGTACGCGTTCCCCCTGGTGACCACCTACCAGATGCAGGTCTCGGCCATCGTCAAGTACCTGGCCTCGAAGAGCGGCGGCTCGCTGGCCGGCAAGAAGATCGTCTACCTGTATCACGACTCGGCCTATGGCAAGGAGCCGATCGTGGCGCTGCAGGCCGAAGCCAAGCTGGGCAAGTTCGACCTGGTCGAGATCCCGGTAGCCCACCCGGGCAATGAGCAGGGCGCCCAGTGGCTGAAGATCCGCCAGGAAAAGCCTGACTATGTGATCTTCTGGGGCTGGGGCGTGATGAACCAGACCGCGCTGAAGGCCGCGCAGAAGGTGGGCTTCCCGCGCGACAAGATGATCGGCTCGTGGTGGGCGGGATCGGAAGAGGACACCGTGCCGGCCGGCGATGCGTCCAAGGGCTACATGAGCGCGACCTGGAACGTCGCGGGCCGCGGCGTGCCGCTGATCGCCGATATCGACAAGGTGGTCTACGGCGCCGGCAAGGGCAATATGCAGGACAAGAACAAGGTGGGCTCGGTGCTGTACAACCGTGGCGTCTCAGCGGCGGTGGTGACGGTGGAAGCGGTGCGCGTGGCGCAGGCCAAGTTCGGCAAGGGCAAGCCCATGACCGGCGAGCAGATGCGCTGGGCCTTCGAGAACCTGAACCTGACCAACGCGCGCCTGCAGCAACTGGGCGCCACCGGCCTGCTGCCGGAGATCAAGACCAGCTGCGACAACCACGAGGGCTCGGGCAAGGTGAAGATCCAGCAGTGGGACGGCACCAAGTGGGTGGTGATTTCCGACTGGATCGAGGGCAACAAGAACCTGATTCACCCGCTGTTCAAGGCGACCGCCGCGCAGTATGCGAAGGAGAAGGGGATTACGCCGGCTTGTGCGAAGTCCTGATAGCAGCGAGGCGGGCGCGGCGCCTGGCGCCGCATGCCCGCCTGAGCCGAACCGTCTTACCAACACGAGCCGCACCATGAGCCTTCTGTCCGTCAACAATATCGAAGTCATCTACGATCACGTGATCCTGGTGCTCAAGGGCGTCTCGCTCGAAGTGCCGGAAGGCAAGATCGTGGCGCTGCTCGGCGCCAACGGCGCGGGCAAGACCACCACGCTCAAGGCCATCTCCAACCTGCTGCAGGCCGAGCGCGGCGATGTCACCAAGGGCTCGATCGAATATCGCGGCGACCGCGTCGACCAGCTCACGCCCAACGACCTGGTGCGCCGCGGCGTGATCCAGGTGATGGAGGGGCGCCACTGCTTCGCGCACCTGACCATCGAAGAGAACCTGCTCACCGGCGCCTATACGCGCGGGCTGTCGCGCGGCCAGACGCGCGACGAGCTGGAAAAGATCTACGAGTACTTCCCGCGGCTGAAGACGCGCCGCAAGTCCCAGGCCGGCTACACCTCCGGCGGCGAGCAGCAGATGTGCGCGATCGGCCGGGCCATGATGGCCAAGCCCGCGATGATCCTGCTGGACGAACCGTCGATGGGCCTCGCGCCGCAGATCGTCGAGGAGATCTTCGAGATCGTGCGCGGCCTGAATTCGCGCGAGAACGTCAGCTTCCTGCTGGCCGAGCAGAACACCATGGTGGCGCTGCGCTATGCCGACTACGGCTACATCCTGGAGAACGGCCGCGTGGTGATGGACGGCGACGCCGAATCGCTGCGCACCAACGAGGACGTCAAGGAGTTCTACCTGGGCGTGGCCGCCAACGACGCCGACGGCCCCGGCCGCAAGTCGTTCCGCGACGTGAAGAGCTACCGGCGCAGGAAGCGCTGGCTGGCGTAGCGCCCGCCCGATTCCGTCCGGCATCGCCACCACGCGCCCCGCCGCGCGGCGGCATGCCGCATCCCATTCCCTGACGCACAGCACCATGCCAGAACACTTCGATTCGCTCGAAACCCGCGCGCCGGAAGTCCGCGAGCAGGCGCTCCTTGCCGCCCTGGCACGCCAGGTGGCCCATGCGCGCGACCACGCGCCTTACTTTGCCGAGCTTCTGAGCGGCGTCGAGCCGCGCCTGCTGACCTCGCGCGCAGCGCTGGCGGCGTTGCCGGTCACGCGCAAGTCGGACCTGACCGCGCGCCAGCGTGCGCTGCCGCCGCTGGGCGGGCTCAACGCGACGCCGCTGGGCAAGCTGCGCCATGTGTTCCAGTCGCCGGGCCCGATCCACGAAGTCGACGGCCACGATGCCGACTGGTGGCGTGTGGCGCGTGCCATGCATGCGGCGGGCTTTCGCGCCGGCGAGCTGGTCTACAACACCTTCTCCTACCACTTCACCCCGGCCGGCATGATGATGGAAACCGGCGCCCACCGGCTGGGCTGCTGCGTGTTCCCGGCCGGCGTCGGCCAGACCGATTCGCAGGTGCAGGCGCTGGCCAGCCTGCAGCCATCGGCCTACGCGGGCACGCCGTCGTTCCTGAAGCTGCTGCTGGAGCGTGGCGACGAGCTGGGCACCCCCTGCACCAGCCTGGCCAAGGCGCTGGTCTCCGGCGAGGCGCTGCCGCCGTCGCTGCGCGCGTGGTTCCAGGCGCGCGGTGTGCGGGTGCAGCAGATGTATGGCACCGCTGATGTCGGCCTGATCGCCTACGAGACCGAGGGCGGCGACGGCTGGGTGGTGGACGAGGGCGTGCTGGTCGAGATCGTCGAGCCCGGCGGCTCGCGCCCCATGCCCGAAGGCGAGACCGGCGAGGTCGTGGTGACGGTGCTGGGCAACGGCGACTACCCGCTGATCCGCTTCGGCACCGGCGACCTGTCGGCCATCGTGGCGGAGTCATCGCAACGGCCCAGCCCGTGCGGGCGCACCAATATCCGGCTCAAGGGCTGGCTGGGACGCGCCGACCAGGCCACCAAGGTCAAGGGCATGTTCGTGCATCCGGGGCAGGTGGCGGACGTGCTGCGGCGCCATCCGGAGATCCGCGCCGCGCGGCTGGTGGTGACCGGCGAACCGGGCGCCGACGTGATGACGCTGCATTGCGATGCCACGCGCGAGGATGAGGCGCTGCAGCGCGCGGTGGCGGAGTCGCTGCGCGAGGTGATGCGGCTGCGCGGTGAAGTGGCCTTCGTCGCGGCGGGGTCGTTGCCGCAGGATGGGAAGCTGATCGAGGACGCGCGCAGCTACGATTGACGACAAGTAAAAGGCCCCGCACGGGCGGGGCCTTTGAGGCGCTTCAGATCAGGACTTGCCCCCCTCAGCCGGCCGCGTCGGCAACCGAACCATCCAAACACTCACCCCCACCGCGCACGCCAGCAATGCCGCCGACGCCAGCGGCCGCCCGCGCAGCATCCATGCGGTGGTGCCCATCGACACCCACATCATCGACAACGCCAGGCACTTCGCCTTGAACGGAATGCTGCGATGGCGCTGCCAGTCGCTGACCAGCGGCCCGAAGCGCGGATGCCCCAGCAGCCATTCGTGGAATCGTTGTGAGCCCCGCGCAAAGCACGCCGCGGCCAGCAGCACAAACGGTGTGGTCGGCAGCACCGGCAGGAAGATACCGATCACCCCCAGCAGCAGGCTGATCCCGCCCAGCGCCACCCACAGGGCGCGCAGCGCCTGCTGCCGGCGGCTCAGCGTGGCGTTTGGATCGGGCGGGGTGGCGGGGCTCGGACCAGGCAAGGGATGAATGAAGGGCCGCTACAGCGGCCCGGTGACGGTCAGGGTTAGCGCGCGATACCCAGCCGCGCCTTGGCGGCATCGTACTCCGCCTTCATGCGCGCGACGATCTCGCCGGCAGTGGGGATGTCGTGGATCTGGCCCACGCCCTGGCCGGCGCCCCAGATGTCCTTCCATGCCTTGGCCTTGGAGGCGCCGCTGGAAAAGTCCATCTTGCTCTTGTCCGCCACCGGCAGGTTGTCCGGATCCAGGCCCGCATTGCTGATGCTTTCGCGGATGTAGTTGCCGTGCACGCCGGTGAACAGATTGGTGTAGACGATATCGGCGGCGGCCGAGCTGGTGATCGACTGCTTGTACGTTTCTGCAGCATGCGCCTCCTGCGAGGCGATAAAGCGCGTGCCCACGTAGGCAAAGTCCGCGCCCATGGCCTGCGCGGCCAGCACCGCCTCGCCGGTGGCGATCGAGCCCGACAGCGCGATCGGGCCGTCGAAGATCTTGCGCACCTCGCCCACCAGCGCGAACGGCGACAGCATGCCGGCATGGCCGCCGGCGCCGGCCGCGACCAGGATCAGGCCGTCGACGCCGGCCTCGATCGCCTTTTCGGCATGGCGCATGCTGATTACGTCGTGCAGCACGATGCCGCCGTAGCTGTGCACCGCGTCGATCATTTCCTTGACCGGGGCGCGCAGTGAGGTGATGAAGATCGGGACCTTATGGTCCACGCACACCTTCACGTCATGCTCGAGCCGCGCGTTGGAGGTATGCACGATCTGGTTGACCGCGACCGGGCCGACTTGCGCGCCCGGGTTGGCGGCCTTGAAGGCGGCGAGCTCGGACTCGATCTGGGTGAGCCACTCATCGAGCAGCTCCGCCGGGCGCGCATTGAGCGCCGGGAACGAGCCGACGATGCCGGCCTTGCACTGCGCCAGCACCAGCTCGGGGTAGCTGACGATGAACATGGGCGAGGCGATGATGGGCAGGGCCAGGTTCTGCAGGGCCTGGGGCAGTTGCTTGGCGGCGGGCATGGTGTCTCCTGAACTACTGGATGGGTACCTCGAGGGTACCCTAAGTGAACGGTCGTTCGATTATAGGGAGTTTCGGCGCGGTCACGTTAGAAGCCCCAGTCTATGCCGGTCCGGTCACCTCGTGGAACTACCCGGCCGGAAGGGTCAGTTCCGCCAGCGCGCCGCCGCCGGGGCGGTTGGCCAGCGTCACATCGCCATCATGCAACGTTGCCACCTCGCGCGCAAAGCACAGGCCCAGGCCGGTGCTCTTGTCCGCACCGTGCGGGCGCGGCAGCGAATAGAAGCGCTCGAACACGCGCGGCAGGGCGTAGTCGGGGATGCCCGGGCCCCGGTCGGCCACGGCGATGGCCAGCGCGCCGCCGCGGCGCTCCAGCCGCACCGTGACCGCGGTGCCCGCCGGGGCGAAGTCGATGGCGTTCTCCAGCAGGTTGGCGATGGCCTGGCGCAGCAGGAACGGATCGCCGGCAACGACGTCCGGGTTGGCGTCGGCGGCGAACTGCAGGGTGACGCCGCGCTGGCGCGCGCGCGGCTCCAGCTCGCCGCACAGCTGCGCCAGCAACGGCGCCAGCGGCACCGGCTCGCGCACTTCCAGGCGCTGGCGCTGCTCCACGTCGGCCAGCGCCAGCAGCTTGCGGATCATGGTTTCCAGCCGCCCGGACTGGGCGCGGATATTGGCGACGAAGCGCTGGCGGTCGGCTGCCGGCATCTCTTCCTGGAGCAACTCGGCAGCGCCGCCGATCGCGGCCAGCGGGCTCTTCATCTCATGGGTCAGCGTGTGGATGTAGTGCTCGACATACTGCTTGTCTTCCAGCCGCTCGCGCATGCCCTGCACCGCGCGGCCCAGCTCGGCCAGCTCGCTGGCGCCGCGCAGCGGCATCGCGGCGCGCTCGCCGGCCGCCACCGCGCGCGCATAGCCGCGCAGCCGGCCCAGCCCATGCACCAGCCACAGCGTGCAGGCCAGCCCGATCACGCACGCGGCGCCGATCAGCAGGCCGCCGTAGAGCAGGATTTTGCGCTGGCTGCGCTCGATAAAGGGCGCCATCGCCGCATTGGGCTTGGCCACGGTCAGCGCGCCGATGATGCGCCCGCCGTCCCTGTCGCGTATTGGCGCGGCCACGTGCATCACGGTGCTGGCCTCGTCGCCGGGGTCGGTGCGCGTGCTGCGCGCGCCGTACTTGCCGCGCAGCGTCAGGTAGACATCGTTCCAGCGCGAATAGTCGCGGCCCACGTCGGTGCCGGTGGAATCGAAGCGCACGATGCCGCTGGCATCGGTCACGTAGACGCGGTAGCCGATGCTGTCCTTGTGCAGGCCGGACACATCGGCATTCACCGGGACGTCGCGCAGCGTTGCCATATGCCGGGCGAAATCGCCATCGGCAATGCGGCCGGCCTTCATGTCGTCGGCGGCCAGCGCCGCCAGCACGTGCGCGGTATCGATCAGCGTGTCTTCCATGGCCTGGCGCACGCCCGGCTTGACCTCCTGCACGAACACGCGCAGCGTCAGGACCGTGGCCAGGCCCACGATCAGGAAGAAGCCGAAGAAGATGCGCAGGCCGATATGCATGGCGCGCGCTCAGGGTTCCAGCGAATAGCCCATGCCGCGATGGGTGCGGATGCACTCGGCGCCTTCGGGGGACGTGTCACGCAGCTTGGCGCGCAGGGTCTTGATATGGGTGTCGACGGTACGGTCGCTGGTGTCGAGCGCGTCCGCCCAGACGCACTCCATCAGCTGCGCGCGCGAGTAGACGCGGCCTGGATGCGTTACCAGCCAGGCCAGCAGCAGGTATTCGTAGCGGGTCAGCTCCAGCCAGCGGCCGCGGTAGGCCAGGCGCGCGCCGTCCTTGTCGTGGATAAAGCCGGCAACCTCGTCGCCCTTCGCCACCGCTGCGCCACCCCCGCGCGCCCGGCGTAGGATGGCACGCACGCGCGCGGCCAGCTCGCGCGGCGAAAAGGGCTTGACCACGTAGTCGTCGGCGCCGATCTCCAGCCCGACGATGCGGTCGATCTCTTCATGGCGCGCGGTCAGGAAGATCACCGGCGCATTGCTGAAGGTGCGCAGCGTGCGGCAGACCTCGAAGCCGCTCTGATCCGGCAGGCCCACGTCCAGGATCACGAGGTCGGCCGGGGCGGAGCGCATGCGCTCGAGCGCGGCGCTGCCGAGCGTGCAGTGCTCGGCCAGCATGCCGTCGGTGCGCAAGGCATAGAGGATGGTGTCGGCGATGGCCTGCTCGTCTTCCACCACCAGGATCCGCGGTTGTTCCATGCCCGGCATTCTAGCCGGTCAGACGTTGGTCGCCGTGCGGGCCGGCGGCGCAGGGTCTTCGCCGCGGCGCTTGTGGAAATAGATCTGTTCCGCTGCCCAGCGCAGCGGCGGCGAATACAGCATCAGGTCAAAGGGCCAGTCGCACTTGAAGCGGTCGAACATCCAGCGCAGCGCGCGCTTGGCGCGAAAACGCGGCGCGCTGGCGGTGGCGACGGCCTCCGGCGCCGGGCCGCCGCGTAGCAGGTGCGCGGCCACGGCCTGGCCGACCGACTCGCCATGGGCAAAGGCATAGTGGATGCCGCCGGCGGTGACCGGCGACACGATGCCGGCGGCGTCCCCCGTCAGGATCACACCGTCGCGCGCCAGCGGGAAGACCGGACCGCCGCACGGGATCAGTCCCGCGCGCGTCGCCGCCGGCTGCACCAGCTGCGGCAGGCCGGCGCGCTCGCGCACATGTGCCAGCAGCCCGTCGAGGTCCGGCGCCCGGCCGTGACGCGGCAGGTAGCGCAGCGCCAGTCCGGCCTGCACCCCGGTGGGGTTCTGCGCGATCCAGCCGATATAGCCGGGCGCGAAGCGCCGGGTGATGAAGCAATGCAGCGCGCCCGGCTCGGGCAGCGCCAGCCCCGGGAACTCGTATTCCACGCCATACAGGAAGCTGTGCACGCGACCAAGGCCGGCACACTGCGCCACGCGCGACTTCGCACCATCCGCGCCGACCAGGTAGCGCGTATTGCCCACGCCTGTCACATGCCAGCCGCCGTTGCGCGGCACCGCGCTCACGAACGCCTGGCCCAGGCGCAGTTCGACCCGATGGCGCACCAGTTCGGAGGCCAGCCAGCGCATCAGTCGTGGGGTATCGGTGGTGTGGAAGTAATAGCCGGGCGCGCTCAGGTCGATGCTGCGCAGCTGCGGCGAGTACAGCCGCACCTGCTCCACGCGGTGCACGCAATCGGCCGGCGCGCGGCCCAGCCAGGTCTGCTCGATGGCTTCCTTGACCAGGATGCCGGTGGTGTGGAGTTTGTCGCCCGGATCGGTCTTGCGTTCCAGCACCAGCACGCGCAGGCCGGCGCGCGCCGCGGCCAGGGCGCAGGCGGCGCCGGCAAAGCTGGCGCCGGCGATGACAATGTCGTAGTCGAAGGAGGGCATGGCGGTTCCTGGAGATGGAAGGGGTCCAGTCTGGCCAGTGGGGGTGAGGGGAGTGTGTGGGGAGTGTGAAGGGGAGGGGTTCCTGCTTGTTGGCTTGGTTATGTAGGTCGGGTTCGATGTTGTCGTAGGTTTGACGGCCTGGTTCCGCCCTGCTGGGCGGGTCACTTTTTGTCCGAGCCGGAGCGACAAAAGTAACCAAAAAACGCGTCACCTCAGGCGGCTGGCCACCAATTTGGCGGCGGGGGTGATTCGGGCGGTGGTGATTTCCGTTCGATGTGGTGGGTGGTTCGAGCCTGCTACGCACCCTGTCCGGTGCCTACGTCCACGGACTATTGGACGAACCCGACTTTAGGCTATTGGCAGCCTGCTAAGCACGTTATCGGTGGGACGCCTTCGGCTGCGCTGCGCGCACTCAGTATCGCAGGTCGGGTGCCCGGGCACGGAGTGCGTCGCTGCGCTCGCATTGGGCTGTCGGGATGCTGGGCCCAAAAAAAGAGCGCAATCAGAACGTGGGCGTCCGCCTGCCACGTTAGGGCCGGCGCGAAGCGCAGCCGAAGGCGTCCCACCGACGCGGTACTTAGCAGGCTGCCAACAGCCTAAAGTCGGGTTCGTCCAATAGTCCGTTGATGTGGGCACA
>NZ_QKWJ01000009.1 GCF_003353055.1 Cupriavidus lacunae
GAAATAAGTCTGTCGAGAAGGTGCGCGAGCCTAGGAGCGAAGCGCAGCAAGGCTGGAGCCTTGCGAGCATTCGCGACGACGGATCGTGCAGCTTATCGGCAGACTTATGCAACGAACTTGCGACTCAGGACACTAGTGTCCTACCGGTGAGGCTTCCTGCCTATACCACCCTGGTCACGGGATGGGAGCCGGCCATCGTCGCGTCGGCCGTCAGCAGGGTCATGCCTTCGCTGAGCGCCTGGGCCACCAGCATGCACACGCAACCCTAGCTAGAAAACTTAGCTAAGCATAGTCCGTCCGGAAATTGCGCCATACCCCGCGCAGTCATTGCGCTGCGGCCGCCTGGGTACTTTGTATCGCTCTGTATTCGGGGCGACGCACGACAAGAAACATTGCATTCCAGGCGGGATGCGGAAACATCCGGGATACGCACGGACGGTGAAATGCGGCTATCACCAGATCAGGAGGCCACCGCCATGCGCATCGCCGCCAGACACTATCCCCAGGCACCCCGCCGCTGGTGCCATGCCCCGCACTGCACGTCGCAGGCCAGCCGGAGGCAGCCATGATCGACACCTTCCTTGCCTTCGCCGCCGGCGTGCTGACCATTGCCTCGCCTTGCGTGCTGCCGGTGCTGCCGATGCTGCTCGGCGCGTCGCCGGGTGAAACCAGCCGCCTGCGCCCGCCGCCATGTACTTCCAGTACGACACCCTTGCCGTCGCCTGGCTGACCTCTCTTTTCCCTGCCGCTCAACCTGGAGCCTGAACCATGCACCGCATCCTTCGCACCCTGCTGGCGACTACTGTCATCGTTGCCGCCCCCTTGTCGCCCAATATGCCGTCGCGGCGCCAGCCGATTACGGCAAGGCGCCCGAATTCACCGGCATCGACAAATGGCTGAACTCCGAACCGCTGACCGTAGCCGGGCTGCGCGGCAAGGTCGTGCTGGTCGACTTCTGGACCTACAGCTGCATCAACTGCATCAACACGCTGCCCCATGTCCGCCAGTGGTACGACAAATACCGCGACAAGGGCCTGGTGGTGGTCGGCGTACACACGCCGGAGTTCGCTTACGAGAAATCCACCAGCAACGTGCAGGCGGCGCTCAAACGCTTTGATATTCACTACCCGGTAGCGCAGGACAACGCCTATGCCACCTGGAACGCCTGGAGCAACCAGTACTGGCCGGCGCTTTACCTGATCGATGCCAACGGCACCGTGGTCTACAAGCACTTTGGCGAAGGCCAGTACGCGCAGACCGAGGCGGAGATCCAGAAGGCCCTGGCAGAGCGCCACTGACCCCGGGGCGCCACGCTGGTTCTTGTCGTTCCGCGCACGGGAGTTGATACAAATTGTATGCAATCTTTGTATCACGGAACGCTTATCCCTGTTATTCTTGCACGCCTGTTGAGGCGGGAGATATCCTCCCCCGCCTCGCTCGCGGGGCAGTCGCCTCTGGCCCGCAGCGTGCAACCAGCGTGCCGGGGCTCCCCCGCCCGGCACCAGAAAACAAGACAGGCCGGAACCATATCCGGCCAGACGACAGGAGACATGAATGGCGCCCTTGCTGTTCAAGGTGGAAGACCGCCCCCCACGGTTGACGACGTTCTTGCTTGCGCTCCAGCATCTGCTGGCGGCCCTTGGCGGCATCATTGCGGTACCGCTGGTCATCGGCGGTGCCCTGAAGCTGCCGCCTGACCAGGTCGTGGCACTGGTGAATGCCGCCCTGCTTGGCTCGGGCATCGTGACCATCATCCAGTGCAAGGGCGTCGGCCCGGTCGGCATCCGCATGCCGTGCGTGATGGGCACCAGCTTCGCCTTTGTCGGCGCGGCCATCAGCGTGGGCATCGAGCACGGCGTGGCCGGCATCCTGGGCTCCGCGCTGGCGGGTTCGCTGGTGATGATCCTGGGCAGCTTCTTCATGCCGGCGATCCGCAAGCTGTTTCCGCATACCGTCACCAGCGTGGTTGTCACCATGATCGGCCTGTCGCTGATTCCGGTAGCCATTGACTGGGCCGCCGGCGGCCACGGCAGCAGCCGCTATGGCTCGCCCGGCAACCTCGCGATTGCCGTCACAGTGCTGGCGCTGGTGGTGGCCGTGGTGCAGTGGGGCAAGGGCATGCTGTCGGCCTCGGCCATTGTCGTTGGCATTGCCGGCGGCTACCTGCTGTGCCTGGCACTGGGCCTGGTCGACTTCACGCAGTTTCACCAGGCGCCGATCATCGCGCTGCCGCAACCGCTGCACTTCGGCATGTCGTTCCCCATCTCGGGCATCGTCGCCATGTCGATTGCCTTCCTGGTGACCATCGTCGAGTCGACCGGCACGTTCATGGCGCTCGGCGCGGCCACGCAGCGGCCGATTTCCGGCAAGTGCCTGTCGCGCGGCATCCTGTGCGATGGCTTTGGCTCCGCCTTTGCGGCGCTGGTTTGCAGCCCGCCGCTGTCGACCTTTGCACAGAACGTCGGCGTGGTCTCGCTGACCGGCGTGGCCAGCCGCCATGTGGTGGCGCTGACCGGCGTGATGCTGCTGCTGGCCGGGCTGTTCCCGGTGCTGGGCGCGCTGGTGGTGACGATCCCGCAGCCGGTGCTGGGCGGCGCAGGCCTGATGATGTTCGCGATGATCGTGTCGGGCGGGATCCAGATGCTCAGCACGGTCAGGTTCACGCAGCGCAATACCCTGATCGTGGCGGTGTCGATCGGCTGCGGCCTGGCGGTGACGTTCCGCCCGGAACTGCTGTCGAAGCTGCCGGCCTTTGTCAACGAAGTGTTTGGCTCGGGCATCACGGTGGGCTCGCTGTCAGCGGTGATCCTCAACCTGCTGCTGCCTGGCGGCAAGGATGAGGAGCAAACGGCCGACGAAGGGCAGCATGGCGGCGTTGGCACCACTGCCGGCGAAGCAGCCTGAGCTGCCAGACATCGAAAAGGCGCGCGGGCAACCTTGCCCGCGCGCCTTTTGCCTGTGATCTGCCCTGAATTCTGAGGCAATAGGTCCCGCACTCACGCCGCCTTGCGCGTTCGCCGCGCCGCTTCCGCTGCAGCATCGCGCAACTCCGGCGGCAGTACGCGCAGTTCCGCGGTGAAGAACGCCCGCTCCGCCGGCCGCAGCGCGGGCAGCTCGGCGGCCAGCCGCTCCACCGCGGCGCACGCCCTGATGGTGGCGCCTTGCTCATGGGCGAGATACCAGGCCAGTTCGAGCAGCAGGTTGGCCAGCTGCAGCGGCCCCAGCCTGACATGGCCGGCGTCGTGGTCTTCCAGTGCAAACGCGGCGACGGCAGACCAGCGCACGAAGCCCTTGGCCGGGGCAAACGGCGCATGGAACGGCCGCAGTGCGTCGATGGCATCGGCCACGGACAGCGGGCGCTGGCGGCGGAACGCGGCCATGCTGTCGCTGGACCTGGCCGGGCGGTCGGACGGCGGCGTATCGGGCCCGCAACTGCCGC
Source organism: Cupriavidus lacunae (assembly GCF_003353055.1). Classification (GTDB taxonomy): domain Bacteria; phylum Pseudomonadota; class Gammaproteobacteria; order Burkholderiales; family Burkholderiaceae; genus Cupriavidus; species Cupriavidus lacunae. The sequence goes on from NZ_QKWJ01000009.1 coordinate 3,440, forward strand.
GCGCGATGCGCAGCAGGAAGATCGCATTCCACGCGGTACCGCCGCCCACGCCGAACCGATCGCAGATCCACTCCGACAGCCCCAGCCAGCGCATGGCCTGCTGCTGCACCGCGCTGGCGGACAGCGTGCGCTCCGCATCGATCAGCCCGTGCCGCCAGAACAGCCACAGGCTCAGCCCGATATTGGCCGCTGCGTGCTGCACGGCATCGACGGAATCGGCCTCGTACGCGGCCTGCAGCGCGCCCGCGAACGCATCCAGCGCCAGTTGCGCGGCCTGCGCAGTGGCGGCATGCGTGGCGCGCATGGCATCGGCCTTATGCAGCAGCGCTTCCAGGTTCAGCACTTCAAAGCGCACGCGCGGGTTGTAGCGCACCACCAGGCGCAGTTCCGGATCGGCGTGCAGGCGTTCCAGCCCGGCGCGTGCGCCGTCGCCATCGCCGCGCGTATAGCACTCCCATGCCCTCACGACGTGCGCCATGGCCAGGAACGCCGGTGTCGCCGCACCCGCGTCGGCAGCCTGCGCCAGCCGGTCGAAGCGCCTGAGCGCGGCGCGGCTCTGGTCGAGGCGCCCGCAGCGACGCCAGGCCTGGCTTTCCTTGAGCAGCGTCAGCGCCTGCTGGAAACCATCGCCGGCACTGCGCCGTGCCGCATGAAAGGACTCTGCCACCGCTGAACCGTGCGCCCCGGCATGGCCGTCCTGCGCGCTGCGCATGGCCTGCATCAGCTCGCTCCAGAAGGCCATGTCGCGCATCACGTAGCCGACGCCGTCCGACTGGCTTGCCGGCGCCGCCTTCCCGCCGGCGTGAAAACCGAAATGCCGGGCCAGGGCGGCCGGGCCCAGGGTGCGCCCATCGGCAACAAAGCGCAGCCGGCGCGCGCTCGCCGCCGTGATCCAGAACGGCCCGCGGCTGCGGTGCGCCGGGTTGGCCGCGGCGGGATCGCGCTCGCGGTCCGCGCCCCAGCCAACCGCGACCTGCCAGCGCGTAAAGTCGGCAAACGCGCGCGACACCAGCATGCGCAGGTTGGCCGCAGTTGGAAACGCGCTGCGCACCACGGCGGCAGTGACACCGTCCTCGCCGCTGCGCTGGGCATGCCAGATGCGCGCCAGCAACCAGACCGACTGGTAGCGCGCGGGTTGGCCGTCGACCCGGTACGGGGCCGATACATCGATACGGATCGGGGCGGGCGTGGCTGGCATCAGGCAGTCAGGGATGGATCAAAACGCAGGCAGCGCCGCCATGTTACGCAAGTTACAGGGCGTGTGGTTGGCGTTGCGCAAGCGCTCTCCTATGCTGCGCACCACGGTCCGGGCCCGGATTGCCATCCCCTCAACTCCTCTGCACAGCCATGAACCATCGTCTTGCTCGTTTGCTGACGCCGGTGGCGTTCGGCCTCGGCCTGCTTGCCTCGACCCTGCCCGCGCTGGCGGCACCGAATGAAGTCCCGCTGGATGCCGCGCAACTGTTCCGCCAGGCCGATACCACCGGCACCATGGTGATCTACGACCTGCGGCGCGACCGCATGCTGACCTTCAACAAGGCGCGCGCGGCCACGCAGTACTCGCCGGCATCGACCTTCAAGATCCTGAACTCGATGATCGGCCTGGAGACCGGCGCCGTGGCCGACGTCGACCATGACAAGCTGCCGTGGGACGGCAAGGTCTGGCTGGTCGGCGGCAAGGCCATCCTGCCCGACGCCTGCAACGCCGACGTACCGCTGCGCGTGGCTTTCCCCAACTCCTGCGTGCCGGCCTACCAGGCGCTGGCGCGGCGGGTAGGCGGCGCGGCCTACCAGCGCTACCTGAGTGCATCGCACTATGGCAACGCCGATAGTTCCGGGCAGGTCGACCGCTTCTGGCTGAACGGCACGCTGCAGATCTCCGCCTACCAGCAGGTCGACTTCCTCAAGGGCGTGGTGCAGCGCACGCTGCCGTTCTCGCCCGCTACCTTCAGCGCCGTGGACGACATCACGGTGATGGAGCGCACCGCTGGCTACACCCTGCACGCCAAGACCGGCTGGGCCGATTCGACCAGGCCGGCGGTGGGCTGGCTGGTGGGCTGGGTCGAGCGTGGCGGCGACGACTACCTGTTTGCGCTCAATCTGGACATGCTGCGGCCCGAGCATGCGAAGGCGCGGATGGAGATTGCACGCGCGGCGTTGCGCCAGGCGGGGGCGCTGCCGGATTGAGGCGAGCGAGCCGGCAAGATGTCGCGCAGACGCCGCGCCCGCTGGCCGTATCCCCCAGCCTCGGCAATTTCCGCTGATTCTGGACGCTGAGCACCGACACCCTGTATGAAGACGGCTATCTCAGCCTGGCAACCGGGACCGGCACCATCACGCCGGGCCAGCGTCTTAGCGGCAACTTCGTCAAGACATCGAGTCGCACGTCCACCGCGCTACTCAACACCTACGATCCATCCAACGCACTGGCCGAGAACCAGACTGCCATCGCCGGCAACTGGAAGTAGGATGGATTTGCCATGCAGATCGACGACGCGGGCAACCTCGCGGGCACCTATACCAGCGGCACCCGCATCTGCAACCTGCAAGGCACGGTGAAGCTTGCCGAGCCCGGAACGGCCAAAAACTTGTATGCCGTGAACGCGACCGCCGCCAATTCGACTCAACCGAACAGCACGGGCTGTGTCATGTCGACCGGCGTGTTGCACAAGGGCTTTGCCGCGATCCGGCTGATGCCAGCCAACGGCAGCATCGTCGCGACCAGCAGCATGCGCTATGTGCGGACACTTCTGATGGCCGGCAGCACGGGCTACGGCGGCTATTTCACCACGCAGATGTCGAAGCAATAGAGGAAGCCAACGGCAGTCTGCACGCGGGCAAGCACGCATCCAGCCTGCAAGACTGCCACCCGCCTTCTTTTAGCGGCCCACAGATGCGACGGAGCCGCCCTTTCCTTGCCTGTTTCCGATCGGCCGCTGTGCCGCATCCGGCATAAATCCGTCCGTCCTGGGGTTTTCCCGTGGTTGAGTTCTGTTCGCGCATATCATTTAATTCACCATGAATTAATTAATAGCGCTGACCATTCAAGGATCGTCGGGCCAGCCGAACAGGACGGAGACAAGATGACCGCATCCAAAGCGGGCCGTGGCGTGAATTCCGCCAGCCTGCGCCTGTACAACGAACGTGCGCTGCTGCTGGCGCTGCGCCGAGCCGGCGAGGCCTCCAAGGCCGACCTCGCGCGCATGGCGCAGCTGACCAATACGGCGGTCGGCAGCATCGTGCAGACCCTGTCCGAAGAAGGCCTGGTCGAGCAGTCCGGGCGTCGCACGGAAGGCCAGCGCGGCCAGCCCGCCAGCCTGATCCGGCTGCAGCCCAAGGGCGCCTTCGGCATCGGCGTGCGGCTGGACCGGGGCAGCATCGAGGTGGCGATGGTGGACTTTGCCGGCCATATCCTGGCCAGCCGCGCCCACCAGCTGGTCCTGCCCCACCCCGACCAGGCGCTGGAGATGGTGCGGCACGACATCGCCGAGCTGCGCGCCCTGCTCACCCCCGCCGAACAGAAGCGGCTGCTGGGCATCGGCGTGGCGCAGCCCTATAACCTGGGCGCCTGGCTGCGCGAACTGGACGTACAGGGCGAAGCCTTCCAGGCGAGCTTCCGTGCATGGGACCAGGCTGACTTCCCCGCGATGCTCAACGCCGCCACCGGCCTGCCGGTCTTCGGCGAAAACGACGGCACCGCCGCCGCGGTGGCCGAGCTGTTCTATGGCCGCCACCATGCCCAGCATTTCCTCTACGTGTTCCTTGGTCCCGCCATCGGCGGTGGCGTGGTGCTCAATGGCGATTGCGTGCGCGGCGTCTCAGGGAACGCCGGCGATATCGCGATGATGCCGGTGCCGCCCAGCACCCTGCCCTCAGCGCCGTCGGCAAATGGCAACGGCAAGCGCCGTGACATCCTGATCTCGCGCGCGTCGCTCAACGCCCTGACCCGCCACCTGCGCCACCACGGCGTGGTGGTCAACGGCCATGCCGACCTGCAGCGCCAGGTTGAACTGGCGCACCCCGCGGTCGAGGAATGGATTGCGGATTGCGTCGATGCGCTGGCCCCTGCGCTGCAGTCGGCCCTTGCCGTGCTCGACGTGCCGCTGGTGATCTTCGATGCCGATATCGACGGCGGCCTGGTCGCCACGCTGATCGCGCGCCTGCAGCAGGCGCTGGATGAGAGCGCCCCCGAGGCCCGCGCGCCCGCCACCGTGGTGCGCGGTTGCTTCGGCGCCAACGCCGGCGCGGTGGGTGCCGCGTCGCTGCCGATGTTCATGAATTTCTCGCCGCGCGCCGAGCTGCTGCGGGGTGCGTCCGCCATCGTTCCGGAGGCCAGCCATGCCATTGTCTGAAGCACCGCGTACTTCGCCCACGCCAGCCCATTTGCATGGCAGCCATGCGCCGTTGCTCGAACTGCGCAATATCTCCAAGACCTTCCCCGGCGTGAAGGCGCTCACCAACATGGAGCTTACCGTCTACCCTGGGGAAGTCCATGCCCTGATGGGCGAGAACGGCGCCGGCAAATCCACGCTGATGAAGATCCTGTCAGGCGCCTATATCGCCGACCCGGGCGGCGAGTGCCGCATCGCGGGCGAGCCGGTGGCCATCGACGGCCCGGCCACGGCGCGCGCCCACGGCGTGGCCGTGATCTACCAAGAGCTGAGCCTGGCACCCAACCTGAGCGTGGCCGAGAACATCTACCTGGGCCGCCACCTGCACCACCGCGGCATGGTCGACCGAGCCGCCATGGCGCGTGCCTGCGAGGCCACGCTGGCCCGGCTGGGCGCGGACTTCACGCCGCAGACGCCAGTGAATACGCTGTCGATCGCGCAGCGCCAGCTGGTGGAAATTGCCCGCGCGGTGCATTTCGAGACCCGCATCCTGGTCATGGACGAGCCCACCACGCCGCTGTCCACCCGCGAGACCGACCGCCTGTTCGCGCTGATCCGCCAGCTTCGCGCCGAAGGCATGGCCATCATCTACATCAGCCACCGCATGGCGGAAATCGATGAGCTGGCCGACCGCGTCACCGTGCTGCGCGACGGCTGCTTTGTCGGCACGCTCACGCGTGAGGCACTGACGCAGGCCGCACTGGTCAAGATGATGGTCGGGCGCGACCTGTCGGGCTTCTACACCAAGACCCACGGCGAGACCGCGCCGGGCGAGATCATGCTGTCGGTGCGCAATATGTCTGACGGGCGCCGCGTGCGCGGCTGCAGCTTCGACCTGCGCGCCGGCGAGGTGCTGGGCCTGGCGGGGCTGGTCGGAGCGGGGCGTACCGAGCTGGCACGGCTGGTCTTCGGCGCCGATACCCGCACCGATGGCGCCGTGTTCGTGGCGGGCACGCCGCTGGCCGTCGGACCGCGCCAGGCGATCGATGCCGGCATCGCCTACCTGACCGAAGACCGCAAGCTGCAGGGCCTGTTCCTGGACCAGAGCGTGCACGAGAACATCAACCTGATCGTGGCCGCGCGCGACGCCTTGCGCGGCGGGCGACTGAACCGCGCCAGCGCGCGGCAGCGCACGGCCGCGGCGATCCGCTCGCTCGGTATCCGCGTGGCGCACCCGCAGGTCAACGTGGGAGCCCTGTCCGGCGGCAACCAGCAGAAGGTGATGCTGTCGCGCCTGCTGGAAACCCGGCCGCGCGTGCTGATCCTGGACGAGCCCACGCGCGGTGTGGATATCGGCGCCAAGGCCGAGATCTACCGGCTCATCAACGAGCTGGCGCGCTCCGGCGTGGCGGTGCTGATGATCTCCAGCGAGCTGCCCGAAGTGGTCGGCCTGTGCGATCGCGTGCTGGTGATGCGCGAAGGCGAGCTGGCCGGCGAGGTGCCGGGTTGTGCCGATGCCGCCGCCATGCAGGAACAGATCATCGCGCTGGCGACCGGCGCCGGCGAGCAAAAGCCCCCGGTCCTGCATTGAACCGTTGAATTCCGCTACAGGCCGGCAAAGAACGGCCGCGCCGGGGCGGCAAGCCGCCTCGCAGCATCAGGAGACACTTATGCGCAATCCCCTCTCGTCCACGGCCAACGCAGCCCATGGCGCCACCACACCGGCCTCCGCGCCGCTGGCGCGCGCCACCGGGCGTGCCACCACGCAGGAACGCCTGCGCGCACTCGGCATGCTGCCGGTGCTGGTGCTGCTCTGCTTCGGTTTCACGCTGCTGACCGAGAACTTCGCCAGCCTGCAGAACCTGTCGATCATCGCCCAGCAGGCCTCGATCAACCTGGTGCTGGCCGCGGGCATGACCTTTGTGATCCTGACCGGCGGCATCGACCTGTCGGTGGGATCGATCCTGTCGATCTCGGCAGTGGTGGCGATGCTGGTTTCGCTGATGCCGCAGCTGGCCGCGCTGAGCGTGCCGGCGGCGCTGCTGTGCGGGCTGCTGTTCGGCCTGGTCAACGGCGCGCTGATCGCCTTCATGAAGCTGCCGCCGTTTATCGTCACGCTGGGCAGCCTGACCGCGGTGCGCGGGCTGGCGCGGCTGGTCGGCAACGACAGCACGGTCTACAACCCGGACATCTCGTTCGCCTTCATTGGCAACGGCGACCTGCTGGGCGTTCCCTGGCTGGTGGTCATCGCCGTTGCGGTGATCGCGGTGTCGTGGCTGGTGCTGCGCCGCACGGTGCTGGGGTTGCAGATCTACGCGGTGGGCGGCAATGCCGAGGCCGCGCGCCTGTCGGGCATCAAGGTCTGGGTGGTGCTGCTGTTCGTCTATGCGGTGTCGGGGCTGCTGTCGGGGCTGGGGGGCGTGATGTCGGCGTCGCGGCTGTATGCGGCCAACGGGCTGCAGCTGGGCCAGTCCTATGAGCTGGACGCGATCGCCGCGGTGATCCTGGGCGGTACCAGCTTTGTCGGCGGGGTCGGTTCGATCGCAGGGACGCTGGTGGGCGCGCTGATCATCGCGGTGCTGTCCAACGGGCTGATCCTGCTGGGTGTGTCGGACATATGGCAATACATCATCAAGGGCCTGGTGATCATCGGCGCGGTCGCGCTCGACCGCTATCGCCAGAAGGGCTCGGCCCGTACCTGAGATGCGGCCGCACTGGAGACAAAGCGTGATCAAACCCATCCTCAAGGCCCTGGCGGCGGGCTCGCTGGCAGCGCTGTGCGCGGTGCCAGCCATGGCACAGGTGCCCGCGCAGACGGCGCCGGCTTCAGACACGCAGGCCGCGCAACGCCCGCTCAGGAAAGTCGGCGTGACCCTGGGCTCGCTGGGCAACCCGTACTTCGTCGCGCTGGCCCGCGGCGCCGAGGCCGCGGCCCGGCAGGTCAACCCGAAGGTAAAGGTGACCGTGCTGTCGGCCGACTATGACCTGAACAAGCAGTTCATGCATATCGACAGTTTTATCGTGGCCGGCGTCGACCTGATCCTGATCAATGCCGCCGACGCCCGCGCCATCGAGCCTGCGGTACGCAAGGCGCGCAAGGCCGGCATCGTGGTGGTGGCGGTCGATGTGGCCGCGGCCGGCGCCGATGCCACCGTGCAGACCGACAACATCCAGGCCGGCGAGCTTGCCTGCGGCTTTATCGCCGACCGGCTCAAGGGCCGCGGCAATGTCATCATCCAGAACGGCCCGCCGGTGTCGGCGGTGCTGGACCGGGTCAAGGGCTGCAAGACGGTGCTGGCGCGCCACCCCGATATCCGCATCCTGTCCGACGACCAGGATGCCAAGGGCTCGCGCGAAGGCGGGCTGAACGTGATGCAGCTATACCTGACACGCTTTCCCAAGGTGGATGCGGTCTTCACCATCAACGACCCGCAGGCCGTTGGCGCGGACCTGGCCGCGCGCCAGCTCAACCGCCGCGGCATCCTGATCGCCTCGGTCGACGGCGCGCCTGACATCGAGGCGGCGCTCAAGGCCGACACGCTCGTACAGGCCTCGGCCAGCCAGGACCCGTGGGCCATTGCGCGCACCGCGGTGCAACTGGGCGTTGGCATGATGAATGGCCAGCGCCCGCCCAACCCGACCGTGCTGCTGCCGTCCACCCTGGTGACGCGCGCCAATGTCGGCCAGTACAAAGGCTGGGCCTCGCCGCGCTGAGCGGCATGGCCGGTCCCTCCACCCTTTCTTCTATTTGCTGATCCATGATGGCTAGCCACCCTGCCGGCGCTCCGGCGCCTGAACCTGCCCCGGAGTTCGATTTCGTATTGTTCGGCGCCACCGGCGACCTGGCCCGGCGCAAGCTGCTGCCGGCGCTGTTCGACGCCCATGCCGCCGGCTCGCTGCATCCGCGCGGGCGCATCCTGGCGCTTGGCAGCCAGCCGCTGTCGCACGACGCCTACCTGGCCATGCTCAACGATGAAGTGCTGCCGGCACTGGCGGGCAATGCCGCGGCGGCCGCGTGGCAGGGTTTTCTCGACCGCATCCTGTACCTGCAGGTCGATGCCAACGCCGATGCCGGCTTCGATGCGCTGGCCGAACTGGTCAATGCGCGCGCGGCACCGGTGGTGGTGTTCTACCTGGCCACGGCCCCGCACCTGTTCGTCACCATCTGCGAGCAACTGGCGCGCGTGGGCCTGACCGGCCAGCGCAGCCGCATCGTGCTGGAAAAGCCGTTGGGACACGACCTGGCCTCGTCCGAAGCCATCAACGCGGAAGTGGCACGGCACTTTGCGGAGGACCAGATCTACCGGATCGACCACTACCTGGGCAAGGAGTCGGTGCAGAACCTGATGGCGGTGCGCTTTGGCAACGTGCTGTTCGAGCCGCTGTGGCGGCGCGAATGGGTGCGGCAGGTGCAGATCACCATTGCCGAAGAGCTGGGCGTGGAGCGCCGCGGCAACTTCTACGACGGCATCGGCGCGCTGCGCGACATGGTGCAGAACCACCTGCTGCAACTGCTGTGCATGGTCGCGATGGAGCCGCCCACCAGCCTGTCGGAAGACGCCATCCGCGATGAAAAGCTCAAGATCCTGAAGGCGCTGCGCCCGATCCGGCCCGAGGACGTGGCCGAGAAAGTGGTACGCGGCCAGTACACCCGTGGCGCCGCGGGCGGCGACCCGGTGCCCGGCTATGCCAGCGAGCCTGGCATAGCGCCCGACAGCCGCACCGAGACCTTCGTCGCCATCCGCGCCGAGATCGCCAACTGGCGCTGGGCCGGGGTGCCGTTCTACCTGCGCACCGGCAAGCGCATGCAGTCGCGCGTGGCGGAGATCGTGATCCATTTCCACGACGTGCCCTACCCGCTGTTCCCGCATCCGCTGGGGGTCATGTCCGGTAACCGGCTGGTGATCACGCTGCAGCCCGAGGAGAGCATCCGGTTGTATTTCCTGACCAAGCAGCCGGGCGACACGCAGGCGCTGATTCCCGCGTCGCTGGACCTGCAGCTGACCCATGCCGCGCCGCGCGTGCGGCGCGTGGGCGCGTACGAGCGCCTGTTGCTCGACGTGATCCGCGGCCGGCTCGGCCTGTTCGTGCGGCGCGACGAGCAGGTGCAGGCGTGGCGCTGGGTCGCGCCCATCCTGAAGACGTGGGAGAACTCCCCCACGCCGCCCAAGCCCTACACCGCCGGCTCCTGGGGCCCGGCGGCCTCCAGTGCCCTGTTGTCGCGCGACGGCATGGCCTGGCATGAAGAGATGTAGTCCACGTATTGACTTGTATTGCCCAAGTATTGCGGAGCACCCGAGATGACCACTTCCCTACCCGCCTGGCAAGCCCTGCGCGCGCATGCCGACACGCTGCGCGGCAGCCATATGCGCGACTGGTTCGACGGCCCGCGCGGCCCGCTGCGCGCCGAGCGCTTCACCGCCGAAGCCTGCGGCCTGACGCTGGATTACGCCAAGAACCGCATTACCGACGAAACGCTCGAATTGCTGTTCACCCTGGCTGATCAGGCGCGCGTGGCCGGGCGGCGCGACGCCATGTTCGGCGGCGACCCGGTCAACACCACCGAACACCGCGCCGCGCTGCATATCGCGCTGCGCGCCTATCCGGAGGATGGCTATCGCGCGCTCGGCGTGCCCGTCGGCGCTGACGTCGCCGCGGTGCTGGCCCAGATGGAGCGCTTTGCCGGCGCGGTGCGCTGCGGCGCCTGGACCGGCTTTGATGGCCGCAAGATCACCGACATCGTCAATATCGGCATCGGCGGCTCGGACCTGGGCCCGCGCATGGTCTGCCGCGCCCTGGCGGACGCGCAGGCCAGCGAGCAGAACACTGGCCCGCGCATGCACTTCGTGGCCAACGTCGACGGCAGCGACCTGGCGCGCACGCTGTCCGGGCTCGATGCCGCCACCACGCTGGTGATCGTCTGCTCCAAGACCTTCACCACGCTGGAAACCATGGCCAACGCCTGCACCGCGCGCGACTGGTTCCTGCAGCAGGGCGTGACCCGTGCCGGACTGGCCCGGCATTTCGTGGCGGTGTCGACCAACCGCGACGCGGTGGCCGAGTTCGGCATCGACCCGGCCAATATGTTCCCGTTCTGGGACTGGGTCGGCGGGCGCTTCTCGCTGTGGTCGGCGGTGGGCTTGTCGATCGCCGTGGCCATCGGCTTCGAGCGCTTCCGGCAGCTGCTGGACGGCGCGCGCGCCATGGACCTGCATTTCGCCAGCGCACCGCCTGAGCGCAACCTGCCGATGATCCTGGGCCTGCTCGACGTCTGGTACCGCAGCTTCCTCGGCGCCGGCAGCCGTTGCGTGGCACCGTACTGCGAGCCGCTGGAACTGCTGCCGGCCTTCCTGCAGCAACTGGAGATGGAAAGCAACGGCAAGTCCGTGCGGCTCGACGGTGGCGCGCTCGATGCTGGCTCGGCCGCGGTGGTGTGGGGCACGACCGGCACCAATGGCCAGCACGCCTATTTCCAGATGATGCACCAGGGCTCGCAGCTGGTTCCGGTAGACTTCATCGCCACGCTGGAGCCGGTCAGCGACCTGCCCGGCCACCATACCAAGCTGCTGGCCAACTGCTTTGCCCAGGGCGAGGCGCTGCTGCGCGGACGCACCGCAACCGAGGTGCGCGCCGAAGGCGTGCGCGACGAGGCCCTGGTGCCGCACCTGGTGTTCGAGGGCAACCGGCCCAGCAACACGCTGCTGCTGCAGCGCCTGGACCCGTACCACCTGGGCGCGCTGCTGGCGCTGTCGGAGCATCGCACCTTCGTGCAGGGTGCGCTGTGGCAGATCAATTCCTTCGACCAGTGGGGCGTGGAACTCGGCAAGAAGCTGGCCGCGCCGATCCAGCGCGAACTGGAGGGCATGGCCGACGCGGGCGCGCACGATGCCTCGACCGCCGCACTGATCCGCCGCGCGCAGGCGGTGCGGGCAACGACCGCGAGCTAACCCGCAGCAGACAACACAGGAGACACCGATGTCCACGCCCCTTCCCCGCTATGTGGTGTTCGGCGAGGCCCTGACCGATATGGTCCGCCAGGCCGATGGCAGCTGGCTGGGCCTGCCCGGCGGCTCGTGCTGGAACGTGGCGCGCGTGGGCGCCCGGCTGGGCATTGCCACCGCCTTTGCGGGAGCTGTCAGCCAGGACCTGTTCGGCGATGATCTGGCGCAAGCCAGCGCCGAAGCTGGCCTGGACGGCCGCTTCCTGCAACGCGTGGCACGCTCGCCGTTCCTGGCCTTTGTCGCCTCGCGCCATCCGCCGCAGTATTTCTTTGTCGGGGACAACAGCGCGGACCTGCATTTCGAGCCGTCACGGCTGCCGCAAGGATGGCGGCAGGCCGCGCAGGTGGTCCATTTCGGCTCGATCAGCCTGGTGCGCCAGCCGCTGGCCGCACGGCTGTGCGAAGAGGCCACGCAGGCCGCGTGCGCCGGCAAGCGCATCGCCTTCGACCCCAACTTCCGCGACCTGATGCGCACGCCCGGCTACCAGGACGTGCTAGCCCATATGCTGCGCCTGGCCACCTACGTCAAGATTTCCGACGAGGACCTGGCCGGGCTGTTCCCCGCGCTCGATACCAGCGCCGCGCTGGCACAAGTCCGTGAGATGGCGCACGATGCCACCGTGATGCTGACGCGCGGCGCGCACGGCATGACGCTGCTCAAGGGCGATACCGCCATCGAGCAGCCGGCCATGCGGGTGGAAGTGGCCGATACCGTGGGCTGCGGCGACGCGGCCATGGGCGGCTGGATGGCCGGTGTGCTCGGCAATGCCGCCGACCTGGCCGCACAGGCGCGGCTTGCCAGCGCGGCGGCAGCAGTCGCCGCGACCCGCGCCGGCGCGTATCCGCCGCTGCGGCAGGAAGTGGATGCGCTGCTGGCCGCTACGGCAGGAGCGCCGGCGTCAGCAGGCGCAGGCCAAGCCTATAGGCCTCACGACCCCGCCTTGTAATTCGTATCCTTGACGATCTTCACCCACCTCGCCGCATCCTCGGCAATGGTTGCGCCGAACTGCTCCGGCGTGCCGCCCACCACCTCATAGTCGATCGCGGCCAGGCGCTGCCTGACTTCCGGCTGCGCCAGGATGCGGTTCACTTCCTGGTTCAGCCGCGTGACGATCTCCCTGGGCGTGCCGGCCGGCGCCAGCAGGCCTGCCCGGGAATTGAAGGCCATGCCGTCAAAGCCGGCCTCGTGCATGGTCGGCACATCCGGCAGCGCGGGCGAGCGTTTGGACGCAAGCACCGCCAGCGGGCGCAGCTTGCCGGCCTTGATCATCGCCATCCCGTTGAACGGGTCGATGGTCATGTCGACCTCGCCCGCCACCACCGCCTGCATCTGTGGCCCGGTGCCGCGGTAAGACACGCTGACCACGTCCGGCGTACCCGCCGCGGCCTTGAAGCTGGCGCCGATCAGCTCGATCATGCTGCTGCCGGCCGACAGGCTCAAAGGCCTGGTCTTGGACTTGGCCAGGGCCACGAACTCCTGTACGGTCTTGGCCGGCACCGAGGGGTGGACCACCATCACGAAGCCGATATTGCTGATCTGCGAGATCGGCGCAAAGCTCTTCAGCGGCTCATAGCCCGCCTTGTACAGCACCGGGCTGAGCGTCTGCGCGCCGGCGGTGTTCAGCAGCAGCGTGTAGCCGTCCGGCGCCGCGCGCGCCACCATGTCCGTGCCGATGATGCCGTTGGCGCCGGGGCGGTTTTCCACCACCACCGACTGCTTGAGCGCCTCGCCCAGCTTCTGCGAGATCAGCCGCGCCACCACGTCGGTGGCCCCCCCAGGTGCGAACGGCACCACCATGCGGATGGGCTTGCTGGGATAGGTGTCGCTCCAGGCCAGGGCGGGCATGGCGCCCAGCACGGCGGCGCACAGCATCAGCCGGCGGCGCGAGTTCGGTTTCATCGGGTTGTCTCCTGGACGGCGGTTGTCATAGGCCGGCGCCGGCATGGCCAGCCTGCCATGCCGATATTCATAATTATGAATTAGATTTTACGCACATAAATTACATCGTCAACCGAGGGTATGTGCGGACAGCCGCCGGGCCCAGGCATGGGCAGTGCTGCGCGGTAAAAAAGGGGGGCGTGCACTGGCCGGCGAGGTTTGGCCGGGGTGTGCATTGCGATCAAAGCATGTAGGTGTACGTTGCCATCGGGAAGTGGACGTTGCTGCCGTGGAAGCGGGGGAACATCTCGAAATCCGCGCGCATGTCATGCCGGACAGGGGAATTCATCGCCGCGGTAATGGCTGCCGCACTGTCGAAGACCAGCTTGTTCCGTTGCATGTAGTGAACGCGCTTCCATGGCATCGCATCCACCCAGTCCACCCGCGTGAAGATCTCGATTTCGCGTACCCCTGGAAAGAAGCGCATGATTTGCGGATGGTGGGACAGGTAGTAGTTCAGCCACGCATCGAAATCGTCGGCGTATCCGGGATAGTGAACCAGGAAGCTGCATGGCACGCTGTCGGCGGGCGTCCGGCCGACAGGATCGTCGACGGGGAACGGACGCCGGGCCATGACCTGTTGCGTGACTGTGCACCCTTGCAAGCCCGGCAGCGCAAGCCGCGCCACGGCCTGAAGGTGACCGTCCGCCGCGATTGCCGCTTCCAGCGCCGCGAGGGTGTCGAAATCCAGCTGCATCGCAAATGGCGGAGAAGGACCGTCATCCGTGTAGTAGTCCTTCGCGCTTTCGGGCGTATAGAGCCGCGCGCGACGCAGCTGTGGCGTGCCCCTGACGATGTCGGCAACCCGCTGGAAGTCCTCGGCCCCAATACGGACAGCCAGATCCGCGCTCTCGAAGGTGACAAGATAAGAAAATTGCACGATGTGTCTCCCGAGTCCTGTGCCCGTCAGTGCCCTGCCCCCGCCGCAATGGCGGGCGCATCGAACAACTCCATGGCGCCGATGAGGTCACGCACCCGGGCGACACCCTTGCGCTCGCAGTACGCCACGATGCCATCGACGACGTTGAGCATCGTTTGCGGAGAGAGGAAGCTGGCCGTGCCCACCTGCACGGCTGTCGCGCCAGCGAGCAGGAACTCGATGGCGTCCTCCGCTGTCGTGATGCCGCCGCATCCGATCACCGGAATCGTCACCGCCTGCGCGCACTGATAGGCGATACGCAACATGATCGGCTTGGTGGCCGGCCCCGTCAGGCCGCCCATCAGGTTGGCAACCCGGGGACGGCGCGTCTCCACATCGATCGCCATGGCCAGGATGGCATTGCTGACGACAAGCGCGTCCGCGCCAGCGGCCTGGGCCGCCAGTGCAACTTCCACGACATTGCCCGCATTGGGTGTCATCTTGGGCCAGACTGGCAGGTCAGAGGCGGCCTTCATGGCGCGAACCACCTGAAAGGTCGCATCGGGGTCCATGCCGAAGGCCTGCCCGTCCTTCTTGAGGTTTGGACAGGACACATTGGCCTCGATCGCCGCCACCCCCGGTACGGACAGCTTGCGCGCCAGCCTGCCAAACTCTTCCACCGTGTTTGCCGAGATACTGGCGATCAGCGGCGGCTGGTATGCCCGATAGAAAGGCACCGTCTCCTTCAGATAGTAGTCCCCGCCCTTGCTCGGGATACCGATCGAGAATAACGTCGCGTCCTTGAATTCCGCCACGCGAGGCGGCGGATTGCCTTCCCGCAAGTCGTCGGTGATCGTCTTGGTCACGATGGCGCCAAGCCGGTTCAGGTCGAACACATCGGCCAGGCCTTCCGCAAAGGTGCCGGACGCCGGCATGACCGGATTCTGCAACCTGAGCGAGCCAATTTCCACACTTAGATCTACCACGATACGGTCTCCTGGAGGTCGAACACGGGGCCTTCCCAGCAGACCCTGCGATAGGTGAGATCCTGCGTGTCCGCCTGCTTGCGGAACGGCCGGACGCAGGCAAAGCACGCGCCCAGTGCGCAGCCCATATGCTGCTCAAGTGCAATCTGTCCCGGGACGTCAAGGTCGGCGGTAATCCGCTGCAGCAACTGCAGCAGCCGGTTCGAACCGCAGGTGGCAACGTAGTCCAGCCCGCGCGCCGCGTGCGTGCTGCGGATCAGGGCCTCGACGTGGTCCACCTGGCTGGTGCCGTCTTCGTCCGTGACGATGAGCACGTTGGCGCCGGCCTCCTTGAGGTAGTCCGCCGACATCACCAAACCCTCGGACCTTGCGCTTAGCACAGCGGTGACCGACACCCCCTTGCTGCGCGCCCAGTCTGCCAGGGGCGTCAGGGTCGCCAGCCCCACTCCGCGGGCCAGCAACAGGATGTGCCCGGCGCTGGCAGGCACGGTGAAGCCGCGGCCCACCGGTCCCAGCGCATCCAACGTATCCCCGGCGCGCAGGCCGGCCAGGCCTCGCGTGCCCAGGCCCTGGACCTTATACAGAAACTCAATCGTCCCCTCGTGCGGCGACACCCTGTACAAGCTCATGGGCCGGCGCAACAAGGCGGCACCGTTCTGGTCCGGCGGGCAGGCCAGATGGAAGAACTGCCCAGGCTGTGCGCGTAATGCGACTTCGGGCCCATTGACGATGAGATGCTTGTATTCGTCGTTCACCCACTGGTTGCTGACCACCCGGCAAAGATTCTCGGCCACCGCGAATTGCGGCTCTGGCGCGCAACCCTGCGATGAATGGCAGCACTGCGGTGCCTCCACTGCGTCCTCTAGCTCTAACATCCGACTTCCTCCATATAGGGGTTGCTATGTCCTCGGCGGGTGGCGCCTCCTCCATGTCCACCGGGCTACGGGTACCAGTCCGTGAGGCATGCGCGTCTCGGCGACTGCGAACTACCTCTGCCGATATCGATGGCGTCACCGCAATCGAATAACGAATATCATTCTATTTTTCGGCCAGGCGAAAGTCAAGGAAGGTTACTTGCGTGTACAGCGTTCGCCGGTCTATTGCCAGCCGTGTGCGTCCCTGGAAGACAATCGTCCCATTAGCGAATTATGTTTTCCTATCAGGGATACCCATTTACGCGGTCCCCGCTCCAGCCAGATGCTGAAACCGGTGGGCAACGCCAGGCCGTCGTGACGCCACGGGGCCTTCCGCACGCGGGTGAAACCTCGCTTCAAGGGGGGCAACCAGCAGTGAACGCCGGCACGTGCGCCAGCCTTCCGCAAGCCCGGTGGGAGGACTAGCCTGTCAGGCCAAGTGACCATCCACCGGAGTTCCAGTGAAACACATAGAAAGCGTCGTCGACCTCGTCGAGACGAAGCGGCACCAGTACATCTCCCTGGCCAACAATATCTGGTCGTTCGCCGAGATGCGTTACGCGGAGTTCCGCTCGGCGGAGCTGCATGCCGCGCAGATTGAACAGAGCGGCTTCAAGGTCAGGCGTGGTGTGGCTGGCATGCCAACTGCCTTTGTCGCCGAGGCCGGCTCCGGTGGGCCGGTCATCGGTTTCCTTGGCGAGTATGACGCGCTCGCGGGCCTGAGCCAGGAAAGCGGCGCGCTCAGCTGCATGCCGGCGGCCGGGGCTGAAAATGGCAACGGGCACGGCTGCGGCCACCATCTGCTTGGCACCGCAGCACATCTGGCCGCGGTGGTGGCGCGAGACTACTTTGCCGCCAACAATATCGGAGCGACCGTCCGCTTCTATGGATGCCCGGCCGAAGAGGCTGCCGCGGGCAAGACATTCATGGCGCGCGATGGCCTGTTTGACGACCTGGATGTCGCGCTGAGCTGGCACCCTTCAGTCGCCAACTCCGTCTTCATGAACGCAACCCTGGCAAATGTCCAGGCGTATTTCCGCTTTCATGGAAAGGCATCGCATGCTGCCTTGGCACCCCACCTGGGACGCAGTGCGCTGGATGCGGCCGAGCTGATGAATATCGGCGTCAATTACCTTCGTGAGCACATGCCAGATCAGGCTCGGGTACATTTTGCGTACATCAATTCCGGGGGCATCTCGACCAATGTGATTCCCGTGCTTGCGGAAGTCCTCTACACGATCCGGTCCCCGCGGAGCGACGACGCCATGGACCTTTTCAAACGGGTCAAGGATATTGCCGAGGGCGCGGCGCTCATGACCGGAACCCGCCTGGAGATTGTCTTCGACAAGGCGGTCTCGAACGTCCTGCACAATGACACCCTGGATCACGTCCTGGATCGCAATATGCGCGCGATCGGCGGCTTTGACGTCAGCGCCGACGAGACCCGCTTTGCTACCGCGATCCAGTCCACGATCGCCGAGGAGGATCTTGCCAACTCCTCCCGCCACTTTGCCGCCGCCTTGCGCGACCCGCGGCCGATCGTCCCTGAGATTCTTCCTTATTCCCCCGACGTCGTACGTCCCGTCACGGGATCGACCGATGTCGGTGACGTGAGCTGGGTCGTTCCTACCACCCAATGCCTGACAGCATGCTACGCATTTGGCACCGGTTTCCATTCCTGGCAGATGGTGTCGCAAGGGAAGCTCTCGCTGGCGCACAAGGGCATGCTGCTCGCAGCCAAGACGCTCGCCGCCACGGCAATCGATCTTGCCGGAAAACCGGACACGCTACTGCAAGCCAGGGAAGAACTCCTGCGCAAGCGGGGTCGTCGTCCGTATGCATGTCCGATCCCGCCAGATGTCCTTCCGCCGCCTGCGCGCGCATAGGCAGGAAGCGTGATTTCCGGGGGCGCTGCCAGGC
Organism: Cupriavidus lacunae; assembly: GCF_003353055.1. Lineage (GTDB taxonomy): Bacteria > Pseudomonadota > Gammaproteobacteria > Burkholderiales > Burkholderiaceae > Cupriavidus > Cupriavidus lacunae. The sequence goes on from NZ_QKWJ01000009.1 coordinate 21,389, forward strand.
GCTTCCCCGGGATATTCATCCCCACTTTCTCACCTTCGAATCCTTCCACACCGAGCGGCGCCGCGCATTTACGTGCGCGGCGCCGCGCTCATTTCGATGCCCGTCAAAAGCGCGTCCGAATACCCAAGGCAACGATGCTGACATCGTCACCGGGCTGGCTGAGCACCACATTCGCCAGTGAACCGATGGCCTTCTTCTGGTTCAGCACATAACCCAGACGGGCATACAAGGCCGACGTCTTCGACAGGTTGTAGTCGTAGCCAAGCCCGATAGCGAGGGAATTACGGTCCGATTGCCCGGCAACGGTGCGGTAGACCGCCGAAAACTTGATCCAGTCACGACCATTCGGCACACTGAGCCCGATCATGTGGCTGTTAGCGACCAGGTAGCCCTCCTTGTCCGGGTTGGTCATGTTGTACTCGTATGTCAGATTCACGCCGCCCTTGAACGTGTACATCCCGCCTGCGCCCAGCCACCGGTTCTTGAAAGAGCTCAGGCCTGCCGTGGGGTCGGTCTTGATCACATCGTAGAAGGCACCAAGGTAAAGCGGTCCGTTCGTATATTCGACCTGCGCGCCCTGGAAGCTCGCCTTGGGAAACCCCGGGGTCGTGACGCCGCGCGGCGCATACAAGTATTCCACCTGGAACCCGCCGATGATCGGCGTGGTGTAGGAAATCGCGTCGCTGATCCGGGAGTCGCCAATGGTCGCTCCCTTGCCAAGATCGGAACTCAGCGCCACCAACGATGCGAGCGGCGAGAATGCGCCGACGCCATAGAAGGGATCGATATTGGTTGAGAGCTCGGTCGGATACTGCCGTCCGAGCCGGATGCGCCCCCATTGCGTGGACACCAGGGACACGTTCGATTCCCGGTTGAACAGGCTCGAATCCCCCTGCATGGTGGTGCCACCGGCAGTGCCGTTCTTCAGCTTGAGCGCACTTTCCAGATTGAAACGAACGGACCAGCCATTTCCCAGCTGCTCGACGCCCGCAAAGCCGATGCGGGATGTAGCGCCGGCACCGCTCTCCTCCTGTAGCAGCCGGTTGCTTCCCGCGCGGGAATACTGGATCCCTGCGTCCGCTACACCATAAAGGATGAGGCCGCTCACTCCTGCCAGGACATCCGGCCCCAGTATCTGAAACGGCTCCTGTGCATAGCCCACGGAATAAAAGGCAAATGAAGATCCGGCAACAAGGCGTGCGACCTGCTTCATGGATAACATGATTTCTCCGACTACTTTATTAGGGATGATGAAATCCCGTCCGCTAGGAGCCAGGCCGTGCGGACAAGTTATTGTTTTCAACGGACGAAGCCCCCCACGGCCTTGAAAACCAAGGCCGGCCCATTTGAATTGAGGGGAAAATGCTGCCGCCCGACCGCGGGCGGCCAGTGAATTACGGCGTGATGACCCGGGTGAGCATCGGGTAATGAATCGCACCGCCACTAAATGCCGGGAACGATGCGGAATCCGCCCGCATCTTGTCTCTCACCGGTGAACCAAGCGCTGCCAGCAACGCCTCGGCAGAGGGAAAGGACAGCATATTCCTTTGCATGTAGTCCACCCGCTCCCATGGCATATCGTCGTACCAGTCAACGCGCGTGAAGACGTTGATCTGGCACACGGAAGGATATTCCCGCATGATTTGCGGATGGTGCCTCAGGTAGTATCCGAGCCAGTCATTCAGGTTTTCCGCAGCCCCGGGGTAATGGACCAGATAGCTGCAGAGTTCGGTTTCCAGACCTACGGGATTCAAGCGGTGGAAATTGCGCGTCAGCATCGCCTGGTGATTCACGCGCATGCCTGGCTGAGCGAGCAAGGTCGATGCGCCAAATTCGCGGTACAGAAACCCGCCCCGACAAACCTGGGACTCAAGTTCCGGCAGGGTGGCGAATTCCAGCCGCAAGGCAAGCATCGGTCCGGATCCGTCGCGGTGGTAGGTCTGCACTTCGGCAGGCGTATATAGCTCCGCGCGTACCAGCCCCGGCGTCATGCGGACGGTATTGGCCAGTTGCGATATCTGCCCGGAATCAAGACGCAGCGTAGGATCGGATGGATTGGGGGCGGTGAGGAAGTACGAGAATGTCATGACACGAAGAATGAATATCAGAGAACCAGGCCAACTCAGCGGCCTCGTAGTGGCGCCGCAATAACGTCCGGCGGAATCGGGCTGATGTAGCTGCGCCCACCAGTGCGCCACCGGTGCTCTGCCTTTGCTTCGGCAATCCACTCCGGATGTCGGAACATATCCAGGGCGGTCGCCGCCATGACCTTGGCAGCGTGCAGCATTCCCTTATGGGCAGCCGGCAGCTTGCCCTGGGCAACGAGCTGCCAGGTGTGCATATGGGTTCCCACGGCGTAGCAAGCGCCGAGGTACTGGGTCGTCGGCGCAATCCAGCTCACGTCGCCCACATCGCTGGACCCCGTCAAGGTGCCAGGCTCGCCTGCCAGCGCAAGCGGCGCCTGCCACAGCCCGCGGGCGTTTGCCGGGCCGTTATATGAAGCCATGCACTCACGCAGATCCTCGTCGGTGAAACTGGCTTCCAGCCGCGCGGCAAAAGCGTGGTCGGACTCGTCAAAAGGCGGACTGCCCAGCGCCTCGAGATTGCGCATCATCAGGTTCTCGATGACGCCGTTGCGAATGACATTTGAGCAGGCCCGGTCAAACTCCATCGTGACAGATGTCTCGGTCATTAACGCCGCCGCCTCTGCGATCTGCTGGACGCGCTCGAACAGCTCACGCGCCCCCACGATATCCGGCGCGCGCACGACATAGAGCACCTCTGCCTTCTCCTGCACGACATTGGGCGCCTTGCCGCCTGCGTCGGTGATCGCGTAATGCACCCTGGCCTCCTGGGGCATGTGCTCGCGCAGGAAATTCACCCCGACGTTCATCAGCTCGACAGCATCGAGCGCGCTCCGGCCCAGGTGCGGCGATGCCGCGGCGTGTGACGCAATGCCCGAGAAACGGAATGCAGCCTGAATGACAGCGAGCGCCTTGTACTTGAAGATTCCGGAGAAAGGCCCGGGATGCCAGGTCAACGCAAAATCGAGATCGTCGAAAACGCCTTCGCGGGCCATGAAGGCTTTCCCAGCTCCGCCCTCCTCCGCCGGGCAGCCATAGTATCGAACGATACCCGCCCGGCCATGCCGGGCGTTGCCATCCCGGGCGGCGACGGCAGCGAGCATCGCGCCCACGCCAAGCAAGTGATGGCCGCAGCCATGTCCGCTGGCCCCTTCGCAGAGATGGCGCGCCTCGACGGCCCCCGGCTCCTGGCTCATGTTCGACAATGCGTCGTACTCCCCCAGGAATCCCGCAATGGGACCGCTCTCGCCGGCCTCAGCCATGAACGCGGTGGGCAGCCCGCCAAGATTGCGCGTGATGCGGAAGCCCTCGCGCTCAAGCAATTCAATCTGGGCCTCGACCGACTGAAATTCCTGCCAGCGCGTCTCCGCAAGATCCCAGATACGGTCCGCCAGCGCGACATAGGCGTCCCGCCTGGCCTCGATCACGTTGCCGACGAGGTCCGTGTGTCCTTGTCCTTCTGCTCTCACGCGCTGACTCCTGCATATTGATTTGGGAAGGCACCACGCATCGTGCCGCGTAGCCGGGCTGCAGGCTTGATCACGGGTGGCCGGACGTCATCCGGAATCGCGCATTGGTACGGATGCTCGGCCGCTGCTTGCCGGAACTCCTCCTGTGCCCGTGCGAGGGTTTCCGGATCGGTAAACAGTCCGGCAGCGGTTGCTGCCATGATCTTTGCCGTGTGGGTCATGCCCTTGTGGGCCACGGACGCCTTGCCCTGTGCGACAAGCTGCCAGGAATGGAAGGGCGTACCGAGCGCAAAGCACGCGCCGAGGCACCGTGCCGTCGGCACAACCCAGCTCACGTCGCCGACATCCGTCGAGGCGCTGAGGACCGCCGGCATGACCTCCGCCGGCAGCACGCCCTCATGCAGCACCCCCGACAGCCGCTGGGCGCCGAATATCTGCAGGCTCGCCTTCGCTTCCTCCGGAGAAATGGCTGCCTGCATCCGGGCCGCAAAGGCGCGATCGGCGTCGTCGAAGGGCGTGGGCCCGAGCGCCTGCATCCGCGCATACATCAGCTCGGACAGGACATTGTTGGGGCGCATATTGGACATCGCCCGCTCAATGCGATACGCCATCGAGGTACCGGTCATCATGGCGGCGCCTTGCGCGATCTTGCGCAGGCGCTCCATGATCGACTGCACCACGGCAAGCTCCGGGGAGCGAAGCTGGTAAACCACCTCCGCCCTCGCCTGCACCACGTTCGGTGCAATGCCTCCGGTATCGTGGATGGCGTAGTGCAGCCGTGCATCGCTAGGGATATGTTCCCTTAGGTAGTTGGCCGCCACGTTCATCAGCGTCACTGCGTCCAGGGCGCTGCGCCCGAGGTGCGGAGCGGCCGCGGCGTGCGCGGCTACGCCGGAGAACGTGAAGCGGACATGGATGGTCGCAAGCGTGGCCATCGCGTCGATGGCAAGGATGCTGGCCGGATGCCACGTCAGGGCCGCGTCGAGTCCGTCGAAGGCACCGGCCCGGGTCATGAAGACCTTCCCGGCGCCACCCTCTTCCGCCGGGCATCCGTAGTACCGCACCCGCCCGGGGCGCCCGGTGCTCTGCAGCCAGTCCTTCACCGCGAGGGCAGCCAGAAGCGTGGCACCACCCAGCAGATTGTGCCCGCAACCGTGTCCATTTCCCGCGGCGACGCGCGGAGCCCGCGCCGTGACGTCCGCTTCCTGGCTCAGTTGGGGCAATGCGTCGTACTCGCCAAGGAAACCAATGACCGGCCCCTCGCTGCCCGCTTCCGCGATAAACGCGGTAGGAATCTCCGCCACGTCTCGCGTCACGCGAAAGCCGTTCGTTTCGAGTTCGCGGACCTGGAGTTCGACCGACTCATGCTCGTCGTACGCCGTTTCCGCGAAATCCCAAAGACGATCACTCAGATGCGAGCAAAGCGGACGGTAAGCCTCGATTCGCTCGGCGATTTCCTGGTCAATCTTGTGCATGTTCCCTGAACGCTCCATCCCCTGGACCTCCTGCTTGGTGTCGATTCAGACCCGGACCGGCCGGTCCAGCGTGCCGGCGCATCCCTCTGCCTTCCGGTTCCGACGGAGATACAGCCAGAACACCGCACCGAGGGATACGACATTGGTAGCGACCAGGTACCAGGCAGGGCTCATGGGATTGGGGAACACGCTGGCCATCCAGGCGACGACCAGTTGCGCACTGCCGCCAAAGATCGTGGTGGGAACGCTGTAGCAGATCGATACGCAGGTGCTGCGAACCGCCTTCGGAAAAATCTCCGGGATGAAGCAGAGATGAAACGGCGCCATCAGCACGCGGAAGAAGGTCAGCACGGCAATCATGGTCAGGAACACACTGCCGCTGCCACGCTCGATCACCCAGGAGAACACGGGCAGGATCGCGATCACGGAAATGAACTGCGGAAGCACGATCAGCCTGGACCGTGGGTAACGGTCATAGAGGAGACCCGCGAACAGCGAGGTGACGATCCCGACCGCTCCGGTAGTCAGTCCCACCAGCATGGAAGTCGACGTGGGAAGGTGCAGCACGCGAATGCCATACGAGGTCATGTAATGACCGACGATGTAGACGGTCACGGTCGGGCCGATCAGCACACAGCATGCGATCAGCAGATCGGGCAGATGGCCGCGGACAATGGTCGAGATCAGCTCGCCGGTATCCTTGACGGCACTCTCGGCATCCAGCGTCTCATGCAGCTTGTTTCGGATATACAGGCCAACCGGGGCGATCAGCAGGCCGACGACAAACGGAATCCGCCATCCCCAGGCCGCGAGCGCGCTTTCCGACATCACCGAGGACACGATGTAGCCAACCATGCCGCCAAGCAATGCGGCAATGCCTTGGGTGGCAAGCTGCCAGCTCGTATAGAAGCCCCGGCGGCCCTCCGAAGCCATCTCTAGCAGGTAGGTCGTGGCGGGTCCGGTTTCACCGCCCGCGGAGAAGCCCTGCAGAAGGCGGCCAATGACCACCAGGACGGGGGCAGCAAGCCCGATCGACTGGTACGTCGGCGTAAACGCGATAATGGCCGTACCTAGGGCCATCAGGCCGATCGTGAGGGTCAGCGCGGCCTTGCGCCCCGCCCGGTCCGCATAGGCACCGATAAGGATCCCGCCGAGCGGCCGCGCGACGAATCCGGCGCCGAACACGGCGACCGATGCAATCAGTTGACTGGCGGGCGAGAAGGAAGGAAAGAATGCCTTGCCGATGAATACGGCGAAAAAGGCATAAACAGTGAAGTCGTAGAACTCAAGCGCATTGCCGGCCACAACCGCAATGATGCTTCCTCGGGATGAGCTCTTCGCTTTCTTGCGGATCGCCGCGTCGGCTGTGATTGCGTCCTGGGGCACATCTGTCTCCGTGTTGAACTGGTGATGACACTGTCGTCACCACGCAATAAATAGTGGCCCTCGTTTTTAAGAACGTCAACGTGGCGGCTTCTCGGAACACCGGACGCTTGCCTTGGCACGCTGTCCACTGGCTTGCCAAACGCTATGGAATGTGCGTATCCCTTCAAAGGAAAAATGATGTGCTTCACGGGTCCCGGCGAGCATCGCCGGCCCCGGGCACATGCCTGGTGCCATTTCACTATTCGGCCCGCACCTGAATGGGGATGAGCATGAATGCTCGCGAATGGCAGGATGGGGATTTCGGGGAATGACGCCTACTTTCCTACCCTTCAGCCGGAATGTTGTCCTTGTCCTTGAGCAGGCACTCCACGGTATGGAAGAACCGGCGTTTATCCGCGTCCGTGGAATGCTCTGACTCGCGGATCACCGCTATCGTCGCCTCGATAAAGCATTTCGCCGGCGCACTGAGCGGAACGCCGCGCCGGTAGGTAATCGTGATTTCCGCATCGGCCAGCGCATCCCGGATCGGAAGCACACACAGCCCATCCTTTGCGACAAGCAGCTCTGCCATTGGCCATGGCATCAGGCTGAGCAGGTCGGTCCGGGCGATCAGGCTGTTTGCAACGGCACTCGAATGCGATATATGGATCCGGGGAGCGCAACGGTCGCAATACTCCTGGAACGCAGCCTGGAAGGCGCCGTCCTCACCCTTGTAGTTGCGGCTGAGGATCCAGCTGGCACCGGCAAGCTCCTGGAGCGAACGGCATGACGCCAAGGGATGCCCCGCCCGTGCCACCACGGCGTATCCCGTCGAGAACAGCGACAGCTGATTGAACTCGGCGGGCGCTGGCGAATAAGACCGCCCGATCGACAGGTCCAGGGTACCGTCACGAAGCTTTGGCAAGGTCAGGGACGGAAAGCTCTCGAAAAATTCGAGCTGGGTCTCTGGCATCAGCGTCTGAAAGCGGGCAATGATCTCCCCCAGCAGTGTCATGCCAAGCCATGACGGCACTGCAACCTTGAGGGTTCGTTTACGCTGACTGACGAAGGCCTCCATTTCATCGCGAGCGCGTGCGATAGCCGCCATTGTGAAACGCGCATGCTCGAGCAGGACCTGGCCCGCTTGTGTCAGCGTGATTCCCGTGGTCTCGCGGACGATCAAGGTAACCCCCACCTCCTCTTCCAGCTCACGCACAGCTTTGGTGATTGCGGCTGGTGAGTAGTCCGTATTCCGGGCGGCATTTCGAATGCTGCCGCTATCGGCGATCGCAACCAATGCGCGAAACTGATGCAGCTTCATGATGAGGTATCTGTGTGATCGGGGGCGGGAATCGCGGCAACCAAAAGTGTACGCCAACACAACGGCTGACCCGCTGACGTCAGCGCCATACAGGGCGGCAACCAACAGTGAACGGCAACACCAATAGCGCTCGTCCGACCTTGCTCTCCACGCAGGCTTTTGTCGTCACCGTCCTGAGGTGCGCCGCCCGCCCGACAAGGCCAAAGAGCCTCCGAAGAGGCGCATTTGAACATTCATTTGAGCGATGGCAGGCGCACACCGATGCTTCGCCGCGCAATCAGCGGACGAAGGGCAATTTGGTGCACTGCCCGGAGAAGGTGTGGCCAGAAGGGGGATGGAGACAGGGCCGCAAGGGGGCCAGAACTGGCATGCGGCGACCACAACAAAGATACGACGGCAGCCGTCAAGCAGCGTCCGGACACGTGTGTCCCTCGCTCATGAGGGCGGCTTTCAGGGGATCACGCCTCCGACACACAGCGACCGGCTGGCGTGACCTCGTCCTCGCTCAGCGCATCCCGCAGACGGAAATCGACGCTGCAGAAATTCGCTGCAGGCCGCTTTTGCCTGGCGCGCCGTGAGTCGGACAAGCAGCACGTTTGCATGTGCGGAAGTCGTTAAGGGTCGCGAAACGCAGCCAATGCAAGGCAACTCTGTTCGATGCCGACCAGTCTCGGATAGGTGGTAAGGTCAACTCCGAACCGCCTTGCATTATTCAGCTGCGGAATCAGCCAGATATCTGCAGCCGAAGGTTCATTGGAGAAGCAAAACCTTGTGGTTCCGCCATGAACGAGATGCTCGCAAGTCGCCAATCCATCGGATATAGCGCGTCTGGCAATGACCGAAAAGGCTTCCGGTGGCGATCCGGCTTGGTCAAGCCATCGCGAAAGCCTTAGCCCCTGAAGCGGGTGAACATCGCAGCCAACGACACTAACGAACTCCAGAATTTTCACGCGACATGCCTGGGTCAGGCCAAGCAATACCGGCTTTGGAAATTTGGCATCCAACCAAGCCATGATGGCAAGCGATTGCGTAATCACAAGCCCGTCATTCGTTATCAACGCCGGCACCAAGCCTTGCGGGTTAACGGAACGGTACTCATGACTGAGCTGCTCACCAGCTGATAGGTCGACTTCTACAATATCAAGACTAGCGCCCTTCAGCGCAGTTGCGATCCGTACGCGTCGGCTTGCCGAGCTGTTTCGGAATGAGCATAGCTTCATTAGTTGCGCAGCTCCGTTTTCAGTGAGGCTTCCATGCGTTCCGTGGAGCGGCGAGATCGCAGCGTCTAGAAGACGTGCTTGATGCCGATCATGGTGCCGAACTGATTGCCGCCGGGGACGGGATTGGAGCCGGTCTGCCCGCCGCTGACCGACGCGGCAAGCTGACCGCCGTTGTCGATAAAGCCGGCAGTGGCGTACACCGAGGTGCGTTTGGAGAAAGCGTAGCTGCCGCGCAATGCGTACAGCATGGCCTTGTTGTCGCTGTGGTGGTACCTCTGGTAATAGACCTGGCCGGCGAGTGTGAACGCTGGCGTGATGTCATAGGCAGCGCCGGCATACCAGAGATCGCTACGCGGTGTCGGGCTGCTATCGTTATCGCGACGCAGCCAGCCCAGCCCTAGCTTGGTCTTCGCGAGAATCAAGTAGCCATTGAGCGACAGGCGATCGTCCGTGAAACTGCTTTTGGTCAGGCCGCCAAACGCGCCGGGACCACCGCGCAGCGAATCGTAGGCCGCGGCAACGCCCCACCAGTCGGTGCTGTATTGCAGCAGGGCAGACCATTCCCGGCATGCCCGCGGATCGGCCGCGTTCTCGCCAGCGCAATTGGCGCCGGAGGGACTCGGTCCGGCGTTGACCGTGTCGCGACCGAAGCTATAGGTTGCGCCCAACGTCAGCCCGCCAAACGTGCCCTTGTAGGAGATGGCGTTGTCGGCGCGCGTATTGGGGATATAGCTATCCAGTGAAGCGGACCCGTAGACGTTCGGTCCAAGGATGTCCGGATCGAGCATGGCCCAGAACAGCATGGTGTACTGCCGGCCGAACGCAACCTGGCCCCAGTTGCCCGACAGGCCTACCAGCGCTTGCCGGCCAAACAGGCGCCCACCCTGGTTGGACACGCCGGAATCCGGAGCGAAGCCGGACTCCAGCACAAATATGCTTTTCAGCCCCCCACCGAGGTCTTCGCTCCCCCGCATTCCCCACCGTGAGGGCACCGTCCCTGTCAGGCTTGGCATGCGGACCACGCTACTCTTGGGTGCGCCGATATTGTTCACGTACTCCACGCCGGTATCGACCACACCGTAGATCGTGACCGATTGCGCGGCGGCCATCAGAGGGGCCGCCGAAAGAACAGCAAGTAACGTTCGCCCGTAGTTAGTCAATTTGCGTTTCCCTGTTTCTCAGTGCTGTGGTCGATGCTTTGCGGAAGAGGACGACCCACCGTCGTCCCCGCGAAAGCGGGGACCCTTGACCTCCTGGAGACGCTGGATTCCCGCTTATGTGCTCCGAAGAGGTTTTAGCGGGAATGGCGGTAGCAGTTGAAGCGTTATCCGAATGGCATGAATCACGCGGCCCTGGCGTAGCGGCTGGCGGGCGTGGCTTCGTCCTCGTTGAGCACGTCCTGCAAGCGGAAATCGAAGCGAACGCGGGTGAATGGCGCCTGCACACCGAGGGATTCATAGCCTGCCGCGCTCTGCACCGTTTCCAGCTCAACGACCAGCCCGTCGCGGGTGGCGAACGCAAAATCGTCATCCAGGAAGGTGTCGCCCGGAATATTGATCTGCGTGGTCAGGGCGCGCTTTGCGCCGCCAGAGACGAGGAAATGGATATGGGCCGGGCGGTTCCCGTGGCGGCCAAGCAGTGCGAAGAGTTCGGAGACCGGGCTGTTCGGCGGAATGGCGTATCCCGGCGGGAGGAAGCTGCGGAAACGGTAGGCGCCCTCGCCGTCGGTCTGGATGCGCCGGCGCAGGTTATAGTCCGGCTGATCCGGGTCGAAATGGGAATAGCGGCCCAGTTCGTTGCAATGCCAGACATCGACCACCGCGTTCGGGACAGGATTGCCCTGCACGTCGAGGACGCGGCCTTCCATCACCAGCGGTTGGCCCTTGCCTTCGTTGCCTTCATCGAGCTTCACCTCATGCTGGTGCAGCGGCGCGCCGGCAATATAGAGCGGGCCTTCGATCGCGCGCGGCGTGCCCAGCGCGCGCTGGGCCGCGCGGTCGGCCTCGTCCTCGCGAATATCGAGCAGCCGGTCGAAGCCCAGGCCGGCGGTAATGAGGCCGACCATGTCGGCCTGGCCCAGCCGGGTCAGCCACTTCGTTGCGGCCCAGAATTCGTCCGGCCTGACGTCGAATTCGTCGATGGTCTGGAACAGGTCGCTGACAATACGCGCGGTAATGGCGCGCACGCGTGCGTCGCCGGTTTCCACCTGACGGGTGTTCACCAGGTCGAGCAGTTGATGAATATCGAGTTCGGACATCGCTGTCTCCTTATGTGTGTTGTGGGGCAACTCAGTTCTCAAGCAGCCACTGCTGCAGCAACCCAGGATCGCGGGTCTGCGTCAGCGCCAGCATCAGCAAGATGCGCAGTTTCTGCGGCGACAGGTCGCCACCCGCCAGCACACCGGCGGCGCGCAGGAACGCCTGCGGCGGCACCATGCCGCGCGACGCGCGGGTGGACTGGACCACGGTTGTTCCAGCGCGTACGGCATCGGCCAGGCCCTGTGCCTCGGCATTCGCCGGCCGGCCAGGCGGCAGTCCCGCGCTGACAAGGCCCGCGCAGCCGGCAGCCACCAGCGCATCGATCGCGGTGCGGTCGGCGCCGGCATACGACATGACGATGTCCACGCGCGGCAATGCTTCAAGGTTCGCCAGGTCCAACGGGGGCAGGACCCGGCGCCGCACCGGCAGCCGCCGCATGGTCACGGCGCCGCTGGCCTCGACGCGGCCAAGCGGGCCGAACGGTGGCGCCTCGAAGGCATTGAGATCGAAGCTGGCGGCCTTGGTGACGTCCCGGGCGGCGAAGATATGCCCGTCCATCACGACCAGCACGCCGGCGCCGCGCGCCGCGCCGGACTGCGCCACCGCGAGTGCCGCCCGCAGGTTGGCCGGCACATCGCTGCCCGCCGTGTTCGCGGGGCGCTGCGCGCCTGTGATGACCACGGGCTGGTCGAGCGTGAGCGCCAGGTCGAGGAACCATGCCGTCTCTTCCAGCGTGGCGGTGCCGTGTGTGATCACAAAGCCGGCCAGGCCCGGATCGCGCCGCGCGGAGTCCTCGATCAGGCGCGCCAGCGCCAACCAGTCCGCCGGCGTGATGCCGGTACTGCCCAGCGCGCGGAACGGTACCGGCACCAGTTCGACCGCATCTGCCACATCTCCAAGGCTGCCGAGATCATCCAGCAACTTCTCAATAGGGTGGACCACGCCACTCTCGCCGTATTCCACCCAGTCGAAGCGGTGCCGGGCGTGCATGGCAAAGGTACCGCCGGTGCCGATCACGGCGATGCGAGGCTGGGCGGTGTTGCCTGCGGACATGGCAATCGTGTCAGCGACAGCGTTCATGACTTCTCCGGCGCGGCAACATAGACCACGCCGGCTTCGACCTTCACCGCATGGCAACGGGCATCGCGGGTCAGCGGCGCACACATGGCTCGCCCGTTGCGCACATCGAACAGCCCGGCGTGCAGCGGGCATTCGATGCCATGTCCGTCCATTTCGCCGTCCGACAGCAGCGCGTTGCCGTGTGTGCAGATGTCATCCAGCGCATAGACCGCTTCATCGACCTTGAACAGCCCGATGCGATGGCCGTCGACATCCAGGCCATGGCAATCGCCGGCGGCAAACAAGGCACCGAGCTCGCCGGCGCGATACCAGCGGATGACGTTTTCGCGTGCCTGTGGTTCGCGGACCGGATTTGCTTCCTCGGCAATCATGTTGCTTCCTCCCAAATGTATTCAGGCGCGTGGCTCACACGTGCCGCGCCCGGTCTGCCATCCTGCTGTCCAACCCCGCCAGCGTCGCCACCAGCGGCATGGGGCCCTGCCCCAGCGATGTCATGTGGATTCCGGCAAAGCGCATGCGGCAGCAGCGCCAGTCGTCATCGGCGTCGCGACAGTAGTCCTCGTGCGTGGTAGCGGCGAGCAGGACGGCATCGTGGTTGTCTTCGCGCAAGGCCAGCTGCCAGAGGCGCCAGACGCCTTGCGCGCGATCGCCGTCGATATTGAGTTGCGGGCTGCCGTAGTAGTGCACCGCGAAGCACCAGGGCGATCGCTGGAACCAGTCATGCAGTTGTGACCGGCCGACAAGCGAATCGCCGAATCCCCGCCCGCCTTCCCAGATGGCGTCCTCGGTGAAACACAGCGCCTGCTCCCACGCCACCTCGCGCATGGCGTCGTCCGCCAGGCGTGTGTAGTCGGGCCTGTACTTGGCATCGGCCAGGGAGGCATAGCGGGCCTTCAGGGCCCGGATCGCCTCGACGGCCTCAAGCCGCGCCAGCCGCTGTTCGGTGGTGGGTGCGCTCATGACGCCAGCGCCTTGAGCGGGACCGCGGTGTCGGCGAGACGGCTCCGTTCGACCCGCGTGCCGTTGCGCACCAGCGCTTCGAGGTGCTTGCGGTCGCGCCCGTTGTTGATCAGGACACCGCCAACGACTTGCTCGCCGCGCAACAGCAGCATGGTGGCGGGATCCCCGGACACGCCGTGGCGCACGATGATCTCGTCGGCGTCGCCGGGTTGCCCGACAACCTGGATGTTGTGCCCGAACTGGTCGGTCCACATCCACGGGACCTCGACGTACGGCTCGGTACGGCCAAGGATGAAGCCGGCCACCGCTTGTGCCTGGTTCTCGGCATTGCGCCAGGTCTCCTGCCGCACGGCGCGCTGGTACAACGGGCTGTAGGTCAGCGCCACATCGCCGGCAGCAAAGCACCACGGCGCGATAGGACTGCGGCAATCCGCGCCCACCGGAACGCCATGCTCGTTGGCGATGCCGGTGCCCTGGAGGAAATCCACGTCGCTGTCGATGCCCACTGCCGCCAGCACGACATCCGCGGCCAGGGCCCAGCTATCGCCATCGCGCGCGACCTGGACACGCAGGGCGGTGCCGTCGCGCTCGATGCGGCTGACCTGCACGCCGGTCTCGATGCGCGTGCCGTTGCCCGTGTGCAAGCCATGCAGCCATTCCGAGGCCGCGGGCGGCAGGCAACGCGCGAGAATGCGATGCCCTGCCTCGAGCACGGTCACGTCCGCCCCAAGCGCCGTGGCGCTGGCGGCCACTTCCATGCCGATCACGCCGGCCCCGACGATCGCCACGCGCCGGCCGGGCGCAAGCATCTCGCGCAACGCAAGGCTGTCATCGATGGTGCGCAAGGTGACAACACCCGGAAGGTTCGCCCCCGGAATGTTGAGCGCACGCGCGCGCCCGCCGGTCGCAACGACCAGCCGGTCAAAGCCGATCGTGCTGCCGTCGCCCAGGGTCAACAGCCTGGCCTCGGCGTCCAGCGCGCTCGCGCGTCCGCGCACATGCTCGACCGCGCTGCCATCCATCCAGAAATCGGAAGGGCCCAGCACGAGCTCCGCCGCGGAGCGCTCGCCCTTGAGCAGCTCTTTCGACAATGCCGGCCGCTCGTACGGTGCGTGCGGCTCCTCTCCCACGAGGGTAAGGCGCTGGTCGTAGCCCAGCGCGCGCAAATGTTGTGCGACGCGCCCGCCGGCATGGCCAGCGCCCACGATGACGATGTGTTCGGGCGTGTTCATGCTGCGGCTCCGGCTTGAGCGCCCGATGAGGTGCGGTTGATGACGCGATACAGGCGCCCGCCCTCGGTGTCGCAGGTCCAGCAGCGGGGCTCGGCACTGGGGATGATGATTCCCTCCCCTTTCGACAGGCGATAAGTCTCGCCGGCGGCCTCGATCGTGAATGCGCCTTCCAGCACCGCAGCCACTTCCTCGCCCGCCTGACCGGCCGCAGCGCTCAGTGTTTGGCCCTGGCTGAGCACGTGGATGGCGATGTCGAAGGCGTCGCCGCTGGCTTCATGGCGCGTCGGTCCGGTCGAGGTCGAAGACCCGGCCGCCACGCGACGGCAAAGCGCCTGGCTGGTGCGTGCCCCGGCGTCGGGATGTCCTTGTGCGCTCATGCCCGCTCTCCCTGCTCTCCCCGGTCGGCCAGCGGGTAGTAAGGCACCGTATCCTCGGCGCCATACTCCTTGCGGGCGGGTGTCACCACGTTCAGCCGCATGCTGACGCCGGCGGGCTCGAAGCGATTGCTGCCGTAGTGCATCAGGCCGGCGGGGATCAGCAGCGCATCGCCCTGCTCCATGACGGTCTCGTGGTCGCCGGCTTCGCCCAGCCCTTCAAATACGGAGCAGGCTCCCGAGAACTGCAGCGACGCTTCCTCGCCATGCTGGTGGGATTTCGCTGGCAGGTCCCTGCCGGCGGTCTCGACGAACTTGACGACGGCAACGCTGACCGTTTCGCCAAACATATGTTTCATGTACAGGCCATCGGCAACCACTTCCTTCAGGTTGTTGTCGATGGCGAACACTCGGCATTTCGGCATGATGGACTCCTCTGCGACTGGGGCGATCAAAGCGCCGGGGCCAGCTTGAAAGCCTCGTCGGCCACGAAGCGGCGCGGATCGAAACCATCGATCACCGCCTGTTGCCGGTAGAACTCGACGGCCGGCGCCACCTCCGCCAGCGACAGCAGCAGGTTCATCAGCGCCTGGGCCTCCGCCGGCATCGCGCCGGGTTCGAAGGTGTCCAGGTACGCGGTAATCGCGTCCAACTCACTCAGCATGGTCTGCGCAAAAGCGCGGATCTCTTCCATCGAGGCGCGGTGGCGCTGGATATTGCGCGCGGTTTCGGTCGGCAAGCTCCAGTGCGCGATCGCGTTCAGGTGCGCAAACCGCTCGGGCAAGGCCGCCGTGCGTTGCGTCTGCAGGCCGCCGGTATTGATGATCTTTTCTTCCATGACTTCGCTCCGCTATCTCTTATTGCTCTGCGCCGACCAGGCGGTCGACCACGTGGGCGCCATGGCGGACGAGGATTTCGCTGTCCTGCAGGATCATGTGCGTCTTGGCGCCGGTTTCCGCCGCTGCCTGGGTACGTTCCAGCGTGCTCATGTCCTCCAGCAGTACGTCGCGCAGGGCGACCTTCATGTATTCGAGGAAGAAGCGCCCGCCGGCGGTGGTCATCTCGGGGTAGTACACGCGCCCCTCGAACAACATCTTGTTGTGCGCGATCGGGCGGAAGGTGTAGGCCTGGTAATAGTTCGGCCGCAATGAGACGTAGAAGTCCGGGAAGATGACGTTGATGTCGAACAGCCAGTTCTTGCTCTGGGTCCAGTTGACGCCCTTGGGCAGGGCCTCCAGCGGGAACTCATGCTTGGCGCTGCCCATACCGGCGCGCAAGGCCGCTGCTGCGATCGGGCGCGATGCCGCGGATTCCGCCAGGGCTTCCGCCGCGGCCGCGCCGCCGCTGGTCACCGCCTTCGGGTTACCGTAGACCGACTTCTGGTTCCCCGCCAGCGACAGGCGCCGGTGCAGGTCCCCACAGACGACATCCAGTGGCCGCATGCTGCCGCCATCGCCCTTGTCGATCGCATCCGCGATGGAATTTCCGTGGACGTAGGCAACGTGATACGCCTCCTGGAAAGCATCGAGAGCGAGCTTCCAGTTGCAGTTGACAACGCTGGTCCACTGGAACGCGCAAGTCAGCTTGTCAAACGGATAACCCTCCACATCGCCATAGACCGGCTTCATGAACTCGGCCAGCGTCTGTTCCGGCTTGGCTTGCATATTGACGAAGATAAATCCCTGCCAGACGTCGCAAGAGACTTGCGAAAGGCCATAGTCTTCGCGCTGCATGTCAAAGAAGCAGCCCTCCTCCGGCACGCCGGTCAGGCGGCCGTCGAGATCATAGGCCCAGCCATGGAACTTGCAGAAGAACTTGCGCGTGTTGCCGCACTTTTCATAGACGACCTGGTTCAGGCGGTGCGCGCAGACGTTATGCATGGCGCGGATCTGACCCTGCTTGTTGCGCACGACGATGATCTCGGTGTCGCAGACCGCCAGTTCCTTGACGAAGTAGTCGCCCGGATTGGGGATCTCTTCCACGCGGCCGACCTGCAGCCAGGTCTTCTTGAAGATCTGGGCCTTTTCGCGCTCGTAGTACTCGGGCGAGATATAAGGCTCGACCGGGACCGGACCTTTGCCTAGTTCCGGGTAGCGGTCAGTGAAGAACGTCTGCTGCGATGTCATTGCGCATCTCCTCCTGGATGGGGACATCGGCGATGGGACTCGCCGTCAAATAATGAATGCCATTTTATTTTGAGGCGAGGAAAAGTCAAGGCAAAATAACAGAGACCTGCATCCAGACAGCTCCGTCGTCACTCGTGCCCCGCCTTGGTACAATACCGAACCACGTTGGGGCATCAGATGCACCAGGTACACACGTCAGATGGGAAGACGGCCCGGCAGCGGGCGGGAAGGAAGGGCAATGCCACAAGTCAAGAAACCAGGGATGCGCGAGGCGATTCTCGCGGCGGCGTTCGATCTGTTCTGCCGCAAGGGCTATACGGCGACAACGATGTCGGAGATCGCGCGCGCGGCCGGCATGACCGTGGCAAACCTGTACGTGTACTTCGATTCCAAGCTGCTGATCTTCTACGAGATCTATACGCCGTGGCTGCTCGCTCGCGTGGACAGCCTGCGCGAGTCGGTGCAGAAATTCCCGACGCCCCGCACGCGGCTGCGGCGCATTCTCGTCGGCCTGTGGGGTGACATTCCCGCCGCCGATCATTCCTTCGCCAACGCGATGATCGAAGCGCTTGCCAGTGCCCCCAAGGACACACCCAAGCCCAACAACCTGCTGGAACAGTGCGAAGTCGCGATCACTGAGCTGGTCCTGGAAAGCCTGCCGCCCGAGCGCGCCCACCTGGCCTCGGACCGGCTGCTGGCCCACATCCTGTGGATGGCCTACGACGGCTTCGCCATCAACAGCCGCATCGGGGATACGCGCGACCTGGAGGCGATCGCCACCCTGATGACGGACATGATGCTGGGGCCGGAGGAAACCAGGGAAGCCGCGCCCCGCGGCAAGGGCCGTGCGACGCGCTCGCGCAAGGACCTGGCAACCTCCGCGGCATCCTGAGCGCGCCAAGGGGTCGGCCGACGGCCCCTTCGAATAACAAATGATACTCATCAGGTAGCGCGCACCGCACCTCGCGGCCCCGCATTCCGTTTCCCCTTCGCGCCCTGATTCTTTCTCTCCCCGCAGCACTATCCTTCTTCCATGCCGGCCGACGACTGCCGGCATGGAAGGACGCCGGTCGCACCTGAAACTCCGCCGATTTCCGGGTAGCAACGCCAAAGTCGGCAACGCGCCGGCATTGCTCTTGCAAGCTGTGCGTGGAGAACTGGCCCAGGCGACACCCGGGCGTGACGTCCAACGTGGTGATGACGGGCTGTTCCGCCTGCGCCTAGGGTATGTCCTGATGCCGCACGCATATAAACGAATACTACTATTTATTCGCCTGCCGCTCATGAAGGCCTGCCGCACCACCCGCCGGCAGCTATCGCCCCCATCCAAGCCGCCCCTGGAGTCTTCGCCATGCATGCAGTTGGTACTTCCGAAACCACCCGATCCGTGCCGCAGCGGACCACCTATCTCGTCCTGCTCCTCTGCTGGGGCGCCATCCTCTCCGAGGGCTACGACATCGGCGTGATGGGAACCATCGTCCCGGCGCTGATCAACGATCCGCAGTGGAAGCTCACCCCCCTCGAACTCGGCCAGATGAGCAGCGCCGCGCTGGTAGGCACCTTGTTCGGCGCTTACCTCATCAGCCCGCTCAGCGACCTCACGGGCCGGAAAAAGCTCCTGATCGCTTGCGTGGCGCTGTTCTCGCTGTCGATGCTGGCAGCGGTCTGGGCCCCGACGCCGGCAATCTTTGCCCTGATCCGCGGCATCGGCGGGCTGGGCCTCGGTGGTGTCATCTCGGTCGCCGCCGCACTCACGGTGGAATACTCACCGCCCTGGCGCCGCAACCTGAATTTCGCACTGATGTATTCGGGCTACCCGATCGGCGCGGTAGTCTCGGCACTGGCGGGCATGGCGTACATGGAGCAATACGGATGGCGCGCCATCGTGGCCATCGGCGCGCTGCCGCTGCTGTTCATTCCGGTCCTGATGCTATGGCTGCCGGAATCGCTGGAGTTCCTCGTCGGCAAGCACCGGCATCGGGAGGCCCAGGCGCTCGCCGAGCGTCTCGGTGTGCAGGCGCCTTCCGCGCCCTCCGCAAGCGCTACGCCGGCGCATGACGACACGCCGCGCACGCCATTGAAAGACGTGTTCACCGAGGTCTTCTCGCGCAAGAACGCGTTTGGGACGATCTGCCTGTGGGCCGCGCAATTCATGGCAATCACGGTGGTCTATGGCCTGGGCACGTGGCTGCCGCAGATCATGCGCAAGAGCGGCTATGACCTTGGCTCCAGCCTGTCGTTCTTCGCGGTCTTCAACGTCGCCGCGGCAATCGGTGGTGTGATGATCGGACGGATCGCCGATTACTTCGGACCGCGCAAGACCATCGCTGCCAGCTTCCTGGTCGGGGCCGTGTCGATCTTCGCGCTCTCGCAAAAGAATGTGTTGCTGGTCAACTATGTACTGGTCGCGCTCGCCGGCTTTGGCAGCATTGCCGTGGCGCTGGTGCTGCTGGGCTATATCGCGAACTACTATGCGCCGCATGCCCGCGCTTCCGCGACCGGCTGGGCGGTTGGCGTCGGCCGCTTCGGTGCCATGACAGGTCCGGTGCTGGGCGGCTATATGGCAGGGCTGAACGTGAATCCGGTGTGGAACTTCGTCATGTTTTCGGCAGCCGCGGTACTGGCGGCGCTGGCGGTGTACATCGCGCCGACACCCGAGCATGTGAAGCACGCCCGAGGCACGAAGTAACTCCCGGAAACTGGCCGGCGTCGCTCGCGCACGAGACGGTGCCGGCCGTCTCTGTCAACAGGAAAGCAACATGAGTCTTGGCTTTGGCTATCGGGCACGCATTGGCCACCTTTACCCGTCCGGCGGACTGTGCGACTTCGAAGTGCAACGGATGGCGCCACCCGGCGTGCAGTTCGTGACCACGCGCATGCCGTTCGCGCGCACCTCGCTGGAAAGCGACAAGGCCGTTGTCGCCGATGTGGAGTCTCACGCCGCGCTGCTGGCCACCGCCGGGGTCAGCCTGATCGCCATGAATTGCACGGCAGCGAGCATGGCGGTCGGGGCCCAAGTCATCAACCAGCGCATCTTCGACGCAACGGGCATCCGCTCGGTCACCACCACCGACGCCATTCTCGCCGCCTTGCATGCGGTCGGCGCGGGCCGTGTCGCACTGATGACACCCTATCCGCGCGAGGTGGTCGAGATGGAAATCGCGTTCCTCGCCCGACACGGTGTCGAAGTCGTCTGCGAAATCGCGGACCCTTGTTCCACGCCGATTCAGCAGGGCTCGTTTCCTGCCTCGCACTGGGCTGACCTGGCGCGGCAACTCGATACCGACAACGCCGATGCGATGTTGATCAGTTGCGCCGGCATCCAGATCAGCGACGTCATCGAAGCAATCGAGCGAACCGGCAAACCCGTCATCACCAGTAACCAGGCTCTGCTCTGGCACTGCTTGCGCACGCTCGGCCTGGCGGATCGTCCCACGGGATTCGGCAGCCTGCTGGCGGGCAATTTCGAGAAGGGAGCATACCTCGCTTGACGAGGTGAGCCAGCGCTTCTCAGTCGCGCTGGCCGGATGGTCGCGCAGCATCCAGCAGTGCCCTGGCCTGCTGCCACTCAGCGGTGTCGAACCCTTCCGTGAAGGACTCATGCAGGCCGGCCAGCATCTGCCGCGCTGCTTCCGCCTTGCCCTGGTCTTGCCACAGCCGAGCCAGGCCCAGCACCGCGCGCAGCTCTGGCGACTTCGCGCCTTGCTGGCGCGCAATGGCGATGGACCGATGAAAGCACGCTGCCGCCGCTTCGTGGTCAGGGGCCCCGTCCGGGCGATGGAGAAGCAGTTCCGCCTGGAGCCGATGCAACTCCGCTTCAAAGAAGCATTCCCCCGTGTTGCCGACCGTGGCCAGCGCGTCAGCCAGCACGTCCAGTCCCGCCTGCGCCTGGCCGGCGTTCTGGTAGGTCTCGGCCAGCAGGGCCAGGAAATAGGGCCGCCCCAGCTCAGCGCCCGTGGCCTGGTAGGCGGCCAGGCCCTGGCGTATCTGGGCAATGCCCTCCTCGCTGCTCCCCTGCTCGGCCAGCGCCCAACCCCGCAAGATGGTTCCCCATGCGAGCCAGAACGGAAATCCTTGCTCGGTCGAGAGCGTGATGGTGGCGTCGGCGCACTCCCGCGCCAGTTCCGCCTCATGCCGCAGTTGATGCAATTCAGCGGCAAAGGCCAGGCCAAGTGCGAGGCTGAAAGGATGAGCAAGCCTGCGGGCCAGCGCCAGCGCCGCCTGGCCAGCCTTGCTGGCCTGAGCCGGAAAGCCCTGCAGCCATAAGACCCATGCCAGAAGGCAGAGTCCACGGACGCCATGGTCCATCTCATAGAGTGCGTCATGGGCCTGACGCCGTTCAGGGTCATAGTAGGCAAGCCCCCGCTCCAGGTGAGCCCGGGCCTGTGGGAACTTGCCGAGAAAGAGCGACGATCCTCCCAGCGCGATATGAGCGTGTTCGAGCAACACCGGGTCTTGTGCGTTCTCAGCCAACCCGAGCAGCGCCTCCCCTAATTCATACGCCGTGTGATGCTGCGCACGAAGTGAAAAGAAAGTGCGCAATCCCAACTTCACCTGGAACAGCTGCGGGGTTTCACCACTGTGTTCGCACAAGGTCAGGGCTCGGGCATAGTTGGCCTCCACCTCCGACGAGGCATAACCCCTCGCAGCAATCAAGGCGGGGCCAAGGGTGACGCGCAAGGCAAGATCCTGGCGTGCGCGTTCGGGCGCGTCGGGCAGGCGCTTGAGCAGCTCCAGCGCCGTACTCAGGTGACGGATGGCGTCAAGATGCGCCGAGCGCTCAAGGGCCTGGCGCCCGGCGCAATGCAGGTACTCCACCGCCTTGGGGATGTTGCCGCTGAGACTGTAGTGATGTGCCAGTTCGCTGCAGTGGTCTCTCAAGTGATGCCGGAAGAGGATCTCGATGGCCCGGCCTGTGCGCTCATGCAACGCACCGCGCTGTTCCGAGAGCAGAGAGTGGCCTGCGACTTCCTGGGTGAGGGCGTGCTTGAACGCATACTCGACTTCCGGGAATGCCGGCCGCCCGTAGATAAACTCTCCGGCCTGCAGGCCGGCCAGCAGTGGATAGAGGCGCTCCTCCGACTGCCCGGTGACCTGCCGGATCAGGCTCAAGGGGAATTCCTTGCCGATCACGGCCAGGGTCTGCAGCAGTTCCTTCTGCGCGAGTGGCAACCGATCCATGCGCGCCGCGAGCACGCCCTGTACCGTGGTCGGAATATGCAGCGCGGCCGGGGTCTTTTCGATGCGGTAATGGCCGGGTTCACCGAGCAGCGCCTTCTCCTCGGCCAGGGTCTGGACGACCTCCTCCATGAAAAAGGGATTGCCCTCGGTTTTTTCCAGGATGAGCTGCCTGAGCGGCGCGAGGCTAGGGTCATTGCCCAGCAAGTCGCCGAGCAAGCCTTGCGCCTCGGCTGGACCAAGTGGGTCGAGCCGCAATGCCGTGCCATTGTCCTTGTGCCCCCAGGCGCACTGATACTCGGGGCGGTAGTTCACCAGCAGCAGAATCCGGGCTTGCGCCGTTCGCTCGATGAAGTAAGCGAGAAAGGCTTCGGTCTCGCTGTCCAGCCACTGAAGGTCCTCGAACAGCAGCTCGACCGGCTGATTCAGGCTCTCGCGCACCAGCAGGCGCGTGATGGCCTCGAACGTGCGCTCGCGCCGGAGGCTGGCGCCCATGTCCGCCAGCGCCGAGCCGAGCTCGCTGATGCCCAGCAGATAGAGCAGGTAAGGCATGAGGTCTTCGAGACTGCGCTCCAGCGTGACGATCTTGCCCGCGACCTTCTCGTGGCAGCGCCGCTTGTCGTCCTGGGCAGTGAGCTGGAAATAATTCCTCAGGAGTTCGATCAAAGGCAAATACGCAAAGGCTTTGCCGTGCGACACAGAGAAGGTCTCCAGCACCAGGCAGCCGCTCTGCGAGCGCGCCTTGAACTCGTGGAACAGCCGCGACTTGCCGACCCCGGCCTCCCCCACCACCGCGACGATCTGCCCGTGTCCGGCGGTGGACTGGTCCAGCGCCAGGTGCAGCGCCTCCAGTTCGGCTTCACGGCCCACGAAGCGGGCCAGGCCGCGGTGCGCTGCCACTTGCAAGCGCGTGCGCAATGCCCCGAGACCAAGCACTTCATAGACCGCGAGCGGCTCGGGGATGCCTTTGACCTGGGCGTCTCCCAGCGCCTTGAACTCGAAGTATCCCTGCGCGAGCCTGTGGGCGGATTCGCTCACGAGAATGGACGAGGGCGCGGCCATCGTCTCCATCCGCGCGGCAATGTGGATCGTGTGCCCCACCGGGTCATAGTCGGTGTGCAGGTCGTCCTTGCGGATCGAGCGCACCACCACCTCGCCCGTGTGGACGCCCACCCGGATCTGCAGCGAGATGCCCTGCTCCAGCCGCAACCGGTCGCTGTGCCGGCGCATCGCCTCCTGCATGCGCAGCGCCGCGTACAGCGCGCGCTGGGTATGGTCCTCATGGGCGATGGGCGCGCCGAACAGCGCGAGGATGCCATCGCCCAACGACTTGGCCACGTAGCCCTCGTAGTAATGGACGGCCTCCATCATCAGCTCGATGACGGGGGTAATCAGGCGGTTTGCCTCTTCCGGGTCCCGGTCGTGGATTAGTGCGGTCGAGCCCGCCATGTCGGCAAACAGCACGGTGATGGTCTTGCGTTCGCCAGCGGTCTCTCCGCGGGCTTCCAGCGCCGCCTGCTCGGCCCGGATGCGCTCGGCCAGGTGCGGTGGAGTGTAATGAACGGGGGCGGCGGACGAGGCTTGCGGTATTTCGCTGACGGGCTCGCCGCAAGCGTTACAGAAGCGCGCCGCAGGGCTCAGTTCGTGGCCACAGCGCGCGCAGAGGCGCGCCAGCCGGTTGCCGCATTGCTCACAAAAATTGGCGCCAATGGCATTCTCAAACCCGCAAATTGTGCAGCGCGCCATGGGAGCCTCCCCGGACTTCCTCCGGGTAAATTAAACGCCCCATTGCCTTTCATCGCAAGACCGACTCGTCTCTGCATGATCGCCTGGATCGGGCTGAGCGTTGCGCGGCGCACTTGGGGCGCTCCTCTGCCTGCCTACTCTCTCAAGGTCTCGATGATCTGTTCGCGCAGCCACTGGTTACCCTCGTCATTGTCGAAGCTTTCATGCCAGTGCACCGTGACTTCGACCTTGGGAATCTTGACCGGCAATGGATAAACGGTGAACTGCCCGTGCTGGTTGAACGCTTGCGCCACGCGTCGCGGTAGCGTGACCATCCAGTCGGTGCGCTGCAGGATCTGGGGCGTCACGGTGAAATGCGGCACCTGAAGCGCGATACGCCGCTGCAGGCCGGCGGCCCGCAGTGAGTCGTCGATATTGCGGTGACTGCTTTCGCTTGGCGCCACCGCGATATGGGAGAGCTCGAGAAAACGCTCCGCGGACAGGCTGCGCGCCGGCAGCCCGGGGCGCTTGCGTGTCATGCACACGTAGTCCTCATGAAACAGCAGCGCATATCGTGTTACCGGCCTGAGAGCGGACAGATTGCCGATGGCGAAATCGAGCTGGCCAAGCCGCAAGGTTTCTTCCACCTGAGCCACCGGCACCTGCCTGACCTCCAGTTGCATTTGCGGCGCGACCTGCTGCAGCTTTTCGCATAACGGGGGCAGGAAGACCTGTTCTCCGATGTCGGTCATGGAAAGGCGAAATACCCGCTCGCTGGTGCCGGGGTCGAAATGTTCCGTGTGGCGCAGGGCCTCGCGGATCGACGAGATGGCGCGCCCTACCGGCTGCGCGAGTTGTTGTGCGGTGGGCGTAGGCAGCATGCCCTCGGGGGTGCGCACGAAAAGCGGATCGTCGAACAATGTGCGCAGGCGCCCCAACGCATAACTGATGGCAGGCTGCGAGAGCCCCAGGCGATTGCCAGCGCGTGTGAGGCTGCGCTCTTCGAGGATCACCTGGAAGACGCGCATCAGGTTCAAATCGATGCTATTGAAATCAGTCATACTTATTCAGAAGATAATCTGGATCAATTTGACGTATATATTACCCGATCCTATACTGGGCCTCACATGAATGATTACGTGGTGCGATGGAGACAAGTGTGAAGCATTTTGACGGCGTGGAATCTGGCGTGGCGAGTCAATACACATTGCCGGCACTGCTGGCCGCGCGTGCCGCGCGGCAGGGGGACTCGGCGCTGTTCTCGGATCGGCAGACGCGCTGGACTGCCAACGATGCCTGTGCCGTGGCGGCGCGCCGTGCCGGCAGCCTGGCAGCCCAGGGCGTCACTCGCGGCGACCGGGTGGCCCTGATGTGTTCGAACCGGGCCGAGTTCATGGAGATCGTGCTCGGCTGTGCCTGGCTGGGCGCGGTGGTGGTGCCGATCAATACCGCCTCGCGGGGTCTGCAGCTCGAACACATTCTGAAGAATTCCGGTGCACGCCTGTTGGTGGCCGAGCCGCATCTGGTCAGCGCGGTGGCGGCGCTCAATGCCCAGGCGCTCGCGCTCGAGCAAATCTGGCTGATCGGCGAGCGACTGGAGGAAGCGTCGGACGAAACTCCGGTGCCTTCCCAGTGGCGGTCCATGCCGATGCCGCCGCCCGGTGCCGCGCTTGAGGCAGCGGCGCTGGCCGACAGCGACCCGCTGGCCATTTTGTACACGTCGGGCACCTCGGGGCTGTCCAAGGGCGTGATTTGCCCGCATGCCCAGTTTTATTGGTGGGGGCGCTATACGGGAAATCATCTCGGGCTTCGCGAGGGGGATGTGCTCTACACCTGCCTGCCGCTGTTCCACACCAATGCGCTCAATAGCTGGTATCAGGCATTGCTCCACGACGCCGAGCTGGTGGCAGACCGCCGTTTTTCCGCGAGCGGCTTCTTCGATGCGCTGGTGGCAACGCGCGCCACCGTGACGTATGTGCTGGGCGCGATGGTTCCGATCCTGCTCGGCCGGGAAGTCACGGCAGCCGAGCGCGAGCACAACGTCCGCATCGCCCTGGCACCTGGCGTGCCGGCCCAGTTTCAGGAAGCCTTCACGTCGCGCTGCGGCATCGCCCTGCTCGATGGCTACGGTTCGACCGAAACCAACTTCGCCATTGGTGGCGGCATCGAGCACCAACGCCCCGGCTATATGGGCCGGGTGGTGCCCGGTTTCGAGGCGCGCGTGGTGAACGACGTAGACCAGCCGGTAGCGGACGGTGAGCCTGGCGAACTGATCTTGCGGGCCAGCGAGCCGTTTGCGTTTGCCAGCGGCTATTTCGGTATGCCGGAAAAGACGGTCGAAGCCTGGCGCAATCTGTGGTTCCACACGGGCGACCGCGTCGTGCGCGAGGCCGACGGCTACTTTCGCTTCGTCGATCGCCAGAAGGACGCGATTCGCCGCCGCGGCGAGAACATCTCGTCCTTTGAAGTCGAGCAGGTCATCCTCGCCCATCCGGCAGTCGAGACCGCGGCGGTGTATGCCGTGCGCTCCTCGCTCGCCGAGGACGAGGTCATGGCGATGATCGTCCTGCGCGAGGATGCACGACTCGATCCGCTGGAGCTGATCCGCTACTGCGAACCGCGCCTGCCTTATTTTGCCGTGCCGAGATATCTCGAACTCACGCGCGATCTGCCGAAAACCGAGAACGGCAAGATCCAGAAGTACAAACTGCGCGAACGCGGCATCACGGAACAGACCTGGGATCTGGATGCGTCCGGATACCGGCTCAAGCGCTCATAAGATCGCGCTGCGAGCGGCCCTCACGAAGCCTGCTCGCCATCCAATAAAGAAATAAAAGGATGCACGCCACGCCGCACCATGGCCGATGCAACCTGCAGCAGCAAACGCATCCATCCAGGTATGCAGGAGACAAAGCATGGCCAGCACGCCAACTCTATCAACCGCCACAGACTACGGCACGCACGACGGGGTAGCGCCACCCCAGCCAGTCGATGCCAAGGCGTTGCGCCGCATCGTCATCGCCTCGGTGGCCGGCAACGCGCTCGAATGGTACGACTTCTTCCTGTATGGCACGGCTGCGGCACTGGTGTTCGGCGAGCTGTTCTTTCCCCCGGGCAGCGACCCGCTGGTCGGCACGCTGGCGGCCTTCGCCGGTTTTGCGGTCGGCTTTGCCGCGCGGCCGTTCGGCGGCATTCTGTTCGGGCATATCGGCGACCGCTACGGGCGCAAGGGCGCGCTCGTGTGGACGCTGTCGATCATGGGCGTCGCCACCTTCCTGATCGGCTTGCTGCCAACCTATGCCCAGATCGGCCTGTGGGCGCCCGCTTTGCTGGTGCTGCTGCGCCTGCTTCAGGGCATTGCATCAGGCGGAGAATGGGGTGGCGGTGTGCTGATGATCAGCGAGAGCGCGCCGCCCGAGAAGCGCGGCTACTACGCTTCGTGGAGCCAGCTGGGCGTCGGCGGTGGCTTTGTGCTGTCATCGGTGGCGTTCTTCGCGGTGCAGGCCTTGCCCAAAGCCGACTTTATGAGCTGGGGCTGGCGCTTGCCGTTCCTGGCCAGCATCCTGATCTTCGGCGTGGGCGTCTACATCCGCTCGACCTTGCCCGAGAGCACGGAGTTCGCCAAAGCCGCGGCCGCCGGCCGCAAGGCGCACCTGCCGGTACTGGAGGTCATTCGCAAGCATCCCAAGGAGATCCTGATGGCGATGGGCTTGCGGGTGGCGGAAAACGGCGGTTCTTACATCTTCCTCGCCTTTGCGCTGGTCTATGCCAAGTTCATCGGGATCTCGAACCAGATCGTCCTGGCGGGCGTGATGGCATCGATGTGCGTCGAACTGGCCGCCATGTTGCTCTGGGGCAAGCTGTCGGACCGCATCGGCCGCAAGCCGGTTTACATGATCGGCGCCCTGGGCCTGATGGTTGTCGCCTTCCCCTTCTTCTGGTTGCTCGACACCCGCACGCCCGAATGGATCTGGTTCGCCTTCCTGCTTGCCAACCCCTTGTGCCATGGCGCGATGATCGGCACGCAACCGAGCCTGATGGGCGAACTGTTCAGCACGGAAGTGCGCTACTCCGGCATGGCCCTGGGTCACGAACTGGCTTCGGTGTTTGCCGGCGGCCTCGCGCCGCTGGTAGCGACTGCCCTGCTGTCGCGCTATCAGTCCGCGACGCCGGTTGCCTGGATGCTGGTCGGCATGGGCGCGATTACCGTGATTTCCCTGCTGTTCACGCATGAGACGGCTCGCCGGAAAGCGCGATGAACGAATGGCAACCCGCAACGCAGGAAACTTACTGAATGCCAAACAGCAACTATGACAACGCGATCCTGGCGGCTGGCGTGGAAGTGCCATACCGCCGCCAGGCACCGCACGAGAGCACCGCGGACCTGCTGGCCCAGGCGTTCGACGCCGCGCTTGCCCAGTCCGGCTTCAGCGCGCGCGAGATCGACGGTCTCGGCGTGGCGTCATTCACGTTGGCACCCGATCACGCGATCGATATGGCCTGGCGCCTTGGCCTCAGTCCTCGCTGGTGCATGGACGATTGCCATGGGGGCGCCAGCGCGATCAATATGCTGCAACACGCGGTGCGGGCGATACAGCACGGCGACGCATCGGTGATCGCCCTGCTTAGCGGCGATCGCTTTACGCCGGCCGATTTCAGGCAGCTGGTCGAGAACTACAACGTGACGACCCGCACCTACCTGAGGCCGCTCGAAAACGGTGGCCCGAACAGCGTATTCGCGATGCTGACGCAACGGCATGCGCGTCGTTACGGACTGACACGAGACGACTACGGCGCGGTGTGCGTGACGCAGCGGGCCTGGGCAGCGCGTAACCCTGGCGCGGTGTACCGCACCCCACTCACGCTCGACGAGTACCTTGCTGCGCCGATGGTGGCCGATCCGCTCGGGCGCTTCGATTGCGTGCCGGTGGTCTGCGGCGCGAATGCGGTGATCGTGGCTCGCTCCGACCTGGTGCGGCAGGCAGGCCCCGCGGTACGCGTACGGGCGCTGGAATGCCGCTACAACCTCGATCATCAGGCCGGTGACGGCTTGCAGACCGGGCTTGCCGCGCTCGCAGACGACCTGTGGCGGCGCGCCGGCGCCGGTCCGCAGGACATGGATCTGGTCTCGGTGTATGACGATTACCCGGTCATGGCGTTAGTGCAGCTGGCCGATCTCGGGTTCGCTCCGGACGGGGATCAGCGTGGCCTGATTGCACGCATCGCTGCGCACGAATTGCCGGTGAATACTTCAGGCGGCCAGTTGTCTGCCGGCCAGGCGGGCGCCGCTGGCGGCATGCATGGCCTGGTCGAGGCGATTATCCAGTTGCGCGGCGCTGCCGGCGCACGGCAGGTGGCGGGGGCACGGCTTGCGGCCGTGAGCGGCTACGGCATGGTCGAATATCGCTTTGGCATGTGCGCCAACGCGGTAGTGCTTGAGAGCGTGAGCGAGGGAGCAAGATGAAACTGACCGTTTTTCATTGCCGGCAATGCGGCACGGTGCATTTTCCCGCACGCTATCGTTGCCCGCACTGCGGCGCGGCGGACTGGGAGGAGCAAGTCACCGAAGCCGGCACGGTCGAGGAGACAACGGTGGTACGCCATCGACTCGGCGCGCAGCCCGGCGAAGACGTGCATCTGGCAACGGTCAGGACGACTGCCGGTCCTGTGGTGATTGCGCGTCTTGATGGCGCCGTGCACCCGGGTGACGCGGTCTCGCTGGAACTGGACGACGCGATGCGCATTCTCGCCCGTGCATGAGTCGGGTGCGAGCCATCATGAGCGTTGCGGGCACATGAAAGCGGACGAGCGAGGCAAAACGCTGTCCGTTGGCAACCTTAGGGAGGAAGTACCAAGATGCTAGTAGAGTTTGCACAAGCACTGCAAAGCGGTGCGATTCGCGTGGTAGACCTGAGCCAGACCTTGCATCCACGCACACCGATCATTCCTCTTCCGCCCCAGTTCGGGCAGAGCGCGCCCTTCCGGCTGGAAGAGATCTCGAACTTCGACGAGCGCGGGCCAGCCTGGTACTGGAATAACATTTCGTGCGGCGAGCATACCGGCACGCATTTCGACGCGCCGGTTCACTGGATCACCGGCAAGGACTTTCCGAACAACGCTACGGATACCATCGACGTGCAGAAGTTCCTTGCGCCGGCGTGCGTGATCGATGTTTCGGAGGAAGTCCGCGAGAATCCCGATTACCTGCTGACCATCGAGCGCGTCGAGCAATGGGAAGCGCAGCATGGCCGCATCCCGGCGGGTTCGTGGGTGCTGATGCGCACCGACTGGTCGCTGCGCACCGATCCGGCCGACTTCCTGAATATCCGGGAGGACGGCGGACACACGCCCGGCGGGCATCCTGATTTGCCAGCATTTCTCGCCAGGGAGCGCGATGTGATTGGCTGGGGAACGGAAGCCGTCGGCACCGATGCGGGACAGGCTTACGCCTTCAAGCACCCCTTCCCCTGCCATGCCAACATGCATGGCAACAACAAGTTCGGTCTGGCAAGCCTGGTCAACCTGGATAAATTGCCGCCGACCGGCGCGGTGCTGGTCACCCCGCCACTCAAGATCCGGCGCGGTTCGGGTAGTCCGTGCCGGGTGCTTGCCTTGATCGAGGCCTGACGACGGACGCCGACAGGCTGCACCGGGGCCTCCGAGTCCCCGGTGCTTGCCTCCGGATGTGAACTAAACCCGATCTCTTTACCGGCTCAGACCAGCGCGTGGTAGGCCAGCACGCATCAGGTAGCCGCGCAGCGAACTGGTGGTGACGACACGGCCGGATTGCGCAAGGCGGCGCACCAGGTGGTGCACGACATGCGGCTGCATCAGCCAGCGGCCAAGACCAGCCGGCAGCGTCTCGCAGATCTCCTCGAGGCGCGGGTGCATGAACTCATTGATCGCCAGCAACTGGTCACTACCTGCATGGACCTCGCCGCGCACGCGAGCGAAGCGCGAGCCGCGGGTCTTGAGGTCCGCAACCCGGATGGTGTCTTCGTATGACATCCACAGCGCCAGGTGGCGCGCCGTTTCGCGCAAGAGCGTGATGTCGTCCTGCGCCAATGCGCGCCGCACGGCGGCCATGCGGTCCAGGTAGAGGCTGGCGTAGGCCACATCCTGGTAGTCGATCATGCGGCGCACGCCTTCGATCACTATCTGCAGGATCCCGGCAGGCTGCTCGTCGCGGGCGCGCTGAAGCACCTGTCTCCGCAGCTGACGACGACCTGCACGCTCCGTCTCCAAATGGAGCCCAGTATAGGTTCGGATCCTATATCAGTAAAATTCATTGTAATTATCAAGCGCATAAGTACTACTGATATTTTGCACGGTCGACGTGTGCCACTACAAATTGCCGCGCGGCACTGCATGGGCCGGGGTCAGCCAATGCCGAACCACCGCTTCACCCGCTCCCATAGCACGCCAACGAACAGCGCCACCGGGTTCAAGCGGACGACCTGGTTGCGTTCGGCATCGCTCAGCGTCGGGTCCATCCGGCGGGACACCGACTTGCCGAAATCGGCGATCATCCGGCGCACGAAATCGCGCACCAGCCCTGAGCGGGAGAACTGCGCCAGCGGTCCCTGCAAGGAATATTGCAGGTCGACGGCAACTTCAGTCTCGGTGACTGAGAGCGCTTTCAGCTGGTAGGCAATATCGCCCGCGGCCTTGGAGTTGCTCAGCGAATCCTGGCCCGCGCCTTTCAGCACGCCGCGCCGGGCGGCGTCGTCGCGCTGCAGGCGCGCGGCGCCCTCGAACTTGGCCGACATCGGCCCGAACTTGATGGCGATATGGCCCTTGACCTTCTCACCGGCCACCTCCGTCAGCACCGCGCCGGGCAGGCAGCCGGCCACCGCCGGCAGGTCGGCCATGAAGGCCCATACTGCATCCAACGCGTAGGGCACGGCAAAGCTGCCCTCGATGCGCGACCAGCCCTTGCGGTCGGGCGAGCGCTCCGGCTCGGCGCCGGCACCGGCGGCGAGGTGCGGCAGCGTGCCAAGCGCCTCGTCAGCGACCGTGAAGCAGGCAAACGGCGCCTGAGCGGCTGATGCAGTGGCATGCCGTGCGATCACTCCCGCGGCGGCGCGGCGCGCGTCCAGTACGGACCGGATCGCGGCGACGATGCCCATATAGCCCGTGCACCGGCACAGGTTGCCCGACAGTTCATGGCGGATGGTCGCTTCGTCGGCGTCGGGCAGGCGCAGCACGATATCGCGCGCAGTGGCCAGCATCCCCGGCGTGCAGAAGCCGCATTGCAACGCGTGGTGCCGGTTGAAGGCCGTGCGCAGGTCGGCCATGACAGCATCATCCTCATAGCCTTCGACCGTGACGATGTCGGCGCCCTGGCAGGCGCCCGCAAACGTGATGCACGAACGCACCGGCTTGTCGTCGAGCAGCACGGTGCAGGCGCCGCACACGCCATGTTCGCAGCCGAGGTGGGTGCCGGTCAGCCGGTGCGTGTCGCGCAGGAAGTCGCCCAGGTGCGTGCGGTCAGTGCACGCGCCGGATACCTGGCGGCCGTTGACGGTAAATTCGATGGTCTGCACGGCGCTCCTCAG
The DNA here is from genome assembly GCF_003353055.1 of Cupriavidus lacunae. Lineage (GTDB taxonomy): Bacteria > Pseudomonadota > Gammaproteobacteria > Burkholderiales > Burkholderiaceae > Cupriavidus > Cupriavidus lacunae. The sequence goes on from NZ_QKWJ01000009.1 coordinate 53,814, forward strand.
TTCAGCAGTTGCGTGACGCAACGCATCACGACGGTACGGTATAGCTTACGGTCGATGGCGTCCTTGCCCGGCGCGGCCTGCGCCACGGCATCGTCCACGGCGCTGGCTGTGAGCGCCGTTGCGCCTTGCGCGGCAACGGCGCGGGTCAGGCCGGGCAGCACCACCGGCGGGCCGTCCAGCGCGCCCAGCACGATGCGCGCAAAGCGGCGGCTGGCATCGAAATACGCGGCGCAGCTCGCTTCGGCAAACTCGCCGGTCTTGCGGCACAGCTTCTGGTATCCCCAGCGGCTGTGCCCGGTGAGGGGCGGCACCCGCACGGCGGCAATCAGTTCTCCGTCTGCGAGCACCGTGGTGTAGGCTCCGATCATGAATGATTCCATTGGGACGTCGCGCGTACCGGCGCCTGACGCAATCTCGATGCGGGCGCCAAGCGCGGACATCACCACGACCCAGTCCGCGGCCGGATCGGCATGTGCCAGGCTGCCGCCGACCGTGCCGCGGTTGCGGATGGCGCGGTAGGCAATGCCGCCGGCGACGGCCTGCAGCATGGTGCCGCGCAGCGGCGCGAATACGCCGTCTTCGATCTGGGCGTGAGTCACGCAGGCGCCGATGCGGACCCCGTCAGGCGTGGCGGAAACCTCGCGCAGTTCGGCCAGCCCGGAGACGTCGACTACGGTATCGGGGCGGGTCAGGCGCAGGTTCAGCATGGGGCCGAGCGATTGCCCGCCTCCCATGGTCTTGGCTACATCGGTGCCCGCACCCAGGCGGGCCAGCGCGTCCGGCAACGAGCCGGGCGCATGGTAGGAAAAAGCGATGGCTTTCATCGGTCAGGCTGCCTTTTTGCGTGGTACGCTGGCCGCGGCCGCATCCAGCGCTTCCAGGATCTTGCGCGGCGTCAGCGGCGTTTCCTTCAGCTCGACGCCGAAATCGCGCAGCGCATCGTTGACGGCATTGAAGATCGCCGCCGGCGGGGCGATGGCGCCACCCTCCCCCATGCCCTTGGCACCGAACTCGGTATGCGGCGACGGTGTCTCGAAATGATGGATGCGGATCGACGGGATCTCGGTCGGCCCCGGCAGCATGTAGTCCGCCAGCGTCGAGGCCAGCGGCTGGCCGTTGCCGTCATAGCGCATCTCTTCGAACATCGCGGTGCCGATGCCCTGCGCCACGCCGCCGTAGGTCTGGCCTTCGACCACCATGGGGTTGATCATGGTGCCGCAGTCCTCCACCACCACGTAGTCCAGGATCCCGACATGGCCGGATTCGATGTCGACCTCCACCGCGACGGCATGCGTGGCATAGGTGAAGCTGCCGGTATCGACGGCCGGCTTGAAGCCCATGGTTATCTCCAGGCCCTGCGCGTCGACATCCGGCGGCAGCAGGTGCGGATTGATGTACCAGGCGTTGGCGATGCGCGCGATCTCCACCGCGCCGGCATCGCCCGCGCTCACTGCCCCGGCCTGGAACGCGACGGCCTGCTCTGGCTGGCCCAGCATATGCGCGCCGATCTTCAGCAGGCGCGGCAGCAGCGCCTTGCAGGCCCGCGACACGGCGCCGCCCGACATCACCAGCGAGCGCGAGGCATAGGTGCCGGTCGAGAATGGCGTGAGCCCGGTGTCGCCGTGCACCACCTTGATCCGGCCGATATCGATGCCGAGGATCTCGTTGGCGATCTGCGCGAAGGTGGTCTCCATGCCCTGCCCGTGCGAATGCACGCCCACGCGCACCTCCAGCCCGCCATCCGGCGTGATGCGCACAGTGGCCGAATCGAAGCCGGGAATCACCGGCGTGCCCCACGCCGCGAACACCGAAGTGCCGTGCGCCGACTGCTCGGTGTAGGTGCCGAAGCCCACGCCGACATAGGTGCTGCCCTGCGGGCCCGCCTGCTGGCGCGCGCGGATCGCAGGCAGGCCGATCATCTCCATGGCCTTGCGCACGCTGGCGGGGTAGTCGCCGCCGTCGAAGTGCTTGTTGGTGACGTTGACATAGGGCATGGCCTCGGGCGGCACCAGGTTCTCGCAGCGCACTTCCCACGGCTCGCGCTTCACCTCGCGGGCGATGGCATCGATCATCAGCTCCATCGCAAAGCAGACACCGGTGCGCGCGACGCCGCGATACGGCACAAAGCCCGGCTTGTTCGTCGCCACGCAGGTGGTCTCGCAGCGATAGCCATCGAAGGCATAGGGCCCAGGCAGGTTGCCGATCGCCTGACCCGGCTCCAGCCCGATGGTGAACGGCCAGACGGAATACGCGCCGCCGTCGATCACGACCGTGGCATCGAGCGCCAGCAGGCGGCCGCGGGCATCGGCGTACGCCGTCAGGTCATAGTGGTGCTCGCGCGAATTGGCGCCGGCGGTGAGGTGTTCGCGCCGGTCCTCGATAAAGCGGAAGGGGCGCTTGTAGGTCATCGCCAGCCAGGCGATGCAAAGCTCTTCCTGCTGCAGCACGCACTTGTAGCCAAAGGCGCCGCCCACGTCGGGCGAGATCACGCGTACGCACTCCTGCTCCAGTCCCAGGCAGTGGGCCAGGATAGTGCGGATCATGTGCGGTACCTGGGTGGCGCTGTACACCACCAGCTGGTCGAACTGGTGATCCCAGCAGGCCAGCACCGCCTTGCCTTCCATCGGCACCATGCACTGGCGCGCCAGGTCGATGCGGCGACGCACCACGACCGAGGCCTCGCGCTGCCGCGCCTCGAAGTTCTTGTCGGCAGTCAGCGTCAGAAAGGTGTTGTCGCGCCAGTGCTCGTGCACGCGCACCTCGCCGGCGAGCTGGCGGGCCTGGGTCACGTCGGTCAGCGCCGTCAGTTCTTCAAACTCGACCGCGACCTGCTCGGCGATGTCCTCCGCCTCGGCGCGGGTCGGCGCGAACGCCATCGCGACCGGCTCGCCGACGAAGCGCACCTTGCCGCTGGCCAGCGGCGGCTGCGCGGACGGCTGGTAGGAGGGAAAGGCCGAGTCGGCCACGATGTCGCTGGCCGCCGCCATGTCCGCGCGCACGATCACCGCCGTGGCATGGCCCGCGGGCTTGGTGACCGACAGCAGCCTGGCATGCGCCACCGGGCTGCGCAGGAAGGCCACCTCCTGCAGGTCTGGCATGGCGATATCCGCCACGAAGCGGCCCTTGCCGTGCAAGTGCCGGGCATCTTCCTTGCGCGCCACGCGGGCGCCCACGCCCTGGCCGCGCCCAGCATCCGCATGATGATCCGGTTCCATCGACGATGTCATTGCCCTGTCCGTCCCGAAGATAAGCCCTGTTTATTCAGCATACTGACCAAATCCTATGGAAACGCCTGCGGGATTGTCAATTGCGGCTTTACCGCATCTCGCCCGCGCGGCGCTGGCGACGCGCCTATTCCCTCACGCCAATGGCGGCAAGCCCGTCCAAGCGCGTAGCCACGGTTGCGTACTTCTGTGCCATGTCGAACAGGTTTGCCTCGTGCGGTCCGAGAGCCCGGTCCCCCACGCAATCGGACAGCACCAGCGGGCGGAAACCATACTGCATGGCATCCACCACGCTGGCACGCACGCAGCCGCTGGTCACCGCCCCGGCCACCAGCAACGTGCGCACGCCGCGCTGTATCAGCCACGCCGCCAGCGAGGTGCCGAAGAAGGCCGACGGCACGGTCTTGCGCACCACCAGCTCACCGGCGCGCGGCGCCAGTTCTTCGACGATGGCGCTGTTGGGCTCATGCTCCTTCAGCGACAGCATGTTGGGCACCTTCATCGAGAAGACGTTGTGGTCCGCGCCGTCATCCGCATACACGATGCGGCTGTGCGCAATCGCCCAGCCCTCGCGCCGCGCCACCGACAGCAGCGGCACGGTATTGGCGATGGCCTCGCGGATATTGCCGCCGCCGAACACCTGCGGATCGGCAAAGCCGTTGACGAAATCCACGATCAGCAGCCCGAACGGCCCCGCCGGTTCCAGCGCGCCACCGAAGCCCTGGCGCTGGTACGCGCCGATTTCCTTGTGCATGTCTATTTTTCCTCCGGGTAGCGGAACCCGTCCGTGACCTTGCCGCCGGTGACCACGTCGACGCCATCCAGGCGTACGGTGCATCGGCGCACAGGGATGTCGATATGGCAGGCCGTGGTGCGCTGGCCACCGGCCTCGTTGTTGGGGCCCAGCGAGAACAGGAAGTTGCCTTCGAACGCGCGCGCATCCATGCCGATGGTGGCCTCGCGGTCATACAGCCCCAGCGTGGACCAGTGGGCGCGCGGTTGCAGGCCCCAGCCGATATGCGAGATGGCGTAGGCCTCGGGATCGTTGAACGACGCCATGTACTCGCTCAGCAGCTCGGCGTGCAGGCCGCCTTCGATGCGCGTGGCAAAGCCGGCTTCCACCGTCAGGCGGATTGGCTCGGTGACGTAGGTCTTCTGCGGCAGCAGGATGTCGCCGCGGTCCAGCACGATGGTGCCGCTGGCACCACCTTCGTTCGGCCAGGTCAGGGCGAAGCCGCTGGGCCAGTGGTCCCAGCGACCGGGCTCGTCAACAAAGCCGTACTCGCTGATCGCCGGGAATTCTCCCAGCGGGCAGCGCAGGTCGGTGCCCGCCGGCGACACCACATGCATTTCCCTGGCGCATGCCAGCCGCTCGGAGGCGGCCTTGACGCGCTCACGGTCCGCTTCGCACGGCACCATGCGCGCCAGCACTTCCGGCGGCTCCACGGCCAGCAGGATCTTGGTGCCGCCCTTCAGGATGTCGTGCTGCTCGGGCGAGAACAGCAGCGTCATCAGGTCCAGCACCAGGTCGCTCGCGCGCAGCGCCGCGATCGCGGCGCGGTTGCCCGTGAGCGGGGTGGTGCCCAGGTAGGCCAGCGCGTCGCGGCTCAGCGCCTTCTCGCCGTTGACGGGCGGCAGGTCGAGCCGGTTGACGATGGCGCCCAGCGACTGGGTCGCGACCAGCGCGGTGGACAGGGTCTGCGGGTGGGTGGCGGCGCTGGTCAGGATGGTGACGGTCTGTCCCGGCTCCAGCCGGGACAGACGCAGCACCTTGCGCCAGGCCTCGATCATCTGGTGGTCACTTACCGGCATGTCGGCTCCTTGCTCGTCATTGCGCCAGCGGCGCGCCGAGGAAATCCCCCAGCGCCGCGTAAAAGCCCGCCTCGTCGTCCCACGGGATCATGTGGCCGGCGTTGGCCACGTGGCTGACCAGCACGCCGGGCAGCAGCGTGCGGATCTCGGCGATGTCCTCGGGACGCACCACATCGCCGCGCCCCGCTGTCATCAGCAGCGTTGGCACCTTGACCCGGGGCATGTCCGCATGGATGTCGTCGCGATGGAAGTCCTCGAAGCTGCGCACGATAGCGTCTTCATTGCAGGTGTGCAGCCATTCCGCGCGCAAGCACAGTTGCTCGTCGGTCCAGGTCGGGCAGAAGCGGCGCATGCCCTCTGCGTCGGTGCCGTCCCGGGACAGCCGGATCGAATCCACATACCAGGGCAGCTGTGCGGGATACGAGCGGCGCCCAGGGCCAGAAACCGGAGGATCGACCATCACCAGCCGCGCGAGGCCATCCGGCTGCGCCGCGGCGGCGCGCACGCCGATGCGTCCGCCCATGGAATGGCCGACCACGCTGTAGCGGCGCAGGCCCAACGCTTGCGCAAAAGCCACCACGTCGCGGGCCTGCGCGTCGAGGCCATAGTCCAGCTCCGGCTCCGCCGACGACAGCCCGCGGCCGCGCACATCGAGAATGTAGGTATCGAAACGCGTGCCCAGGCGCTCGCCGACAAAGCCCCAGGTGATCGCCGGGCTGGTGATGCCCGGCACGATCACCACGGCATCGCGCGCGGCGCGCTCGCCCTCGTTGCCGCCGTAGCGCAGGTAGTGCTGGCGGATGCCGTTGGCGCGGACATGGCCCCCGTACAGGAAAGTACTCATGCGTGCTCCTCAGTAGGCGCCGGACAGCAGCGCGCCCGCGCCCGGCACGACTGGCTCAAGGTCCAGCGCCTTGAGCATGGCGTAGGTGGTGGCAATCGCGGCGGTGAGGACCGGCTTGCCGGTCATCGCCTCGACTTTCGCAACGGCGGGGAGCGACGGCATCTGCACGCAGGCGGACAGCACGATGACATCGACGTCCTTGGTGTCCATCTGCGCGACGATGCCGGGCAGGCGCGCCGGATCGTGGCGCCCGACCTCCAGGTTGTCCGGGATCTCCAGCGCACGGTAGTCCACCACCTCGTAGCCTTCGTTGCGGATGTAGTCCACCACCAGTTCCGTCAGCGGCTTCATGTAGGGCGCGACCACGGCAATGCGCCTGGCACCCATCACCTTGAGCGCATCCACCAACGCACCGGCACTGGTGATGACCGGGGCATCGCCGCCGTTCTCGGTGGTATGCGCCTTCAGGCGCTGCTCAGACTGACGGTGGTAGCCATGGCCCATTGCCATGATCGCGACCAGGCAGGCATAGCCGAGCACGTCGACGCGGGCATCGCTGAGTTCCACCGCGCAGCGGTCGGATTCTGCGTCCATCGCGGCCAGTTCTTCCTTGACCACCTTCTTCATTCGCATGCGGCTGGAGTGAAAGGTGAAGCGTTCCGGGCGAATCTGCTGGCGCGCCATCAGCATGGCGGGGATTTCGGTTTCCATCGTCGTGTTCGAGCTCGGGACGATCTGGCCGATGCGAAAGACTTTTTGCATGAGGATCCTTGGGTTATGCGGTTATAGCTTGAGCAGGCGTTGCGCATTGCCGTGGCAGACCAGCGCGCGCGTGGTGTCGTCGAGCGGGGCGTCTTCGATGAACTTTGCCGCGACCTCGGTGGATTCATAGGGGTAGTCCACCGAGAACATCACCGCCTCGGGACCCAGTTCGGCTATGGCGCCAGCCAGCGCGCCGTGCGAGCACACGCCCGACGTGGTGATGACGATATTGGTGCCGATGTATTCGGAGGGCGCGCGCTCCAGCCGGATCCCGTGCGAGTAAACCGCAAAGCGGCTGTCGAAGCGCCAGCGCTGGTACGGCAGGCCCTCGCCCATATGGCCGAGGATGATCTTCAGGCGCGGGAAGCGGTCGAACACGCCGCCGAACAGCAGCCGCAGTGCGTGCGATGCGGTTTCCACGCCCCACCCCCATGCCGCGCCGGTCAGTTCGGGATGGCCGGCCAACGCTTGCGGCTGCACATAGGCGTCGGTCGGATGCAGGTACATGGGCACGTCCAGCGCCTGCATGCGGTCCCAGAAGGCGTCGTACGCGGGATCGTCGTAGTAGCGGCCATGCGTATGGCCGTTCACCAGCGAACCCTTGAAGCCAAGCTCCAGCACGGCCCGCTCCAGCTCGCGCGCCGCCTGCTCCGGGTCGTGCATCGGCAGCGCGGCAAAGCCGGCGAAGCGCGTCGGGTGACGTGCGACCTGCGCCGCCAGGAAGTCATTGCTCTCGCGCGCCCGCGCCACCGCCAGGCCGGTATCGGCCTCGCCCTGCACGCCCGGCCCGGTTTGCGACAGCACCGTGATGTCGATGCCGAACCGGTCCATCTCCGCCAGCCGATCCTTGTCGAAGTCGGCAAGGCGACGGCCCAGCTCGGCGAACTCCGCCGGGTCGATATGCTGCGTAAACCCTTTGGAATAGGCCTGGAATCCGGGCGTCATGAAATGCTCTTCCAGGGCGATCTTCTTCACTGTGGTCATGCTGGTGGGGGCTCCTGATAAGGGGAATCGGCTCGCGCCATGGCGGTCATGCATGGCGTCGCCGCGGGGCACTGCGCAATTGCTCAGTACACTGATTAGTTTCGGATTCTAGTCATCGGATTTTCAAAAGTCCAGACGTCGCGCGAAGGGTTAACACCTATAACGATGGCCCTAGGCGCTCAGTACACTGATCGCAGATGCTCAGTATGCTGACAATATGAAATAACCACTTAAATCGCGCATTGCGGCCGCTATCGGGTGGCCCGCATTTTGCTCAGCATACTGCGTTTCTCATCAGCATACTGACTGATGCACCGGCAAGATGCAGCGCCGCACAGCACGGGGTCATCGCAGTCCCCCGGCAAGCGGCGCAGGCACCGCCGCAAAGCACACGACAAAGACAACTGCCTCACCAAAGGACCCCCGCCATGACGATCAGCCTGACCCGCGACGAGACGCGCGCCCCAGCCTCCGGCATGACTGCCGAAGAGCGCAAGGTCATCCTTGCCTCATCCTTCGGCGCGTTGATGGAGTGGTATGACTTTTACATCTATGCCGCGCTGGCCGTGTACTTCGGCGCACTGTTCTTCCCCCCCGGCAATGAGAGTGCCGCCTTCCTCGCCAGCCTAGCCACCTTCGGCGCCGGCTTCCTGATCCGCCCGGTGGGCGCGCTGCTGTTCGGCCGCCTGGGCGACCTGATCGGCCGCAAGTACACCTTCCTGGTCACCATCCTGCTGATGGGCGTGGCCACCGTGGGCGTGGGCGTGCTGCCGACGTACCAGCAGATCGGCATCACCGCCACGGTGCTGCTGGTGCTGCTGCGCCTGCTGCAGGGACTGGCCCTGGGCGGGGAGGTTGGCGGCGCGGTCACGTACGTGGCCGAGCATTCGCCGGTACACAAGCGCGGCCTGTACACCAGCTCGCTGCAGACCACCGCAACGCTGGGGCTGCTCTCCTCGCTGTTCGTGGTGTACCTGCTGAAGACCTTCCTGACCGAGACGGAATTCCGCGCCTGGGGATGGCGCATCCCGTTCATCGTGTCGCTGGTCATGCTGGTGATCTCGGTCTACATCCGCGGCAAGCTGCATGAGTCGCCGGTGTTCGCGCGCATGAAGGCCAGCAATGCCACCTCCAAGGCCCCGATCCGCGACAGCTTCACCAAATGGGAGAACCTGAAGTCGGTGCTGCTGCTGTTCGTGGTGGCGGCGGGGCTGGGAGCGATCTTCGGCACCGGGCACTTCTATTCGATGTTCTTCGTCAACAAGACGCTGCACGTGCCGATCGAAACCGTCCATATGCTGATCGCGATCGCGCTGGTGGTGGCCACGCCGTGCTATTTGTTCTTCGGCTGGCTGTCGGACCGCATCGGCCGCAAGTACATCATGATGGCCGCCTGCCTGCTGGCAGCGGTGTGCATCCAGCCGGTATTCAAGGGCCTGACCCACTACGCCAACCCGGCGCTGGAGCAGTTCCAGCAGCAAGGGGCGGTCCAGGTTACCGCTGGTGACTGTAAGGCGCGCCTGTTCGGCGAGCCGGTGTCCGCCTGCGACAAGATCCGCGGCTACCTGACCGACCTGGGCGTGGGCTACAGCTTCGTGCCCTCCGGCAATCCGGCCCAGGCGGAGCTCCGTATCGGCGACCACACGCTGCAAGGCTTTGACCGCAATGCGATCAAGGGCGCCCTGGTGGCAGCCGGCTGGCCGGAGCGCGCCGACCCTGCAAAGATGAACACACCGATGGTGTTCGTGCTGCTGCTGGTGCCGATCCTGTTCCTGGCCATGGTGTATGGGCCGATGGCCGCGTTCATGGTGGAGCTGTTCCCGGCCAGGGTCCGCTACACCTCCTTGTCGCTGCCCTTCCACCTTGGCGCCGGCTGGGTCGGCGGCATGCTGTCCTTCGTGGTCACGGCGATGAACGTGTCCAGCGGCGACGTCTACTTTGGCCTGTGGTATCCGGTGGTGATCGCGGGCCTGGCCTTCATCATCGGCATGGTGTTCGTGCCCGAGACGCGCGGCCGCGACCTGGCCACCTGAACCCGCCGCCCGGCGCACCTGCAGGGCGGAGACATCCGCCCTTTTCTCCGACACATACTCAGCATACTGATCTTCTACCGGATGCAGGCGCAGCGATGGCGCCCGCGTCCGGCGAATGCAGCCATCGCCATTTTCCATTTTCTTCGCGCAGACAACCTGGAGTCCCCATGTCCACCTCTCGCATTCTCCGCACCCTTGCCGCCTCGTCCGCCTTGCTGGGCCTGGCCTCGGCCACGCCTGCCCTGGCTGATGCCAGCGGCGTCAAGATCGGCGTCATCACCGATATGTCCGGCTCCTATGCCGACCTCTCCGGCAAAGGCTCGGTCGTGGCCGCGCAGATGGCGGTGGAGGAGTTCGGCGGCAAGGCGCTGGGCAAGCCGGTCACGGTGCTGTCCGCCGATCACCAGAACAAGGCGGATATCGCCTCGTCGCTGGCGCGCCGCTGGTTCGATACCGATGGCGTCGACATGGTGATCGACTTCCCCAACTCGTCGACCGCGCTGGCCGTGCAGGAAGTGGCGCGGCAGAAGCAGAAGATCGACATCGTTTCCACCGGCGGCGCCATGGCGCTGACCAACCAGAACTGTTCGCCGACCGGCTTCCATTGGTCCTGGGATACCTACTCGGTGTCCTATCCGCTGGTGCGGCGCATGATCGACCAGGGCCGCAACAGCTGGTACTACATCACCGTGGACTATGCCTTCGGCCAGTCGCTGGAAGCCGACTTCCGCAAGGCGGTCGATGCCAGCGGCGGCAAGAACGTGGGCAGCACCCGGCATCCGCTCAATGCCAGCGACTTCAGCAGCCCCGTGGTCGCTGCGTCGGCCTCCAAGGCCAAGGTGGTGGTGTTGGCCAACGCCGGCAACGACATGATCAACGGCGTCAAGGCAGCCGGCGAGTTCGGCCTGATCAAGGCCGGCCAGACCGTGATCACACCGTCCACCTTCATCACCGACATCAAGAGCCTGGGCCTGAACACCGCACAGGGCCTGACCTATGTGGATCCGTTCAGGCTCGACCTCGACGCGAAGTCGAAGGACTTCGTCGAGCGCTACTACAAGCGCCAGAAGACCTACCCCACGCATGGGCAGATCGGTGTCTATTCCGGCGTGCTGCACTACCTGAAGGCCGTGGAGGCTGCCAAGACGGTCGATGGCCCCGCCGTGGCGGAGAAGATGCGCGCGCTGCCGGTCAACGACGCCTTCGTGCACAACGGGAAGGTCCGCGCCGATGGCCGCATGGTGCATGACATGTACCTGGCGCAGGCCAAGACGCCGGCTGAATCCAAGGGGCCCTGGGACCTGGTCAAGTACATCGGCACCATTCCCGGCGACGAGGCGTTCCGCCCCCTGTCCGCCAGCGAGTGCCCGCTGGTCAGGAAGTGAGCGCGCCATGCCAGACCAAGACGTGATCCTGCGCACGCAAGGGCTGACCAAGGCGTTCAAGGGCTTTACCGCCGTCAGCGATGTCAGCCTGTCGGTGCGGCGAGGCTCCATCCATGCCCTGATCGGCCCGAACGGCGCCGGCAAGACTACCTGCTTCAACCTGCTGACCAAGTTCCACGCGCCGTCGTCCGGCTCGATCCACTTCAACGGCACCGATATCACCGCGCTGCGGCCGGCCGAGATTGCCCGCATGGGCGTGATCCGTTCGTTCCAGATCTCAGCGGTGTTCCCGCAACTGACGGTGCTGGAGAACGTGCGCATCGCGCTGCAGCGCAAGCTGGGGACGGCCTGGCATTTCTGGCGCGGCAAGCGCTCGCTGTCGCGGCTGGATGCGCGCGCGATGGAGCTGCTCGATGCCGTTGGCCTGGCCAGCTTCGCGCACCTGGGCACGGCTGAGCTGGCCTATGGCCGCAAGCGCGCGCTGGAGCTTGCCACCACGCTTGCGACCGACCCGGAACTGATGCTGCTGGACGAGCCCACGCAGGGCATGGGCCATGAGGACGTCGAAACCGTGACCGCGCTGATCAAGCGCGTGTCGGCGGGCCGGACCGTGCTGATGGTGGAACACAACATGGGCGTGGTGTCCTCGATCGTGGATCGCATTACCGTGCTGCAGCGCGGCGCGATCCTGGCCGAAGGCAGCTACGACGAGATATCGCGCAACCCGCAGGTGAAGGAAGCATATATGGGTACGACAGATGACGAACAAGCGCTGCCGGTGCAGGCGGCTACGGAGGCGGCATGACGGCAACCGCCATCCCTGCCCTGGCATTGCGCGGGCTGCATGCCTGGTACGGTGAATCGCACATCCTGCATGGCGTGGACCTGACGGTCCAACCCGGCGAAGTGGTGACCCTGCTGGGCCGCAATGGCGCGGGGCGCACCACCACGCTGCGTGCCATCATGGGCCTGGTCGGCGCGCGCAAGGGCTCGGTGCGCGTGCACGGGCAGGAGACCATCGGCATGAAGACGCACCGCATTGCGCCGCTGGGCCTGGGCTACTGCCCGGAAGAGCGCGCGATCTTTGCCAGCCTGTCATGCGAGGAGAACCTGATGCTGCCGCCGTCCTTCGCATCGGCGCCGGGCGCCACCGGACTGCGCGCGCCCATGTCCGTCGCCGAGATCTACGAGATGTTCCCCAACCTGCATGAGCGGCGCAAGAGCCAGGGCACGCGCATGTCGGGCGGCGAGCAGCAGATGCTGGCGGTGGCGCGCATCCTGCGCACCGGTGCCAGTGTGCTGTTGCTCGATGAAATCTCGGAGGGCCTGGCGCCGGTGATCGTGCAGAAGCTGGCAAAGATGATCGCCACGCTGCGCCGCCGCGGCTACACCATCGTCATGGTGGAACAGAACTTCCGCTTCGCCGCGCCGCTGGCCGACCGCTTCTTTGTCATGGAGCATGGCCGCATCGTGGAAGCGTTCGCCGCCGCGGAGCTGGAACGGAAGATGCCCACGCTCAATGCCTTGCTGGGCGTGTAAGGAGATATTGGTATGGAAATGTTTGGAGTGCCCCTGCCTGCGCTGCTGAGTCAGTTGCTGCTGGGGCTGGTCAACGGATCGTTCTACGCGATCCTGAGCCTGGGGCTGGCCGTGATCTTCGGCCTGCTCAACGTGATCAACTTCGCACATGGCGCGCTGTTCATGCTGGGCGCGGTACTGGCATGGATGGGACTGAACTACCTTGGGCTGAATTACTGGCTGATGCTGCTGCTGGCACCGCTGGTGGCAGGCGCGCTTGGCGTGGTGCTCGAGCGCACCATGCTGCGCCACCTGTATCGCTTCGACCACCTGTACGGGCTGCTGCTGACGCTGGGCCTCTGCCTGCTGATTGAGGGCGCGCTGCGTTCCTTCTATGGGGTCTCGGGCCTGCCCTACCCCACCCCGGAAGCCCTGACCGGTGTCAGCAACCTGGGCTTCATGGTGCTGCCCAACTACCGGGCCTGGGTCGTGGTGGCTTCGCTGACGGTGTGCTTCGCCACCTGGTTCGTGATCGAGAAGACCCGGCTTGGCGCTTACCTGCGCGCCGGCACCGAAAATCCACGCATCGTCGAAGCCTTCGGCGTGAATGTGCCACTGCTGGTGACGCTGACCTACGCCTTCGGCGTGGGGCTGGCAGCACTCGCAGGCGTGCTGGCCGCGCCGGTCATGCAGGTCTCGCCGCTGATGGGGCAGAACCTGATCATCACGGTGTTCGCGGTGGTCGTGATCGGCGGCATGGGATCGATTCTCGGCTCGATCTTCACCGGGCTGGGGCTGGGTGTCTTCGAGGGCATCACCAAAGTCTATTACCCCGAAGCCTCGGCAACCGTCGTCTTTGTCGCCATGGTGTGCGTGCTGCTGGTGCGCCCGGCTGGCCTGTTTGGAAAGGAGAAGTGATGGCAAATCCCAACCGCGCAACGCTCGCGTACGGGCTGCTGCTGGCAGTGCTGCTGCTCGCGCCCTGGCTGGGCGCCTACCCGGTGCTAGTGATGAAGCTGCTGTGCTTCGCGCTCTTTGCCTGCGCCTTCAACCTGCTGCTCGGCTACACCGGGTTGGTGTCGTTCGGTCACGCCGCGTTCTTTGGCGGCGCTGCCTATGCCTGCGGCTATGCGATCAAGTCGCTGCAGCTGACCCCGGAGCTTGGCCTGCTGGCCGGCACGGCGTTCGGTGCCCTGCTGGGACTGGTGTTCGGCGCCCTGGCGATCCGGCGCCAGGGCATCTACTTCGCCATGATCACGCTGGCGCTGGCACAGATGTTCTACTTCTTCTGCCTGCAGGCGCCGGTGACCGGCGGCGAAGACGGCATGCAGGCGGTGCCGCGCGGCAGCCTGTTCGGCGTGTTGCCGCTGGCGTCGGACCACACCATGTACTACGTCGTGCTGGCGATCACTGCCGCGGCATTCCTGGGGATCATGCGCATCGTCAATTCGCCGTTCGGGCAGATACTGCGCGCGATCAAGGAGAACGAACCCCGCGCGGTGTCGCTGGGCTATGACGCCGACCGCTTCAAGCTGCTGGCGTTCGTGCTGTCGTCGGCGCTGGCAGGACTTGCGGGCGCGCTCAAGACCCTGGTGCTGGGCTTCGCCACGCTGACCGATGTGCACTGGATGATGTCCGGCTCCGTGATCCTGATAACGCTGGTGGGCGGCATGGGCACGCTGTCGGGCCCGCTCGTGGGCGCGCTGGTCGTCGTCGCGCTGGAAAACAAGCTGGGGGACCTCGGCAGCGCGCTGGCGTCGATGACGGGCATCGGCTGGTTCGATGCGCTGGGCGAGTCGGTCAGCATGGTGACCGGGCTGATCTTCGTGGTCTGCGTGCTGACCTTTCGCCGCGGCATCATGGGCGAGATCCTGGCACGCTGGCAGGCGCGGCCGCACACGGCCCCCGCAGCGTCCCCGGCCACGGTGCCGGCCAGCCCCGGCACCCCTAGCACCGGTCAGGGTTAACCAGAATACTTCGCACCCAAAACATCAGTACACTGATCTTATATATTCAGCATACTGACAAATTAGATTCACGGAGATTGCCATGGCATGGATTGAAATCGATGCGGCGAACACACTGCAGAACGACGAAGTAATGCCGCTGACGCTGGGCGACCGCCAGCTCGCCGTCTATCGCAGCGAGGACGAGTACTTTGTCACCGACAACGTCTGCACGCACCAGTACGCCTTGCTGTCCGACGGCTACCTCGAAGACGGCTGCATCGAGTGCCCCTTGCACCAGGCGCGCTTCGACATCCGCTCCGGCAAGGCGATGTGCGCGCCCGCCACCAGCGACATCCGCACCTACCCGGTCAAGTTCGAAGACAGCCGGGTCTGGGTCGAGCTTTGATGGAACCGGTCATGTCACAGCACACGTCCATCCTGATCGTCGGCGCGGGCCAGGCCGGCGCCATGGCCGCCGCCGCGCTGCGCAAGCTGGGCCACGGCGGGCGCATCGTCATGGCCGGCGGCGAGCGGCATGCGCCGTATGAACGCCCCCCGCTGTCCAAGTCGGTGCTGGCGGACAGTGCGCAGGACGGCAGCATCGGCGTGCATCCCGCCAGCTTTTATGCGGAGCACGAGATCGAACTGCGGCTTGGCACCCCGGTCACCGCGCTGGACCCCGCGCAGCGCGTAGCCCATTGCGCCGACGGGGACGCCATCCGCTACGACGCCTGCCTGCTCGCCACCGGCGGAAATGCGCGTGCGCTTCCCGTGCTGCCGCCGGGCACGCAGCACGTGCACTACCTGCGCACGCTCGACGACGCCGCGCGCCTGCGCAGCGCCATGCAGATTGCGGGCGAGGTGGTGGTGATCGGCGGCGGCTTCCTCGGCCTGGAGACAGCTTCCACCGCGGCCGCACTGGGCCTGCGGGTCACGCTGATCGAAAGCGCGGACCGCCTGCTCGGCCGCGCCCTGCCCCCGGAACTCAGCGACTGGCTGGCACAGCGCGCCCGCGCACAGGGCGTAGCGCTGCGGCTGGGGTGCGGCATTGCCGCCTGCGAGGCGCAGGCCGGCGGCGTGCACCTGGGCCTGGCCGATGGCACGGCGCTACACGCACCGCTGGTGGTGGTCGCGATCGGCCTGGCGCCCGAAGTCACGCTTGGCGCCGCGGCCGGGCTGGCGCTGCACCCGGTCAACGGCGGCATCCGGGTCGATGAGCAGGGCCGAACCAGCGTACCCGGCATCTACGCGGCGGGCGATTGCTGCAGCCAGTACCAGCCGCTGTTCGGCGCCGAGGTACGGCTGGAATCGTGGCAATGCGCCAACGAGCAGGCGCGCATTGCCGCGGCGGCAATGCTGGGCCTGGCGACGGAGCCCGCGGCCACGCCGTGGTTCTGGACCGACCAGTTCGGCTGCAATGTGCAGATGCTGGGGACGGCCCAGGACGGCACCCGCTACGCCTGGCGCGGCATCGCCGCCAGCGATGCGCCCGCGCCCAGGTTCATGCTCCTCGGTACCCGGCAAGGCCGCCTGAGCCACGCCATTGCCGTCAACGCCGGCGGCGACCTGCGCCAGTTGCGCGCGCTGTTCGGGCAGGCCATCGAAAGCGTGCTGCCCCGCCTGTGCGACGACGCCCTGCCGCTGCGGCAACTCGTGCGCGATATCCAGGCCCAGGCAGCCAGCCCCATCACACTCTGAAAGGAATTTCACATGTACCAGACACAAGCGGTGATCCAGCACACGCTGGGCAAGAAGAACCCGGGACTGGACGACTGCCGCTGGCCCGAAGACGCCCTGCATTACATCCCGGACTGGGTCTACACCAGCCAGGCCGTCCATGACCTGGAACTGCAGAAGATCTTTCGCGGACGCTCGTGGAACTATGTCGCGCTCGAGGCGGAGATTCCGAACGCCGGGGACTACAAGCGCTCCTTTGTCGGCGCGACGCCCGTGGTCGTGTCACGTGCCGAGGACGGCTCGGTCAACGTCTTCGAGAACCGCTGCGCCCACCGCGGTGCTGAGTTCTGCCGCCACAGCCAGGGCAACGCCAAGGAGTTCGTCTGCCCGTACCACCAGTGGTCCTATGACCTCAAGGGCAACCTGCAGGGCGTTCCGTTCAAGCGCGGCGTCAACCGTGCCGGGGGCATGCCCAAGGACTTCCGCAATGAAGACCACGGGCTGGTCAAGCTGCATGTGGCAACGCGCAACGGTGTGATCTTCGCCTCGTACGCAGCGGACATGGAAAGCCTGGAAGACTACATGACGCCGGAGATCCTCAAGGACTTCGACGTGGTCTTCAACGGCAAGCCGCTCAAGGTGCTTGGCTATTACAAGAACGAGCTGCCGTGCAACTGGAAGATGTACCACGAGAACCTGAAGGACCCCTACCACGCCACGCTGCTGCACTCCTTCCTGGTGGTGTTCGGGCTGCTGGTGGCGGGCAACGAATCCGCGATGATCGCCGACCCCGTGCACGGCCGCCACGGCACCATGGCCTCGGCCAAGAAAGAAGACAAGTACGCGGCGGTGAGCGACGAGAACAAGAAGGAGATGCGCTCCTACCATGAAGGCATGCGCCTCGAAGATGAGCGCTTCCTGGAATACATCAAGGAGTTCGACTCGCCGTGGTCGGTGACAATGCAGACGATCTGGCCGAACCTGATCGTGCAGCGCGAGATGAACACGCTAGGCGTGCGCCAGATCGTGCCGAACGGCCCCGACAGCATGCTGATGCTGTGGACCATGTTTGGCTACGAGGACGATACCGAGGAGATGACCCAGCACCGCCTGCGCCAGGGCAACCTGATGGGCCCTGCGGGCTTCCTGGGGCTGGAGGACAACGAGGCGATGAAGTTCGTGCAGGAAGGCGTGCGCCGCTCCAGCAGCGACCTGAACGTGATCAAGCTGGACCCGACGCAGGTCGGCACCTCCAGTTCACTGATCTCCGAATCCGCCATCCGCGCGATGTACCAGTACTACCGCGGCGTGATGGGATTCTGAACGGCTGCCAAAGGGATGACAAGAATGGGAATGCCAAGAACATGAAACCGATGAACTATTCTCTCTATCGCCCGAGCACGCTCGGCACCGCGCGCGCCATCGAACTGCGCCTGGAGATCGACGCCTTCCATGCGGATTACTGCGCCGTGCTCGACGCCGGGCTGGTCGAGCAATGGCCCGGCTTCTTCACCGAGGATGCGCTCTATCGCATCACCGCGCGTGAAAACGCCGAGCTCAACCTGCCGGTGGGCCTGGTGTACGCCGTAGGCATCGGCATGATGCGCGACCGCGCCGCGGCGATCGCCAATACGCAGATGTTCGCGCCACGCTACAACCTGCACCTGGTCACCAACACACGCGTCAGCGACGAAACCGCCGACGGCGATATCGTGGCGCAAGCCAACTTCATGCTGCTGCAAACACTGGTGGAAGGGCCCACCACGATCCACCTGGCCGGCACCTACCACGACCGCTTCCGCCGCCAGGGCGGCAGGCTGCTGTTGCGCGAGCGGCAGGTGGTGTACGACACCACCATTATCGCCAACGACCTGGTCTACCCGGTCTGAGCCACGCCATCCGGGGCACGGCGGGCCTAGCGCCCGCCGTCGTCTTTCACACGCTGCGCAGGATGGTGCGGCTGTATTGGTTATTGGCCTCCACCAGCGTCGCCAGCAATTCCATGAACACTTCACGCTGCGCGGGCTTCAGTGGCGCCAGCATGCGCTCTTGCGCGCGTGCCATGTCGGCGCGCAGCGCCATGACCACGCTCTTGCCTTCCCGTGTCAGGTGGACATGGCGCGTACGCCGGTCGGCGGGGTTCTCCCTGCGCTCGACCAGGCCGCGGTCTTCCAGGCGGCGCACTACATCCATGGTCGTGGTCCGATCCAGCCCGACTTCCTGCCCCAGCGATGTCTGATCCAGGCCGGGCAGCACCGACAGCACCGTCAGGATGGCGTACTGCACCGGGGTGATGTTGGGCGACTGGCACTCCTCGAAGAACATCGCGACGTGGATCTGGTGAAGCCGCCGCACGAGAAACCCCGGGCGTGCCCACAGCAGCTCCTTTGCCGGGTCCGGATCCGACATCGCCGCCGTCACACCGTCACCGTCACTTGCCGCGTTACGCCTGGTTCTCGTTGCCATCGCCATCACCATTTTGTATGTATGCTGAAAGTATATACGACGCATGGTGACGCCTGAGTTATTGGCTTGTCCGCCCCGGCAATTGAGTCGCTGGTGCCGCGCTGGCGATGGGGTTCGGGTCACCGCCTTGCCATCCCCGCCGATCCCAACTCTAATAGTCTTGAGTGCCGTCCAGGCAATGGCGGCCAGGAGACAAAATGCGCTGCACCCGTTGCGGTTTCTCAAACCTTGCGGGAGCCAACTTCTGTGAAGAATGCGGGACGCGGCTAGCCCGCGTTTGCCCGCGGTGTGGAGAAGAAGCCACCGCGGCGGCGAAGTTCTGCCGCGCCTGCGGCTTTGCGCTGGTCGACGCACCTGCCAGCGTAGCTGCTGCGCCCGCCGCCCCGGCCCCGGTCCATTACACCCCGCCCCACCTGGTCGGACGCATCCTGGCCGAGCAGGCGGCGATGGAAGCCCGGGGCGAGACCGCGGGCGAGCGCAAGACCATTACCGCGCTGTTTGCCGACATGGCGGGTTCCACCGCGCTGACCCAGGACCTGGATCCGGAGGACGCACGCCGGCTGATCGACCCCGTGGTGGCGCTGATGATGGAGGCCGTCCACCACTACGAGGGCTATGTGGCCAAGTTCCTCGGCGACGGCATCCTGGCGCTGTTCGGCGCGCCGATTGCCCATGAGGACCACGCCTTGCGCGCGCTCTACGCGGCGCTGCGCATGCAGGATGCGATGCACCGGCACAGCGACCGCGTGCGCCTGGAGCAAGGCATTCCGCTGCAGATCCGCATCGGCGTCCATACCGGCGAGGTGGTGGTGCGCTCGATCCGCAAGGACGACCTGCACACCGACTACGACCCGGTCGGGCATACCATCCATATCGCCTCGCGCATGGAGGGCATTGCCACGCCGGCGTCGATCCTGGTGAGCGAATCGACCCACAAGCTGACCGAGGGCTATTTCGAATTCACAGCGCTGGGGACCACGCACGTCAAGGGCGTGCGCGATCCGCTCGCGGTATATGAAGTGGTTGGCCTGGGCGCCTTGCGCACGCGCCTGCAGGTGGCGGCGCACCGAGGCCTGGCCAGGTTTGTCGGGCGCCAGGACGAGCTGTCGCACCTGAACGCGGCGCTGGAGCAGGCCAAGGCGGGACACGGGTGCATCGTTGCGGTAGTTGGCGAGGCCGGGGTCGGCAAGTCCCGGCTGTTCCATGAATTCAAGGTCAGGTCGCAGCAAGGCTGCCTGGCGCTGGAGACCTTCTCGGTCTCGCACGGCAAAGCTTTTGCCTACCTGCCGCTGATCGAGATGCTGAAGAACTACTTCCAGATCACGGCGCAAGACAGTGACCGCAGTTGCCGCGAGAAAGTGACCGGCAGGCTGCTGACGCTGGACCGTTCGCTGGAAGAGCACCTGCCTTACCTGCTCTACCTGCTCGGCGCGGTCGAGCCCGACTCGCCGCTGCCGACCATGGACCCGGCCATCCGGCGCCAGCGCACCTTCGACGCCATTGCGCAGTTGCTGGTCCGGGAAAGCCTCAACCAGCCGCTGGAAGTCATCTTTGAAGACCTGCAATGGCTGGACGGCGAAACCGAGGCCTTTCTCAACATGCTGGTTGACCATGTGCCGGCCGCGCGCATCCTGCTGCTGGTGAACTACCGCCCGGAGTACAGCCATCGCTGGCATGCCGGCGGGCATTACTCCCAGTTGCAGCTGCAGCCGCTGGGGCAAGCCGAGGCCCAGGAACTGCTGACCGCGCTGCTCGGCGACGACCCCAGCCTGGTGCCGCTGAAACGGCTGGTCCTCGACAAGACCGAAGGCAACCCCTTCTTCATGGAGGAAGTGGTCCAGACCCTGGCCGAGGAAGGCACGCTGCTGGGCCAGCCCGGCCGCTACCGGATCGAGAAGGCGCCGGCGCTGCTGCATATCCCCACCACCGTGCAAGGCGTGCTGGCCGCACGTATCGACCGGCTGCCGCTGGCCCAGAAGGAGCTGTTGCAGACGCTGGCCGTGATTGGCAAGGAGTTTCCGCTGAGCCTGGTCCTGCGCGTCACCGGCCTGCCGCAAGACGAGCTGCGCCCGCTGCTGGCCGACCTGCAGGCGGCCGATTTCGTCTACGAGCGCCCGGCCTTCCCGGAAGTCGAGTACGCCTTCAAGCACGGGCTGACCCAGGAGGTGGCCGGCAGCTCAATGCTGACCGAGCGCCGCAGCGCCTTGCATGAAAGCTCCGCCCAGGCCATCGAGGCGCTCTTCCACGGCCGGCTCAAGGACTATTGCAGCGAACTGGCGCACCACTACAGCCTCAGCGGCAACATCGAGAAGGCGATCGAGTACCTGCACTGCGCCGGCCAGCAGGCGCTGCAGCGCTCCGCGCAGGAGGAAGCCATCCGGCACCTGAGTGCCGCCATCGAACTGCTCAAGCGGCAGCCCGACAGCACCGAACGCGCGCGCCTGGAATTAACGTTGCTGCTGACGCTCGGGCCCGCGCTGTTTGCCGCCCGGGGCCAGGCATCGCCCGAAGTGGAGGCCAATTACCGGCGCGCGATGGCCTTGTGCGAGCAAGGCCGGCAGACGCCCTATGTATTCTCGGCGCAGCTGGGGCTGTGGGCGTTCTATCAGCTGCGCGCGCAGTACCAGGTCTCGCTGCCGCTGGCCAAGCGCCTGCTTGCGCTGGCGATGGAATCGCAGAAGCCCAAGCAGCTGGCCGAGGGCCATCGCGCGGTGGGCGCCACGTTGTTCCGCCTTGGCGAGCTTGACGCCGCGCGCGAGCATATGGAGGCGGTGCTCGCCATGCCGCACCCCGAACCTTCGGCGTACGACTTCCTGACGGGCTACGGACGCGACCCGGCCGTCCATGCCACCGGTACGCTGGGGTGGATCATGTGGTACCTGGGCTTTTCCGACCAGGCACTCGCGCGCAGCCAGGAGGCGCTGGTGCTGGCCCGCGCGCGCCCGGATGCGTACAACCTGGCGCTGTGCCTGGTGTTTGCGGCGGAACAGCATCGGTGGCGACAAGACGCCCGGATGACAAGAGAGTATGCGGAGGCCGCCATTGCCATATCACGCGAACAGGGTTTCCCGATCTACCTGGCCTGGGGAACCGTCCTCCAGGGCTGGGCGCTGTCCGAACAGGGCAATCACCAGGAAGGCATTGGGCTGATGCGCCAGGGCGTGGCCGCCTACGAGGCAACCGGTGGGGAACTGGGCATGCCGAACCTGCTGATCATGCTGGCCGAGGGCTGCGGCAAGGCTGGCCAGCCCGCCGCCGCGCTGGACGTGCTCAGCCGGGCGCAAACCATGGTGGAAGAGACCGGAGAGCGGCTCGATGAAGCGGCCGTGTATCGCCTGCGCGGCGACATGCTGCTCCGCTTGTCGGCGCAAGGCGCCAGCTCTGCCGCCGACATCGATGAAGCCGAAGCTTGCTTCCAGCGGGCCCTCGCGGTCGCCCGCGCCCAGGGCGCAAAGCCACTGGAACTGCAAGCCGCCATCAGCCTGGCCCGGCTGTGGCAACAACAAGGCAAGAGCGAGGCGGCGCATGAAGCGCTGGCGCGCGTCCACGGCAGCTTCAGCGAGGGCACCGATACCGCCGACTGGCTGCAGGCACAGGCGCTGCTTGCGGAGCTGGCCAACCACGGTGCCTATGACCCGGGACCCGCGCGCGCATGACGGCAACCCCAGGCGCCCCTCTGCAGGACCGCTTTGTCGCACTCTGGACGATTGTGGGCGGCACGCGCGCAGCAGACGTTTATGCCGACCTGGCCCGCTGCTACGGCGAGCCGACGCGGCATTACCACACCCTGGACCACGTGCGCCGCTGCCTGCATGATCTGGACTGGGCCCGCAGTGCGATACCGGATGCCGCCGACGTGGAACTGGCGCTCTGGTGCCACGATGTCGTCTACGTGGCCGGCGCCACCGACAACGAGCAATGCAGCGCCGCGTGGCTGCGGCGCTGGTCGAATGGCACGATCGCCGCCGCCGAGCGCGTTGCCGGGCTGATCCTGGAAACCACGCACGCCGACGTGCCGGCAAGCCTGGCCGGGCGCTTCACCGCCGATATCGACCTCGCCGCACTGGGGTGCAGCCGCGCGCGCTTCCAGCAAAACGGCGTCCACCTGCGCGCTGAGCGCACCGACCTCGACGACGCCGCCTATGACGCCGCCGAACGCCTCTTCCTGGGCAGGCTGCTGGCCAGCCCCCGCATCTACTTCACCGACCTGTTCCAGTCGCGCTTCGAGGCGCAGGCGCGCGCCAACCTTGCCTGGCGGCTGGCACAACCGGGTCCGGACACTAGAGGAACTCGGCGCTGATATCGATGCTGGAGCGCTGGCCGACATTGTCGTAGTTCCGCGCCAGCCACGTGGCCGCCGCTTCCCGGCCCTTGTCGCGCAGCGAGCACAGGAATTCCCAGTCGGCGTTGTACTTGGTGGAGACCCCCAGCGCGGCCATGGTCTCGTCCGAACGGATCGAGTGGATCCACATCTCCTTCATCTCGTTGCCGTCGACCTTGCCCTGCTGGATCAGCGAGGTGACGAAGGCGATGGCGCGCATCTCCCGCATCAGCGACGAGTTGAAGCTGACCTCGTTGACCCGGTTCAGGATCTCCGCGGCCGTGGTCGGCACCCCGTGGCGTACGATCGGGTTGATGTGGACGATCACGACATCGCGCGTCTGGCAGTGATAGATCAGCGGATAGATCGCCGGGTTGCCGACATAGCCGCCGTCCCAGTAATGCTGGCCGTCGATGCAGACCGCCTGGAACAGCGTCGGCACGCAGGCCGAGGCCAGCACAGCGTCTATGCTCAGTTCTTCCGGCGGGAAAATGCGTATGCGGCTCGTCTCGATATTGGTCGCGCACAGGTACAGCTGGATCGGGCAATGCTCTCGCAGCGCGGCAAAGTCCACATGGCTGCCGAGCACGTCGCGCAGCGGGTTGAGGTTACTGGGATTGAACTGGTACGGCGACAAGAGCCGCAGCGTAATGTCGGCCATCGTGTACAGCGGGGAATGGTTCAGGCCCAGCGTATGGCTGCCCTTGAACCACGGCAGCCAGCGAAACGGGTTGAAGCGCTGCGCCGAGTGCGCAATCGCCAGCCAGAAGTCATGCAGGGCCTGGCGCGCGCCGTCGCTGCCGCCCTGCATGAGGCCATAGGCCAGCACGGTGCCGTTCATGGCGCCGGCGCTGGTGGCGCTGACACCCTCGATCACCAGACGGCCGTCTTCCAGCAACCGGTCGAGCACGCCCCAGGTAAAGGCGCCATGCATGCCGCCGCCCTGCAGGGCCAGCGCCACGGGCTTGGATTGTGCAGGCTCTGGCTGCATAGATTCTTCCCTTCAGCGGCGGTGACCCGCCATGCTCAAGTGTAGGGAAGAACCATGCATACAGCGTAGGGCCACGCGATCGGTGTGACACACACCGCCAGGCACTACAATGGCCGCATAAAAGCAGACCGGCTCCTTACGTGCGCCACATACATCACTTACCGGCTCGCCAAGCCGTCTACCGTCCGGCCTCACTGATCGTGGCCGCCAGCCTTGTCCTGGTCTTCATGATTGCAGCCCTTGGCGCATTCGCCCTGGTACAGATGCGCCGGGATGCCATGAACAATGCCGGCGAGGCAGCGGCCAACCTGGCGCTGACCCTGGAACGCAGCATCTCGCGCAACCTGCAGATCCATGAACTGGCGATTGGCGGCTTGGTGGAAGCCATGCACGACCCCGCACTGCTGGCGCAGCCGCCGGCACTGCGCCAGCGCTTGCTGTTCGACCGCTCGATCAACGCCGAAGACATGGGCTCGCTGCTGGTCACCGACGCCAACGGCACGCTGGTGTTCGACTCGCACCAGTGGCCGCCGCGTCCGGTCAATGTCTCCGACCGCGACTACTTCCAGGCCCACCTCGGCGCCGATCACGGCGGCGTGTTCCTGAGCCGGCCGTTCCAGCCGCGCCTGACCCCCGAGAACCAATCCATCGGCATCAGCCGGCGGCTCTCCGCACCGGACGGCAGTTTTGCCGGCGTCGTGGTCGGCACGCTGCGCCTGCAGTACTTCCGCAAGCTGTTCGATGGCGTCAGCCTCGGCGCGGGCGGCACGCTGACGCTGCTGCGCACCGACGGCACCATCATCATGCGCCGCCCCTATGAAGCCGAATCGATCGGGCGCGACATCTCCGCCAGCCCGTCATTTGCGCCGTTGCTGGAAAGCACGCAAGGCACGTTTATCAGCTTCGCGGCCGTTGACGGCGTACAGCGGCTCTACAGCTTCCGGCGCGTGCCGGGCTTCCCGCTGCTAGTCGTGGTAGGACGTGCCACCCACGACGTGCTGGCAACCTGGTACAAGCGCGCCTGGGTGTTCGGCACGCTGATCTTCGCCCTGGACGCCGCCATCATCGCGCTCTCGGTGCTGCTGTCGCGCCAGTGGCGGCGCCGGGTCGAGATGGAAGAGCACCTGCGCTGGATGGTCAACACCGATGGCCTGACCGGGCTCGGCAGCCGGCGCGCGCTGGACGACGCCGCCGACGTTGAGTGGCGGCGCGGGCGGCGGCACGGGCAGCCGTTGTCGCTGCTGATGCTCGACGTCGACCACTTCAAGGAATTCAATGACCGCTACGGCCACCAGGCCGGTGACGATGCGCTGGCCGCGGTGGGAGCCTGCATCCAGGGGCACATACGGCGTCCCGGCGATTACGCAGGACGCTATGGCGGCGAGGAGTTCGCCATCCTGCTGCCCCACACCAACGCAGCCGGCGCGGCCGCCAGGGCGGAGACCATCCGCGCCGCCGTCCAGGCCTTGCAGATTCCGAACTCGGCGGGCGCCGACGGGCTGCTGACGGTCAGCATCGGCGTGGTAACCGATGCCAACAGCGCTGGCAACGAGAAGGATTTCGCTGAGCTGCGCGCCTTTCTCCGTGCCGGCGACGAAGCGCTCTATCTGGCCAAGCGCTCCGGGCGCAATTGCGTGGCAACCTTCGGCACCACGGCGGCGGCGATGGCGTCCTGACCTGCAGCAGCTCCCACGCCGGTTCCTTTCCTTCCGGCTGTGGCAATGCTTGCGCCTCCGTCAGACTGAACAGATCAGCGCCCGCACTATCGCGTCAGCGTCCACTTGTAGGCGTAGCGGTCAGAACGGAACAGCAGTTCGCCGCAAAACAGCGGTGTGTTCTCGATGTCATACGGCGTGCTGCGCAGGCGGAACAGCGGTTCGCCCACGGCGATACCGAGCCGGCGTGCCACGTCCGCGGGCGCGGCAACGGCAGTGGCTTCCATCGCCACCTCCTTGAACCGGTATCCGAGGCGGCTTTCGAACAACGACATTGCGTCGTTGGTTTCCAGGTCTTCCTGCACCAGCCGGCGCATCAGCGGCTCGGGGCCCATCAGGTTGAAATGGGCCACGGGGGCGTCGTCCCAGTAGCGCACCGTGGCAACGCTCAGCACCTTCTCGCCAGGCTGCAACTGCAGCGCCGCCGCCACAAAGGCCGGCGCGCGCATCATCCGTACCGAGACCAGCTTGCCGTAGGCAAGCTGGCCACGGGCGCGGCCGGTTTCATAGAAGCCGGTCAGCGCGCCAAGGCTGGGCATGTCCGACGGACGCGTCACGAAACTGCCCTTGCCGTTGACCTTCTCGATCAGTCCGGCGTTGTGCAGCCCGGACAGGGCCTGGCGCACGGTGATCCGGCTGACCGCGAACTCCGTCATCAGCTCCGACTCGGAAGGCAGCTTGGCGCCGGGCGCCAATGCGTTGCTGGCGATCCGCTGGCGAATCTCGTTTTCGATCTCTTTGAACCTGGGCAGCGCCACGTCTGTTCCGCCTTGGGCGGCTCCGAATGCTGGATGGGGCGGATTATACCTATCATGACAGGTAGTCACGCAAACCTATTGACCTGTTATAACAGGTAATGGCAGTATCCATCGTCAGCGGCTGCCCGCGCCCGCGTAAAAACACCGGCGGATCGTCATTCAGGAGACTCAGAAATTGAATACCAAGGCATCACAAGGCGCCGCCAGCGCGGCGGCTGAATTCGACTACATCGTGATCGGCGCCGGGTCGGCTGGCTGCGCCGTGGCGGGGCGCCTGGCGGAAGACCCGAACGCAACGGTGGCACTGCTGGAGGCCGGGCCGCATGACCATCACTTTTCGATCTGGGCGCCAGTCGGGCTTGCAGCGGTGGTCCCCAAGGCCGGCCCGCGCAACTACGCCTACTACACCGAACCGCAACCGGGCCTGAACGGGCGCCGCTCCTACCAGCCGCGCGGGCGCGGCCTGGGCGGCAGTTCGTCGATCAATGGCATGGTCTATATCCGCGGCCACCGGCGCGACTACGACGACTGGGCTGCGCTGGGTTGCCGCGGCTGGGGCTTCGACGACGTCCTGCCCTATTTCCGCCGCAGCGAGCGCAATCCTCGCCTGGCTGGCCAGGAACATCCGCTGCATGGCAGCGACGGCCCGCTGCACGTAAGCGACCTGCGCTCGCCAAACCCGTTCGCGCAGCGCTTTGTCCAGGCCGCGATCCAGGCCGGCCTGCCGCCGAATGACGATTTCAATGGCCACAGCCAGGAAGGCGTGGGCCTGTTCCAGGTGACCCAGTACAACGGCGAGCGGTGGAACGCGGCACGGGCCTACCTGCATGGCGGCAATGCGGCGGACACGGCACTGAACGGCGGCCGCCACGGGCTGGCGGTGCTGACCGATACGCAGGCGCTGCGGATCCTGTTCGAGGGCAAGCGCGCAATCGGCGTGGAAGTCGTGCGCGGCGGCACCATGCAGGTGCTGCGCGCCCGGCGCGAGATCGTGGTCAGCGGGGGCGCCTTCAACTCGCCGCAGCTGCTGCTGGCCTCCGGCATCGGCTGCCGCGCAACTGCGCAGCCTCGGCATCGGCGTGGTCCATGACCTCCCGGGCGTGGGCGAGAACCTGCAGGACCATCTCGACATCATCGTCAACAAGCAGTTGCAGACGCCCGAACTGTTCGGCAAGACCGCCCGCGGCATGCTGCGGCTGGCGCGCGAGGTCATGCGCTACCGGCGCACGCGCACCGGCATGGTGTCGTCCAATGTCGCCGAGGCCGGCGCCTTCCTGTGCACCCGCCCCGAGCTGGAGATCTCCGACGTGCAGCTGCATTTTGCTGTCGCGCTGCTTGGCAACCGCAACCTGGGCAATCTCGGTCATGGCTACTCATGCCACGCCTGCGTGCTGCGCCCGAAGAGCCGCGGCCATGTCCGCCTGCGCAGCGCCGACATGCGCAAAACGCCGTTGATCGACCCGCGCTTCCTGTCGGCCGAAGAGGACATGGCGGGCATGGTCGAAGGCGTGCGCGCGATTCGCCGCATCTTCGCCCAGCCGGCGCTGGCGCAGTATGGCGGGCGCGAGGTCCTGACCGATGCTTTCGGCCCCGACAGCAGCAATGAAGCCGCCATCCGCGACTTCGTGCGTGACCATGCGGACACGGTCTACCACCCGGTCGGCACCTGCAAGATGGGCGTCGACGAGATGGCGGTAGTCGATCCGGAACTGCGCGGGCGTGGCGTGGAAGGCCTGCGCGTCGCTGACGCATCGATCATGCCGACGCTGATCGGCGGCAACACCAACGCCCCCGCCATCATGATCGGCGAAAAGGCCGCTGACCTGATCAAGGCCTCGCACCACTGAGCCGGACGCTCACCCTGCATTGGCAACCACAACACCGAGGAGACACCCCATGCAAGCCACTGCCGCAGTCACCATCAGCCCGCAAGCCTACCGCGCGCTGGACAATGAAGCCTTTCCCTTCGCCGTGCGCCGCTGCACGCCGACGATCGGCGCCGACGTCGAAGGCATCGATTTCCGCGAGCCGCTGGACGATGACACCTACCTGTCGCTGCGCCGCGCGCTGCTGAAGTACAAGGTGCTGTTCTTCCGCAAGCAAGCCATCACGCCGGCCCAGCATGTGGCCGTGGCGCGCCGCTTCGGCGAGCTGGAAGTCCACCCGATGTTCACCAACCATCCGGAGCACCCGGAACTGGTGGTGTTCGGCCGCGACGGCAAGACACGCGGTCGCGAGAACCTGTACCACTCCGATGTGTCCTGGCGTGAGATCCCGTCGATGGGATCGATGCTGCGCTGCGTGGAATGCCCGGAGGTTGGCGGCGACACCATCTGGATCAACATGGCCGCCGCCCACGAGAACCTGCCTAAAGACATGAAGGCCCGAATCGCCAACCTGAAGGCCGTGCATGACGCGATGCCGACCTTCGGCTCCGCGCTGAGCGACGAGAAGTACGCGGAGATGCGCGCCGCGTATCCGCCGATGGTGCATCCGGTGGTGCGCACCCACCCGGAAACCGGCGAGAAGATCCTGTTCATCAACGAAGCCTTCACCACGCATTTAGCCAACTTCGTCAAGGAACAGCCGTATCGCTTCGGTTCCGACTACCGGCCCGCGGAGCTGGACTTGCTGCAGTACCTGTATCGCCAGGCGGCCGCGCCGGAGTACCAGGTGCGCCTGCGCTGGCAACCGGACACGATCGCGCTCTGGGACAACCGCTCCACGCAGCACTATGCGGTGCAGGATTACTTCCCGGCCGTGCGCCACATGAACCGCGCCACCATTATCGGCTGCCGTCCGGTCTGAACTGGCACCCCAACCGAACACCGGGGATAACGACATGAACATCGTCGACAAGTTCTATATCAACGGCAAGTGGGTGCCGCCCGCAGCGGGCGCGACCCAGGCCGACATCATCGACCCCGTCACCGAACGGGTCGCAGGCAAGCTCGCCATGGGCACGGTAGCGGACGTGGACCAGGCCGTGGCCGCCGCGCGCGCGGCCTTCCCGGCCTGGTCGGTGTCCACGCGTGAAACGCGTATCGCGCTGCTCGAACGCATCATCGCCGCCTACCAGGCGCGCATGGGCGACCTGGCGCAGGCGGTGCGCCAGGAGATCGGCGCACCGATCACGCTGGCCACCAACCTGCAGGCCGCCATCGGCCTGGCGCAACTGCAGGCAACCCTGCAGGCGCTGCGCGACTTCGCGTTCGAAACCGCGCGCGGCAAGAGCTACATCCTGCGCGAGGCCATCGGCGTGGCGGTGCTGATCACGCCGTGGAACTGGCCGCTGAACCAGATCGCCGCCAAGGTGGCGCCGGCGCTGGCGGCGGGCTGCTCGGTGGTGCTCAAGCCGTCGGAGATCGCGCCGCTGGACGCGCAGATCTTCGCCGAAATCATGGATGCGGCCGACACGCCGCCGGGCGTCTTCAACATGATCTATGGCGAAGGCCGCGTGGTGGGCGCCGCGCTGTCTTCGCATCGCGACGTCGAAATGGTGTCGATCACCGGCTCGACCCGCGCCGGCGTGGAAGTGGCCATCAGCGCCGCGCCCACGGTCAAGCGCGTGGCGCAGGAACTGGGCGGGAAGTCGCCGATGATCATCCTGGACGATGCCGACTTGCAGGCGGCGGTGACCAGCGGCGTGGCGCAGTGCATGGTCAATTCCGGCCAGACCTGCATCGCGCCCACGCGCATCCTGGTGCCGCGCTCGCGCTACGAGCAGGCCGTGCAGATCGCGGCGGCCGTGGCCAATGCGGTAAAGGTCGGCGACCCGTCCGATCCTGAAACCAAGATGGGCCCGATCTCCAACCGCGGTCAGTACGACAAGGTGCAGCGCCTGATCGGCGTGGGCATCGAGGAAGGCGCGCGCGTGGCTGCCGGCGGCCCGGGCCGCCCCGACGGGCTCGAACGCGGCTTCTATGCGCGCCCGACCATCTTTGCCGACGTGCGCAACGACATGGCCATCGCGCGCGAGGAGATTTTCGGGCCGGTGCTGTGCCTGCTGCCGTACGACACCGAGGATGAAGCCGTGGCCATCGCCAACGACACCGAGTTCGGCCTGGCCGCCTACATCGCCTCGTCCAACCCGGAACGCACGCGCAAGCTGGCCGCGCGGCTGCGCGCCGGCAGCGTGCGCATCAACGGGGCGATGATGGACATCACGGCGCCGTTCGGTGGCTACAAGACCTCCGGCAACGGCCGCGAATACGGCCCGGAAGGCATTGCCGAGTTCATGGAAACCAAGACCGTAACGGGCTGAGACTGCACCCGCTCTGGCGCTTCGGCGCTCCGGCACCAGACCGCCCGGGCGTGCAGCGCAACGCTGCCGCCCCGGGCGGTGTCACCTTCCAGGCGCACACGATCCCCCGCGCAATGCCTGCCGTGCTTGTCTGACAACGGCACGCGGCGGTGTCCGACAGCCACCGCCTGCCGGCCGGCTATCTTCATAGCAGCGCCAGGCCTTTTGCCAGGGCGCCAGGCCATGTCGACCCTTCCCGAATCCGCTGTCTCGCCGATCCCCCCTGCTCCGGACGTGCCGCTGCCGGACGATGCCGGCGTTGAGTCCGAAGCCACGACCAGCGCGACTGAGGTCCCCGCAAGCGATGCCGTCACCACATCGCTGCGTCGCGCCAGCACGGCGCTGGTGGTGCTGGCCACGCTCTTTTCGCTGTACGCCATGCATATCGCACGCGACTTCCTGGTCCCGGTGGTGATTGCGATCGTGCTGGCCTATCTGCTGGACCCGCTGGTCTGCGCGCTGCAGCGGCTGGGCCTGCCGCGCGCGGTGGCCAGCACGGTAGTGCTTCTTGCCCTGCTGGGCGCCCTGCTCAGCGGCGCGTACCTGCTGCAGGGGCAGATCGAGTCCATTGTCAACAGCTTGCCCGAGATGGCCAGCAAGCTGTCACGCTCCCTGGGCGCGCTCATGAGCGGCGACGACTCCATGTGGCAGAAGATACGCCGCGCCGCCACCGTCCTCAGCGGCGCCGGCCAGCCGCCGCCGGCGCGCGGCACGCATGTGGTGGTGGACCAGGCGCCCGGCCAGATCAACAACCTGCTGCTGGCTGGCTCGGTCAGCATTTTCACCATGGCCGGCCAGGCGATGGTGGTGGTATTCCTGCTGTACTTCCTGATGCTCGCCGGCGATACCTTCAAGCGCAAGTTCATCAAGATGGCGGGCACCACCATCTCGGAAAAGAAGATCAGCGTGCATATGCTCGACGAGATCAACCTTTCCATCCGCCGCTATATGGGCATGCTGGTGGTGACCAATGCCGGCCTTGGCGCCTGTACCTGGCTGCTCCTGAAGTGGCTTGGCGTCGACAACGCGGGCAGCTGGGCAATCGCTGCCGCGGCGCTGCACCTGGTGCCGTATTTCGGTGCCATGGCGATCTCGGTCTGCCTAGGGATGGTGACATTCATGCAGTTCGGCACGCTTGGCTTGGCGGCAGCGGCAGCGGGCGGCTCGCTGCTGATCGCGACGCTGATCGGGGCGGTGATCACGACCTGGATGACCGGCCGCATGGCGCGGATGAACGCCGTCGCCGTCTTTGTTGCGCTGCTTCTGCTTACCTGGCTCTGGGGCGTGTGGGGCATGC
Source organism: Cupriavidus lacunae (assembly GCF_003353055.1). GTDB lineage: Bacteria > Pseudomonadota > Gammaproteobacteria > Burkholderiales > Burkholderiaceae > Cupriavidus > Cupriavidus lacunae. Next base: position 85,853 of record NZ_QKWJ01000009.1, read on the forward strand.
TGCTCGCCATCCCCCTGATCACCATTGCCAAGGTCGTTGCCGATCACATTGAGGGGCTGGAAGTGATGGCAGAGTTCCTTGGCGACTAACTACTGCACCCATCCCACGGCCCTACCATTCCGCCGCTATACTGGTATCGAGAATGCTGCACCACAGCATTTTTTGCGTGCCGGGGATCGAGCGGAGGAAGAATAATGATGACGCTATGCGACCTGTGCGAGTCGCAGCTGGAGCGGCCTGGCCATGTGCCGCCGCACCCCAGACTCGTGATGTCGGCAACGCTGCGCACCGCCAGCGGCCACAATGCGTTCGTGTACCGTTGCGGTGACTGCGGCCAGACCCTGCTGTTGGCCTCGCATGACGGGGACACGCCCGACCGCTGGACCCGGCTGGACGCCGACGGATGGAACTGAGCCGCAAGGCTGGCCGGGCCAGGATTACAATCGTTGTCTCAGCCCACCAAGAATGACCCGTGCCACTAGCCGGCATCCACTGATGACAACCATGCTGAATCTCCAGGACTCCTCGCTGCTGCGGCAGCAGTGCTATATCGACGGCCGCTGGATCGATGGCGAACGCCGCATCGACGTGACCAACCCCGCCACCGGCGAGCGCGTGGGCCAGGTGCCGCAACTGGGCGCCGACGAAACCCGCCAGGCTATCGAAGCCGCCAACCGCGCGCTGCCGGCGTGGCGCGCCCGCACCGCCAAGGAGCGCTCGGCGCTGCTGCGCAAATGGTTCGAGCTGATCCTGGCCAGCCAGGAAGACCTGGCGCGCATCATGACCGCGGAGCAAGGCAAGCCGATCGCCGAGGCGCGCGGCGAGATTGCCTACGCGGCCTCGTTTATCGAATGGTTTGCCGAGGAAGGCAAGCGGGTCTATGGCGATACCATTCCCGCCCCGGTGAGCAACCAGCGCATCGTCGTGACCAAGGAGCCGGTGGGTGTCTGCGCGGCCATCACGCCGTGGAACTTCCCGGCGGCCATGATCACGCGCAAGGCGGGCCCGGCGCTGGCCGTGGGCTGCACCATGGTGCTCAAGCCTGCCTCGCAAACCCCGCTGACGGCGCTGGCGCTGGTGGCCCTGGCCGAGCGCGCCGGCATTCCGGCGGGCGTGCTGTCGGTGGTGACCGGCTCGGCCGGCGCGATTGGCGGCGAGATGAGCAGCAATCCGCTGGTGCGCAAGCTGACCTTCACCGGCTCGACCGAAGTCGGCCGCGTGCTGATGGCGCAGACCGCATCGACCATCAAGAAGGTCTCGATGGAGCTGGGCGGCAACGCGCCCTTCATCGTATTCGACGACGCCGACCTGGATGCGGCCGTGGAAGGCGCGATCGTGTCGAAGTACCGCAACGCCGGCCAGACCTGCGTCTGCGCCAACCGCATCTACGTGCAGTCGGGCGTGTACGACGCGTTTGCGCAGAAGCTGGTGGCGGCAGTGGCGGCCCTCAAGGTCGGCAACGGCATGGATGACGGCGTGCGCATCGGGCCGCTGATCGACGACAAGGCCGTGGCCAAGGTGGAAGAACATATCGCCGATGCGCTCGGCAAGGGCGCCCGCCTGCTGCAGGGCGGCCAGCGCCACGCGCTGGGGCATTCCTTTTTCCAGCCGACCGTGCTGGCCGACGTCGGCCCTGGCATGCTGGTCGCGCGCGAGGAGACCTTCGGCCCGCTGGCGCCGCTGTTCCGTTTCGAGACCGAGGATGACGTGGTCGCCATGGCCAACGACACCGAGTTCGGCCTGGCCAGCTACTTCTACGCCCGCGACCTGGGCCGGGTCTGGCGCGTCTCCGAGCGGCTGGAGTACGGCATGGTCGGCGTGAACACGGGCCTGATCTCCAACGAGGTGGCGCCGTTCGGTGGCGTCAAGCAATCCGGCGTAGGCCGCGAAGGCTCACACTACGGTATCGAGGATTACCTGGTCATCAAGTACACCTGCATGGCCGGCATCTGACGATGCCTGGCCTCAGTACGGCGCGTGCGCGCAGGCGGCGTACCGGGGCTCGGACCACGGCTCGCCCAGGCGGCAGGTGTCCCGAAAGCGCGCGATCCGGTCATGGACGCGTTGCATCTGCTCAAGCTGGTAGCTGGCCCGCTCGAAGCTGTAGCGGGTGCCAAACTCATACAGCGCGCCGTCAGCGGCGCGGGACAGCCCTTCCAGCGCCTGCGCCAGCGCCCGCCCCTCCAGGCTGCGGTGCCGGCGCAGGCGCCAGGACAGAGCCTCCTGGCCCTGGTCCAGCAGGCTTTGCTCAAGATAGCCAAGCCGCTCGGCGAGGCCCTGCGCTTCATGCAGCACCGACAGATAGGCACACACCACTGCAAGCCGCTGGTGCATCTCGCCGGCGCCGGCCAGCAGTTCGCGCGCGCAGGTGCGGAAGCTTTCGGCCTGGAACGGCTGGCCCGCAGCGGCGGACTCCCGCATGTAGACCTCCAGCGGCAGCACTGAAACCGCCAGGCCGGGTGGCAGCACGCTGGTGAAACGGCTGGCGATGGCCTGCTGCACGGCGCTGTCCAGTTCGCAGCAGGTCTGCATGTCGGCGTCAATATAGAAATCCAGCGCCGGCTGCCGGCCGTGCCCTACCGACACCGCGGCGCGCGCGGGCGGGTGTCCGGCCATGGCCAGCACTTCCAGGCCGGCTTCAATGCAGCGCTGCTCCCCGGCCTCGGCACCCAGCGCCAGGACGATATCCTGCATCTGCAGCGTGCCGACGATTTCCTTGCGGGTTGCCGTGGGCAGGAAGGCGCCCCGGCGGTCGGCGGCCATCGCCATCCGCTTCAGATCGACATGTGTCATCGCATTGCCAGTCATATACCCTCCGATTGCAGAAGTCGTGTTCTATTCCCGCCGTGAAGCCATGACGATGGCGGCATGCATGCTTTGCAGGACGTGTGGCGGCTCGGTCCCGGTCAGCGCGGCCAGCAGCATGCTGTCGTCCAGCCGGAAGCGGCACAGCACCAGGTTGGAGCGCGCCAGCGCCACCATCTGCGGCGGCGTCAGGGACGCCAGCACACGGCCGACCTCACGGCCGATGCCAAGCCGGAACAGGGCCTCGGCCTCGTTCTCGCGCATCAGCCGCTGCACCAGCAGCAGGTAGGACAGGTTCAGCTCCTTGATCTGCCGCAGGCTGTCGCTGTCGGGTTCCTGGCCAGGGTCCTTGCCGGCCGGTCCGGCTTGCCTTGCATATTCCATGTCAGCCTTGCGCCGGGAGAGGTTCGTCAATTGCCATGGGTAGTCCAGGCGCGGGCGCGTGGGCCAGGATCATCGGGCGCGCGGCGATGGCGCGCAGCGCGTGCTTGTCGCGCAGCGTGATGGTGCGGTGCCGCACCCCGATCAGTCCGACCTCCGCCAGGCGCGAGAACTGCCGGCTCACCGTTTCCAGCGTCAGTCCGATATAGCTGCCGATCTCTTCCCGGCTCATGCGCAACACAAATTCCGAGGAAGAAAAGCCACGCGCCGCAAAGCCATCGGCCAGCCACAGCAGGAAGGTCACCAGCCGCTCTTCGGCAGTCATCAGCGCCAGCATGGTCTGCAGCGCCCGCGCGTGCCGCAACTGGCCGTCCAGGGCCAGGAACAACCGGTTGGCGAGCGGCGGCAGGCTGGCCGCCGCATGGCGCAGCGCGTCCACCGGGAACAGGCACAGCTTGGTGTCTTCCAGCGCCGTGGCGTAAGACGCATAGTGCGGGCCTGCCAGGCTATCCAGTCCGACCATGTCGCCGGGAAAGTGGAAGCCGACCACCTGGGTGCGGCCGTCCTCGGTCGTGACATGGGTCTTGAGCGTACCGACACGGATGGCATACAGCGCAGTCACCGGATCGCCCAACAGGTACAGGAACTGGCCCTTGCGCAGTCGGACCGTGCGCTGACCCGGTCCGGCGCCGGCTGGCTGGCAGCCCTGGTGTCGCTGTCGGGCGTCCGGGCAGACGCTGGCCATCTGGCAACCCGTGCTGCACGGCATGGCGTCGCGCTGCGGGCGGCGTTGATCGGACTGTGTCATTGGCGCTGTGGATGGAATCGCTGAAAACCCTTGTGCGCCCATTCTAGGGAGCCAGCCTTGGCAGACAATCCGTACATTCTGATTTGCGGCATGGAAGCTTCTGAGCCTGCGGACGGTACTGGCAGGCTCTGGCCCGCTCCGCTGCACTTGCGGCCGGAGCACATGGCCTGTCAGCGGGCAGCAGGGGTATCCTTACGGCATCATCAGGATCGAATGCGCTGGCACACGCCTGCACGCCGCTTGAGCCCCCATGACAAAACGTCCCGACGATCCGCAACGACGTGCCGCAAGCGCACAGCGCCCTGACGCTGGCGGGCGGCACGACCGTCATTCTGCGGATACGCCTTATCGGACGCTGGTGGAAGCCATACAGGACTACGCCATCTTTACCCTCGACGTCGACGGCCATGTCTCCAGCTGGAACAAGGGTGCGGCGCGCATCAAGGGGTATAAGCGCGAAGAGATCCTGGGCAAGCACTTCTCGCAGTTCTACACGCCCGACGCGGTCGCGCGGCATTGGCCGGAAGCCGAGCTGAAAGCCGCCGCCGAGCAGGGCCGGTTCGAGGACGAGGGCTGGCGCGTGCGCAAGGACGGCAGCCGCTTCTGGGCCAACGTCGTCATCACCGCCTTGCGGGACGCCGACGGCCGGCTGATCGGCTTTGGCAAGGTCACGCGGGACCTGACCAACCAGCGCCGCGCCGCCGAGGCACTGCGCCAGAGCGAGGAAACGCTGCGCCTGCTGGTGGAGGGCGTCAAGGATTACGCGATCTTCATGCTCGATCCGGGCGGCCATATCGTCAGTTGGAATTCCGGCGCCTCGTATATCAAGGGCTACCGCCGCGACGAGATCATCGGCCGGCATTTTTCGGTGTTCTACCCGCGGGAAGACGTTGCCGCGGGCAAGCCGGGCCGGCAACTGGAGCTGGCGCGGCGCACCGGGCGCGTCGAGGATGAAGGCTGGCGCGTGCGCAAGGACGGCTCGCTGTTCTGGGCCAATGTCACGCTGACCGCGGTCTACGACGAATCGCGCGCGCTGCGCGGCTTTGCCAAGGTGACGCGCGACATGAGCGAACGCCGCCGCCGCGAGGAACTGGAGCGCTCCAGCCAGCGCCTGAACGAGTTCCTGGCGACGCTTTCGCATGAGTTGCGCAATCCGCTGGCGCCGGTGCGCAGCGCGGTGACAGCCATGCGGCTGGCACCGGAGGACGCGGCACTGGCAAACAAGAGCCTGGGCCTGATCGAGCGCCAGGTGGCTCACCTGATCCGGCTGGTGGACGACCTGCTCGATATCGGGCGCATCACCTCCGGCCGCATCGAGCTGCGCACCGAACCGGTCGAATTCAACGACATCCTTGCGCTCGCCATCGAAGGGGCCCGGCCCGCGCTGGATGCCAAGGCGCAGCGCGTGGACGTGCAGGCCCCGCCCGGCCCGATCCACATGGATGCCGACAAGACGCGGCTGGTGCAGGTCATGCAGAACCTGGTGCTCAATGCGTCGAAGTTCTCGCCGCCGGGAACGGGCGTGGTGATTGCCACCTCGGTGCAGAATCGTACGCTGGAGGTACGGGTCATCGACCGGGGCAGAGGCATCGCCCCGCACGCGCTCGAGGACATCTTCCACCTGTTCGTGCAGGAAAGCCGGCCGGGCACGGATGTGCATGGCGGGCTCGGCATCGGCCTGTCGCTGTGCCGCTCGCTGGTGGAGCTGCACGGCGGCACGATCGCCGCCGCCAGTGCCGGGCCGGGGCTGGGCAGCACGTTCACCCTGCGCCTGCCGCTGCCGGCCGCGCACAAGGCCGACGCGGCCCTGGGCCCCGCACAGCAGGGGTCTGGCCCGGACACGGCGGCGCTGCAGGCGCAGCGCATCCTGCTGGTCGACGACAACCGCGACGCGGCCGACAGCCTGGCCATGCTGCTGGAGATGTGCGGCCACGAGGTGACCATTGCCTACGACGGCGCGGAAGCCCTGCACGTGGCGCCGCGCTGCCGTCCGCATATCGCGCTGATCGACCTGGCCATGCCCGGCATGGACGGCTTCGAGGTGGTGCGCGCCATGCGCGGCGTGGCGGGCACCGAGCTGACGCGTTTCGTGGCGTTGACCGGCTTCGGCCAGCCCGCGGACCGGCAGCATACTGAGGCCGCCGGCTTCGACGCACACCTGGTCAAGCCCGTGGAGCTGGAAACGCTGTTCAGCACCATTGCGCGGCTGCGCCGGCCGGACTGACCGGCCGCGGCCCCGAACGCGACCTTCGCCAATCCCAAACACGCGCCCGCCGCCCCTGCGACACACTAGGGCCTGTTCCATCGCAACAGACCACAGAAAGGAGACAGCGATGCAGGGTTGGATCAGGCGCGCAGCCACAGGGCTGCTGTTTGCGTTGGCGGCCACCGCCGCCGGTACCGCGCTGGCGGACTATCCGGACAAGCCGTTACGGCTGGTGGTGCCCTTCCCGCCTGGCGGCGCCACCGACCTGCTGGCGCGCGAGATCGGCAATGCGCTGTCGGTGCGGCTGCACCAGCCGGTGGTGATCGACAACCGGCCCGGCGTCGGCGGCAACCTGGCGGCCATTGCCGTGGCGCGGGCGCCGGCCGACGGCTACACACTGCTGTTCGGCACCTTCGGCTCGCTGGCGGTGAACAAGAGCCTCTATGACAAGCCCGGCTACGACCCGCTGAAAGACTTCGCGCCGGTGGCTTCGGTTGCTTACCTGCCCAACGTGCTGGTGGTGCATCCCAGCGTGCCGGCGCGCAACGTGCAGGAACTGCTGGCGCTGGCGCGCAAGGAACCAGGCAAGCTGACCTACGGCTCGTTCGGCAACGGCTCGTCGTCGCATCTGGCGGGCGAGCTGTTCACGCACCTGGCCGGTGTCAATATCACGCACATTCCGTACAAGGGCAGCGCCGCGTCGATGACCGACCTGATCGGCGGGCGCATCACCATGATGTTCGACAGCGTCTCCACGGCGCTGCCGTATATCCGCGACAACCGCGTGCGCGCGCTGGCGGTGACCACGCAGAAGCCCTCGGACCAGCTCCCCGGCGTGCCGACGCTGGCCGCCGCCGGCGTGCCCGGCTACGAACTGACCGCGTGGTTCGGCGTGGTCGCGCCGGCCGGCACGCCCAAGGCGGTGATCGACCGCCTCAATGGCGAGATCGTGGCGGCGCTGAACCAGCCGGAAATGGTTGCCAGGCTCGCCAGCCAGGGCACCGTGCCCTTCCCCGCCACGCCGGCGCAGTTCGGCAGCTATATCCGCGCGCAGTACGAGAAGTGGGACAGCCTGATCAAATCGGCCAATATCAAGCTGGACAACTGATGGCTTGACCGATGGCCTGATTCAGGCCGCGTCCGGCGCGCCGAAGCGCCATGACAGCCGCCGCGCCGCCTGCCGCACCAGCGCGGCGGTGGCGCCTTCGGTGCGGCTGTCGAAGCTGCCGCTGGAGCCCATCACGGCGATCACCAGCGCCAGGCTGCCGGTGTGGTCGAACACCGGCGCGGCCAGAGTGTCGATGCCTGGCACGGGGTGGCTCAGTGCATTGTCGAGCCGGGCCGCGCGCACCTGATCCAGGCGCCGGGCGTAGGCCGGCGCCAGCTTGCCGCCGGGTGCGAGCACCTCCGCCGCGACGGCACCGGCCATGCGCAGTTCGTCTTTTTCCAGCAGGCCCGCCAGCACATTGGCTGGCAGATAGGCCGCAGCGGTGCGGCCGATGGCGGTGTGGACCAGCGACAATACCGTGCCCACGCGCAGGCTCACGTGCTGCGGCCGCGCCGATTCCTCCAGCCGGACCACCGTGGGCCCCAGCGGACCCAGCACCGCCATGGCCACGCTCAGGCCCGTGGCGCCGGCCAGCTCGATCACTTCAGGCTCTGCCTCGCGCGTCGGCGACAGCCGCTGCAGCGCAATCAGTCCCAGTTCCAGCGCCAGGGGTCCGCACAGGTAGTTGCCCGCGGCGTCGCGCGCCAGCAGGCCGGTCTTCTGCAGGCTGACCAGATGGGGGAATGCCTTGGCCGGCGGCATGCCCGCGGCCAGCGCCAGGTCGCGCAGCGCCAGCGGCCGGCCGGCAGCCACCAGCGCCCCCAGCAACTGGCCGGTGCTGTCGAGCGACTGGATGCCGCGCTGCGGCTTTCCGCCTTCCATGTCTTGTCGGGTTTCTGTCACGCTGCTCATGCCGGGCGCTCCTGTTCTTCGCGCAGCGCCGCGCCGATGTCCGCCGCCGCAGCCAGCAGGGCCTGCGCCGCCGCGCCGTGCCAGTCAACATCGATGGCACCGGTCGATCCCACCAGCGTCAGCACCAGCCGCAGCGCGCCCGCGTCGTCCAGCACCGGCACGCTGAGGCTGCTGACCGCCGGGCTGGGGGTGTCGATGCTGCGCTCGATGCCGCGCGCGCGGATCTCTGCCAGCCTGGCGCTGAAGGCGGCGAGCTCGGACTCGGTCGCGCCCGGTTGCTGCGCGTGCCACAACGGCTGCCACTGCGCCGGGGGCTGGAAGGCGCAGAACACGCGCCCGGTCGCGGTAGCGGCCAGCGCCATCACCGTCCCCACGTGCAGGTTGACGTGCAGCGGCGCACTGGCTGGCACATAGCGGACGATGGTCGGGCCCTGCGGCCCGGCAATGCTCGTCGCCACGCTGAAGCCCAGGGCCTGCGCCAGCGCGTCCACCCGCGGCAACGCGGCGCGCCAGGCGGGATCCTGCTCCAGGTGCAGCATGCCCAGCCGCAGCGACAGCGGGCCGGGCTCGTAGCGGCCGGACAGATGGTCGCGCTTGATCAGGCCCAGCCGTGTCAGGCTGACCAGGTAGGCATGCGCCTGGGCTGGCGCGAGCTGCGCGGCATCGGCCAGCGCGGCCAGCGGCATCGGCGCGCGTGCGGCGGCCAGCGCCGCCAGCAGGCGCCCGCCCACCTCCACGCTCTGGATGCCGCGCTGTGCCTTGTCGGCACGCGCTACGGGCTCGCTAGCCTGCGCTGTTGCTTCCCCAGCCTTGCGTCTGGCCATTGCCGTCCTGTGTGATCGGAAACCCCGGATATTAATCGAACGCCTCCCAAAGCCACGCGAGCAAGGGTTTACCCGCGCTTTTTGGCATATCTGGAATGCGCCTGCCATTCACCCAAATTATTTGTCATAGACGAACGCTTTCGCTATTGATTAATTTAAGAACGTTTCCTAAGATTGCACTACCCCGTCGCAACACGGCGCACCCCGTCGTGAGACATCCCAGCATCCATATGAACGGGGCGAGACAGCCCGCGCGGCCAGCGCAACGCAGCCATCGTGCCGTGCCGGTGCCATCTCGCCCCCCCACACAGAGGAAAGACGCCATGTCCAAGGCATTCGCATCGCAGGCCGACCTGGAAGCCAAGCAAGTCACCTTCACCCAGCTGTCCGAAAACGCCTGGGCCTACACTGCCGAAGGCGATCCCAATTCGGGCGTGGTCATCGGCGACGACGGCGTGCTGATCGTCGACACCACCGCCACGCCGGCCATGGCGCAGGACCTGATCGCGCGCATCCGCACCATCACCGACAAGCCCATCAAGTACGTGGTGCTGTCGCACTACCACGCGGTGCGCGTGCTGGGCGCGTCGGCCTACTTTGCCGAGGGCGCGCAGCAGGTCATCGCCAGCCGCGGCACCTACGAGATGATTGTCGAGCGCGGCGAGGCCGACATGAAGTCCGAGATCGAACGCTTCCCGCGCCTGTTCGCCGGCGTGGAGACCGTGCCCGGCCTGACCTGGCCGACGCTGGTGTTCGAGAAGGAAATCACCCTGTTCCTGGGCAAGCTGGAAGTACGCATCGCGCACCTGGGCTCGGGCCACACCAAGGGCGATACCGTGGTCTGGCTGCCGCAGCAGAAGGTGCTGTTCTCGGGCGACCTGGTCGAATACGACGCCGCCTGCTACTGCGGCGACGCGCAACTGGAGCAATGGCCGGCCACGCTGGACGCCCTGCAGGCGCTCAACCCCGAAAAGCTGGTGCCGGGCCGTGGCCCCGCGCTGACCACACCCGAAGAAGTGAAGCAAGGCATCGCCTACACCAAGGACTTCGTTTCCACCCTGTTCCAGGCCGGCAAGGAAGCCGTGGCCGAAAAGCTCGACCTGAAGGCCGCGATGGCGCACACGCGCCGCGCCATGGACCCCAAGTTCGGCCACGTCTTCATCTACGAGCATTGCCTGCCCTTCGATGTCTCGCGCGCCTACGACGAGGCCGCCGGCGTGCGCCATCCGCGCATCTGGACGGCCCAGCGCGACCAGGAAATGTGGGCAGCGCTGCAGGACTGACGCAAGCAGAACAGAACAGGTAACAAGGCATCAAGGCCTGGATGGAGACACAAGCATGAGCAGCATCGACTACCAGCGGCTGTCGTTCGCATACCAGCCCTGCGCGGAACAGCGCGCCGGGCAATCCGCTGAGGCAGCACCCGCCGCGGTGCATCCGGTGGTCGTGGTCGGGGCCGGCCCGGTCGGGCTGGCCACCGCCATCGACCTGGCGCAGCGCGGCGTGCGCGTGGTGCTGGTGGACGACGACTGCACGCTCTCCACCGGGTCGCGCGCGATCTGTTTTTCCAAGCGCACGCTGGATATCTTCGACCGGCTGGGCTGCGGCGAGCGCATGGTCGACAAGGGCGTGGGCTGGCACGTCGGCAGGGTGTTCCTGCGCGACGAACAGGTCTACAGCTTCGACCTGCTGCCCGAGAGCGGCCACCGCCGCCCCGCCTTCATCAACCTGCAGCAGTACTACGTCGAAGGCTTCCTGCTGGAACGCGCGCAGGCGCTGCCCAATATCGAGATCCGCTGGCACAACAAGGTGGTCGGGCTGGAGCAACGCGACACGGGCGATGCCGGCGTGGTGCTGACCATCGAAACACCTGACGGCTGCTATCCGCTGGCCGCGCGCTACGTGGTCGCCGCCGACGGTTCGCGCAGCCCGATGCGCAAGCTGCTGGGCCTGGACAGCAAGGGCCGCACCTTCCGCGACCGCTTCCTGATCGCGGACGTCAAGATGGAAGCGGACTTCCCGGCCGAGCGCTGGTTCTGGTTCGACCCGCCCTTCCACCCCAACCAGTCGGTGCTGCTGCATCGCCAGCCGGACAACGTCTGGCGCATCGACTTCCAGCTGGGCTGGGATGCCGACCCGGTGCTGGAGAAAACCCCGGAGCGCGTGATTCCGCGGGTGCAGGCACTGCTCGGCAAGGACGTGAAATTCGAGCTGGAATGGGTCAGCGTCTACACCTTTTCCTGCCTGCGCATGGACAGTTTTCGCCACGGCAATATCCTGTTTGCCGGCGATGCCGCGCACGGCGTGTCGCCATTCGGCGCGCGCGGCGCCAACAGTGGCATCCAGGACGCGGAGAACCTGGCCTGGAAGCTGGCCTACGTGCTGCAGGGCCAGGCCTGCGACAAGCTGCTGGACACCTACGCCAGCGAGCGCGAATATGCCGCCGACGAGAACATCCGCAACTCCACCCGCTCCACCGACTTCATCACGCCCAAGAGCGCGGTGAGCCGCGTGTTCCGCGATGCAGTGCTGACGCTGTCCAAGCGCCATGCGTTTGCGCGCACCCTGGTGAACAGCGGGCGGTTGTCGGTGCCCGCAGTGCTGCAGGACTCGCCGCTGAACACCGGTGACGACGCCCAGGGCTATGCTTGCAAGCTTGTGCCCGGAGCGGTCTGTTGCGATGCGCCGGTATCCGGCGCGCAGGGCGCGGGCTGGCTGCTGTCGCACCTGGGCGGGGACTTCACGGTGCTGCTGTTCGGCAACCCTGACGCCATCGATGCCGGCACGCTCGCCGACCTCGCCGCGCTGAAAGACAGTGGCGTGCCGCTGCGGCTGGTCTGCGTGACCGACGCCACGCAACCGGCGCTGACCTGCACCAGTGCCACCGTGCTGCGCGATGACGAGGGACTGGCCGCCACGCGCTACGGCGCCACGCCCGGCACCTGCTACCTGATCCGTCCGGACCAGCATGTCTGCGCCCGCTGGCACCGCCCCGACCCGGCCGCGATCCGCGCCGCGCTGGCGCGCGCCACCGGCGCCGACCTGCGCGCGCCGCAGCCCGGCCGCATGGCCGCCTGAGATCTGCCAGACCCGCCAGACCCTGCACCGCGGAGACTTCCATGCCCAATACGCTCAACACCCAGCTCAACCTGGCGCGACCCGACGACTTCTACGAAGCACTGATCGACATGCACCGCGACCTCGACGAAGCGCAGAGCCAGGCCGCCAACGCGCAACTGATCCTGCTGCTGGCCAACCATATCGGCGACCACGACGTGCTGCTGGCCGCCATGGCCGCCGCGCGCGAAGGCGTGACCGCAATGGCGGCCACGACGCCAGCCTGACCTGACGCCGGTGCGGCCCGGCCGCACCGGCGCCGCGTTTTTTCTCAGACCATCCCGGGCCAACGCGCGCCAGACGCGGCCCGCTGGCGGCACCCGCCGGCTGCCCGCCGCCGCAGCCACCACCGTACGGAGACAACGTTCATGAGCCATCCGGTCTCAGGGGATCTTTCGTCCCTATCCAGCCTGACGCCCCCCGCCCAGCCCCTTGCCGCACTGGCTGCGCCCGATGAAGACGCGCTCTACCGCAAGGTCTGGCTGCGCATCATCCCGTTCCTGTTCATCTGCTACGTGGTGTCGTTCCTGGACCGCATCAACATCGGCTTCGCCCAGCTGCAGATGAAGCAGGACCTCGGCTTCAGCGACGCCATGTACGGCCTGGGCGCCGCCGTCTTCTACGTCGGCTACGTGCTGTGCGAGGTGCCCAGCAACATGCTGCTGGCACGTTTCGGTGCGCGCCACACGTTCACGCGCATCATGGTGCTGTGGGGTGTGGCTTCGGTAGCGATGATGGCTGTTTCCACGCCCACCCAGTTCTATGCGCTGCGCTTCCTGCTGGGCGTGTTCGAGGCCGGCTTCTTCCCCGGCATCGTGCTCTACCTGACCTATTGGTTCCCGGCGCGCCGGCGTGCCGCGGTGATGGCGATCTTCTTTGCCGGCGTGGCGGTGGCGGGCGTGCTGGGCGGGCTGGTGTCCGGCTGGATCATGCGCGACATGGCCGGCGTGCTCGGCCTGCAGGGCTGGAAGTGGATGTTTGCGATCGAGGGGGCGCCCGCGGTGCTGCTGGGGCTGGTGGCCGCGCGCTTGCTGGTGGACGGCCCGCAGCAGGCCAGTTGGCTGACCGACGGCGAACGCGCCCACCTGGCGCGTGACACCGCCGCGCAGGCGCATGCCGGCGGCCATTCGCTGCAGGCGTTGCGCCAGGTGCTGCGCAACCCGCGCGTGTACTTGTTCGCCTTCATCTATTTTTCGCTCACCTGCGGCTCGCTGGCGCTGAGCTTCTGGATGCCGCTGATGATCCGCGACTTCGGCATCACCGACGTGGTGTCGGTCAGCCTGTATTCGGTGGTGCCCAATGCGGTGGGCGCGGTCGGCCTGATCCTGATCGCGCGCCATTCCGACCGCACCGGCGAGCGCCACCGCCACTTCCTGCTGTGCACGGCAGGCGGCGCGCTGGCCCTGGCGGCGCTGACGCTGCACCTGCCCAGCCTGGCGGTGATGCTGGCCATCCTGTCGGTGGCCGCGGTGCTGATCTTTGCCGCGCTGCCAGTGTTCTGGTCGCTGCCGCCCAGCTACCTGCCGGGCGCGGGCGCGGCCGCGGGCATCGCCTTCATCAGCAGCATCGGCATCACCAGCGGCATCGTCAGCCCGTGGGTGATCGGGCAGATCAAGACCCAGACCGGCAGCCTGGACAATGCGCTCTACCTGCTGGCGGCGCTGCTGCTGGCCAGCGGGCTGGCCATGTGGCTGGGCGTGCCAAAGCAGCCCGCGCGGCCGGCCTGAACCAAGCCGCAGGCGTCTTCAAAACCGGAATGTCCGCACCCGCGGGGTGCGGCGTTCAGTGGGATCGTCCGCAGGGGATGACGGAGGCGATTTCCTCGCGCATTACCTCGACCACGTCGTCGATCTCCAGGCCTTCGGCCGTGACCAGCACGTCCTGTCCGCGGCCGATCGCGTAGACCACGCCGCGCCAGTGGCCAGGCTCGACGGCCTCGCACAAGCGGATATTGAATTCGGTGTCCTGATCCTGGCTATATACCGTCACCAGGTCGCCCACCTGGGGAGTGCGCACCGCTTCTCCGTCGAACGCCCGGGCCACCACGGTCACCGGCGACTGCGTCAGCCCCCTGGCAAATCTTGCTCGCATGGTCCGCTCCTCTTTTTGCGATCCAAGTCCAGCTTACAAGAGGCCCGACAAATAACCAGGGATTTCCATCGAAAAGTGGAACCTAGTGCGCTTTGCGCGCCTGTCAGACACCGCCGGATAGACAGCGCGCGCAGATACGCCACAATGAATGCATCCCTATTCGAGGAGACACAACATGGGCAGCAACATACACGTCGTCCCGCACGACGAGGGCTGGGATGTCATCCACGAAGGCGCGCGCTACGCTGAATCGCACCATGCCACGCAGGAAGAAGCGGTGGCGGCCGGCACCACCAAGGCGCAGCGCGAACATGTCGAACTGCTGATCCACGGCCGCGACGGCCAGATCCGGGCGCGCAACAGCTTCGGCCACGATCCGCGCGCCATTCCGGGCTGACCTGCCGCACGCGCTGCGCAACGGCCAAAAGCGGCTTGCACGCGAAACCCTTCCCGGACGGTGCCGGGGCGACTGCCAGTGCGGTCCTGCGCAAGCCCGGCCTGCCGCCCCGCGCGTTCTTTCCATCGGCATGGCGCGAGCCGGTAGTTTTTACAAGCAGCTCCGCATCGCGCACATGAAGGGCGGCGGCGTTTTCCCTTGAAGCGCCTTGTCTCGGGGCATAACGGCGCCGGGCCGGGCGTGCTGGCACGCACTTCGCATGGCAGTGCCATCCCGCCGGCTGGCCGCGAGGCGCCGGCTCGGGATTTTGTTGCTCCACCGGAGCGAAACCCCGGGAGGACTTTGTGCGGATCTGCCAGATCGACCTGACCGGAATGCCCGATGCCGATCAGCACGCGCTGCAGCGCGTGGCGGCACTGGGCTTCGACCACGTACTGATCGGCGGCTGGCCGCACCTGCCCGGGGAAGACACGCTTGCGGCATGCGCCCGACATGGGCTGGCACCGCTGCTGGATATTTCACTGGACCGCTATATGGCCGACGGCGCCGCCGGGGCAGACGATCTGCCGGACGTCGCCTGGATCGACACCGCGTCTCCGGCCTACGCCCCTCACGAGACCGACAACCATATCCCCGGCACGCGCCTGCGCTGGCATGACCGGCAAATTGCCGAAGCGCTGGTGCAGTGGTGGGCGGCGCGGCTGCGCATGGCCCGGGCGGCGGGCGCCGCGGGCTTCTGCTGTCGTGCGCCGGCACGCGTACCCGGCAGGTGCTGGACCGCGCTGCTGGAAACCTTGCGCAGCGATGCCGTGCCGGACCAGGCGCCTGGCATCGCGCGCTTTCTTGCCTGGACGCCGGGCCTGACGCCGGCGCAGCTGGACGAGCTGGCGCCGGCCGGCTTCGACGGCGCCTTCTGCTCGCTGCCGTGGTGGGACTATCGAAGTGCCTGGCTGACCGAGGAAATGGCGCGCCTGCGCCGCTTTGGCCGGGTCCTGGCGGCACCGGCGCTGACCCCGTCCAGCCATGACGCGCTCAGCGCGCGCCGCGCGCTGTGGACCGCAGCCGCGATCGGCGACGGCATCCTGGTGCCGGCGGGCTTCGAGACCGGCGGCGCGCTCGCGCGCGACCCGCTGGCCCCTGACGGCGCTGCGCACGACGGCGCGCCCTACGACATCACCCATGAACTGCTGGAGGCCAACACCTGGCTCGCCGCGCGCAATCCGGCGCCGGCCCTCGGCGTGCGGCTGCTGAGCGGCCCCGATGCACCGCTGACGGTGCTGGCGCGTCTGCCCGCGCCAGACGGCAACTGCGCGTTACCCGATGCGAAGGTCCAACGCGATGACCCCGCCGTGCCTGACGGTGGCCCGGCGCTGGCCGTGGTGCTCAACCCCGACCCGATCGCACCGGGCAGCCTTGGCGCCGACCGCGTGCTGAGCGCATTGCCGCACGCCAGCGCCCGCCTTGAGCCCGCGGCAGGCGGCCCCGGCGGTACGATCGACGGCACCAGCCGCCTTGACGCGCTTGACCGCATCACGCTGGCGCCCGCGGATATCCGCCTGTATGAAGTGCCCCCGGTGCCGCTAAGCCGGCCAGGCATGCCGCGCCCCGGCGCGCGCGCGCCGCATGGCCATGAAACCCTGGCCGTGACCGGCCTGGGCAGCGTGGTGGCGGCGATGGAGGCCTCGCGCATCGCCATCGAGCGGGTCGAGCCATCCTGCGACGAAGGCCGCTTCGCGGTGCGGCGCGTGGTGGGCGAGCGCGTGACCGTCAGCGCCGACATCTGGATGGACGGCCACGACAAGCTCGCCGCCGCCGTGCTTTGGCGCGCGCCGGGCGAGACCGGCTGGCACGAAGCGCCAATGCAGCCGTTGATCAACGACCGCTGGGAAGGCAGCTTCCCGCTGGTGGCGCTGGGGCGGCATGAATTCACGGTCGAGGCCTGGCGCGACACCTTCGCCAGCTGGCTCGACGAGATCGGCAAGAAGCGCGCGGCCGGACTGAACGTGGCGCTTGAAACCGAAGAAGGCGCGCGGCTGGTCGCGGACGCACTGCTCCAGCCAGCCCGCAACGGCAAGAAGGACAACCAGAAGGCCTCCGAGGACAGCGAGCTGTCCGCCATCGTCGATGCACTGACTGCCGCGGCCGGCAATGACGAGCGCCGCCTCGAACTGCTGCTGTCCCAGCGCACCGCGACGGCGATGCACGCCGTGATGCAAACGCCGGCAGGACGCCCGTTCGCATCGCGCCATCCGGTGGCCATGCCCGTCGAGGCCGACCGCCTGGCCGCGCGCTATGCCAGCTGGTATGAGCTGTTCCCGCGCTCGCAAAGCAATGACACGCAGCGCCACGGCACCTTTGACGATGTGATTGCGCGGCTGCCCGCGATCCGCGCGATGGGCTTCGATGTGCTCTACTTCACGCCGATTCACCCGATCGGCCGCACCCATCGCAAGGGCCGCAACAACAGCTTGCGCAGCGAGCCCGGCGACCCGGGCAGCCCCTACGCCATCGGCGGCGACGAAGGCGGCCACGATGCCTTGCATCCCGAGCTGGGCACCTTCGAGGATTTCCGCCGCCTGATCGACGCTGCCGCCGCCAACGGCCTGGAGCTGGCGCTGGACTTCGCGATCCAGTGCTCGCCCGACCATCCGTGGCTGAAGGACCACCCGGAGTGGTTCGCGCACCGGCCCGACGGCTCACTGCGCTATGCCGAGAACCCGCCGAAGAAGTACGAGGACATCGTCAACGTCGATTTCTACGCGGCGCCGCCGGCTGGTGCGGCGTTGTGGCAGGCGCTGCGCGACGTGGTGATGTTCTGGGCCGACCACGGCGTGCGCATCTTCCGCGTGGACAACCCACATACCAAGCCGCTGCCGTTCTGGGAATGGATGATCGCCGACGTGCGCGCGCGCCACCCTGACACCATCTTCCTGGCCGAGGCCTTCACCCGGCCCAAGATGATGGCGCGGCTCGCCAAGCTGGGGTTCAGCCAGTCGTACACCTACTTCACCTGGCGCAACACCAAGTGGGAGCTGACGGAGTATATGACCGAGCTCACCCAGAGCCCGCTGCGCGACTTCTTCCGCCCGCACTTCTTCGTCAACACGCCCGATATCAACCCCTATTTCCTGCACCAGGGCGGCCGCGCCGCCTTCCTGATCCGCGCGGCGCTGGCGACGCTGCTGTCGGGGCTGTGGGGCATGTATAGCGGCTTCGAGCTGTGCGAGAGCGCGCCCTTCGTGCTGGACGGCAAGGTGCGCGAGGAATACCTGGACTCCGAGAAATACCAGCTGCGCGTGCGCGACTGGCGGCAGCCGGGCAATATCGTCGCCGAGATCTCCCGCCTGAACGAGATCCGCGCCGGGCACCCCGCACTGCAGAACCACCTCGGGCTGCGCTTCTACCACGCTGGCAGCGATGCGGTGCTGTGGTTCGCGCGCTTCGTGCCGGGTACCGACTACCTGTTCGGCGACGACGTGCTGCTGGCGGCGATCAACCTGGATCCGCGCACGGTGCACGACACCGATATCGAAATCCCGCTGTGGGAATGGGGCCTGCCCGACCAGGCCGGCCTGGCGGTGCAGGACCTGATGCGCGGCCAGCACTTCGAGCTGCGCGGCAAGCACCAGCGCATCCGGCTCGACCCGGCGCTGCTGCCCTTCACGGTCTGGCACGTGCGTCCGCTGGAACGTCCCGCTCCCCGCCCGCCCACAGCGCCGGTGCCAATAGACCCGCACGGCGCCTGACAGGCATACGTGGAGACACGGATGAGACGCCTTACCGAAACCGGCAATGCCGCCCTGCTCAATGCCGACCCGCTCTGGTACAAGGACGCGGTCATCTACCAGTTGCACATCAAGTCCTTCTACGACGCCAACGGCGACGGCGTGGGCGACTTCGCCGGGCTGCAGGCCAAGCTCGACTATCTGGTCAACCTGGGCGTGGACACCGTCTGGCTGCTGCCGTTCTATCCGTCGCCGCGCCGCGACGACGGCTACGACATTGCCGACTACCGCAACGTACACCCCGACTACGGCACGCTGGCCGAGGCGCGGCGCTTCGTCGCCGCAGCCCATGTACGCGGGCTGCGCGTCATCACCGAACTGGTCATCAACCACACCTCGGACCAGCACCCGTGGTTCCAGCGCGCGCGCAAGGCCAAGCCCGGCTCGGCGGCGCGCCGCTACTACGTGTGGTCCGACCACGACCAGTCCTACGCCGGCACCCGCATCATCTTCTGCGATACCGAGAAGTCCAACTGGAGCTGGGACCCGGTGGCGGGCGCCTATTTCTGGCACCGCTTCTACTCGCACCAGCCGGACCTGAACTTTGACAACCCGCAGGTGCTCAACGAAGTGCTGTCGGTGATGCGCTTCTGGCTCGACATGGGCATCGACGGACTGCGCCTGGACGCGGTGCCGTACCTGGTGGAGCGCGAAGGCACCAGCAACGAGAACCTGCCGGAGACCCACGCCGTCATCCGCCATATCCGCGCGCACCTGGACCAGCACTTCCGCGGCCGCATGCTGCTGGCCGAAGCCAATATGTGGCCGGAAGATGCCCAGCAGTACTTCGGCCTGACCGGGCCCGACCCGGAGGGCGACGAATGCCACATGGCCTTCCACTTCCCGCTGATGCCGCGCATGTACATGGCGATCGCGCGCGAAGACCGCTTCCCGATCACCGACATCATGCGCCAGACGCCGGAAGTGCCCCCCAACTGCCAGTGGGCCATCTTCCTGCGCAACCATGATGAACTGACGCTGGAGATGGTGACCAGCAGCGAGCGCGACTACCTGTGGGAGGTCTACGCCTCGGACCGGCGCGCGCGCATCAACCTGGGCATCCGCCGCCGGCTGGCGCCGCTGATGGAGCGCGACCGCCGCCGCATCGAGCTGATGAACAGCCTGCTGTTCTCGATGCCGGGCACGCCGGTAATCTACTACGGCGACGAGATCGGCATGGGCGACAACATCCACCTGGGCGACCGCGATGGCGTGCGCACGCCGATGCAGTGGTCACCCGACCGCAACGGCGGCTTCTCGCACGCCGATCCCGAGCGGCTGGTGCTGCCGCCGCTGCAGGGGCCGCTGTACGGCTACGAGGCAGTCAACGTGGAGGCGCAGGCGCGCGACCCGCATTCGCTCCTGAACTGGATGCGGCGCATGCTGGCACTGCGCCGCAAGCACCGTGCCTTTGGCCGCGGCACGCTGCGCTTCCTGTTTCCCGGCAACCGCAAGATCCTGGCTTACTTGCGCGAGTTCGAGGGCGAGCATATCCTGTGCGTGGCCAACCTGTCGCGCGCGCCGCAGGCGGTGGAACTGGACCTGTCCGCCTTCAACGGCCGCGTGCCGGTGGAGATGATGGGCGCCACGCCGTTCCCGGCCATCGGCACGCTGACCTACCTGCTGACGCTGCCGCCTTACGGCTTCTACTGGTTCGTGCTGAGCGACGAGGCCCAGCCGCCCTCATGGCACGTGGAGGCACCAGAGCAGATGCCAGACCAGATCACGCTTGTGATGCAGAACACAGGCAGGCCCGAACTGACCGACGCCTCGCGCCGCCTCATGGCCAGCGAAGTCCTGCCGCACTATATCGGCCGGCGCCGCTGGTTCGGCGCCAAGCACGAGCGCATCGAGCGCATCGCGCTGACCTACCTGCTGCCCTTTACGCGCGGCAGCAGCGGCGAGGATATCTACCTGGGCGAGGTCGAAGTGTCCCTGCCCGGGCGCACCGAACGCTACCAGTTGCCGCTGGGCATCCTGTGGGACCGCGAAAGCGCCGACGGCGTGTCGCAACTGGCGCAGGGTCTGTCGATGGCGCGCGTGCGCCAGGGCAGCCGCGTCGGGCTGGCCACCGATGGCTTCGTGATCGAGCCCTTTGCGCGCGAAGTAGTGCGCGCGCTGCGCAATGACGTGCAGATGCATGCCGGCAACGACATCATCCACTTCCGCGCCGAACCCGGCCTGGCCGCGCTGGAACTGGAGAACGACCCGATCGAGTACATGTCGGCCGAGCAGTCGAACAGCTCCCTGTCGTACAACAGCTCGGCCGTGCTCAAGCTGGTGCGCCGGCTCTCGGGCGGGATCCACCCCGAGGCCGAGATGACGCGCTACCTGACCGCGCAGGGCTATGCGCATGCGGCCCCGCTGCTGGGCGAAGTGGTGCGCACCGGGTCGGATGGCGTGCCGCATACGCTGATGCTGCTGCAGGGCTATATTCTGAACCAGGGCAATGGCTGGGACTGGACCCTGGACTACCTGGGCCGCACCATCGACGACGCCCTGCCCTCGCAGGAAGGCGAGGACGAATTCGGCGAGGCCATGAACGGCTACGCCGCGCTGGCCGGCACGCTCGGCCGCCGGCTGGCCGAACTGCATGCCGTGCTGGCGCGCCCCACCGGCGACGACGCCTTCGCGCCGTTGCCGGCCACTGATGGCGATGCGCGCGCGTGGGCCGGCCAAGCCATGGACGCGCTGCAGCGCGCGCTGAACCGGCTGCAGCCTCCGCCCGCCACCGTGCCCGGCCCGGTGCGCCAGGCCTTCGAGGCCGACGTGCAGACCCTGCTGGCCGCGCGCGACGCACTGCCCGCATTGGTCGAACAGCTTGCCGCCGCCGCGCCCGGCAGCCTGCAGACGCGCATTCACGGCGACTTCCACCTGGGCCAGGTACTGATCGCGCAGAACGACACCTACCTGGTCGACTTCGAAGGCGAGCCCGGCCTGCCGCTGGACTGGCGCCGCCGCAAGACCTCGCCGCTACGCGATGTGGCAGGACTGCTGCGCTCGCTCGACTATGCCGCGGCCACGGTAGGCACTGATCGCCAGGAACGCACCCACAGCGAACTGCCGCCGCAGCTGGCCGAACGCCGCGCGGTGCTGCTGGAGCAATTCCGCGCCACCGCCAACGAAGCCTTCCTGACCTGCTACCGCCAGCACATGGAGGCCTCGCCCGCGCCATGGGTGGCGCCCGACCAGCTGCAGCCCCTGCTCGACCTGTTCCTGCTGGAGCGTGCGGCCTATGAAGTCGAATACGAAGCCGCCAACCGCGTGGCGTGGATCGACCTGCCGGTCAGCGGCCTGGCCCGCCTGCTGCGCAAGCTGGCCATGCCGGGAGGCCAGCCATGAGCCCTGCGGCCAACACCACCGCCGGCACGCAAACCGGCATGCTCCCGGTCCATGAACTCGAGGCCCTGCTTGGCGCGCGCCACCATGACCCGTTTGCGGTGCTGGGCCCCCACCCTGATGGCGACAGCACGCTGGTGCGCGCCTGCCTGCCGGGCGCGGCATCGGTGCAGCTGGCCGATGCCAGCGGAACGCCGCTGGCGCAAATGGAGCGGCTGCATGGCGGCGGCATCTTCGCCGCGCGTCTGCCGCGCGCACACAAAGCCGATGCCGCCGGCTACCGGCTGCGCGTGCAATGGTCCGACGGCACCGAGCAATGCAGCGCCGATCCCTACGCTTTCGGACTGCTGCTGGGCGAGCTGGACCTGCACCTGATCGCCGAGGGCCGCCACTTCGAGCTGGGCGCCTGCCTGGGCGCGCAATGGCAACGCGTGGACGGCATCGACGGCGTGCGCTTTGCGGTCTGGGCACCCAACGCGCGGCGTGTCTCGGTGATCGCCGACTTCAACGGCTGGCACCCGGCGCGGCACCCGATGCGGCTGCGCCATCCCAGCGGCATCTGGGAGCTGTTCGTCCCTGCCGCGCTGGGCGCGCAGCCGGGCAGCCGCTACAAGTACGACCTGCTCGACCCGCAGGGCACCGAACTGCCCGACAAGGCCGACCCGCTGGCGCAGGCCACCGAGGCGCCGCCCGCCACCGCATCGGTTGTCGCCGGGCCGGGGCAAGGCGCGCCACCATTCACCTGGCACGACGCCGACTGGATGGCGCGCCGCGAAGTCGCCGACCCTTACAGCGCGCCGATGTCCGTCTACGAAGTCCATGTGCTGTCGTGGCTGCGCGCCGCCAACGACCCGCAACGCGGCTGGGAAATCCTGGCCGAGCGGCTGGTGCCCTACGTGCAGGAGCTTGGCTTCACCCATATCGAGCTGCTGCCCGTCACCGAGCACCCGTTCGGCGGCTCCTGGGGCTACCAGCCGCTGTCGCTGTATGCGCCCACCGCGCGCCTGGGCCCGCCGCAGGCCTTCGCCGCGTTTATCGACCGCTGCCACCAGGCTGGGATCGGCGTGATCCTGGACTGGGTGCCGGCGCACTTCCCCACCGATCCGCACGGACTGGCGCGCTTCGACGGCACCGCGCTGTATGAGCACAAGGACCCGCGCGAAGGCTTCCACCAGGACTGGAACACGCTGATCTACAACCTCGGCCGCAACGAGGTGCGCGGCTTCCTGCTGGCCGGCGCGCTGCACTGGCTGGAGCACTTCCACGCCGACGGCCTGCGCGTCGACGCGGTGGCGTCCATGCTCTACCGCGACTACAGCCGCGAGCCCGGCCAGTGGGTGCCAAACCGCTTCGGCGGCCGCGAAAACCTCGAAGCCGTGGACTTCCTGCGCGAACTCAACGCCGTGGTCCATGAGCGTTGCCCCGGCGCACTGACCATCGCCGAGGAGTCCACCGCATGGCCCGGCGTGACCGCCAGCGTGGCCAGCGGCGGGCTCGGCTTTGACTTCAAATGGAATATGGGGTGGATGCACGATACGCTGCACTACCTTGGCCATGAGCCCATCCACCGCGCCTGGCACCACCAGGACATGACCTTTGGCCTGGTCTACGCCTGGTCCGAAGCCTTCGTGCTGCCGCTGTCGCACGACGAGGTGGTGCACGGCAAGGGGTCGATGATCGGCAAGGTGCCCGGCGACGACTGGCAGCGCTTCGCCGGCCTGCGCGCCTACTACGGCTTCATGTGGACCCACCCGGGCAAGAAGCTGCTGTTCATGGGCGGCGAGCTGGCGCAGTGGCAGGAATGGAACCACGATGCCGAGCTGGACTGGCCGCTGCTGGACCAGCCCATGCACCGCGGCGTGCATACGCTGGTGCGCGACCTCAACCGCCTCTACCGCGAACTGCCCGCGCTGCATGCGCTGGACCACAGCCCCGAGGGCTTCCGCTGGGTGGTCGGCGACGACAACCACAACAGCGTGTTCGCATGGCTGCGCCGCGCCGGTCCCGACAGCCGCGAGGCGGTGCTGGTGGTGGCAAACATGACCCCGGTGCCGCGCTACAACTACCGGCTCGGGGTGCCGTACGCAGGCACCTGGCAGGAATGCCTGAATACCGATGCGGCCGTGTATGGCGGCAGCAATGTCGGCAACGGCGGCGCAGTGGCGGCGGTGGAGGTGCCGTCACACGGCCAGCCGGCTTCGCTCGCGCTGACGCTGCCGCCGCTGGCCACGCTGGTGCTGCGCTTCGATCACGGTGGCAGTAGCCGGGGCGCATCCACATGACCCGCCAGATTGCCGACCGGCTCCTGCCCGGCAAGCCATCTCCCCTGGGCGCCAACTGGGACGGCCTGGGGGTCAATTTCGCGGTGTTCTCCGCGCACGCCCCGCGCATCGACCTGTGCCTGTTTTCCGACAACGGCCGCAAGGAACTGGCGCGCCTGCCGCTGCCGGAATGCACCGACGAGATCTGGCACGGCTATCTGCCGAACGCCGCACTGGGCACGCTGTACGGCTACCGCGCGCACGGTCCCTACGATCCCGTGCACGGCCACCGCTTCAACCCGCACAAGCTGCTGCTGGACCCGTATGCGCGCCAGCTGAGCGGACCGGTGCGCTGGTCCGATGCGCTGTTCGGCTACCGCCTGCAAAGCGCGCGCGGCGACCTCACGCCGGATCGCCGCGACAGCGCCCCGACCATGCCCAAGGCGGTGGTGGTGGACGAAAGCTTCCATTGGGGCGACGACCGCCCGCCCGCGGTGCCGTGGCCCGCCACCGTCATCTACGAAGCCCACCTGCGCGGCCTGTCGATGCTGCGCGGCGACCTGCTGCCCCATTTGCGCGGCAGCTTCGCCGCGCTGTGCGATCCGCGCTTTATCGACCACCTGCTGCAGCTCGGGGTGACCACGGTCGAACTGCTGCCGGTGCACGCCATCCTGCAGGACCGCTTCCTGCTGGAGCGCGGCCTGCGCAACTACTGGGGCTACAACACCCTGGCGTACTTTGCGCCGGAGCCCGCCTATCTCGGCACCGGGCAACTGCAGGAGTGCAAGGTAGCGATGCGGCGCCTGCACGCCGCCGGTATCGAAGTGATCCTGGACGTGGTCTACAACCACACCTGCGAAGGCAACGAACTGGGGCCGACGGTGTCCTGGCGCGGGCTGGACAATGCCAGCTACTACCGGCTGATGCCGGGCGACGAGCGCCACTACATCAACGACACCGGCTGCGGCAACACCCTCAACCTGTCGCATCCGAGCGTGCTGCAGATGGTGATGGATTCGCTGCGCTACTGGGTGCAGTGCTACCACGTCGACGGCTTCCGCTTTGACCTGGGCAGCACGCTCGGGCGCGAGGGCAATGGCTTCGACCCAGGCTCGGGCTTCTTCGATGCGCTGATGCAGGACCCGGTGCTGAGCCGCGTCAAGCTGATCTCCGAGCCGTGGGACCTGGGCCCCGGCGGCTACCAGCTGGGCAACCACCCACCCGGCTTTGCCGAGTGGAACGACAAGTTCCGCGACGTGACCCGCCGCTTCTGGCGCGGCGACGCCGGCCACCGCGGCGAGCTGGCGGCGCGGCTGGCGGCCTCGGCCGACCTGTTCGACCGCCGCCACCGGCGCCCGTGGGCCAGCATCAACTTCATCACCGCGCACGATGGCTTCACCCTGGCCGACCTGGTCAGCTACAGCAGCAAGCACAACGAGGCCAACGGCGAAGACAACCGCGACGGCACCGACGATAACGCCAGCGCCAACTGGAGCCCGGACGGCAGCGTGGAGGGTCCTACCGACGACCCGGAGATCCTGATGCGGCGCCAGCGCGTGGCACAGGCGCTGATGGCCACGCTGCTGCTGTCGCAAGGCACGCCGATGCTGACCGCCGGCGACGAATGGGGCCGCGGCCAGCACGGCAACAACAACGCCTACTGCCAGGACAACGAGATCTCGTGGCTGGACTGGAAGCAGGCCCAGACGCCCGGCGCGCAGCCGCTGCAGCACATGGTGCGCCGCCTGCTGGCCCTGCGCCGGCGGCTGCATTCCCTGGCCGGCGACCGCTTTGCGCACGGACGCGAGGAACCGGCGCATGGCATTGCCGACATTGCCTGGTTCGATACCGACGGCAAGCCGCCCACCCCCGAGGAATGGGCCGATCCGGAGATCCGCACGCTCGCGCTGCGCCGCGCGGCCGCGCCGCCTCAACCGGAGCGCGCGCAGCTGGGCTCGCTGGCGCAAGAGGAAGAGAGCGATGCTGACACCGTGCAGGTAACCTTGCTGCTGCTCAACGCGGGCGATGCCGATGCATCTTTCCTGCTGCCCGCGCCCGCGCTGGCCTGGACGCTGCTGTTCGACAGCAGCCGGCCCGACGCCACCGAAGCCGAGCTCGCGGCCGAGGCGGTCGCCAACAACCAGGCGGTGGCGGGCCACTCGCTGGTGCTCCTGGCGGCGCAGGCCCGCAGCCGCCATAGCGCGCCCCAGGAAAGCCCGCCCCTGGGGGCACCCCAGGAAAGTCCGGATCCGGGCGCGCCGCAGGAGGCACAAGCGTGAGCCCGCGCGCCACCCGCCACCCCACCCACCGCGCCGCACCCACGCCGCTGCATGCGCTGGCGCTGCGCGCGGGCCTGCTGCCCCAGTGGACGGATGCCTGGAACCAGCCCCGGACGGTCTCCGACGCCGCGCTGCGGCGCGTGCTGGACGGGCTGGGCCTCCCTGGTGCCACCACTGGCCAGTGCGAGGCGTCGCGCGCGTGGCTTGCGTCCGACGACGCCGCGCACGCGCTGCCGCCGCTGGTCACCGCCGAGCGCGGCAAGCCCATGGCGGTGCCGTGGCCGCATACGCTGCCGCAGCGCGCCTACCGGCTGACGCTGGAGGACGGCGCCATCGTCACCGGCACCGCAGTGCGCGGCAACGATGACAGCGCGCGCGACAGCGACGGCGCCATGCTGCTGCCGGCCATCGACGTATGCGGCTACCACCGCCTGGAGCTGGGCGATGCGCACACCGTGCTGGCGGTTGCGCCGCCACGCTGCTACGGCGTTGCCGATGCCCTGCGCCACGCCGGTCGCGCGGGCGAACTGACCCGGCCCTGGGGCCTGGCGGTGCAGCTCTACAGCCTGCGGCGCGGCGCGCCCTGCGGCATGGGCGACCTGAGCGCGCTGGCGCAGTGCTGCATCAGCGCCGCCGGCGCCCGCGCCGACGCCGTGGCCATCAACCCGCTGCACGCCGGCTTTGCCGCGCTTCCCGAGCGCTATAGCCCGTACGCGCCGTCCAGCCGGCTGTTCCTGAACCCGCTTTATGCCGACCCCGCCGCGCAGTTCGGGCAGGCCGCGGTGGACGCGGCCATCGCCGCGCTGGGCGCGGGCGAAGCGCTGGCCGCGCTGGAAGCGCGCAGCGAGATCGACTGGATCGCGCTGGCGCCGCTGCGCTACGCCATCCTGCGGTGGCTATGGGAGCGCCGCGAGACGCTGCTGCCGCGCGCGACGCTCGATGACTGCGCCGCCTTTCGCGCGCGCGGCGGCACTACGCTGCATGCGCACGCCTGCTACGAGGCGATCCAGGCCCAGCGGCTGGCCGACAGCGCCAGCGGCACGAACCACAACGCCGCGCCCGACTGGCGCTGCTGGCCGGTCACGCTGCGCTCGCCCGGCGACGCCGCCGTGGCGGCCTTTGCACAGGCCCATGCCGATGCGGTTGGCTACCACGCCTTCCTGCAATGGATCGCCGCCGACGGCATGGCACGCGCGCAGCGGGGGGCACGCAATGCCGGCATGGCGGTCGGCATCGTCTCCGACCTGGCGGTAGGCGCCGACCCTGGCGGCAGCCAGGCCTGGACGCGGCAACAGGAAATCCTGGCGGGCTTCCATGCCGGCGCGCCCCCGGACCTGTACAACCCGCTCGGGCAGGACTGGGGCGTGGCGGTGTTCTCGCCGCGCGGACTGCGCCGCCACGGCTACGCCGCCTTCCTGGAAATGCTGCGCGCCAACCTGGCCCATGCCGGCGGCCTGCGCATCGACCATGTGCTGGGCCTGGCGCGCCTGTGGCTGGTGCCGGCCGGCGCCCCGGCGAGCGACGGCGCCTACCTGCGCTACCCACTGCAGGACATGCTGCGGCTGGTGGCGCTGGAGTCATGGCGGCACCGCGCCATCATCATCGGCGAGAACCTGGGCACGGTACCGCCGGAGCTGAATGCGGCGCTGTCGGCGCGTGGCGTGCTGGGCATCGACGTGCTGTGGTTCCAGCGCGAAGAAAGCGCGCCCGCCGATGCGGCGGAGGCAGCGCACCGCGTGCCCGACGCGGCGGTCGACACAGTGCCGGCCTTCCTGCCGCCCGCGGACTGGCAGCCCGATGCCGTCGGCACCACCTCGACGCACGACCTTCCCACGGTCACCGGCTGGTGGGCCGGCCGTGACCTGGCGTGGCGCGACCGGCTGCGCCTGCTGGCGCCCGGCGAAACCCTCGAAGACGTGCAAGCCGGCCGTGCGCGCGAGCGCAGTGCGCTATGGCAGGCGCTGTGCGATGCGGGGCTGTGCAGCGGCGCCGAGCCGGACCCCGCCCATGCCCCGCTCGATGCCGTACTGGCGTGGCTGGGCACGGCGCGCACCGCCATGCGGCTGGTGCCGCTGGAAGACCTGCTGGGAGAAGCCGAGCAGCCCAACCTGCCCGGCACCACCAGCATTCATCCCAACTGGCAGCGCCGGCTCGATGCCGATGTGCGTGCGCTGTTCGATACCCCGGCGGTGCGCGCGCGGGCCGATGCCGTGCGCGGCGCCAAAAGTGCCGCGCGCGAGACCAGCGCCGCGATCCGTCCACGCACGCATCGCACCATCCGCTAAGCTTGACCCACCCCCATGCGCAGGAGCCCGCCATGACGGAAGCCTTCCGCCCCGAGCATGCCGACGACACCCGTACCGCGCTGTCCGGCGCCAGCCTGCGCCGGGCCTTTCTTGACCACGTATTCCATACCCAGGGCAAGCTGCCCGGCCATGCCAGCCAGAACGACCTCTACCAGGCGGCCGCGCATACCGTGCGCGACCGCCTGGTGCAGCGCTGGATCAGCACCGCCGAGGCCTACCTGGGCCAGCCCTCGCGCACCGTCGCCTACCTGTCGGCCGAGTTCCTGATGGGCCCGCACCTGGGCAACAACCTGATCAACCTGGGCATCTTCAACGAGGTCCGCGAGGCCATGGCCGCGGCCGGGCTGGATCTCGACCGCATCCTCGACCAGGAGGTCGAGCCGGGGCTGGGCAACGGCGGCCTGGGCCGGCTGGCGGCCTGCTTCATGGATTCGCTGGCGACGCTGGAAATCCCCGCGCTCGGCTATGGCATCCGCTATGAATACGGCATCTTCCAGCAGACCATCATGGACGGCATGCAGGTGGAGAAGACCGATACCTGGCTGCGCAACGGCAACCCATGGGAGATCCAGCGCTCGGAATGGGCGGTGCAGGTGCGCCTGGGGGGCCACACCGAGCACTACACCGACGATCGCGGCCACTACCGCGTACGCTGGGTGCCGGCCAAGACCGTGGTGGGCGTGCCGTTCGACTCGCCGATCCTGGGCTACCGCGTCAATACCGTGAACACCCTGCGGCTGTGGCGCGCTGACGCCACCGAGGCCTTCGACTTCCATACCTTCAACCGCGGCGACTACCTGGGCGCGGTCAGCAAGAAGGTCACCTCGGAGAACCTGACCAAGGTCCTCTACCCCAACGACGAGACCAGCCAGGGCAAGGAGTTGCGGCTGGAGCAGCAGTACTTCTTCGTCGCCTGTTCGCTGCAGGACATGCTGCGGCTGCTGGCCGTCGACGGCATCCCGGTAACGCGCTTCCACGAGAAGTTCGCGGTGCAGCTCAATGACACCCACCCGGCGGTGGGCATTGCCGAACTGATGCGGCTGCTGGTCGACGACCATGACCTGCCGTGGAACGAGGCCTGGCAGATCACGCAGAAAGCCTTTGGCTACACCAACCACACGCTGCTGCCCGAGGCGCTGGAGCAGTGGCCGCTGCCGCTGTTTGGCCGGGTGCTGCCGCGCCACCTCGAGATCATCCTGGAGATCAACGCGCGCTTCCTGGACGAGGTGCGGATCCGCTTCTACGGCGACGAATCGCGGCTGGCGCGGCTGTCGCTGATCGGTGAGAACGGCGAACGGCATGTGCGCATGGCCAACCTGGCATGCGTGGGCAGCCACGCCATCAACGGCGTGGCCGAACTGCACTCGCGGCTGATGCGCGAGGACGTGCTCAAGGACTTCTACGAAATGTGGCCGGAGAAATTCACCAGCATCACCAACGGCGTGACGCCGCGGCGCTGGCTGGCGCTGTCCAACCCGCGGCTGACGCGGCTGGTGTCGGACGCGATCGGCGATGGCTGGATCTCGGACCTGGAGCAACTGCGCGCGCTGGAACCCCATGCTGACGACGCCGGCTTCCGCGAGCAATGGCAGGCCGCGCGGCTGGCCAACAAGACCGACCTGGCGCGACTGATCCGCGACACCACCGGCGTGGTGGTGGACCCTTCGTCCATGTTCGACGTGATGGTCAAGCGCATCCATGAATACAAGCGCCAGCACCTGGCCGTGCTGCATGTGATTGCACTGTATCACCGCATCAAGTCCGACCCCGGCGCGCAGATGCCGCCGCGCACCTTCCTGTTCGGCGGCAAGGCGGCGCCCGGCTACGCCTATGCCAAGCTCATGATCCGCTTCATCACCTCGGTGGCCGACGTGGTCAACCGCGACCCGCAGGTGCGGGACCGGCTCAAGGTGGTGTTCCTGCCCAACTTCAACGTCACCTACGGGCAGCGCATCTACCCGGCGGCGGACCTGGCCGAGCAGATTTCGCTGGCGGGCAAGGAGGCCTCCGGCACCGGCAACATGAAGTTCGCGATGAATGGCGCACTGAACATCGGCACCATGGACGGCGCCAATATCGAACTGCGCGAGGCCGTGGGCAACGACAACTTCTTCCCGTTCGGCCTGACCGCGCCCGAAGTCTATGCGCTGCGTGCCAACAATTATGACCCCGCGGCCTACTACCACAGCAACCCGCAACTGCGCGCGGTGATCGACCTGGTCCAGCAGGGCTTCTTCTCGCGCGGGGACCCGGCGCTGTTCCGTCCGTTGTTCAACCCGCAGCAGGGGCACGACCCTTATCTGCTGATGGCGGATTTTGCCTCTTACATTGAATGCCAGCAGCTGGTATCGGATGTGTTTACCGATCCGCAGCGCTGGCAGCGCATGTCAGTGCTGTCGTGCGCACGCTCGGGCAGGTTTTCCTCGGACCGGGCGATCCGCGAGTATTGCGAGCGCATCTGGAAAGTCGAGCCCGTGCCGGTGCGGCTGCTGCACCACGCCAGCGGCACAAGCTGGGATGTGGAGTCCGGCGCGCGCGGCCCGCGCGCCGCCTGAGGCACGCGGCGTTTGCTGAGGCTTGGCGCGGTTGGCGGAGCTGGATATTGCATGGTCGCGCTGCCCGGGTAGTTCCTACAATGGCCCATGTAACAAAGCCGGCCACGCACTTGTGCCCTGACCTGTTGCCTCGCCCCGCGAATGCACCGTTTTGCCGGCATGGCGTTCGCATGGCGTCAGGGCTGGCCGTTGCAGCCCGAAAGCCGTCCGAATACGCCCGAAGGCAGGAGCCGAATTTGACTGTCAACCCGTTTCTCGCCACCGGCGCCAGGTCCGCATCGCCCAGCCTGGCCCCGCGCGACTGCTTCGCAGCGCCTTCCGCCCCCGCCTTCTCCTCCGACGACGAACTATTGCAGGACTACCTGTTCGGGCCGGCCTGGCTACCCGACGGGCGCGTGCGTTTCCGGCTGTGGGCACCGGATGCGGCCGATCAAGGGCAGGCAGTGCGGCTGGAAATTGCCGGGCTGGGTCCGGTGCATATGGCCTGCGGCCCCAATGGCTGGTTCGAGGCCATCGTGCCGTGCTGCAAAGGCGCGCGCTACTGGTTCCGGCTTGACGACGGCACGATGGTGCCGGACCCGGCATCGCGCGGGCAGGCCGACGACGTGCACGGTCCCAGCATCGTGCCCGCCCCCGACGCCGCCGGCACGTTCGCATGGACCTGCCCCGACTGGCGCGGGCGCCCGTGGCACGAAGCCATCATCTATGAAATGCACGTGGGCCTGTGCGGTGGCTTTGCGGGCGCTGCACAGCAACTGCCGCGGCTGGCCGCGCTCGGCTTCACCGCAGTGGAGCTGATGCCGGTCGCCGAGTTTCCCGGCACGCGCAACTGGGGCTACGACGGCGTGCTCCCCTTTGCGCCAGAGTCCGGCTATGGCACGCCGGACGAACTGCGCGCCCTGGTGGACCGCGCACACCAGCTCGGCCTGATGGTGCTGCTCGACGTGGTCTACAACCATTTCGGGCCCGAGGGCAACTATCTGCACCACTACGCCAGCGCATTTTTCCGTGCCGACCGGCAGACCCCGTGGGGCCCGGCCATCGATTTCCGCCAGCCGCAGGTGCGGCGCTTCTTCACCGAGAATGCGCGCTACTGGCTGGAGCAGTTCCGCTTCGACGGCTTGCGGCTCGATGCCGTGCACGCCATCGATGACGAAGGCTGGCTGGCGGCGCTGCCGGGCGAACTGCGCGCCATGCTGGCCGCGGGCGACGGCGCCAACCGCCATCTCCACCTGGTGCTGGAAAACGACAACAACGATGCTGGCCTGCTGGCCGCGGGCTATGACGCGCAGTGGAACGACGATGTCCACCACGCGTTGCACGTGCTGCTGACCCGTGAGGAAGACGGCTATTACCGCGACTACACTTCGTGCCCGGATGTAGAGGGTGAAGCGCCTGCTGCGGCCGGGCGCGGCCAGCCTGCGCTGCGTCACCTGGCGCGTGTGCTGGGCGAAGGCTTTGCCTACCAGGGCGAGTTGTCATCCTTTCGCTCTGCCGCAGGGCACGAAGTGCGTCGCGGCCAGCCCAGTGCGCACCTGCCGCCCACGGCCTTTGTCTGCTTCCTGCAGAACCATGACCAGGCCGGCAACCGCGCACTGGGCGAACGGCTGGCCAGCCTGGCGGACCGCGACGCGCTGCGCGCGGCCGTGGCGCTGCAACTGCTGTGCCCGCAGGTGCCGCTGGTGTTCATGGGCGAAGAGACCGGCACCCAGCGGCCCTTCCTGTATTTCACCAGCCATCCGCCGGAACTGGCCCGCGCCGTGCGCGACGGGCGCCGCCGCGAGTTCGCCGCCACCGCCGCGTTCCGCGACGATGCGCGCGCGACGGCGATCCCCGATCCCAACGACCCGGCCACCTTCGAAGCCTCGCGCCCAGGCCTCGAAGACGATGGCGACTGGGCGCCCTACTACCGCGAGCTGCTGGCCGTGCGGCGCCGCGAACTGCTGCACCGGCTGGCCGGCTGCCAGAGCGCCGGGGTCGATATCCTGGGCCCGGCGGCACTGTGCGCGCGCTGGCGCCTGACGGACGGCATGGAGCTGAGCCTGTGGCTGAACCTGGGCAGCGAAGCCGTGCCGTGCACGCGCCCGTGCCGCGACATGAGCACGGCACTGCATGAGAGCGTCACCGGTGCGGCCGCGGAATTGTCGGCCGGCATGCTGCTGCCGCGCACCTGCGTCGCCACCGTGTGCGAGCCCGCCGGGGCGCGCGCAAGATGATGCCCGACGGCGCGCCGAAAGGCCTGCCGCGCGCCACCGCCCGGCTGCAGTTGCACCCGGGATTCACCTTTGCCGATGCCGCCGGCGTGGTCGGCTACTACGCCGCGCTCGGCGTCAGCCACCTGTACCTGTCGCCGGTCTGCTGCGCGCGGCCGGGCTCCACGCATGGCTATGACGTCACGGACTTCACCCGCGTGCGCGCCGAGCTGGGCGGAGAGTCCGGCCTGAAGGCGCTGGCCGCGCGCGCCCGCGACGCCGGCCTCGGCCTGATCCTCGATATCGTGCCCAACCACATGGCGGCCGACGCCACCCACAATGGCTGGTGGCGCGACGTACTGACGCACGGCCGCGCCAGCCGCTTTGCCGCGAGCTTCGACATCGACTGGACCCCGCGCAATCCGGTGCTGCACGGCAAAGTGCTGCTGCCGATCCTGGGCCAGTCGTACTGGGACACGATGGTCGCGGGCGAACTGCGCTGGGTGCCAGCGAGCGGCGATGCTCCCGCCCACCTGCGTTATTTCGACCACTCGCTGCCGCTTGCGCCAGGCAGCGTGGACGGCGAAGCCGAAACCAGCCGGCCCGCCTGGTACGACACCACGCAGGCCGAAGGCCGCAGCCGGCTCCATGCGCTGCTGGAGCGCCAGCACTACCGGCTTGCCTGGTGGCGCACCGCAGCCGCTGCGCTGAACTGGCGGCGCTTCTTCGAGATCAGCGACCTGGTAGGCGTGCGCGAGGAAGACCCGCAGGTGTTCGACGCCGTCCATGCCCTGGTTTTCCGCCTGCTGAGCGAAGGCTGGATCGACGGCGTGCGCGTGGACCATGTCGACGGCCTGGCCGATCCTGCAGGCTACTGCCGCAGGCTGCGCGCCGCACTGGACCGCCACGCCGCCGCGCGCCCGCCGCTGCTGCGGCTAGAGCACCCGTGGCTGGTGGTCGAAAAGATCCTGGGCCCGCGTGAGCGCCTAGCGCCGGACTGGCAGGTGCACGGCACCACCGGCTACGACTTCATGGACGACGTGGCCGCGGTGCTGCACGACGGCAACGGCGAGGCGCCGCTGGGCACGCTGTGGGCCTCCGTCAGTGGCGATGCGCGATCCTATGCCACGCATGTCGAGGCCGCGCGGCGCCAGGTGCTGGAGCGGCATCTGGTGACGGAATTCGAAGGCGTCGCCGCCAGCCTGCACGACTGCGCGGAGCAAGAGCCCGGCACTCGCGACCTGACCCGTGCAGCCCTGCGGCGCGCGCTGGCGGCACTGATGGCGGCGGTACCGCGCTATCGCAGCTACTTCGATGCGCAGCCCGCCGACCGCGATGCCGCCGTGGCCCATGCCGATGACGCCATGCTGGACCAGGCCATGCAGGCGGCACGCGCCGGCCTGGCTCCCGACGAGGCCGTCGCGCTGGCCTTTATCGGCGGCTGCCTGCGCACGGCCGCACCGCCCGACAGCGACACCGGGGAGCTGCGCCGCCGCCTGCAGCAGCTGATGCCGGCGCTGGCGGCCAAGGCTGGCGAAGACACCGCGTTCTACCGCTATGGCCGGCTGTTGTCGCGCAACGAGGTGGGCAGCGATCCGGGCCGCCTGGCGATGCCGCCGGCGCAATTCCACGCACGCATGGCGGCTCGGCGCCTGGCCTGCCCCAATGCCATGCTGGCCACCGCGACCCACGACCACAAGCGCGGTGAGGACGCGCGCATGCGCCTGGCCGTGCTGAGCGAGGTGCCGGGCGCCTGGGCCGACGCCGTGGCGGCATGGGAGCGCGAATGCGCGCCCCTGCTGTCCACGCTGCCGCGGGCGCCAGACCCGGGCGACCGGCTGATGCTGTACCAGACCCTGGTCGGCGCGTGGCCGATGGAAGACATCGGCCACCTGGCGGACACCAGCGCCATCGAGGCCTTGCTTGCGCGCGTGTCGGCGTGGCAGCTCAAGGCCATCCGCGAAGCCAAGCGCCACGGCAACTGGACCTGTCCCGATACGGAATACGAAGCCACCTGCGAAGCCTTCCTGCGTGGCATCGCTGCAGCCTGGCCACAGGGCGTGCTGGCGCAGATCGGCCAGTTTGCGCAACGCATTGCCGTGGCCGGCGCCGTCAACAGCCTGGCGCAGGTGCTGGTGCAACTGACCGCGCCGGGTATCCCTGACCGCTACCAGGGCTGCGAAGGCTGGGACCTGAGCCTGGTGGACCCGGACAACCGGCGCCAGCCGGACTATGCGCGGCTGCAGGCGCGCCTGGGTTGCAGCGCGGGCTGGGCACACTGGCTGGCGCACTGGCGCGACGGGCGCATCAAGCAGCAACTGGTGCGCCAGGTGCTGGCCGTGCGCCGCGCGCATCCGGCGCTCTTTGCCGACGGGCAATACGGCATGCTGGCCGCGCAGGGCACGCTGGTGCCCCAGGTGCTGGCCTTTGCGCGTACCACGGACGCGTGCCAGGCCATCACGGTGGTGACACGGCTGGCGGCCGCGCGGGTAGACCCGACCATGCCGCGCATTCCGCCCGCAAGCTGGGGCGACACCACGCTGAACGTGGGGGTGCCGCAGCACAGCCGCTGGACCGATGCGCTGACCAGCCATGCGCTCGATGCACCCACGGGCCGGCTGCGCCTGCGCGAGGTGCTGGGCGGCTTGCCGGTGGCACTGCTGCTGCGCGAGCCCTGATCGCTCAGGAATGCTGCGGCGGCGCCGGCTGCCCCACGGTCGGCGTCAACGGCCCATGCGGATGGAGCGGTACGCCGTGCGGTGCCGCATGTGGCGTCGCATGCGGCCCGAAATGGCCGTGCTGCGGCGGGTGCGCATCGTCAGGCGGCTCGCGCGCTGCCTGGCTTGGCGAGGCACTACGGTCCTGCGTCAGGTAGGGCCGGATCACGACTGCCACGTAATCGTCTTCCTTCGGCGTCACGACGATATACGCCAGCCCAGACATCACCAGGCCGACTTCACCCAGTTCCGTGGCGATACGCGCCACGATAAAGCGCTGCAACAGCAGCGGGTTGACGCTGTCGTCAATCGCAAGCGCGGCCGTGCAGATGGTCAGGAAGCAGCGCTCGACCTCGCGACACACGACCACCACCTCATCGATGACATAGCCAGCGCGGCTGGCCCGGACCAGCACCGAAACGCCCGAGCTGGGCGCCGCACGGTGCCAGCCGGGCTCGACCTTGAAGCTGGGCAGGGTGAGGCCGGAGCCGGTGTCCTGCGCGACGGTATTGAAGCGCTGGGCGAAGTCCGACGGCGTGATCGCAAGCAACTGACGCTCCACCGGCGCCGAAGACACCGAGACGGACGAGGCCAGGACCATGGTGGAGAGAATGCTGGCTAAGTTCATAGCTACCTCGCAACGGATGATCAGCTCCCCCCGGCTGCGCTGTCAGGCCCGGCGGCACGCGGCGCAAGACAGGTGCCGCCGCGGCAATGGGGCCGGCGCTGCGCACTGTGCTCGGCCGGCACATGTCGCACGCCAGTTCTTGCCAGCATTTCCTTCACTATAGACAGGACCGCACACAAGCACAGGAGGCTACGCAAGCGCGACGCCGCGCCATGGGGGCCATCCGTCCGCGCGCTGCGATCGGCTCGCCCCCGCTGGACGTCCAGTTTCTGCAGTGGCGGCAAGAGCACGGCGTTTGCGCCACAGCGTCCGTGTCCCTGACTGCGTCGCATGGGGCACAGGCAGCCAGGCGCATCGAAGGACTGCCCCGACCGGTGCCAGCGCCCTGGCACAGCAGGAACGGAGCTTGCAGAACCCGGCCAGGATCCGCGTATCCACCACCGTCGGCGTGGTCAAGCCGGAAGGCACCGTGCGCGACGAGAAACAGCGTACGATGGCAATGGAACTGGCGCGTTCGGTGCGCAGCGTGAGTACCGTGTCCGATGAACTGCGCGCCGGTACCGACTGACCGGCAGCGCCGTGCAATCTTCATGGAGACGCCATGAGCACCCATCGCCAGCCCGACCACGACACCATCCGCCGCCGCAGCGAGCCGCGCGACCCGCACAAGGGCGGCCCGGACACCGAGCATGAGCGCGGCAAGCCCGGGCGCGACCGGCGCCACGATGTCGAGCACGAGCATGACATCCCGGACGAGAACCGCGAGCCGCCTTCGGTCAGGCACCCCGGCAAGCCCGAGAAAAGCCAGCCGCCAGTGGAGAACGACTGAATCCGACCGACCAACCGGACAGGAGGCACCATGAGCAAGACCGTACGTACCCGCCGCACCGGCGCGCGCCACGGTGACCGCGTCGGCGGCGCAGCGCCTGCGCAGCGCGAAGGCGCGCAGGCCTCGGCCGGGCGCCGTTCGCGCGAGAACACCGCGTCCGGCGCCGCGCGCGCCGACGCCGGCTATATCCCCAGCACGCTCGACCCCGATCTCGAACTGGAAACCGACGATATCGAGGAAGAAATCGAGGAGCGCGAGAATGAGGCCCACACGGCGCAGGACGAGGAGAGCCCTGAGGAAGAGATCGCCGATGAAGTCATGCATGCTGCCGAAGACCTGCCGGCCGAAGTGCCGGCCGACAAGGCCGACCACACCGACCAACGCGAGGAACACCCGCCCCGTGCACCGCGTTAAGCTGCCCTGGGCAAGGCCGCTGCCGGCAACTCGAAACAGGCCAGCAGCGGCAGGTGGTCGGAGGCCACGCGTGCCAGCGGCGAGCGATGGCTCGCCACGGACACCAGGTGCGCGCGCGGCGAGACCCAGATGCGGTCAAGCGCAAACACCGGCAGCCGCGAGGGGAAAGTCGCCGTATGCGGCGTTTGCTCGAAATACGCGTGCAGCCAGCGCAGCGGCCGGCCCCACAGGAACCATTCATTGACGTCGCCCAGCAGGATGGTCGGCAATGGGTGGGCGGTGGCGACGTAGTTGAGCAACTGCTGCACCTGGTGGCGGCGTTCGCCGGGGCGCAGGCCCAGATGGGTGGCGATCACGCGCAGCGGACTCGCGCAGCCCGCGGCAGTGCAGGCCACCGTGGCATCGATGGCCCCGCGCGGCTCGCAACCTTTCACCGTGAGGTCGATCTGGTTCACCGCCTCGGGCGCGAAACGCGTCAGCAGCGCATTGCCGTAGTCGGCATTGCCGCGCACGCGCGTGAAGCCCGACACCACATGCATGCCGGTATGGCCGGCAAGATACTCCAGCGTGTGGTCGTTGCTGCTGCCCGATTCCACTTCCTGCAGCGCGACGATGTCGGCGTCGAGTTCTGCCAGCACGGCCGCGATGCGGTCCGGGCGATAGCGGCGGTCGGTACCGACGGCGCGATGGATGTTGTAGCTCACCACCGTCATGGGGGCCAGGCCGGCGGCGCGCACTGGCCCGCAACGCCGCGCAGCCGATGTATCGGCCATCGCGCCGGTGTCGCCCGGGTCACGCGCCTGGGCAGGATTTACAAGGGGCGGTAAGTCCGGTTGCATTCGCATGGCCGGTCTCGATGATGGGGGCTGGAGCCGCTCCGGCCAGGGCCACGGCAGGTAGAAACCGGCCGGTGCACAGGCTTCATGGCTACCTCCGTTTGGGCGCGATGTGCGCGCCAGTAACCATGGGCAAGCGAAAGGCGTGCCCGTACGCCCCTCGCTGCACCAGATCCTCCTAGGCGATGCCGACTTTGCCGGCCTCGGCGTTGCCCCGCGCCAGCACCGGCACCAGCGCCGCACCGGTGTGGCTGGCCCGGTTGCGCGACAGGGCCTCGGGGTTCGCCGCGCCGACAATGGTGCCGCCGCCCGCGCCGCCCTCGGGGCCGAGGTCGATGATCCAGTCGGCCTCGGCAATCACGTCGAGGTCATGCTCGATCACCACCACGCTGTGCCCGCCGTCCGTAAGCCGGTGCAGCACGCGGATCAGGCGCGCCACGTCGGCCATGTGCAGGCCCACGGTGGGCTCGTCCAGCACGTACAGCGTGTGCGGCGCCTTCTGGCCGCGGCGCGTGATGTCGTCGCGCACCTTGCTCAGCTCGGTGACCAGCTTGATGCGCTGCGCCTCGCCGCCCGACAGCGTTGGCGACGGCTGGCCCAGCGTCAGGTAGCCCAGGCCCACGTCCTTCATCAGCTGCAGCGGATGGGCGATGTTCGACATGGCGGAGAAGAACTCCACCGCCTCGTCGATCTCCATCGTCAGCACGTCGCCGATATTCTTGCCGCGCCAGGTCACCGCCAGGGTCTCGGGGTTGAAGCGCTGGCCGTGGCAGACATCGCACAGCACCTTCACGTCCGGCAGGAAGCTCATGCCGATGGTGCGCACACCCTGCCCTTCGCACGTCGGGCAGCGCCCGTCGCCGGTGTTGAACGAGAAGCGCGATGCGGTGTAGCCGCGCGCGCGCGCTTCCAGCGTATCGGCAAAGAGCCGGCGGATGGTGTCCCACACGCCGATATAGGTCGCCGGGCACGAGCGCGGCGTCTTGCCGATCGGGGTCTGGTCCACTTCGAGCACGCGGTCGATCGATTCCCAGCCGGTGATGGCTTCGCAGCCATGCCAGTTGTGTTCGACGTTGAGCGGCTTCCTTGCAGTCGACCTGGCTGCCTTTGCCTCGTCCTTAGCAGCGTTGCGGGCGCGCCGCGTGGCCGGCGACGACAACACAGAGCGGCCCACCGCATCGAGCAGGTTGGTCATCAGCACATCGCGCGCGAGCGTGGACTTGCCCGAACCGGACACGCCGGTAATGGCCACCAGCCGCGACAGCGGAATGCGCGCCGTCACGTTGCCCAGGTTATGCAGCGACGCGCCGTGCACGGTCAGCCATTCCGGCGGATCGGCCGGCTTGCCGGCAGCGCCGGGCTTCACCGTGCGCCTGGCCTGCAGCGGATGGATGATCGGGTGCGCCAGGAACTGGCCAGTGGTGGAGTCCGGCGCCGCGGACAGTTCGGCGACGCCGCCCTGCGCCACCAGCGTGCCGCCGCGCTTGCCCGCGCCGGGACCGATGTCGATGATATGGTCGGCGCGGCGGATGGTGTCTTCGTCATGCTCCACAACCACCAGCGTGTTGCCCTTGTCGCCCAGCTTGCGCAGCGCGTCCAGCAGGATCTGGTTGTCGCGCGGATGCAGCCCGATGGTAGGCTCGTCCAGCACGTAGCAGACGCCCTGCAGGTTGCTGCCCAGTTGCGCGGCCAGGCGGATGCGCTGGGCCTCGCCGCCAGACAGGCTCGGCGCGGCGCGGTCCAGGCTCAGGTAACCCAGCCCCACTTCCTCCAGGAATTGCAGGCGGCTGCCGATCTCGCTGATGACATCGCGCGCGATCTCGGCATCGCGCCCCGTGAGATGCAAGCCATCGACCCAGCGTCGGGTATCGGACACGGTCCACTGGGCCACGTCGACGATGGCGTTCTCGTCGAAGGTCACCGCGCGCGCGACCAGGTTCAGGCGCGTGCCATGGCAGTCCGGGCACGGCGTATCGACCACGCCCTCGGGTTCCTGCTCTTCCGACGGCAGGCTCTGCTCGCGGCCGCGGTTGTCTTCGACCAGCACGGTATCGTCGAATGCCGCGCGTTGTTCGCGCGTCAGCGCCAGCCCGGTGCCCACGCAGGTGGTGCACCAGCCGTGCTTGCTGTTGTACGAGAACATGCGGGGGTCCAGCTCAGGATAGCTGGTGCCGCACACCGGGCAGGCACGCTTGGTCGAGAACACCTTGACCTCGCCCACCTGGGCGCTGCCGCCGTTGTGCATGGCGTCGTGCAGGCCGTCCAGCGGCGCCAGCAGGTGCATCACGCCCTTGCCGGCCTCAAGCGCCTGCGCCAGCAGCGCGCGCAGCTCGGCCTCGTTGTCGGGCGAGACCACCAGGTCGCCCACCGGCAGCTCGATGGTGTGCTCGCGGAAGCGGTCCAGCCGCGGCCACGGATCGACCGGCAGGAATTCGCCGTCGACGCGCAGGTGCGTATTGCCGCGCGCCTTGGCCCACTTGGCCAGGTCGGTATACACGCCCTTGCGGTTGACCACCAGCGGCGCCAGCAGCCCCACGTGCTGGCCGCGATGGTCGCGCAGCAACTGCGCGGCGATCGATTCGGGGCGCTGCGACGTCACCGGCGCGCCGTCATGCACGCAATGCTGGATACCCAGCTTGACGTACAGCAGGCGCAGGAAGTGCCAGACCTCGGAAGTCGTCGCCACCGTGCTCTTGCGGCCGCCGCGCGACAGGCGCTGCTCGATCGCCACCGTGGGCGGGATGCCATAGACCGCGTCCACCTCGGGCCGGCCGGCCGGCTGCACGATGGAGCGTGCGTAGGCGTTGAGCGATTCCAGGTAGCGGCGCTGGCCTTCGTGGAACAGGATGTCGAAGGCCAGCGTCGACTTGCCCGATCCGGACACGCCTGTGACCACGTTGAACTTGCCGTGCGGGATATCGACGTTGAGCGCCTTCAGGTTGTGCTCATGCGCATTGACGATGCGCACCACGTCCTCGCCCTCTACCTCGCGGCGCGCGCGCCGTGCCTGCAGCGCGGCCTGCAGCGGCACGCCTTCGATCTCCGCGCGCTCGGCGGCCAGCGTGCCGGCCTGGCCCAGCGCCGCGTCATAGTGGATCAGCGCGTGGCCGGTATGCGATTCGGCGCAGCGCTTCACGTCCTCCGGGGTGCCGGTGCAGACCACGCGCCCGCCGGCATCGCCGCCCTCGGGGCCAAGGTCGATCAGCCAGTCCGCGGCGCGGATCACATCCAGGTTGTGCTCGATCACGACCAGCGAATGGCCGCCATCCAGCAGCTTGCCGAAGGCGCGCATCAGCTTGGCGATATCGTCGAAGTGCAAACCCGTGGTCGGCTCGTCGAACATGAACAGCCGGCGCGGAATGGCGCTGGGACGGGTTCTGGACGGCGTCGCCTGCGCGGCTTCGGCAAGGAAGCCGGCCAGCTTCAGGCGCTGCGCCTCGCCGCCCGACAGCGTCGGCACCGGCTGGCCCAGCTTCATGTACTCCAGGCCCACGTCGACAATGGGCTGCAGCACGCGCAGCACCGCGGGGTCGGCGGCAAAGCACGCGGCGGCTTCGCTGACGGTCAGCTCCAGCACGTCGGCAATGCTCAGCAAGCGCGGCGGCTGGCCCGGGGCGGCGCGCTCGATCTTCACCTCGAGCACTTCCGGGCGATAGCGGGTGCCGTCGCAGTCCGGGCAACGCAGGTAGACATCGCTCAGGAACTGCATCTCGACGTGCTCGAAGCCCGAGCCGCCGCAGGTCGGGCAACGCCCGTCGCCGGAGTTGAAGCTGAAGGTGCCTGCGGTATAGCTGCGCTGCAGCGCCAGCGGCGCCTTGGCGAAAATCTTGCGGATCTCGTCGAACGCGCCGACATAGCTGGCCGGGTTGGAGCGCGCGGTCTTGCCGATCGGTGACTGGTCGACAAAGACCACATCGTCGACCAGGTCCGCGCCGGTCAGCTTGCGATATGCGCCCGGCGACTCAGAGGCCTTGCCGAAGTGCCGCGCCATGGCCGGATGCAGCACGTCCTGCAGCAGCGTGGACTTGCCCGAACCCGACACGCCGGTCACGCATACCAGCCGTTGCGTCGGGATCTCGACCGTGACGTCCTGCAGGTTGTGCTCGGTGGCGCCTTCCAGCACGATGCGCGGTAGACTGGCATCCACCGGCCGGCGCTGCCAGTGCGAGGCATCGGCCACGCGGCGGCGCCCGCCCAGGTATTCGCCCGTCAGTGTGCCGGCATTGCGGATATCCGCCGGCGTGCCGTCGAAGACGATATTGCCGCCACGTTCGCCGGGTCCGGGGCCCATGTCGATCAGGCGGTCGGCCGCCAGCATCACGGACGGGTCGTGCTCAACCACCACCAGCGTGTTGCCCGCATCGCGCAGCCGGTGCATGGCCTCGACAATGCGGTTCAGGTCGCGGGGGTGCAGGCCGATGCTGGGCTCGTCCAGCACGAACAGCGTGTTGACCAGCGAGGTGCCCAGCGCCGTGGTCAGGTTGATGCGCTGCACCTCGCCGCCCGACAGCGTGCGGCTCTGGCGGTCCAGCGTCAGGTAGCCCAGACCCACGTCGCACAGGTATTTCAGGCGCGTGCGGACCTCGGCCAGCAGCAGCTTGAGGGCATCGTCCAGCATCGCGCTGGGCAGCGTCAGGTCGTCGAAGAAGCGGCGGATGCGCTCGATCGGCAGCAGCATCAGGTCATGCACGGTCAGGCCGGGCAGCGCCTCCAGTTGCGTGCGGTCCCAGTCCACCCCGCGCGGCAGAAAGCGGCGCTGGGGCGTCAGCACGGCATCGGCATTGTCCTTCGCGCCCAGGCGCCACAGCAGCGACTCGGTCTTCAGGCGCGCGCCCCCGCAGGTTTCGCACGGCGTGTAGCTGCGGTACTTCGACAGCAGCACGCGGATGTGCATCTTGTAGGCCTTCGACTCCAGGTAGTTGAAGAACCGCATCACGCCGTACCAGTGCTTGT
Organism: Cupriavidus lacunae; assembly: GCF_003353055.1. Lineage (GTDB taxonomy): Bacteria > Pseudomonadota > Gammaproteobacteria > Burkholderiales > Burkholderiaceae > Cupriavidus > Cupriavidus lacunae. Next base: position 129,536 of record NZ_QKWJ01000009.1, read on the forward strand.
TCCACTGGCCGGTCCAGTCCGGCGAGCCGTGGATGACCCAGTGGCGCTCGGGCTCGGTCAGCTCCGCCCACGGGGTGTCGCGCGGGATGCCGGCTTTGGCGGCGTAGCGCATCAGGTCGTCCTGGCATTCCTTCCAGGCCGGCGTCTGCATCGGCTTGATCGCGCCGCCGCGCAGGGTCTTGCGCGCGTCGGGGATCACCAGGCCAAGGTCGACGCCAATCACGCGGCCGAAGCCGCGGCAGGTCTCGCACGCGCCGTAGGCGGAGTTGAACGAGAACAGCGCCGGCTGCGGATCGGCATAGCGCAGGTCGCTGTCCGGGCTGTGCAGGCCGGTGGAGAAGCGCCATACCGGGCCGTCGTCGCCATCGGTCAGCACATAGATATTGACGCGCCCGCCGCCGCGCTTGAGCGAGGCCTCGATGGCCTCGACCACGCGCACCTTCTCGGCGTTGCCGATGCGCAAGCGATCCGCCACCACGTCGAGCATCTTGCGCGCGCCCGTGGGCGACTGCACCACGCGCTGCGCCTGCACACGGGTATAGCCGCTGACGGACAGCCACTGCTGGACTTCCTCGTCGGTCGCCGATTCCGGCAATTCCACCGGGAAGGTCACCACCAGGCGCGCGTCGTGATGCGGCTGGCCCTCGGCGGTGCGCGCCACCAGTTCGGCATAGATGGTTTCCGGCGAGTCATGGCGCACTGGCTGCGCGGTCTGCTTGTCGAACAGTTCCGCCGCGCGTGCATAGAGCAGCTTCAGGTGGTCATTCAGCTCCGTCATCGTGCCGACGGTCGAACGCGAGCTGCGCACCGGGTTGGTCTGGTCGATGGCAATGGCCGGCGGTACCCCGTCCACGCGCTCCACCTGGGGCCGGTCCATCCGGTCCAGGAACTGGCGGGCGTAGGCGCTGAAGGTCTCGACGTAGCGGCGCTGGCCTTCGGCATAGAGCGTGTCGAACACCAGGCTGGACTTGCCCGAGCCGGACGGCCCGGTCACCACGGTCATCTCGCCGGGACGCAGGTCGAGATCGACATTCTTGAGGTTGTGCTGGCGGGCGCCGCGAATGCGGATTAGCTGCTTGCTCGACACGATTTCTCTTTCGAATCAGGACGTTAAGGGAGAGACGGGTCGACGGCCCGACCACTGTACATCCATACAGTCTATCAGGTTGGAAAAGAATTGGTATCGATCGCGCCGCTTGGAATCAGACAAGTGACGGTGCGGCGTGAGAGGTGAGCGGCTTTGATGGATGCTCGCCCAGGCCAGTGCCTGGTTTTCGCTGCATTACTATTTATCGATTACCGGTATACGATATGATCCAGTCATTCAGATGTTCCGACACCTTTGCATTGTTCGCGGGCCGCTGTGTGCCGCGCTTAGCCAATATTCGCGCAGTGGCCTTCCGCAAACTGCTCATGCTCCATGAGGCGACAACGCTCGCAATGTTGCGTTCTCCTCTGGGCAACCGGCTGGAATTGCTGGGCGGCGACCGCAAAGGCCGATACAGCATCCGTATCAACAATCGGTGGCGGATTTGCTTCATCTGGACGCATGACGGCCCGGCGGCCGTCGAGATCATCGACTATCACTGAGGACAACGACCATGGCGTACTTCAAAGACGGCATGCCCCCCATCCACCCGGGCGAGATCCTGCGCGAGGAATACCTGGTGCCGCTGGACATGAGCGCCAACGCCCTGGCGGTGGCCTTGCGCGTGACGGCGGCACGCATCAATGAAATCGTGCGAGAAGAGCGCGGCATTACGCCGGACACGGCGCTGCGGCTGGCGCGCTATTTCGGCGGCGATGCGCGCTCGTGGCTGAACCTGCAGGTGAACTATGACCTGAAGGTCGCTGAGCGCGACCACGGCGAGCGAATCGAGACGGAAATCACGCCGCGCGATCCGGCCGCGGCGCAGGCAGGTCGATCGCCGGCAGCAAAGTAACCGGCGGGCATGGCCCGGGCGGCGCAGCCATGCCGTGCGGGCCATCACCCTATCGCATCAGCGTGTCCGCCAGCGCCCGGAAGGCGCGGAACGTGATCGGGTTGTTGGCCGCGTTGCCGGCCACGGGGTGCGAGGCGTACCGCACGATGGTCAATTCGGCCTTCGGGTCGATGTAGATGCGCTGGCCATGGATGCCGGCAGCCTGGAACATGCCGTGGCTGTCGTGCGCGACCCACCACATGTCGCGATAGCTCCAGCCCGGCAGCACTGGCGCGCTCGCGGACTTGGCAAACTGCTCACGGTCGCCGCCGCGGCGGATATCCGCCACCACCGATGCCGGAATGATCTGCTTGCCGTTGAAGCGCCCATTGCCGCGGATGGTCTCACCAAAACGCGCGAGGTCGCGCAGCGTGGTGTTCAGCCCGCCGCCGCCGGACTCGGTGCCGATGCTGTCCACGGTGAAATATGCATCCTGCTCCGCGCCCATCGGCTGCCAGATCCGCTCCGACAGCAACCTGGCCAGCGGCTGGCCCGAGGCGCGGCGCACGATCCAGGCCAGCACCTCGGCATTGACGGTCTTGTAGGCAAACACGGCATCGTGGCCGCCTTCCTTCTGCAGCGTCTTCAGGAAGTCATAGAAAGTCCCGGGGCCGTTGTAGCCGGCCGGGCGGGCCAGCATGCCGCCGGCGCGCGCATAGTCCCATACCTCTGCCTTGGGATCGGCATAGTCCTCGGAATAGCGCACACCGATGGTCATGTCCATGACCTGCCGTACGGTGGCGTCGCCATAGGCGGTGCCGGCCATCTCGGGCAGGTAGCGCGTCACCGGCGCAGCCGGATCCAGCTTGCCTTCGGCCGCCAGCATCGCGGCCAGCGTGCCGACAAACGACTTCGTCACCGACATGGCGATATGGGGCGTATGGCCATCGAGCGCGCCGAAGTAGCGCTCATAGATGACCTTGCCCTTGTGCATCACCAGGATGCCGTCGGTATAGGTCAGCGCCAGCATCTCGTCAAAGGTGCGGCGCGTGCCGTCGGCATCGGTGAACTGCACCGCGCCGAGATCCCGCTCCGCGCGCGGCAGTACGCTGGCCGGACCGGCGCCGCGCCAGACGGACGCGGTCGGGACCAGTTCACGGATATGCGAGAACAGCCAGCGGTTGCGCGGAAACCTGTCGGCGCCCGGCACATGCGTGATCTGCTTGTCTGGCGGCGGCGGAAACCCCTGCATCCAGCCCAGGCGGTTCGGATCGGTTTCCAGTGCGGCGGCAACCGTCGTCACCGCGGCGGCCGGCGCAGGCGTTGTCCCGGCGGCGCTCGCGGCATTCTGGCTCCAGGCAGGCAGGCTCGCCGCGCACAGCGCCAGGCATGCCGCGCGGCGCCATGGCCGCGCGGATTCCGGATGGGTCTTCAACGACATGCTGTCTCCTTGCTTTGTTTTGATTGAGGGATTGCCGCCCGCGGGCTATGGCCCCTGCTGGTGCGCGATCAAGGCTGCGGTCAGCTTGTCGATGCAGCGGTCCAGCGTCTGCACTTCCGCTTCCGTCAGCACCGAAAGGAACATCTTCTCCAGCACATCGCCGCGCTGGTATGTCTGCGCGACCAGTGCTTCCCCTGGCGGGGTCAGGTAGAGGTTCAGTTGCCTGGCATCGGCCTCGCCCACTTCACGGCGCAGCAGGCCCCGCTTTGCCAGCGCGGTGACCAGCTTGGAAGTCACGGTTTTCTCCAGCAGCACCAGCTCGATCAGCCGCGTCAGCGTCAGCCCGGGTTCCAGTCCGGCAAAGCGCAGCACGCGCAACTCCCGCAAGCCGATGCCGAACTCACGCTCGTAGATGCCGGAGCTGGAGTTCTTGGTCATTTCGCACAGCCGGTTCAGGCGGAACGACATGAATTCGAGGATCGAGTTGGTGGGGTTGGCAGCGTTGGACATGGACGGAGGTCGGACGGCGGTTAGATTCTATGAGCAATAGTTTCCGTCAGCAACTAATTGGCCATGAAAAAACCCGCTCCGGATTTCGGCAGCGGGCCTGTGCAGCATGCGCAGCGATCAGTCCAGCAGGTGCCCCATGCGCGTGCGCTTGGTAGCCAGGTACTTCTCGTTCTCGGCGTTGGACGGCACGATATGGCGCAGTTGCTCGGAGACGGTAATGCCAGCCTTTTCCAGTGCGGCAGCCTTGAGCGGATTGTTGCTCATCAGGCGCACCGACTTGACGCCCCACTGGTGCAGCAGGTCAGCGGCAAACGCATAGTTGCGCGCGTCGATGGCCTGGCCCAGGGCCAGGTTGGCGTCGACGGTGTCGAGCCCGCCGTCTTGCAGGCGGTAGGCGCGGATCTTCTCGGCCAGGCCGATGCCGCGGCCTTCATGCCCGCGCAGGTACAGCAAGATGCCGCGGCCTTCGGCGGCGATCTTTTCCATGGCGAGTTCGAGCTGCGGGCCGCAATCGCACCGGCAGGAACCGAAGACATCGCCGGTCAGGCATTCGGAGTGCATGCGGATCAGGACGTTGTCGCCCGACACATCGCCCACGCTGAGGGCCAGGTGTTCGATGCCTGAATCGGCGCCCTTGAAGGCGTGCGCCGTGAAGTCGCCAAACCGGGTCGGCAGGCGCGCCGAATCGATCAGCTCAATTTCTGTGTCATTCATACCGGAATTCTTGGTCAAAAAGCGGGGGCGCTGCCCGCCACCGCCGCCATTATGAGCGGAATCGGCAGTTCGCGCTTGGATTGCCCGCCCGGGCGGGTGAGCGCACCTGGCATCCAAAGCGCACGCGCATCACCCTGCGTGCTGCGCAATGCCCCGCGGAAGTGCTCAGGGTCCCTGAATCAGGGCTCGACCGACGTCTCGCGCTTGAGCGTGCGCAGCACAAAGGTCGAGCGGCTGTGGCGCAGGCCTGGCAGCTTGTAGAGCTTGTGCCGCAGGAATTCCTCATAGCCCAGGGTCCCCGCCACGGCGACCTTGATCAGGTAGTCATACTCGCCTGTCAGCAAGTGAGCCTCCATCACCTCAGGCAATTCCGCCAGGGCCTTGCCAAAGCGGTAGAGCATGTCGTCGTCATGCCGCTCCAGCGTGACCTCGATCAGCACCGTATCGGGCAAGCCCAGCGCCTTCTGGTTCAGCAGCGCGGCGTAGCCTTCGATCACCCCGCTTTCTTCCAGCGCGCGCACGCGGTTCCAGCACGGCGTGGCCGACAGGCCGACCTGTTCGGCCAGCCGCGCATTGGACAGGCGCCCATCGCGCCGCAGCTCGCGCAGGATGCGGCGGTCGGTGTCGTCGAGTTTGGGCGACTGCGCCATCAAACAGCCTCGTTAAAGAATAATCATCTTCCTATTTTGCCATAGATGGATGATTACTCTCTATTTTAGGTGCTATCGGAGAAATTTAAGAAGCCAATTTTGCAACCCGGCTGGTAAATTAACCTCATCGAACGACTGCCGGAAACGACACATGCCAGCCACCGCCCTCCCCACCCTGCGCCTCTCGCTGCGACTTGAAACCGCCGACCTGTTCGGCGCCATGGAATGGGTGCTGGCCAATGCGCGCCGCACCGGCCTGGCGCCGGCGCAACTCAGCTTCGACGCCGCGCAGCAGGCCGTGCTGCACGCCACCCTGACGGCGGAGGATGCCGGCCTGCTGTGGCTGTTCTTGCGCCGCCTCGACAATGGTTTCGACGTGGAGCTGCTGTTCGCCGACGTAGACGACCCGGACAGCGATATCGTGGCCGACCCGGCCCCGCGCGCCGCCACGCGCCGCACCCGCAGCGAGCTTGCGCTGACCGCCTGATACTGCGCCTTTGCCCGGCTACGCCGCCTGCGGCAGCAGCTCGATCCCGTCGAGCTGCGCCGCGCACGTATCGCGCACGATCGAGACAAAATCCGCCACATAGGGCCGGCGCGCCATCGCCGTCGGCACGGTCGCGAAAAGCTCGCTCCACAGCCCCCTGGCGCCGATGCGCTTGGCCAGCACGTAGTCGTGGTCGACGTAGTTCTTTACGCCCCAGTTGGGTAGTGCCGCCACACCCCGGCGGCTGGCCACCAGTTGCAGCACCGCCACCGTCAGCTCGGCCGTGCGCCGCTCCAGGTGGATGCCGGCGGGCACCAGCACCTCGCGGATCAGGTCGATGCGCTGCTCCGGCACCGGATAAGTGATCAGCGTTTCGCCGGCCAGGTCGGCGGCCTCGATGCGGCGCTTGTTGCGCAGCCGGTGTTCATTGGCGATCACCGCCAGGATCTCGAAACGGAACAGCGGCGCCACCTCCAGCCCGCGCCGCGCCGCCGGCTGCGAGCCGATCACCATATCGGCGCGACCGTCGCTGAGCAGCGCGATCGGGTCGGCGTGGAAGCCCGCCACCAGGTCCACTTCCACTTCCGGCCAGCGGCGGCGGAATTCGTCCATCACCGGCATCAGCCAGTCAAAGCAGGTATGGCATTCCAGCACCACGCGCAACTCGCCGCGGGTGTCGCCCTTGAGCCGCTCGATATCGCGGTCGGCCGCACTGACCGCGGCCAGCACCTCGCGCGCCAGCGCGAGCAATCGGTCGCCCGCCGGCGTGAAACGCAGGCCCTGGCGCGTGCGGTCGAACAGCGGCAGCCCATAGTGCGATTCGATCGCCTTGATCTGGTGCGACAGCGCTGACTGGCTGACATGCACGCGCTCCGCTGCTGTGGCCAGCTTGCCGGACTCGGCAATGGCCACCAGCGAGCGCAAATGGCGGACTTCGATCATGCCCTGCCCCCGACGGGCCGCCCGCCCACATGGACGCCAATACTAATATGAAACTGATTCATATGTTGTTTAAAACTTGTCGCTTGATTCATTTTACGGGCAAACCGACACTGTGCGCCAGACATCTTCCGGAGCAACATCCATGGCACGCACCCATATCCTCGGCTTTCCCCGCATCGGCGAACGCCGTGAACTGAAATTTGCGCAAGAAGCCTTCTGGCGCGGCGAACGCACCGAAGCCGAGCTGCGCGAAGTGGCCGCGCAACTGCGCCGCCGCCACTGGCAACAGCAGGCCGAGCGCGGCCTGGACACGGTCGCCACCGGCGACTTTGCCTACTACGACCAGATGCTGAGCCTGACCGCGCTGCTGGGCGCGCTGCCGCGCCGTTTTGGCTTCGACGCGGCGCAGCTCACGCTGACGCAGTACTTCGAACTGGCGCGTGGCAACCGCGAGCAGCCGGCGATGGAAATGACCAAGTGGTTCGACACCAATTACCACTACCTGGTCCCGGAACTGGATGCCGATACCACCTTCGACGGCGGCCCGGCATGGTTCTTCGAGGAAACCGACGAGGCGCTGGCGCTCGGCCTGCGCGCCCGCCCGGCGCTGATCGGACCGGTCACCTACCTGTGGCTGTCCAAGAGCCATGTGCCCGGCTTTGACCGCCTGGCGTTGCTGCCGCAACTGCTGCAGGCCTATCGCCGCATCCTGGGCCAGCTCAAGGCACGCGGCATCGAGTGGGTGCAGATCGACGAACCGGCGCTGTGCCTCGACCTGGAGCCGGCGTGGCTCGACGCTTTCGACACCGCCTACGCCACGCTGCGCGATGCGGGTCCGAAGCTGCTGCTGGCCACCTACTTCGATACCGCCGCCGACCATGCGCAGCGCGCCTCCGCCCTGCCGGTGGATGGCTTCCATATCGACCTGGTGCGCGCACCGGAACAACTGTCCGCATGGCAGGCCGTGCTGCCCGCGCACGCCGTGCTGTCGCTGGGCGTGATCGATGGCCGCAATATCTGGCGCACCGACCTGCGCCGCGTGCTGGACACGCTGCGCCCGGTGCATGCCGCGCTGGGCGAGCGCCTGTGGCTGGCACCGTCGTGCTCGCTGCTGCATGTACCGGTGTCGCTCGCGCATGAAGTGCGGCTCGACGCCGAGCTCAAGTCGTGGCTGGCCTTCGCCACGGAAAAGCTCGACGAGTTGTCCGTGCTGGCCCGCGCGCTGAACCAGGGCGACGGCGCCGTCGCCGACGCGCTGGCCGCATCGGATGCCGCGCAGGCCTCGCGCCGCAGCTCGCGCCGCGTGGTCAACCCGCGCGTGCAGCAGCGCCTGGCCGGCGTGAGCGGCGAGATGGCCAATCGCGCCAGCCCCTTCGCCGAGCGCATCGAACGCCAGCGCCAGGCGCTGCAGCTGCCGCTCTTGCCGACCACCACGATCGGCTCGTTCCCGCAGACCGCCGCCATCCGCCAGACCCGCGCCGCCTTCAAGCGCGGCGAGATCGGCGCGCTCGAATACCTGGAGCGCATCCGGGCCGAGATCGCCGTGGCCGTGCGCAAGCAGGAAGAACTGGGGCTGGACGTGCTGGTGCACGGCGAGGCCGAGCGCAACGACATGGTCGAGTACTTCGGCGAGCAGCTGTGCGGCTACGGCTTTACCGAGAACGGCTGGGTGCAGAGCTATGGCTCGCGCTGCGTCAAGCCGCCGGTGATCTACGGCGACGTGTACCGCCCGGAACCGATGACGGTCGATACCGCGCGCTATGCGCAATCGCTGACCGAGCGCCCGATGAAGGGCATGCTGACCGGCCCGATCACCATGCTGCAATGGTCCTTCGTGCGTGACGACCAGCCGCGCGCCACCACCGCGCGCCAGCTGGCACTGGCCATTCGCGACGAGGTGTGCGACCTCGAGCAGGCCGGCATCCGCGTGATCCAGATCGACGAACCGGCGCTGCGCGAAGGCCTGCCGCTGCGCCGCGCCGACTGGGACGCGTACCTGGACTGGGCCGTCACCGCCTTCCGCCTGTCGGCCAGCGGCGTGCAGGACCAGACCCAGATCCACACGCATATGTGCTATGCCGAGTTCAACGACATCCTGCCCGCCATCGCGGCGATGGACGCGGACGTGATCACCATCGAGACCTCGCGCTCGGCGATGGAGTTGCTGGAGGGCTTCGGCGATTTCGACTATCCGAACGAGATCGGGCCGGGCGTGTACGACATCCACTCGCCGCGCGTGCCGTCGGTGCAGGCCATGGAACGGCTGCTGGACCGCGCCTGCGAGGTGGTGCCGCCGCAGCGGCTGTGGGTCAACCCGGACTGCGGCCTGAAGACGCGCGGCTGGGAAGAAACCGAAGCGGCGCTGGCCAATATGGTCAGCGCGGCCCGTGCGCTGCGCCGGCGCCTGTCCGCGCCGGAGGTGGCGGCCTGGAAGCGCGTCACCAGGGCGGCAGCGGCCGGCACCCCGGCGGTGCCGCACGCTGCCGGGGCCTGCACCGCCTGCGCCACGCACGCGCACTGAGCTCGCACTGAGCCCACGCGGCGCTGTGTCGCATAGTGGCGCCGCCACCACGCCGGCCAGGAAAAGACAAAGGCCGCATGCCCTCGCAGGCATGCGGCCTTTCTTTTTGATGGCGTCGCAGTCAGTTCACGCGCATCACCGCCGGCGGCATCCAGGTGCCGTCCAGCAGCGCCTGCTCCGGCCAGTACGCGCGCAGCATCATGTTCAGGCCATCGGGCGGCGCCGGCAGCCAGTTCGCTGCCTTGGCGCCGGCCGGGCGCTCGTGCTGGATATAGATGTCGAGCGAGCCGTCGCGGTTGAAGCGCAGCCGGTCGCGGCTGCCGATGGCATAGCGCTGGATCGGGTTCGGGATAAAGGCCTGGCGGTCGTTGTACAGCGTCAGCGACCAGAACGCGCGTGCCGGCGGCAACTGGTTCTTGTCGAAATGCAGCACATAACGCGCCCCGCCCTGCAGCGGCTTGCCGTTGGCATCGGTACGGGCGGAGGCATAGATGGCATCCTCGGGCAGGTTGGCGCCGAGCCCCACCCACGCGGTCACCGCCCGGCGGCCATAGCTGGTGCCGTAGGTGCCCAGGTCGCGATGCATGACCCAGCCGTTGCCCGCGTCGGCGTTGCCCTTGCGCGCGCCCTGCACGATCGCCGCCAGCGCGGCAGTGGCGCCTTCCTGCACGGCACGCGCGGTGGAGGGCTCCATCACCGTGGTCTTGAACGGCACGCCGGGCTTGATGCCCATGCGGCGAATCTTTTCGACCACGGCACTGTCCGCGGGCGCCGGCGGGTTGGCCGGCAGCAGCGCGGCAAAGCGCGTGAAGAACGCCTGGGCGTCCATGGCGGCCACCTGCTCCACGGGCGAGCTTTCGGTATCGACGGCAGCGGGCCACGGCGCGGCCTTGTCCGGCACGCGCCGGCCGCCGCCCCAGGCCGACAGAGGCGTCAGGCGGTACTGGTCCTGCAGCCGGTGCACGGCCGCGAAGTCCTGCTTGCCATTGGCCTGGGTGCGGCCGATCAGCCAGACCATCGACGTGGGCGAGCGGATCTCCTGCACGCCCCTGGGCAGCGTGCCGCGCCAGTCAGGCCCGGTGATGGCGAAGTTGCCGCGGCGGGTGCCGGTGGTGCGCTTGCCGGGCGACGCGAACACATTGGTCCACGCATCCATCAGCGGCATCAGGTAGTAGCGCCCGCGCGTGTCGGGCACCGACAGGATGACGGGCTCCCTGGACAGGTCGAGCCATGCCGACGAGTACAGCGTATCGGCATTGGGGCTGACCACGTCGGTAAAGCTGGCGTCCGGGAAGGTGCGCTTGTGGCTGAAGGTATTGGCTGGCGTACGCAGCGTCATCAGCTCGCGCGTGACGTCCATCAGCACCATCGGATAGGCGAAGGTGAAGACTTCAGCGGACAAGGCCTTCATGGCCTGGTCGGAGGGCGGCTGCTCGGCGACTGCCGGGTCAGTCCCGTGATCCGGCGCGACCGCGCAGCCGGACAGCATGACGGCGAGCGTGACCGCGCTCGCCAGTTGACGAAAGGTAGGCTTCATGACCCCGATTTCCCTATGTTCTTGCGTCTTCTTCGGGCATTGCGGCTATGACTGCCGGCATGTCGTCCCGAAGGCGCATCTGTTCCGTCCGCATCTTGTCCGCACACTATCGACCTGTCAATTCCTCCGAAGTCGGAAAGAGAGGTCGGGCGCACCAAGCACAAGTCAAGACGGCAAAGGGTGCATGATAAGCCACGTTGCCAGGGCCGTGAAAGGCCCTTCCGGCAGGCTTCAGCGGGTCAGGAAGTCCAGCACCACCTTGCTGAAGGCCTCGGCCTGCTCCAGATTGGAGATATGCGCGGCCTCCAGTTCGACAAAGTGGGCGCCGGGAATGGTCTGCGCCAGGTACACGCCGTCGCGCGGCGGCGTGGGCAGGTCGCCCGAGCCAGCGATGACCAGTGTCGGCGCGGTGATCCTGCCGATGTCCTGGCGCAGGTCGGCATCGCGCACGGCCAGGCAGTTGGCAGCATAGCCCGCGGACGGGGTGGCGCCGAGCATCGCGCGCAGCGACGCCACCAGTTCCGGATGCGCGGCGGCGTACGGCGGGGTGATCCACTTGTCGACCACCGCGGCCGCGATCGAGGCCACGCCGTCGCGCTCGACCGCCGCGGCGCGGTTGGTCCAGTTCTCGGGCGGTCCGATATACGCGGCGGTATTGCACAGCACCAGCTTGTTCATGCGCGGGGCGTGGTTCAGTGCCAGCCACATGCCGGTGATGCCGCCCATCGACAGGCCGCAGAAGCTGGCCTGTTCTATTCCCAGGTGATCGAGCAGCGCAATCACATCGCCGCCCAGCTGCGCAATGCTGTACGGGCCCGACGGCACCGACGACTCGCCATGGCCGCGCGTGTCATAGCGCAGCACGCGGAAATGCTGGCTGAAGGCGGCCACCTGCGGCTCCCACATGCCGAAGTTGGTGCCCAGGGAATTGGACAGCACCAGCACCGGCAGGTGCTCGGCGCCATCGAGGCGGTAATGCAGACGGACGTCGGGAAGATCAGCGTATGGCATGGCGGTCAGGTCGGGATCAGGGGATGGGGTCGTGGGGGCGCTGTCCTGCTCAGTTCTGCGCGATGGCGGAACCGTGCTGCGCCAGCGGCGTGACCTTGATTTCCATATACGGATACAGCGGCAGCGCGGTCAGCAGCGTGTGCAGTTCATCGTTGTCGCTGACGTCGAAGATGCTCACATTGGCGTACTGCCCCACCACGCGCCACAGGTGGCGCCATTTGCCTTCGCGCTGCAGGCGCTGCGACATGGCCTTCTCATCGGCCTTGAGCTGCTCGACAAACTGCGGGTCCAGCGATGCGGGAATCTTGACGGTCATTTCGGCCATGAACAACATGGGGTCTCCTCTCTGGGGGTACGGGGGAATGGAGGCAGCGCGGGCTGCCTCGTCAAAGACGGCGCACGCCGTCGAGATAGGCCTTGCGCCAGCGCACGATGCGCACCTCGGCAAACAGGCCCGCGGCGGTGAACGGATCGGCGTCGATGAATCGCTGTGCGGCATCGCGGCTGTCGACATCGACGATATAGATGCCGCCGCCGGCGTCGGAGCCATCGTCGTTGAGCTTGGCGCCGCAGGCCAGCAGCAGCGCCTTGTTGGCTTCCAGGTAGTCCAGGTGGCTGGCGCGGGTAGCCTGGCGCACGTGCTGGTGGTTGGGCTTGTCGATGGTTTCGATCAGGTACGGCATGGCAGTCCTCCGGTCAGCCATCGGGCTGAGTGTCAATGTCAGGCAATCTGCGCGCCCCACAGCAGCAGCGCGGCAACGTAGATCAGGCCCACCCAGAACATCATGATCACGGTGTAGCCCATCACGTCCTTCAGGTTCAGCTTCGACAGCGCCAGCGCCGGCAGGATCCAGAACGGCTGCACCAGGTCGTTCCAGGCATTGCCGAGCATCACCGACATCGAGGTCTGGCTGATCGAGCTGTTGATGGCCTTGGCCGCATCGATCATGAACGGGCCCTGGATCACCCAGTGGCCGCCGCCGGACGGCGCGAAGAAGTTGATCACGAAGGAGCTGACCAGGCCCCAGAACGGCAGCGTCTGCGGCGTGGCGATATCGACGAACACACGCGAGATGGTATCCACCAGCCCCGAGCCGGCCATGATCGCCATGATGCCTGCATAGAACGGATACTGCAGGATGATGCCGGAAATGGTCTTGATGCCCTCGTTGAGCTTGGCCACGTAGTTGACCGGCGTACCCAGCAGCAGAATGCCCCCGAACAGGATCAGGAAGTTGATCAGGTTCAGGTCCAGCGAGCCGCCCTGGGTGAAGTAGATCACCGCGTAGGCCATGCCGCACAGGCCGATCGCCAGGCTCAGGAGGCGGCTGTGGTTCAGGCGCGCGGCCAGGGTGTTCTCGCCGCCCATGCTGTGGGCCGAGCCGGCCTCGGTCTTGACCGGTTCCTGGTCCTGGCGGATCTCGACCACTTCCGCCGGATTGCGCGGGTGCAGCCAGGCGTTGAGCAGCGGCAGCGTGACGATGACCGCCAGGCTGGTCAGCAGCATCGGCGTGGAGAAGATGGTTTCCGACAGCGGGATCACGCCCATCAGCTTTTCCATCGGGTGGCCCGGAGTCGAGATCAGCACCGGGATGCTGGCCGACAAGCCCAGCCCGTACATGGTGAAGCCGCTGTACGCCGCGGCAATGATCAGCGGATAGTGCACACCCCGGACCTTCAGCGCCAGCTTCCTGGCGATAATGCCGCCGATCACCAGCCCGAAACCCCAGTTCAGGTAGCTGCCGATGCCACCCACCAGCGTGGCGACGATCACCGCCGTGCGCGGCGTATGCACCAGGCCGACGATGCGGTCGAGCATGCGGTCCGTAAACGGCGCCGTGGCCAGCACATAGCCCATCGCCAGGATCACCGCCATCTGCGTGGTGAAGGCCAGCAGGTTCCAGAACCCCTTGCCCCAGCTGGCAATCACCGCCGGGACAGCCTGCCCCTGCACCAGCACGGCCAGCGCCATCGTCAGCAGCGTCAGGCCAATGGCAAATACAAAGGGATCCGGCAAATACCGGCGCATGAGTTCGGTGAAGAACCCGGCGATCTTGTTCATAGCTTCCTTGTCTCCAGTGTCAGCCAAAGTTACGCGATTAGAACTACAGTTCTATATGCGAACTTCGCGAATACGCGTGGGTATGCTAATGGCCGTTCAACCGGTAGGTCAAGGAAATGGAAAGGCGCGATTACCGCTGTTTATCGCAATAATTATGGGATACGTCGCCGTGTATTTTCGACGAAAGGCACGCCTGCTCAATACCGCATCTGGACATCGTCGACCTTGCCGGTGCGCGCGTTGTACAGGCAGGCGTAGTGGAAGCCGATCGACGAAGAACTATCATCCGGCTCGAACAAGCCTTCGCCATTGACCTGGGTCTGTGCATTGGGGCGCTGGTAGTACTGCTCGCGGTCGGCCATCAGCATGACGCTGCCGGGCTGCGGATAGCGGCGCTTGAGAGCATCGGCCACGGCGGGTTCGCAGGCGGCGGAAGCGGCCCTGGACATGGCATGGGGATCGACAGTGATGCGGGTGGTGGCCGGGGGCACCGGGCGCGGTGCCAGCTGTGGCGGCGTCTCACAGGCGGCCAGCAGGCAGGCCAGAGGCAGGCACAGGTAAGAAGCTCGGATCACGCGGACCTCCTCCATAGGAACGCCGGCAATGGCGCGCCAAAAAGTGAAGCAGAGCTATCAGGTTACTGCCTCTGGCCGGAAAAGCCAAAGCCGCCGCGCCACCACCACCGGACCCCGCCCCCCCGGCATGCCCCGGAATAGCGAATCGTTGAACCCGGCTAAACTATGGCTCGCGGCAATGCCCCGTCTTGCGGCCGGGCGCGCCGCCAGTACAACCACGATGCCGACACAATGACAACCACAGAGACAAGCGGCAACCGCCCTGCCAACCCCGCTCCCCTGCTGCGCCCCGCCGCCAGCCTGCTGGTCGTGCGCGACGCGCCCGCCGGCATGGAAGTGCTGCTGGTGCGCCGCGTGGAACGCGCCAACGACCGCAGCAGCGGCGCCTATGTCTTCCCCGGCGGCACGCTCGATGCACAGGACAGGACCCTGCACGCGCACGCCCACGGCCTGGACGACACCATCGCCAGCGAACGCCTGGGTCTGCCCGCCAGCGGCCTGGACTTCTACCTGGCCGCCGTGCGCGAATGCTTTGAAGAGGCCGGCCTGCTGTTTGCCTGCGACCGCGACGGGCGCCTGCGCTCGCCGCACGAACTCGACGCCGCCCAACAGGCGCTGCTGCGCGAGTCGGTGCAACGCGGCGGCCCTGGCCTGGCGCATGCCTGCGAGCAATTGGGCCTGCGCCTGGCGGCAGACCGGCTCGCTTACCACAGCTACTGGTTGACGCCGCCCGGCCTGCCCAAGCGTTTCGATACCCGCTTCTTTGTCGCCATCGCGCCCGAAGGCCAGCTGGCCGTGCCCGATGGCACCGAGATCGTCGAGCACCGCTGGGTCCGCCCGGCCGAGGCCGCCGCCCCTGACAGCGGCCTGCCGCAGTTGCATGTCACGCGCCGCACCCTGAGCTCGATCGCACAGTTCGAAAGCGCCACGGCTTGCTTTGCCTACTTCTCGCAACTGCGCGGCATTGCCTGCATCATGCCGCGGCTGGCCACCGGCGCCGCCGGCGTGCGTGCGGTGATGCCCAATGAGCCGTGCTACGCCGAGATCGGCCGCATCGATCCCGACGGCAAAGACCACGGCCGCTACGAACTGGCGCCCGGTGTGCCGGTGCAGCTGTCCGAGCGCGTCTGGCGCGTGACCGCCAACAACGGCAGCGTCATGACCGGCCCGGGCACCAACACTTACCTCGTGGGCGGCGGCGCACGCAATGAATGGGCAGTGATTGACCCGGGCCCGGACGATGGCGAGCACGTGCGCGCCATCCTTGACGCGGCGCCCGGCCCGATCCGCTGGATCCTCGCCACGCACACGCACGTGGACCATTCGCCCGCGGCCGCCGCGCTGCAGGCCGCCACCGGCGCCACCGTGCTCGGTCGTGCCGCGCCCGCCGGCCAGTGGCAGGACGCCACCTTCGAACCGCAACGCGAACTGGAGCACGGCGAGCGCATTGCCATTACCGAAGACTGCACCCTGCGCGTGTACCACACGCCCGGCCATGCGTCGAACCATCTGTGCTACCTGCTGGAGGAGGAAAAGACCCTCTTCACCGGCGACCACGTCATGCAGGGATCGACCGTCGTGATCGGCCCGCCCGATGGCGATATGCGCGCCTATCTCGATTCGCTCGCGGCGCTGCAGGATGAAGACCTGGACTGGCTCGCGCCGGGACATGGCTTCCTGATCGCACGCCCGCAGGGCGCCATCCGCGTGCTGGTCCGGCACCGGCTGCAGCGCGAGGCCAAGGTCGCCGGCGCGCTGCGCGAGCTGGGCCCGGCGCCGATCGGCGAGCTGGTCCTGCGCGTCTATGACGATGTGCCGCCGCGCATGCATCCGGTTGCGCAGCGATCGCTGCTGGCGCACCTGCTGAAGCTGCGCGACGAGGGCAAGGCGCAGGAGACTGACGGTATCTGGTCGGTAGCCGCAGGCTGACGCTTGCCCTGGCAGCGAGAGCAAGTGAAGTTTTTTTGGCGGGGGGGGCTTGCGCAATTCAATAATTGCTATACAATCTCGCTTCTCGTGTGCGGCTGTAGCTCAGTTGGATAGAGTACTTGGCTACGAACCAAGGGGTCGTGGGTTCGAATCCTGCCAGCCGCGCCACCTATGCAGAAGGGAAAAGGGCTTCCGGAAACGGAAGCCCTTTTTTCATTCCTGCGTCCCTTTACCGGTTACCACCGGTAGCGCGCCCCGACCGTCCCGCTCGGGCTGTGTCCCGCCCTCACCTTGAACCACAGCTTCACGCCCGTCGCAGTGTTGCCGTGCGCGCCGACATTGAACGAGAACAACCCGCGCAACAGGTCGGCATCGATCTTGGTGCCGTTGAAATTGATGACCTGCTTGCGGCTGTCCTGCCACCAGTCGGCTTCCACGAACGGATAGATACCGGCCAGCCGGGTGGGCTGCGCCCCGTACAGGCGTACGCCGATGCCGGTGGCGCTGGCATCGCCAGGCATGATTTGCGACTGCGTTGGCGAGACGGGGTTCGTGCCGGGCTGGTAGGCCAGCTCCAGCCGCGGCTGGATGGTCAGACCGCCCGCGCGCGGCACCACGGCATCAACAGCCAGCGCCATGGTGCGTATGCGATTGTCGGCAAAGCCGCCCGCGGTGGTAACGTCGTCCAGGTGCAGCGACAGCCGGCGTGGGCGCTCTGGCAAGGCAGCGGTCTCGCTGTCCACGGCGGCGAGGCCCGGGGCATCGTCATCGGGCCCGGGGCCCATGGCAAGCGGCGATGAGGATGGGGATGGTGACGGCGGCGGCGAGGCCGCGTACTCGACGACGATGGGCTCGGCGGGCTGGACCGCCCAGCCAGGTGCTTCGGCCCTGGCGGCCAGTTGGTCTGGCGCCCCGGCCATCGCCGGCGGTGCCAGGTTGGCCTGCAGCGGCTGATCCCAGCCTGAGAGGCTCTGGCTATCCGGAACTGCCTCATCTGCGTGGGCCAGCGCACACATCAGCATGGCCAGGACGCTGCAGTAATGCAGGTGATGCAGGGCGATGCCGGGGTGCGCGGCACAGGCGTGCCACCCGAGGCTCATCCCTGCCTCTCTCTCTCTCGATGACGACAAGACCACACTCATGGCAACCACCTTCGGACGTTATAAAAGCTTGCCCGATGAGTTTGAGCATAGGTCAATTGCCATGCCATCGTTAGCCGCGAAATGTTCGCTCGCGCGCGCCCGAAGGCGGCCCGGCTCTTGACGCGGATGGCGGCTGGTTGTCGCAAATCTCTGGGGATTTGGACAGGACGCGGGGCCTTTTCGTCAATAATGTCGGGAATGACAAAACTTCCAGGCATTGCCCGGCATCCAGCCGCCGGGTGGAGACAGTATGGTGCTGTGGCAACGTGCACGCCGGCGTAAGCCAGCGACCGGCGACCCCACGAACGCCGGCGCCCCGCCGCCGGCCGGGCGCGGCCGCAGCCTGCAGCGCAAGCTGGCGGTTGCCACCGCCGTTGGCGGGCTCTGCACGGTGGTGCTGGCCGCGCTGGTGATCGCCGGATCGTACGGGGATTTCGCCGCGGCCCGGCAGAACCTGTACGACATCTCAGCGTACCGCGAGGTGCTGGACGCCGCCAATGCGCTGTCCGCGGAGCGCGGCCCGGCAAACAGCGTGCTGGGCGAGCCGCCCTCGCCCCGCAGCACCGCCCGCGAGCGCCTGCAGGTCTTCCGCGCGCGCAGCGATGCCGCGCTGGCGCGCCTGTCCGCACCCCCGCCGGTCCCCTTCGGCCTGCACAGCCACCAGCTGCCGCCGCTGATGATCGAGCGCGTGCGTGAACGGCTGGCGCGGGCGCGCACCGAGATCGACGAGCTTGCCGGGCGCCCGCGCCAGCAGCGCGACATGGACGAGATCCGCCATGCGATTGAAAGCATGTTCGAGGTGGTGGACGCGCTGCAGCCTGCCATTGCCTGGCAGGTGCGCAAGCTTTCCGCCTGTGACGACGGCCTGGCCGCGCCGGCGCTGACCGGCAAGATGCTGGGCGACCTGCGCGAGTATGGCGGGCGCATGGCCTCTCAGATCATGGCGCCGGTGGCGGCGCGCCAGCCGATGCCGGTACAGAGCCTGGTCGACGCGACGCGCTCGCGCGGACGGCTGCTGGAGCTGTGGCAGCTCGCCGGGCCCGCATACAACATGTTCGGCGCCGCGCCTGCGCTGGAGCAGGCCTACGCCGATGCCGGCCACCAGTTCTTCGGCCAGGGCGTGGCCATGATCGACAGCCTGGTCGCGCAGGGCCGCGTATCGGGCAACTACTCGATGACGCCCACCGAGCTGACCAACCGCTACGTGCGGACGCTGGAGCCGCTGGAGCGGCTGCGCAGGGTGTTCCTGGACGAGGTGGTGGCGCATTTCACCGCAACGCGCGCACAGGCGCTGCGCGAGCTGGCGGCGGCGTGCGGCACGTCCGCGCTGATCCTGGCGGTGCTGGGCTACATGCTGGTGTTCGCGCAGCGCTCGGTATTCCTGCCGCTGCTGCGCGCGCGTGCCGAAGTGATCGGCCTGGCCGAAGCCCGCGGCCACCCCCACTATCCCGCGCCGACCTCGCCTGCCAAACCCGCCACGCAAGCGGCCGAAATGCGGCGCCTGTTCGATGCTATCGACATCCTGCGGCGCAAGCTGCGCGAGCGCGCCACGCTGACCGAGCAGCTTGAGCACCAGGCCCACACCGACAGCCTGACCGGCTTGCTGAACCGGCGCGCACTGGAACTGGTGGCGGCCCAGTACGCGGCACACGAAAGTGCCAGCCTGGTGCTGATCGACGTGGATTGCTTCAAGCAGATCAACGACCGCCACGGCCATGCCGCCGGCGACCAGGTGCTGCGCGGCATCGCCGCGATGATGCGGGCGCTGGTGCCGCCTGAAGGTGTGCTGGCGCGATTCGGCGGCGAGGAATTCGCGCTGCTGCTGCCGCACGGCCGGCCCGGTGCAGCCGCGGCGCTGGCGGAAACGCTGCGCGCGGCGGTCGCCTCGCGGCCGGTCTACCTGTCCGGCTCCACGCAACTTGGCGTGACCGCCAGTTTCGGCGTGGCGATCGGGCATGGCGGCCCGCACCACTGGCAGCGCCTGTTCGGCGCGGCCGACGCGGCCATGTACCGCGCCAAGGCCGAAGGGCGCAATTGCGTGCGCGAGGCACAGAACCAGGAAGGTATGGCGGCCAGTTGAAAGGCCGGTTGGAGCGACGGACGAAAAAAACCCGCATGGCTGCGGGTTCTTTCAATAATCAGAGGCGTTGCCCATTCTCACGGGCTGAAGCGAAAAAAGCTCGCTTGCGCGAGCCTTTCCGAATATTGGTGCCCAGAAGAGGACTCGGTCACCCATGCGCGACCCCGGGCAACGCTTGCAAGCGTTGCCTTTTCTCGTCCTCGCGGGAAGTCCTCAAGGACTTCCCTTTCTGGGCTGAAACGAAGAAAGGCTCGCTTGCGCGAGCCTTTCCAAATATTGGTGCCCAGAAGAGGACTCGAACCTCCACAGTGTTGCCACCGCTAGGACCTGAACCTAGTGCGTCTACCAATTCCGCCATCTGGGCTTCGTTTCGCTGCATTGCTGCTGCGATGCGAAGACTGAGATTATGCCGAGCGTGACGGGTACTGTCAACACCCTTTCTCAAAAACTTTGTGCTTTCTATTGCTCATTGCCGCTCACTGCCATATCGCAGGAAATCCACCTGCGCCGGGCGGCCTGCCAGGGCCAGCGTGGCCGTTGCCGGCGGCATGCTGGAGACTGTCTTGCCGGCGCGCAGGACCCGCAGCCGCGTGGCGCGCAGCCGGATCGCCTCCACCGGGTCGCGCGCCTGCAGCAGCACCAGGTCGGCGCGACAGCCGGGGACCAGGCCGTAGCCATCCAGCCCGAGGATCCGCGCCGGCGCGGCGGTCACGGCTTCGAAGCAGGCGCGCATCGCCTCCTGCCCGGTCATCTGCGCCACGTGCAACCCCATGTGCGCCACTTCCAGCATGTCGCCGGAGCCCAGGCTGTACCAGGGATCCATCACGCAGTCGTGGCCGAACGCCACCGGCACGCCGGCCGCCATCAGCTCCGGCACGCGGGTCATGCCGCGGCGCCTGGGGTAAGTATCGTGCCGCCCTTGCAGCGTGATGTTGATCAGCGGATTGGCGATTGCCGCCACGCCGGCCTCGCGCATCAGCGGGATCAGCTTGGACACGTAGTAGTTGTCCATCGAATGCATCGAGGTCAGGTGCGAGCCGGCCACCCTGCCCTGCAGGCCAAGCCGCACGGTCTCGCTGGCCAGGGTCTCGATATGGCGCGACAGCGGATCGTCGCTCTCGTCGCAATGCATGTCGACACGCAGGCCGCGGTCGGCCGCCAGCTCGCACAGCAGCCGCACCGACTCCGCGCCCTGCGCCATGGTGCGCTCGAAATGCGGGATGCCGCCGACCACGTCGACGCCCATGTCCAGCGCGCGCCTCAGGTTGTCCAGCGCGCCGGGCGCGCGCAACACCCCGTCCTGCGGGAACGCCACCAGTTGCAGGTCGAGGTAGGGCCGCACGCGTTTGCGCACGTGCAGCAGCGCCTCCACCGCCAGCAGGCGCGGATCGCACACGTCCACATGCGAGCGGATCGCCAGCAGCCCGCGCGCCACGGCCCAGTCGCAATAGGCCAGGGCGCGCTCGACGATCGCCTCCTGCGTCAGCATCGGCTTGAGCTCACCCCACAGCGCGATGCCCTCGAGCAGCGTGCCGGACTGGTTCACGCGCGGCAGCCCGTACGACAGCGTGGAGTCCATATGGAAGTGCGCATCGACGAACGGCGGCGTCACCAGCAGGCCCGCCGCGTCGATCTCCTCGCCCGCGCGCGCGGCCAGTGCCGGCTCCACCGCGGCGATGCGGCCGCCGGCGATGCCGATATCGATGCCGGTGCGCCCGTCGGGCAGGTTGCAGCGCCGCAGGATCAGGTCGAGCATGTGTTGTCGAAGTCTCTGGTAGAAATTGTGCGGCTCAGGCAAGCGGCTCAGGCGCCAGGCCGCAGCCGCGCAGCAGCATCACCACCACGTGCTCGGTGGCGTGCGCATAGTCCTGCTGCCCCAGCCGGTTGACGCCGAGCACGGCGCATACCTGCGATTCAAAATCCGCGTAGGTCTGCGTGGCGGCCCAGATGGTGAAGAACAGGTGCTGCGGGTCTACCGGCGCCATCTGTCCGCGGTCGATCCACTGCTGCACCACCGCGGCCTTGCGCGACACCAGTTCGCGCAGGGCATGGCGCAGGATCTCCCCGATTTCGGGCGCGCCGTGCAGCAACTCGTTGGCAAACACCCGCGACGCATCCGGATGGCTGGCCGAGAGCCGCATCTTGGCGCGGATGTACTGCTCCAGCGCCACCTGCGGCGGCAGCTCTTCGCGGATGATGTCGGCTTCCGACAGCCATAGCTGCAGCGTGTGCCCCAGCACCGCGCGATACAGCGCCTGCTTGGTGCGGAAGTAATAATGCAGGTTGGACTTGGGCACGCCCGCGCGCATCGCGATATCGGCCATGGTGGCGCCGGCAAAGCCCGCGCGCGCAAACACGTGCTCGGCCGCGTGCAGGATCATGGCCTGGTTCTCCTGCCGGATGCGCCCGGCCGAGGCATCGCGCGCGGGCAGCGGCCGCAGCGCCGCGGCGCCGGCATGCGTGTCCATCAGCGCGTACCGTATAGGCGGTCGCCGGCATCGCCCAGGCCGGGCACGATGTAGCCGTGCTCGTTAAGCGTGTCGTCGATGGCCGCGGTGACGATGCCCACCTCGGGATGCGCCGCGCGCAGCGCGCGCAGCCCCGGGCGCGAGGCAATCAGGCACACGTACTTCATGGTGGTGACACCGGCCTCCTTCAGCCGGTTCAGCGCGGCGATTGCCGAATTGCCGGTGGCCAGCATCGGGTCCACCACGATCACCATGCGTTCCTGGATGTCTTCCGGCATCTTGAAGTAGTACTCGATCGGCTCCAGCGTCTCGGGGTCGCGGTACAGGCCGATATGCCCGACGCGCGCCGCCGGCAGCAGTTCCAGCATGCCGTCGATAAAGCCGTTGCCCGCGCGCAGGATCGACACCAGGCACAGCTTCTTGCCGGAGAGCACCCGCGACTGCATCGGCGCGATCGGCGTGCGGATGGCAATGGTCTCCATCGCCAGGTCGCGCGTGGCTTCGTAGGTCAGCAACTGGCTGATCTCGCGCACCAGCCGGCGGAAATTGTCGGTGGTGGTTTCCTCGCTGCGCACCAGCGTGACCTTGTGCTGCACCAGCGGGTGGTCGACCACCATCACGCCGGGCAGGCCCGCGGGCTCTGCCGCACCGGAATCAAGGGGCTCAACTGCGGAAACAGCGGACATGTCGTTCATGGTGACGCTCCTGATCCCACGTTTCACATGCAATGCCTGCCAAAGGCTGCCAATAAACGGCTGCCAACCTCTGCCGCCGCCGTGCGGCCGGCGCGCTCAGAACACCGTGCCGTCGCTGACAATGGCGAACGGCGGCGCACCACCCGGGCGCCGCTTGGCCGCGATGCGGCGCCCCGCCGCCCAGGTACCGCCTTCCAGCACCCGTGCCAGCGGGAAATCCGCCTCCGCCAGGCCAAGGGCCTGGCGCACGCCGTCGGCCACCAGGTCCAGACCCGTCACCGTCAGCGCGCGCCATTCGACGATTACGGGCTCATCCACCGCATGCGGCTCGGCGGTGAAGCCAGGGTCGCGCGGCACCATCAGCTCGAAGTCGTACAGCAGGCCGCCATTGCGGTATTCGGGCAGGCCGGTCAGTGCGTCCAGGCCGGTCACGGTCAGGCCGGCGTCTTCCAGCGGCTCGAGCAGCGAATAGGTCAGCCACTGAGTCAGCTTGTGGAACGGCACCAGCCCGCCCGGCGCGGCCGGATGGCGCCAGCAGTCGCCCAGCGACACGCCTTCGACGATGATCCGCCCCGGCCACACCGGTCCCAGCCCGACCAGCAGGGTGCGCAGCAGGAAGCTGGCATCGAGCTGGCCGCCGACCGCATGCGCCTTCAGGTAGTCATAGAGGTTGCCCAGGCGGGCCGGCCGGCCGAACAGCGCCGGCGTCGCCTCCATCACCTCGCCGAGCCGGCGCAGCAGCCCGGCGCGGCCTTCCAGCCCCACCAGCGGGTTGTGCTGCGCGACCTGGAAGGCGTGGGCGATGCTGTCCGCGTCGATGCGCTGCAGCCGTTCGGCATCCGCGCGCAGCGGATCGCCCGGCGCCGCGGAGAAGCCGCCGCGCGCGAACAGGTCGAAGCTGGCCACGCCAAGCCCTTCCGAGCGCGTCAGCACCAGGTCGCTGGCCGGATCGCGGTAGCGCCAGTCGGGGCCGGCGCCCGCGTCCAGCAGTACGCTCGGGATCACCAGGTCGATGCCGATGCGGGCGCGCTCCTCGCGGTGTTCGGGGCCGCTCAGCGCGGCGCGCTCGCACAGCACCTGCCAGCGGTCCGCGCGCTGGTCTACGCCGCCGCTTTCAAAATGGCGCCAGCGGCTGTGGTACGGCACCTGCAGGTCCGGGTAGCGCTGGCGAATGGTGCTGGCGACGTAATCGGCAATCGCATGCACGCGGTCGGGATGCCAGGTGAAGAGTTCGGACGCGCCGCTGGCCACGTGTTCGGTGACCGCCGCGCAATGGGTGCGCACCGCCTCGGCGCACAGCAGCGCGGAAGCGGGATGCCCTTCCGGCACCGGGCTAAGCCAGCCAGTGCTTTGGCGGTCCTTGCCGGCACTGCCGTCCTCGGGATACATCGTCATTCCTTCAACCCCCTGCCCTTTGCCAGGGCCAGTTCGTTCGCATCCGGCGGCGTGTAGTGCGTAAAGTAGCCGGCGGCCACCTTGGCGTCGATCTCGACACGGGCATCGGCGGGGATCAGGGCCTCGGGGATCGCCACCTGCTCGACCACCTCGATGTCCTGCGCCACCAGCGCGCCATGCTTCATATTGCTCATCGACGCCCAGCGGTCGATGCGGCGGATGCCCAGCCAATGGAACACATCCGGCATCAGCTCCTGGAAACGCATGTCCTGCACGCCTGCCACGCATTCGGTGCGGGCAAAATAAGTCTCGGCACGGTCGCCGCCCACCTGCCGCTTGCGGGCGTTGTAGACCAGGAACTTGGTCACTTCGCCCAGCGCGCGGCCCTCCTTGCGGTTATAGACCACCAGCCCGACCCCGCCCTGCTGCGCCATCTCGATGCACACCTCGATGCCATGTGCCAGATACGGCCGGCAGGTACAGATGTCTGACCCGAACACATCCGATCCGTTGCATTCATCGTGCACGCGGCAGGCCACGCGGGTCTCGGGCTTGCCCAACTGATTGACGTCGCCGAAGAAGTACAGCGTCATGCCGCCGATGGGGGGCAGAAACACCTTCAGGTCCGGCCGCGTCACCAGTTCCGGGAACATGCCGCCGGTCTGCTCGAACAGGCTGCGGCGCAGCACGCTTTCCTTGATGCCGAAGCGGGCCGCCAGCCCGGGCAGGTACCACACCGGGTCGACTGCCGCCTTGGTCACGCGGACGTCGCCATTGGCATGAAGGATGTCGCCGTCGGGCTTGAGCCGGCCGGCCGCGATGGCCGACACCAGCTCCGGCATGTTGATATGCGCACGGGTGACGGCGATGGTCGGGCGGATATCCACGCCGGCCGCGATGCGGTCGGCAAAGACAGTGGAAACCAGGTGGCCCCACGGATCGAGCGAGACAATCTTGTCCGGGTCGCCCCACTGCGGATGCGGGCCGATGGCTTCGGCGGGCGCCGTATCGGTCAGGTCGGGACGATGGTCGCGCTGCAGCGCGCCCGAGGCCACCGCCAGTGCCCGGTAGATGGCATAGGCCCCGGCGTGGGTGCCGATTACATTGCGCTGCGCCGGATTCGCCAGGCTGGCGATGACCGGACCACGCTCTGCCGCCGTGGGCGCGCCCCAGTGGATCGGCTCGGCCGGGCGGTCGCGGCGTGCGTGCGAAGTGAGGACGATATGGTCGGACATGGCACCCTCGGTTCCCGATGGAATCCTGACCAAATGGTCAGGTTTACGATTCCATACTAGGCAACCTTTGTGCCATCGCCCAATGCCCGTTTACGTGAGTGTTGCGCCTGTGTGTATGGCGCCGAACGCAAGTCCGCGGAACGCCATGCACACCTGGCGTGCCGGCGGCAGGACACCGGCGGTGCACAAGCACCAACAAGAAGCGGCGATGCTTGCAAGCGTTACACGGTCGGGCGGCTGGCCGAATCGCGGCCCGGGTCCCGTACCGAGTCCCGGCCGCTACCGAACAGGGCGCGCAGCGCCGCAAGCGGCTGCGCGCTTTCCACGAACCGGTAGAACAGCGCCCCGGCCACGTTGCTGAGGGCCCACGCGGCCACCATGCCGAGCACGTTCAGCACCGGCTGGCCCGGCGCGAGGCTCGACACCAGCGCATTCATCACCAGGCATACCGGGAAGTGGACCAGGAACACGGAATAGGAAATGCGCCCGAAGTAGCCCACCACGTGCGCCCGCGGCCAGCGTTCCAGCCAGCCGCCGCGGCGCGCCAGCGCCAGCAGCAGCGCGGTAGCCAGCGCCACGGCAATGCGCAGGCGGAAGTCCAGCATCAGCGCGGCCAGCGCCACCGCGCCGATCAGCAGCAGGGGCAGCAGCGGCCGGCCGGGGCTCGATGCCCAGTACGCCAGCGTGCCCAAGCCATAGGCGCCAAAGAAATACACGGCCCAGATGTCCCACGCGGCATCGCGATTGAACCAGAACAGCGACGCCACTGCCACCAGCGCCACCATGCCGATGCTGGCCGCCACGCCCGCCGGGGCTTTCCCGCGCGCCACGGCGCGCGCGGCCCACAAGGTGCCCAGCAGCAGCGCGAACAACTGCAGGTCGATGGCCACGTACCAGACCCCGGCCGACAAAGCGTCCACATCCAGGATGTTATGCAGCAGCGTCACGTGCGCCAGGAACTGGGGCAGCGTGGGCGGCGCGGGGATCGAATCATGCGCCATCCAATGGCGCGCCAGCGCGGCGCCGGCAATGCTGAGCAGGATCGCCGCGGCATAGGGCACCACCAGCTTCTGGTAGCGGCGCCACAGCATCAGCAACGGGTGCTGGCTGGTTTCCAGCCGCCCGTTCGGCGCCAGGCTGCGCGCGGCCAGGAATCCGCTGATCACCAGGAAGACCTGGACCGCGATGCGGGCGTAGTCATACAGCCAGTCCACCAGGCCCGGGGCCAGGTGATAGGCGGTATCCGACATCGGGCCATAGAAGGCCAGATGGTGGAGCACGATCAGCTGCGAGCTGACGGCCTTCAGGGCGTCGATGCACGGCAGGCGCGACGGACGGGGGCTCATTGTTATAGGAATGTTGCAAATGGCACGGAAGCGCGATTCTACCCGCTTGAGTGCATTTCAATGTGGCGCAATCGCCACTACGTGTAGATTCGTTACACACTGCCCCGGCTTGTTGCGAGTTCGGCGCCTGGTTCCATGTCTTGGCCAGCAGGCATTTGCTTATGACAACAATGTTCTTCGCCCCACCCAGACTGGGGTATACCCTTGCGACTTTGCCGCATTGCCGGCCGCTTTCCGGTCCCCCCCGCATGACTCTCTTCGCCCTGCCTGCCCTGTCCGCCCGACTTCTGCGCGCCCGCCGTTCTTTGGCGGCTGTCGCCTTCGCCGCCTTCTCCGCTGCCGCGCTCGCGCCAGCGGCGGCCCACGCCCAAAGCCCGGTCCTCGACAAGATCCGCGAGTCCGGCACCATCGTGCTGGGCTACCGCGAATCTGCGCTGCCGTTCTCGTTTGCCGATGACAAGGGCCAGCCGGCCGGCTATGCGGTCGACCTGTGCCTGCGCGCGGCCGAGGCGGCGCGCCAGCAGCTGGGCCTGAAAGACCTGAAGGTGCGCTGGATGCCGCTCACGCCGCAGAACCGCATCCCCGCGGTGGTCAACGGCCTGGTGGACCTGGACTGCGCGCCCAATACCAATTCGCTCGAGCGCCAGAAGCAGGTTGCTTTCAGCGTCTCGCACTATGTGTCGACGGTGCGCATGCTGGTGCGCGCCGACTCGGGCATCCGCTCGTTCGGCGATCTGCGCGGCAAGACCGTGGTCACCAGCGCCGGATCGACCGGCGACCGCCATGTGCGCCGCTTCAGGGGCCAGTACGGTTATCACGACATCTACGCCAAGGACCACGGCGAATCGTTCCTGCTGCTGGAATCGGGCCGCGCCCAGGCCTTCGTGATGGATGACGTGCTGCTGGCCGGCCTGCGCGCCCGCGCCAAGGATCCCTCGCAGTATGTGATCGTGGGCCCGGCGCTGTCGGTGGAGCAAAACGCACTGATGCTGTCCAAGGCCGATCCGGAATGGAAGCGACTGGTCGACCAGACCCTGGCCACGACCTTTGCCGGCCCCGAGGTCATCGCGCTGCAGAAGCGCTGGTTCCAGCAGCCCATCGGCAACCGCGGCATCAACCTCGCGCTGGCGCCCTCGGGCGAGGTGCGCGCGGCCTGGAAGCATCCGTCGGACGCAGTCACGGAATAAGCGAATCAGGCATCCTGGCGGCTCTAGGCGCAATCGCGCCAGGGCCGCAATTCAGGGTTTCCATGAGATCGTGGTACCGGGCAAGCCCCAAGTTGACAGTCATGAATGATGTTGGCGACACTGGCCCGAGCCGTCCCTGCGAAGGGCAGGCCATATACACGACCGCCCAACGGCGGCATTTTTCAGGAGAAACCATGAACAAGTTCGTCGCGACCGCGATCGCACTCTGCCTCGGCGCCGCTTCGCTGGCCGTTCAGGCGCAAACCGGCGGCAAGAAGCAGTTCGATCCCTATACCCAGGGCGCCAAGTCGGGCGAGAAGTTCGACCCGTACACCCAGGGGGCCAAGTCCGGCGACAAGTTCGACCCGTACACCCAGGGCGCGAACAAGAGCACCCGCAGTGAACTGACCGACGCTTCCGCGCCGGCCGCGGAGAAGAAGCCGGCCAAGAAGTCCACCAAGAAGAAGAGCAAGAAGAACGCCGCCTCGGCGCCGGCTGCCAGCTGAACGGCACGGGCCTGATGCAAAAAAACCCGCCTCGGCGGGTTTTTTTGCGCCCGGCGGGTCACCGGGGGGGCGGGGCAGCTTACGGCGCCTGCGTGTCGCGCTCCAGCGCGGTGACATCGATGCGCTGTACGTTGTCGCCCTGGCGTACCTCGGTGCGCAGCACAAAGGCCTCGGCCGGGCAGTACCAGTCGGTCACTTGCATCACAGTGGGCTCCACCTGCACCACCTCTGCACCGACCAGCAGCGGTCCCAGCGAGGTGCGCTTCTCATAGGTGACCGGCAGGCATTCCTTGCGCCCCATCACGGTATCGATCATCTGGCGCTTGCCGACATGGCGCGACCCGATATTGATCGACGCATGCTGCGCGCGCATGGTGCTGACCGCCTCGTCGGATCCCAGCGGGTAGACCTTCAGCGAGACGCTGGATTCGAAGGTCTCGCCGTCAATCGCGGTGCCTTCGCGCAGATCCAGGCCGGCATAGTTGAAGACGCCCATGCCGCGGAACGCCGCCTCGCCATACATGCGCGCATAGCGGGCACGGGCGTTGATGATGGCATGCTGGCTTTCGATGCTGGTTTGCGCGTCGGGCGCACGGCGGTCGATCACCACCTCATGGACCTGGTTGGTGATCACCGGTGGCCCCATCAAGGCCGACAATGCCGTCTTGGAATTGATCTCCAGCTGGGCGCGGCACCCGGTCGGGCTACGCACCACGCCGCGCAGGGTCATGGTGATCGACATCGGCATCACGCCGTCGCCCTCCATCTGCACGTGCGAGCCGGAACGGAACCAGGGCGCATTGCACAGCACCGCCGCCGCCGCGGCCTGTGCCTGGCCGGCCGCCGCCTGCGCGACCCCAGCGGAGCCCGGCAGCGCGCCCATGCCCTGCGCACCGGCCGGCTGCGCCGACGCCAGCGCCGCGCCCGCCACCAGACCTGCCAGCCAGATTTGCTGCGCCTTTGTCTTCACATGGATCCCCGTCTAGAATGTCCAGGCGCCCCCGATTAGCGCCCGGCCCGCCAGGCCACGGCCTGGACACCGAAATTATCGCGTTTTTGTTGCGCGTGTAACTGGGCTTTTTCCCACCGCGTGACGCACTTTGCCTGGATCCGGCAGGACCAGGCCCGCAGTTTTGGTGTCGCCGGGTTTTCTCGATGCCGGCCCGTGCCGGGCCCCAGTGGGAGATTCCCATGCTTCACCGGCGTGCTGCAAATTGTCGCGGCGATCAGGCTGCGCAAGGAAATCCCAAACGAGTGGTGGCTGATCCTGGCAGGCCTGGTCAGCATCGCCTTCGCGTTCCTGGTGCTTTGGCAACCGGTGGCTGGCGCGCTGGCGGTGTTGTGGCTGATCGGCTCGTGGGCCATTGTGTGCGGCATCCTGCTCATTGGCGTCGGCCTGCGGCTGCGCCGCGCCCGTCCGGATGCGGCCCGCGTGCAGCCAGCCTGAGCCACGCCGCGCCCGCGCGCGGCTGCCGTCCCTGGACACGCTCCCCCGCCAGCCGGCGGCGTCCCGTGGCCGCCGTGCTAACATTGCCCGCCTCGCATATTCCGGCGGTCGTTGGCGTCCCAGGCGCCGCCCTGCCACCGGGCGGCCGGCGGGTTGCCTGGCCCGGTGTTCTCCCTGGTGTCCACCGTTATGCACCACCCTGCGTTGTGATGTCTTTCCCGTCACTGCGCGCCACGCAGGGCCATTGATTTGTCGCGCTGTTCCAGGAGATCTATGCGTAGTTCATCGACCTCGCGGGTTACCGCGCTGTCCGTCGGAGCCACCACCAGTACTGTTGTGCTGGTCACCCTGCTTATCCTGCTGGTCTGGTTTGGTACCCTCGACATGCGCCACCTGCTGCGCTCCGATGAAGGCCGCTACGCCGAGATTGCCCGCGAGATGTTCGCCACCGGCGATTGGGTGACGATCCGCTACCACGAACTCAAGTATTTCGAAAAACCGCCCTTCCACCTGTGGATGACGGCGCTGGCCTATACGCTGTTCGGCGTTGGCGACTGGCAGGCGCGGCTGTGCGTGGCGTTGTCCGGCATGCTGGGCGTGGGTGTGTCGATGCTGGCCGCGGCACGCTGGTACGGCCGGCGCGTGGTGATGCTGACCGGCCTGGTGCTGGTCTCTGCGCCGATGTGGAACGTTGCCGGGCACTTCAATTCGCTGGACATGACGCTTTCCGGCGCCATGGCGTGCGTGCTGGCTTTCATGCTGCTGGCACAGCACCCGGAGGCCACGCGCGCGGAACGCCGCAACTGGATGCTGGCCTGCTGGGCAGCCATGGGCGTGGCGGTGCTGGTCAAGGGCCTGGTCGGACTGGCATTGCCGGGGCTGGTGCTGGTGGTCTATACCCTGGTGACACGCGATTTTGGCTTATGGCGCCGGCTCCACCTGCTGGGCGGCATCGTCGTCATGCTGCTGGTGACGGTACCGTGGTTCTGGCTGATGTCCGAGCGCAACCCGGAATTCCTGCGCTTCTTCTTTATCCACGAGCACTGGCAGCGCTACACCTCCAACGTGCATCATCGCGAAGGCTCGGTCTGGTACTTCGTGCCGTTGCTGTTGGCCGGCTTCCTGCCATGGCTGGGCCTGGCCCCGCAAATGTGGCAGGCGGTGCGCGAGCGCGCCGGCGTGGCGCGCGCCACCTCGCCGCGCCCGTTCCAGCCGGCCCTGCTGGCGGCGCTGTGGGCCGCGGCGATCTTCGCATTCTTCAGCCTGTCGGGTTCCAAGCTGCCCGGCTATATCGTGCCGATCTTCCCGGCGCTGGCGCTGCTGGCCGGCGTGGCACTGGACACCGCCACGGAACGCGCCTGGCGCTGGCAGGTCAACGCCATGATCGCGCTGGGGGTGATCGGGCTGCTGGCGTGCCCCTTCGTCGGCATGATGGACAAGCCGAGCACGCCCAATGCGGTCTATCGGGAATTTGCCCTGTGGCTCGGCATCGCCTTCGCGGTGATGCTGGCCGGCGCGCTGCTGGCCCGCCACCTGCTGCGCACGCGGGGTGTGTTCCCCAGCGTGGTGGCCTATGCGCTGGCTATGTTTCTCTGCTGTACGATGGCCCTGCGCGCCCATGAGGCCATGGGCCGGCCCAGCTCCGGCGCGGACCTGGTGCCCGCCATCAACGCCGTGCTGACGCCTGACATGCCGTTGTACAGTGTGCGCCTGCTGGACCACACGCTGCCGTTCTACCTGCGCCGGACCACCATACTGGTGGAGCATCCCGACGAACTGGAATTCGGCGTAGGCCAGGAGCCGCAGAAGTGGATTCCGACCGTCGATGGATTTATCGCCCGCTGGCAGGACGGCCAGCGCGCGGTGGCGATCATGGCGCCGGAAACCTACGCGGCGCTGACCGCGCGCGGCGTGCCGATGCACAAGATTGCCGGTGACCGGCGCCGCGTGGCCGTCGCCAATTTCACGCTGCCGGGCCAGGCCCCGCAAGCTCAACCCCAAGGACAGTAATCCGCAACCCACAGCGCCATGACGCTTTCCACCTTTGCTTTCATCCTGACCGGCGTGCTGCTCAATGCGGCCGCGCAACTGCTGCTCAAGGCCGGCGTCAACACCATCGGCGCGATCACGCTGGACCGCGGCACGCTGCTGCTCACGGCGTTGCGCGTGCTGACGCAATGGCCGGTCCTGGCCGGGCTGACGCTGTACGTGGTCAGCGTGGGCGTGTGGATCGTGGGGCTGTCGCGCGTGGACGTGTCGATCGCCTACCCGATGCTGTCGCTCGGCTACGTGGTCAACGCACTGGCCGCCTGGTGGCTGTTTGGTGAGATGATCGGCCCCTTGCGCGTGGCCGGCATCCTGCTGATACTG
The DNA here is from genome assembly GCF_003353055.1 of Cupriavidus lacunae. GTDB lineage: Bacteria > Pseudomonadota > Gammaproteobacteria > Burkholderiales > Burkholderiaceae > Cupriavidus > Cupriavidus lacunae. The sequence continues at coordinate 161,708 of NZ_QKWJ01000009.1, forward strand.
GCTGGCGTCTTCCTGATCGCCCGCTCCTGACATCCACTGCCTCCCCATCGCCTTGCCATGACCGCATCCGCTCCAGAGTTCCTGCCATTCGTCCGGCCCGATATCGACGCCGCCGCCATTGCCGAAGTCGGCAAGGTGCTGGCCTCGGGCTGGATCACGTCCGGCCCGAAGATGCAGGCCTTCGAAGCCGCGCTGTCGGATCTGTTCGGCGGCCGCCCGGTGCGCACCTTCGCCAACGGCTCGGCGACCATGGAGATCGCGCTGCGCATCGCGGATATCGGTCCCGGGGACGAAGTCATTACCACCCCGATCACCTGGGTCGCCACCGCCAACGTGGTGCTGGGAGTGGGTGCGCGGCCGGTGTTCGTCGATATCGATCCGCGCACACGCAACCTCGACCTCGATGCCGTCGAGGCCGCGATCACGCCGCGCACGCGCGCCATCATGCCGGTGTACCTGTCCGGCCTGCCGGTCGACATGGACCGGCTCTACGCCATCGCTGCCAGGCACGGCCTGCGCGTGATCGAAGACGCCGCCCAGGCCATCGACTCGCGCTGGCGCGGCCGGCGCATCGGCGCCTTCGGCGACCTGGTCAGCTTCAGCTTCCAGGCCAACAAGAACATCACCACCATCGAAGGCGGCTGCCTGGTGATGAACACGCCCGAGGAAGCCGTGCGCGCCGAGCGCCTGCGGCTGCAGGGCGTGATCCGCACCGGCATGGACGGCATGGATGTCGAAGAGCCCGGCGGCAAGTTCAACCTGACCGATGTCAACGCCGCGGTCGGGCTGATGCAACTGGGCAAACTCGACGCCATCACCGCGCGCCGCGCCGAACTGGCTGAAACCTACTTCCGTTGCGTCGCAGACAGCGGCCTGGAAGCACTGGGCATCGAACTGCCACAAGCGCTGGATGCGCATGCCGCCACCACCAACTGGCACATGTTCCAGGTGGTGCTGCCGACCGAACGCCTGCAAGGCGGCCCGGCCCAGGCGCGCCGGCTGGTCATGGAAGCCATGCGCGAGCGCGGCATCGGCACCGGTGTTCACTACCCGCCTGTCCATCTTTTCACTTACTACCGCTCGCTCGGCTGGCGAGAAGGCATGCTGCCGCACGCCGAACGCATCGGGCGCGGCATCGTCACGCTGCCGCTGTTCCCGGCGATGCAAGCCTCCGATGTGGAGCGGGTCTGCACAATCCTCAGCGAAACATGCAAACGTCTCTCCAAATGAGCCCGGTCGAAGTCTCGGTCGTCATTCCGGTCTACAACGAAGAAGACGGGCTGCAAGCCCTGTTCGACCGTCTCTATCCGGCGCTGGATGCCCTGGGTGACTCGTACGAAATCATCTTCATCAACGACGGCAGCGTCGACCGCTCCGCGCAGATGCTGGCGGCGCAGTTCCACAAGCGCCCGGACGTGACCCGGGTGGTCCTGTTCAATGGCAACTTCGGCCAGCACATGGCGATTCTGGCGGGCTTCGAGCATACCCGCGGCAAGATCGTGATCACGCTGGACGCCGACCTGCAGAACCCGCCGGAGGAAATCCCGCGCCTGGTCGAGACCATGCGCGCGGGCCATGACTATGTGGGCACCATCCGCCGCCAGCGCAACGACACCGCGTTCCGCCGCGTTGCCTCGCGCGCGATGAACCGGCTGCGCGAGCGCATTACCAAGATCCGCATGACGGACCAGGGCTGCATGCTGCGCGCCTATGACCGCAATGTGATCGACACGATCAATGCCTGCCGCGAGGTCAACACCTTCATTCCCGCGCTGGCGTACACCTTTGCTTCCAATCCGGTCGAGATCGAAGTCGGCCACGAACAACGCCACGCAGGCGAATCCAAGTATTCGCTGTACCAGCTGATTCGCCTGAACTTCGACCTGGTGACCGGCTTCTCGATCGTGCCGCTGCAGTGGTTCTCGGCCATCGGCACATTGCTGTCGCTGTTCTCGGGCGTGCTGTTCGTGGTGCTGCTGGTGCGGCGCTTCGTGCTCGGCTCGGAAGTCCAGGGGGTGTTCACGCTGTTCGCCATGAACTTCTTCCTGATCGGCATCCTGCTGTTCGGCCTTGGGCTGCTCGGCGAATATGTCGGCCGCATCTACCAGGAAGTGCGCGACCGGCCGCGGTACCGCATCAAGGCAGTGCTGGAAGCCGACCCGCAGCGCGCCACGCCGGCCGCGGCACACATGGGGCAATGATGCGCGCCGTCGTCTTTGGCTATCACAATGTCGGCGACCGCTGCCTGCGCGTGCTGCATGCGCGCGGCGTGGAGGTAGCGCTGGTGATCACGCACCGCGACCGGCCCGACGAGAACATCTGGTTTCGCCGCGTGGCGGACACCGCCGCCGAGCTGGGCATTCCCTTCGTCTACGGCGAGGACCCGACCGATCCCGCAATCGCCCAGGCTGTGCGCGACGCGCGCCCGGACGTCATCTTTTCGTTCTACTACCGCGCCATGATCCCGGCGAGCGTGCTGGCCCTGGCCCCGGGCGGCGCCTTCAATATGCATGGCTCGCTGCTGCCGAAGTACCGCGGCCGCGTGCCGGTGAACTGGGCGGTGCTGCACGGCGAGACCGAGACCGGCGCAACGCTGCACGCAATGGAAGCCAAGCCTGACGCGGGCTATATCGTCGACCAGACCGCCGTGCCGATCCTGCCCGACGATACCGCCGGCGAAGTGTTCGAGAAGGTCACCGTGGCGGCCGAGCAGACGCTTTGGCGCGCCCTGCCCGCCATGATCGCGGGACAGACGCCGCAACACCCCAACCGCCTTGCCGAAGGCAGCTACTTCTCCGGGCGCAAGCCCGAGGACGGCCGCGTCGACTGGAGCCGCCCGGCCGCCGAGGTCTACAACCTGATCCGGGCGGTCGCGCCGCCCTATCCCGGCGCGTTCACCGATCTCGCCGCACACCGCTTCATCGTGGCGCAGGCGCGCCGGCCGCTGCCGGATGCCGCGCTGGCGCTGCCCGCCGGCACGGCGCCCGGCCTGCATGTGCGCGACGGGCAGATCGTCGGCCTGTGCGGCGACGGCGGCCTGGTCATGATCACCCGATTACAGGCGCAGGACGGTTCGGCACTCACGCCGGACGCCTTCGCCCAACTTGTCCACACCGAACAATCCAACGAGGAAAACCGATGAAAAAGGTCCTGATTCTTGGCGTCAACGGCTTCATCGGCCACCACCTGACGCGCCGCATCCTGGAAACCACGCCGTGGGAAGTCTACGGCATGGACATGTCGTCGGACCGCCTGGGCGACCTGGTCGACCACCCGCGCATGCACTTCTTCGAAGGTGACATCACCATCAACAAGGAGTGGATCGAGTACAACATCCGCAAGTGCGACGTGGTGCTGCCGCTGGTGGCCATCGCCACCCCGGCCACCTACGTGCGCCAGCCGCTGCGCGTGTTCGAGCTGGACTTCGAGGCCAACCTGCCGATCGTGCGCGCCGCGGTCAAGTACGGCAAGCACCTGGTGTTCCCGTCGACCTCCGAGGTCTACGGCATGTGCAGCGACGAAGAATTCGACCCCGAGGCTTCGCCGCTGGTCTACGGCCCGATCAACAAGCCGCGCTGGATCTATGCCTGCTCCAAGCAGCTGATGGACCGCGTGATCCACGCCTACGGCATGGAGCAAGGCCTGAACTACACGCTGTTCCGCCCGTTCAACTGGATCGGCGCCGGGCTGGACTCGATCTTCGAATCGAAGGAAGGCTCGTCGCGCGTGGTGACGCAGTTCCTCGGCCATATCGTGCGCGGCGAGCCGATCAAGCTGGTCGACGGCGGCGCCCAGCAGCGGGCCTTCGCCGATGTCGCCGACGGCATCAGCGCGCTGATGCGCATCATCGAGAACCCCAACGGCGTAGCCAGCGGCAAGATCTACAACATCGGCAACCCGGGCAATATCCACTCGGTGCGCGAGCTGGCCGAGATGATGCTGAAGATGGCGGCGGACTATCCCGAGTACGCTGACGAAGCGCGCAAGACGCAGATCGTCGAGACCTCGTCGGGCGACTTCTACGGCAAGGGCTACCAGGACGTGCAGCACCGCGTGCCGAAGATCGACAACACCATCGAGGAACTGGGCTGGAAGCCCGAGATCAGCATGGAAGCGGCGCTGCGCCGCATCTTCGAGGCGTATCGCGGCCACGTGAGCGATGCCCGCACGCTGGTCGATTCGGCCAACTGAGCGCACCGCAGATGGCACGCATTGCCCTGAAGGTCGACGTCGACACGCTGCGCGGCACGCGCGAAGGCGTGCCCAAGCTGCTGTCGATGCTGGCGGCCGTGCAGGCACAGGCCACCTTCCTGTTCAGCCTGGGGCCCGACCATACCGGCTGGGCGCTGCGGCGCGTGTTCCGGCCTGGCTTCCTGAAGAAGGTGTCGCGCACCTCGGTGGTGTCCAACTACGGCTTGCGCACGCTGATGTATGGCGTGCTGCTGCCGGGGCCGGATATCGGCCGCAAGGGCGCCGCCGAGATGCGCGCGGCGCGCGCGGCCGGCCATGAGTGCGGCATCCACACCTGGGACCATGTCTACTGGCAAGACAACGTGCGCGAGCGCGATGCCGCCTGGACCCGCCGCCAGATGCAGCAGGCCTTCACGCGCTACCGCGAGATCTTCGGCGAAGCGCCCGCCACGCATGGCGCGGCCGGCTGGCAGATGAACGAAGCGGCCTTCCGCCAGATCGACGACTGGGGCATGGCTTACGCCTCCGACGGACGCGGCACCGCGCCTTATATCCCCACCATCGACGGCGTGCCCTGCCGGCACGTGCAGATGCCGACCACGCTGCCGACGCTGGACGAACTGATCGGCACCGACGACCTGACCGAGGACAACGTCCACACCGCGCTGCTGAAGCTCACCGAGGGCACGCGCGACCATGTGTTCACGCTGCACACCGAGCTGGAAGGCGGCAAGCTGGCGCCCGTGTTTGAACGGCTGCTGGCGGGCTGGCGTGCGCAAGGGCACGAGCTGGTGTCGATGGCGACGTGGTATCGCGGGCTGGACCGGCACGGACTGCCGGAATTGCCGGTGACATGGGGAGAGATCCCGGGGCGCAGTGGCGAGTTGATTGTGCAGCCGCAGGGCTGACGGGTAAATCCGACTGCTGAGTTTCCAAATTGCCGATAGGGGCGCTCCCTCTCCCGCTGCGGGAGAGGGCTGGGGAGAGGGCCGGAGTATCGACGAAGTGAGGCGTGTCGGTATGCCAGTGCCTGCCCTCTCCCCCGGCCCCTCTCCCGCAAGCGGGAGAGGGGAGCAAACCGAGCGGGATATCAGCGCGCGGTGGCCTAAGCCCCGCGCCGCGCCGCTCCCACCCGCAGCCCGTTGAACACCACCAGCAGGCTCGCGCCCATATCGGCGAACACCGCCATCCACATCGTCCCCATCCCCAGCACCGTCAGCACCAGGAACACGGCCTTGATGCCGAGCGCCAGCGCGATATTCTGCTTGAGGATGCTGGAGGTGCGGCGCGACAGGCGCACAAAAGCCGGGATCTTGCGCAGGTCGTCGTCCATCAGCGCCACGTCGGCGGTTTCGATGGCGGTATCGGTGCCGGCAGCGCCCATGGCGAAGCCGACATCGGCACGCGCCAGTGCCGGCGCGTCGTTGATGCCGTCACCCACCATGCCGATGCGGCCGCCACGCGCATGGGCGGCGCCGGACAGTGCCGCGATCGCGTCGGCCTTGTCTTGCGGCAGCTGGTTGCCGCGGGCTTCGTCGATGCCGACCTGCGCGGCGATGGCCTGCACCGTGTGCGGGTTATCGCCCGACAGCATCAGCGTCCTGACGCCAAGTTCATGCAGCTCGGCAATGGCCAGCCGGCTGGTTTCGCGCACGGTGTCGGCCACGGCAAACAGCGCCAGCGCCGTGGCTGCACCCTTGCTGTCCATACGGGCCAGCAGCACCACGGTCTTGCCCTCGCGCTCGAGCGCTTCGAGGCGCGCCTCCAGTGCCGGCGAGCAGGCGCCCATCTCGTGCACCAGGCGGTGGTTGCCCAGCCGGTATTCCACACCCTGCACCGTGCCGCGCGTGCCGCGCCCCGCCAGGGCCTCGAACGCATCCACCGGCAGCGTGCCGATGCCGTCGGCGACGGCCGCCGTGGCCACCGCGCGCGAGACCGGATGGTCCGAGCGCGCCGCCAGGCTGGCCGCAATGGCGCGCGCCTGCGGCTCATCGTCGGCAAGCAGGGCATGGTCGGTCTGCGCCGGCTTGCCATGGGTGATGGTGCCGGTCTTGTCCAGCGCCACCCAGGCCAGTTGCCGGCCCTGCTCCAGGTACACCCCGCCCTTGACCAGGATGCCGCGCCGGGCAGCCGCGGCCAGGCCGCTGACGATGGTCACCGGCGTGGAGATCACCAGCGCGCACGGGCAGGCGATCACCAGCAGCACCAGCGCCTTGTAGATCCAGTCAACCCAGCCGCCGCCGGTCACCAGCGGCGGCACCACCGCGACCACCAGGGCAATCGCAAACACCGTGGGCGTATAGATGCGCGCGAACTGGTCGACAAAGCGCTGCGTCGGCGCGCGGCTGCCTTGCGCGGCCTCCACGGCGTGGATGATGCGCGCCAGCGTCGAATCGCTGGCGGGCGCGGTCACGGTGTACTCAAGCTCGCCGGACTGGTTGATCGAGCCCGCATAGAGCGCGTCGCCTTCGGCCTTGTCGACCGGCACGCTTTCGCCGGTGATCGGCGCCTGGTCCAGCGCGGACTGGCCGCGCACGACCTTGCCGTCGAGCGCCACGCGCTCGCCCGGCCGCAGCCGCACCAGCGTGCCCACGGCAACGCCAGCGGCAGGCACGGTCTCCCAGGTGCCATCGGCACGCCGCACCGTGGCCTGTTCCGGCGCCATCGCCATCAGGCCACGGATCGCATTGCGCGCCCGGTCCAGCGACGCCGCCTCGATGCGCTCGGCCAGTGCGAACAGCACCATCACCATCGCCGCTTCGGGCCACTCGCGCAGCAGCAGCGCGCCGGTCACGGCGATGCTCATCAGCGCGTTGATATTCAGGTTGCCATTGCGCAGCGCGATCCAGCCCTTGCGATAGGTGGTCAGCCCGCCCAGCGCCACCGCCGCCAGCGCCAGCGCGGCGGGCAGCCACGGCAGCCCGAAGCCCAGCCATTCGGTCGCTTCGGCCGCCGCCGCGACCACGCCGGCCAGCGCAAGCGGCCACCAGGGCTTGCGCGCGGTGGTTTCCGGCACGACTTGCTGCGCGGCTTCGGCGCTCAGCGGCACCGGTTGCATGCCCAGGCTTTGAATCGCCCTGGCCACCGGCTCCGGCGACGGCAGCGTGTGGTGCACCGTCAGCACCCGCTGGATCAGATTGAATTCCAGCGCGGCCACGCCCGCCATGCCGCCAAGCTTGTTGCGGATCAGCGTTTCCTCGGTCGGGCAGTCCATCGCGTCGATGCGCCACATCGCGGTGCTGGCCCCGGCAGGGATGTCGACGGGTGCCGCAGGCGCCAGCGCAATGGTGGACGAGCAACCGCCGCCGCAACAGGCGTCAGCCGCCGGTGCGTGGGGTGCGCCGGCATGGTCATGGTCATGGTCATGGTCATGGTCATGACCGTGATGGTGATGTTCGTGATCGTGGCCGCCATGCCGGTGGACGGCGCCATCGTGCGCCTGCGCGGCGTGATCGGGAGGAAGAGCGTCTTCAGGTGATGTGCGAGCCATATCTTGTTGTTCCCGCTGGTTTGACCTGATGACATTGAAGACCCTGTAGCGACTACAGAGTCAAGCGGCATGGCAGACCATCACGTCTGCGATGGTCTGCCATGCCACACTGGCCGGTCAGTGCTCGCAGTTGACCATCCAGGACATGCCGAAGCGGTCCACCAGCATGCCGAAGCCTTCGGCCCAGAAAGTCTTCTGGTATGGCACCACGACCTGGCCGCCTTCGCTCAGGCCGTCGAAGATGCGCTGGCCTTCGTCCTTGCTGACCGCGCCCACCGACAGGCTGAAGCCGCTGAATGCCGGGCGCTCGCCGGGCCGGCCGTCGGACGCCATCACCTGGTTCTCGCCGAGCTGGATATTGGCGTGCATCACCTTGTCCTTCCAGTCATCGGGAACCTCCATCCCCTGGCCCTGCGGCGCGTCCTTGTAGCGCATGGCAAACGTGACCTGCGCGCCCAGCACCTTGCCGTAGAAGGCAATGGCTTCATCGAAACGGCCGCCGAAATCCAGATAGGGTTGCACTTGCATGTCGCTCTCCTTGTGGGTTGTCCATCGGGTTGCATTGCATGGCACCTGGCCGGGTGCTCCGGTACAGAGCGCCGCCGGCACGCGCGCCATTATCCGCGCATGCGGGGCGTATGCAAGTGACTGGACGGGCTCAGGAAACGCTGGCGGCGAATGGCACCGCTGGCGCCGCGATCGCCTCGGACGGGAACTGCAGCATAAACACGGTGACACCATCGGCGCTGCGCACCGTCACGCTGCCGCCGTGCAGCCGCATGATGGTGTCGACGATAGCCAGCCCCAGCCCCGTCGACGCCGCCGAATTGCGCCGCGACGGATCGGCCCGGTAGAAGCGCCCGAAGATATGCGGCAGCGTCTCCGGCGGAATCACCGGCCCGGCGTTGGTCACGCGGATGCTGGTACTGGCGCCGCCCGCTGCCGGCACGCGTCCGACGTCGACCTGCACCATGCTGCCCGCCGGGGCATGGCGCAGCGCGTTGTCCAGCAGGTTGGTGACCGCGCGCCGCAGCAGCGTCTGGTCGGCCTGCACCGGGGCCGAGCCGATGACCGACAGCGTGACTTCGCGGTCCGCCGCCACGGCCTCGAAGTATTCGGCCATCTTGTCCAGCTCCTCGCGCGCGTCCAGCGTGCGCACATCCAGCGCCACCTGCGCATGGTCGGCGCGCGCCAGGAACAGCATGTTTTCGATCATGCGCGCGAGACGCTCGTACTCCTCCAGGTTGGATTCAAGTAGCGCCTCATACTCGGCCGTCGCACGGCTTTGCGCCAGCGTGACCTGGGTCTGGCCGATCAGGTTGCTGATCGGCGTGCGGAAGTCGTGGGCCAGGTCGGCCGAGAATTGCGAGAGCCGCGAAAAGCTGTCCTGCAGCCGCGCCAGCATGTCGTTGAGGGCCCCCGCCAGCTCGCGCAGTTCGGCCGGCGCGCGACCCACGTCGAGCCGCGTGGCGAGGCGGCTGGTGGTGACCGCGGCAGCATCGGCAGCCATGCGCCGCAGCGGCCGCAGTGCGCGCCGCGCCAGCACCAAGCCCAGCCCGGCCGCCACCGCCGCGCCGCACAGCGTGGCCCACAGCACCTGGTGGCGGTACTCGCGGACCAGCGCCACGCGATAGCCCGCATCGCGCAGCACCACGATCTCCACCGCCTTGTCCGAGTCGCCCAGCTGGCCCAGCGCGGCGATGCCGCGCGAAGGCACGCCGTTCTTCGGACGCCAGGTCTGCAGCATGCGCTTCTCTGGCTGGGTGGTGGCGGGCAAGACCCGCAGCGGCGGCACGGTCTCGTTGCGCGGATTGAGCGTGACCAGCGGCTCGCCCTGGCGCGTGCGCACCACCAGGATCAGGCCCTCGTGGCCCATCGCGATATCGGCAAAGCGGTGCGTATCGGCACGGATCTCGGCCTCGCTGCGCACTTCGCGCAGCAGGTGGCGCACCAGCAGCACCTCGCCGACCAGCTCGCTTTCGTCGCGTCCTTCAAGCTGGGTCGACAGCGCGCTCGACAGGTAGGCGGCCACGCTGACCAGGATCGCCGCCGTGGCCAGCCCGTACGCCAGCGCCAGCCGCGTGGTGAGCGACGACGGCAGCCGCATCATGCCTCGTGCACCCTGTCCTCGCCATCGTCCAGCACATAGCCCATGCCGCGGCGCGTATGGATCAGCTTGCGCGGGAACGGGTCGTCGACCTTGGCGCGCAGGCGCCGGATCGACACATCGACCACATTGGTGTTGCTGTCGAAATTGACATCCCACACCTGCGAGGCGATCAGCGAGCGCGACAGCACCTCGCCGCGCCGGCGCGCCAGCAGGTACAGCAGCGCAAACTCTTTGGAAGTGAGGTCGATCTTCTGGCCGGCGCGCACCACGCGGCGGCGGATGGCATCGATCTGCAGGTCGGCCACTTCAATGAACTCGCTCTCGCGCAGCGGGCCGCGCCGCAAGATGGTGCGGATGCGCAGCACCAGCTCGGCAAAGGCGAAGGGCTTGACCATGTAGTCGTCGGCGCCGAGCTCCAGGCCCTTGAGGCGGTCCGACAACTCGTCGCGCGCGGTCAGGAACAGCACCGGCGTGTCGCGCTCGCGGCGCAGCTCCCGCAGCACCTGCCAGCCGTCCAGGCCCGGCAGCATCACGTCCAGCACGATCAGGTCATAGAGATGCTCGCGCGCATGGGCCAGGCCGTCCGCGCCGTCGCGCGCCAGGTCCACCACGAAGCCGGATTCGGTCAGGCCCTTTTGCAGGTAATCGCCCGCCTTGGGTTCGTCCTCGACAATCAGGATACGCATGATTCAGTCACTTTCCAGCGGCACCAGCACCGCCATGGCGTAACGCTAGCCGAGGATGACGGCAAATGGGCAAAGATTGCAGAAATGTCATCGCCATGCCGGGTCATGACAGGGGGAAACCCCGGTAAAATGCGCGCTCTCCCCGGGCGCCGCCGCTGGTGCGCGCCCGCATTGCCCCCATTCTGCCTGTTCCCCTTCGATGAAACGCCTGCCGAACTGCCTGTTGCTGTCTCTTGCCATGCTTGCGCTGCCCGCCGCCGGTAGCGCGGCGGCAGTGACCGCGGCGTGCAGCGTCGTGCAGGCGGCCGGCCTGTCGCTGCCGGAGCGGCATGTGGCGGCCAAGCTGGAAGCGGAAGCGGCGCTCGATGGCGCCGGCCAGGGTAGCTGCCGCGGCAGCGCGGTCCAAGTGATGACCGCCCCCGGTGGCAGCGGCGAACCGCTGCAACTGCACGACGCCAATGCGCCACAGGCCACAGACGAGGGCGCCACGCCGCAGGAGACGCAGCCCGCCGTGCTGCGGGAACTGCCGGCCGAGGTGTTCGTGCACTGGGCGCATGCGGCGCCCATGGCGACGCCGGCGGCGTTCACTGGCATCCTGCCGCTGCTGCCCGTCGTACGGCTGCTGCCCGCGCGCTGCTGAGCGTGCCTTCAGCCCGATCGAGTCAAGCGCTGTTTCAAGGCGCCATTTCTAAGCGCGATTAGTTGACGCGGAAGAATTCGATCGACTGCCCGGCGTTGACGGCGCGTTGCAGCCAGTCGGGATACTCGCCCTGCCCGTCCCAGCTCTGGCCAAGGGCATTGCGATAAAGCGGGCGGGCGCCCGCAGCGGCATTTGGGGCGACAGCGCCGGCGGCTTCGGCCCTGGCAGACGGCGCGACATCCGCTTGCGCAGGCTGTGCCGCGGCAGTGGAAACCGTATCGAAGCATCCCGCGGCGACGAGATCGTCGATCGTCAGGGCATAACGCTCCATTTGCTCGCGGATCCACGCCACCGCAGCGAGTTTGGCTGAATCAGACTCGGACATGACTCTCGTGAGAGGCCCGCTGCATATCCGCGGGCAATGAAAAACCGGCGATGGAACCGCAGGCCGGTCGGAAAGCCGTGATTCTACAGCTTTTGTCCGTACTCCCGCTTCTCTCTCGTGTGCGCGCGGGCAATTGCCGTGCGCTTGCCCCGGACACAGGGCCCGGGATGACGGCAATGTCATGTGCCGGTCATGCTCGCGTGGGGGCGCGCTGCCTAGACTTGCCACACCGCCGCCCATCCCGGGCCGGCACTCTAACGGAGAAGCGATCCATGCAAGCACTCAGGCAAGTCTTTATCGCCACTGCCCTTATTGCCGGCGTTGCCGGCGCCGCGCAGGCCGCGCCCCGCAGCGTCGATCCCTTCAGCGACGGCGCACGCAGCGTCACCAGCGCCCGCAGCCCGTTCACTGACGGCGCCAACAGCGCCACCGGCACTCGCAGCGCGTTTACCGATGGCGCGCGCTCGGCGACCGGTCCGCGCGATCCTTTCGGCGACGGCGCGCACAACCCCAACGCCCCGCGCGACAGCTTCACCGATGGCGCCTGACGCAGGCCCGGCCGGCGTCGTGCCTCAGCGCACCTCGCCGTAGATGCGGCGCGCATCGGCCGCATCCGCAATGGGCCGGCCCAGCGTCAGCCCGCCCTGCACCGCCTGCGCCACCAGCGCGTGGTTGCCGGGCGCGCGGCTACCGTCGCGCAGCAGCAGGTTGTTCTCAAAGCCCACCCGCACATGGCCGCCGAACGCGGCGGCCGCGGTCACGCAAGCATTTTCCTCGCGCCCGAAGGCGCAGATGGCCCACGGCAGCGCGTCACCGGCCCCGACCGCATCACTCGCGGCCTGCAGGAACGGCAGCAGGTCGTGCGGCGACGAGACCTGGCCCGCCGAATAGCGCCCCAGCACATACAGCACCGACCACGCGCCCGGCGGCACCATGCCGCGCGCGCGCATCGACTGCCAGCGCTGCACGTCGGCGACGTCATACAGGATTACCTGCGTCATCACGCGTTCGCGCGCCAGCCAGGCGAAAAACGCCGCCAGCTCGCCGTCCGGGATCTCCGGCACGGCCACCTCGCGCAGGCCGACCGAGACCGCCTCGGGCCGCAGCTCGCGCACCGTCGCCATCTGCTCGGCAGCCTTGTAGACGCCGGCAGCCTCGCTGGTCACCTGCACCAGCAGCGCTTCGCCGACAGCCTGCTTCACTGCCGCCAGCGCATCGCGGTAGGTCTGCACATCGAGCGAATGACGGCCCTCGGCATCGCGCACATGCATGTGCATCATGGCCGCGCCGGCATCCAGGCAGGCGCGCGCCTCGGCGGCCAGCGCCGCCGCGGTCAGCGGCACCGCGGGATGGTCGCTGGCACGCTTGTAGGCACCATTGGGCGCCACGGTAACGATCAGCGGCGAGTCGGCCAGCGGCGCGCGCTGGGCGGTGGCTTGGGAAGTGTTCTGGGTCATGGCTGGATCTCGGGCAGTTCGGGCGCGATCAGCGCCAGGCCGGCGCGCAGCAGGTGGTCATAGCGCGCGCGCTCGGCGGCAATGGTTTCAGGGGTCCACTGGTAGAAGCCTTCGCCGCGCTTCATGCCATGGCGGCCGTCGGCGGCCCGTTCGGACAGGCAGCGCGCGGGATGGTCGTCGTTGCAGAAGGTCGGGTACATGGTGGCGCCGGCAGCCGCGTGCACATCGATGCCGGCGTGGTCGCGCTGCAGCACCGGCCCCGCCGCCAGGAAGCGGAAGCCAAAGCCGAAGCGCACCGCCGCATCGACATCCTCGGGCGAGGCAATGCCGCGGTCGATCAGGCTGAAGGCCTCGCGCGACAGCGCGTGCTGCAGCCGGTTGGCAAGAAAGCCCGGCAGGTCCTTGCGCACCTTGACCGGCACCATCGCGCAGCGGCGCATGAAGGCGATCAGTGCGTCGGCACAGGCCTCGTCGCTGGCATCGCCCATCACCACCTCCACCAGCGGCACCAGGTGCGCGGGCATGAAGAAGTGCAGGCCCAGCATGCGCGCACGCGTGTCGAGGCCGGCACCGATGGCGCTGATCGGGAAGCTGGAGCTATTGCTGGCCAGCACCGTATCGGGACGCGCACGCCGCACCAGCTCGGCAAACAGCGCCTGCTTCAGGTCCAGCTGTTCCGGGATGCACTCGATCACCAGGTCCACCGAGGTCCAGTCCACCTGGTCCAGCGTGGCGGCCACCGCGAGGTGCTCCGCGCCTTGCTCGCGGCCGATCGCGGCCAGGTTGCCGCGCACGCGCCCGGGCAGCGCGCCGGCACGGCCGGCATCGGGCTCGACCACGGTGGCGTGGCACAGCGCGCGGGTCAGCACCACGGCGACATCGGCGCCCATGGTGCCGCCGCCCACCACCACGGCGTGCGCGGCACCGGGCCGGCTCAGGATGCCCGGATCAGTCGGATTCGGCATAGGTTCTCCCAGGAATCCCGGCAGTGTAGTGAACTTGCATTGATTGAAGAAGCCGATTCTATGGATAAAATGATCCACAAATCAGATCAATCGAATGACCCGGCCGACGCCAGATACCGCCGGCCCGCTGCCGCCCATGAAAATCAACCTGTCGATGCGCGACATCGAAACCACGCTGGTGCTCGGCCGCACGCTGAACTTCCGCCAGGCCGCCAGCCAGCTGCACCTGTCGCAATCCGCCCTGTCCACGCAGATCCTGCGCATCGAGGAATCCCTCGGCGTGCGCCTGTTTGACCGCACCACCCGCACGGTACGCCTGACCGCGGCGGGCCGGGTCTTCATGCAGCAGGCTGCGCTGCTGCAGGCCGCGTTCCGCGGCGCCATCGACGCCGTGACCGGTATCGCCAGCGCCGAGCGCGGCCAGGTGGCCGTGGCGGCGCTGCCCTCGCTGGCGGCGCGCGTGCTGCCGCGCGTGCTGATGGCCTACCATCAGGCCCGCCCGGAAGTGGCACTGAAGGTATTCGACACCCTTTCGGGCCCGGCCTTCGACCTGGTGCGCGCCGGGGAAGTGGACTTTGCCCTGACCGCCGCCGATCCCCAGCAGGCTGACCTGCAGTATGAGCCGCTGTTGTCGGACCGCTTCGTGCTGCTGATTCCGTCGACGCACCCGCTGGCCCGCAGCCCCGGGCCGCTGCGCTGGGCCGATACCGCCAGCGCGCCACATGTGTCGATGACACACCCGAGCAGCGTGCGCCAGTACGCGGAATGGGCCTTCCTGCAGAACCGCATCCGCTTCCAGCCGGTGTTCGAGGCCGAACGCCTGGCCACCATTGCGGCCATGGTCGAATGCGGCTTCGGCGTGGCGGCGCTGCCCGAAATCGCCGCGGGCACGGTGCGCCAGCCGGGCATCGTGGAGCGGCTGCTGACCGCGCCGGTGACGGAGCGCTCGATCGGGCTGGTGACCTCGCGCAACCGCAGCCTGTCACCGGCGGCCGCTGAGCTGGCGGCGGCCGTGCGCAGCCGGCTGGCGAGTCCGCCTGTCCATGACATGCTGGACACGGAGGCCGGCACATGAGCATCATCGTCGACATCCTGATCCTGGCCGGCGCACTGCTGGCCATCGTCGCCGTGGTGCAGGTGGCCGCCGCGCGGCTGGTGTTGCCCGAGTCCACCCTGCTGTCGGCCATTGGCATCGCCATCGGCGCGGGCTACGTGGCCATCGATGCGGCCCACCCCGATTTCGCCCGGCATTTCCTGCATCCGCTGATCGACCCCGCGCTGCCGCCCGAGGCCTACCTGTGGATCTTCCTGCCGCCGCTGCTGTTCCATGCGGCGCTGACCGCGGACGTGCGCAGCATGCTGCCAGACGCTGCGCCGATCCTGCTGCTGGCGGTGGTCGCCGTGGTGGTGGCCACCGGCGTGATCGGCGTGGCCACGGCGGCGGCCAGCGGCATGCCGCTGGCAGTCTGCCTGCTGCTGGGCGCGGTCGTGGCCACCACCGACCCGGCCGCGGTGATCGCGATCTTCCGCGATGTGGGCGCGCCGGCCCGGCTGATCCGGCTGGTCGAAGGCGAAAGCCTGCTCAACGACGCCGCGGCCATCGCCATCGTCGGCGTGCTGGTGGCAATGCTGACCGGGCACGGCGCGCAAGCCACGCTGGCGGCAGGCCTGCGCGAGCTGGCCTGGTCGTTCATCGGCGGCGTGCTATGCGGCGTGCTGGCCGGGCGGCTGGTATCCGACCTGCTGCCCCGCCTGGCCGGCCTGCCCATGGCCGAAAGCGCACTGACGCTGGCGCTGCCCTACCCGCTCTACCTGCTGGCCGAGCAACTCCTGGGCGTGTCCGGCGTGGTCGCCGTGGTGTGCGCGGGCCTGATGGTCAGCGCGCTGGGCCCCACCCGCCTGACCCCGCCGAACTGGCGCCACCTGCGCATGATCTGGGAGCAGTTTGCGGGCATCGCCGGGGCCGTGGTGTTCTTGCTGGCCGCGGTGCGCGTGCCGTCGATGCTGGCGGGCGTGACCCGGCATCATGGCTGGCTGCTGCTGGCCCTGGTCATCGCGGCACTGGCAGCGCGCCTGGTGACGCTGTTCGGCCTGCTGCCGCTACTGTCCTGGCTGCGGCTGAGCGCGCCCATCAACGGCGCCTTCAAGCTGGCGATCGCCTGGGGCGGGCTGCGCGGCGCGGTGACGCTGGTGCTGGCATTGGGCATCGCCGAGAACACCGACCTGCCCTACGAAGCGCGCCATTTCGTCGCCATCCTGGCCACCGGCTTCGTACTGGTCAGCCTGCTCCTCAACGGCACCACGCTGCGTGGCCTGATCCACCGGCTCGGCCTGGACCAGCTCTCGCCGCAGGACCGTGCGCTGCAGCAGCAGGCGATCCGGCTTTCCACCGAGGAAGTCGAAGCCATGCTCACGCGCGTGGCCGACTCGTTCGACCTGCCCCCGGCCGCCGCGCGCGATGCCGCGCAGAAATACCGGCACGGCATCGAACTGGGCTCGGCGGAATTCGACTTCGATACGGCGTTGCCGGAACGCGTCCGCCTGACCATCGGCCTGGTCACGCTGGCGACGCGCGAGCGCGAGCTGATCCCCGAATACGGCGAAGGCGTGATCTCGGTGGCCAACCTGGACGCGATGATGCGCAACACCACGCAGATGATCGACGCGGCGCGCGAACAGGGCCGCATCGGCTACAACCGGGCCGCGCGGCATATTCTGGACTACCACGTCGGCTTTCGCGTGGCGCTGTTCCTGCACCGCCGCCTGGGCATCGACCGGGCGCTGGCGCGCGCGCTGGCCGACCGCTTCGAGCTGCTGATCTGCCGCCAGACCGTGCTGGACCGCCTGCGCCGCTACAACCGCTCGATGCTCACGCCGGTGTTCGGCGCGCGCATGGCGACCGTGCTTGACGGCGTGCTCGAAGACCGCTCCAGGGCTGCCGAAGAGGGACTGGCCGAGATGCGCGTCAAGTTCGGCGACTACACCGTGGCGCTGGAGCGCCGGCTGCTGATGCTGTTCGCCCTGCGCAAGGGCCGGCTGTCGCTGGAGACCATGCGTGAAGAAGCCGTGATTTCGAAGGAGGCGTTCAACCAGATCGCCCAGGTGATCCAGCAGGCCTGGCAAGCCAACCTGGTCCGCCCACCGTTGCGCGGCGTCACGGACAACCAGAGCGGCCCCGCCACGCCGCCGGGCCCGCAGCCTTCAGGAAGGGTCCTTGGTGCGGGTCCGCGAGACGGCCGCCATGATGCCGATCCCGAGCACGATCAGGCAGGCAATGCCGATATAGACGGGCGCGAGCCCGGCCGTTGACATGCCCCAGGCAATGCCGCCGAGCAGGACCAGCAGGCCGATGATGTATAGCGCGAATGACATGTGTCGGCTCCTTGCGGTGGTGCAACCTAGGAGGCTGCGCGGCAGAAGCCAAATCGGCGAAAGATCGAGGACAATACGGGCATGGCTGCCAGTTACCTTCCTTATCAACCCGACCAATCCTATCTGCTGCCCCCTTCTCTGGAAGAGT
>NZ_QKWJ01000090.1 GCF_003353055.1 Cupriavidus lacunae
TCGTGATCCCAAACCGTTCATATGGACGGCTAAAGCGTCCGACATCTTGGCGAAAGTCACACGCGCCCGCGCCAAGCTGAATAAGATGCAATCCGTTTGACGCACACCACTTCTATGATGAGAGTTGAGTCAAGGTTTTTCGCTAAATAGGTCCCTATTTTGGTCGGAGCGACGGGGGTCAAGGGTCGGGCGAAGCGAACCCTTTACGCCCGCCGTTGCTCCGACGGTATGCTATGCCGATGGCGGCTTGGCGCACATTGCGGCATGCCGCCATGAATGCCCGCCTGGCAGTCCTCGAGCGTGCGTGTCATGTTGCTATCAGTTTCAAGTTCCCGGTCATCTTTGCGTGAGGCGTGATCGCCATCACAAACTTCTATCCGCCGGATGTTTCCGGCATAGTCCTGCATGCGCGTAGCGCGTAGAAGACCGGAATGCGACAAGCCCCATCTAGTAGTGTCGGTTGCGGAGCAACCAGTGGTGTGCACGGGCCTGTCTGCTCTTAACTGTGCTGCGTAATGAATGAAGCTATGTCACCGATAGTTGAACTGCCTGTTTCTATCGTCCGATTCTTGCGTTCTTCAGTACCGCGCCTTCGGGTATGACCCCGTGCTCAAGGTAGCGCCACAGTGCAATGGCGAGCCGCCGCGCGACCGCAACGATGGCGATACGTTTGGCTCGTTTGTTCTGCGCATTGCCCAAGGTACGCTGCGTGAACCACCGTGCGATCGCACTGTCGGGCTGAAAGCGTAGCCAGAGCCATGCCATTTCGATCAGCAAGCAGCGCACTCGTCGGTTGCCCTGCTTACTGATTCCCTGGTCAACCCTGCTCTGGCCGCTGTCGTAGGGTTGAGGCACCAGACCGACACAGGAGCCCACTTGGTGCCGGTTGTCAAAGTTTCGCCAAAATAGCTCGAGTACCAGTCGGGTAGCGCCGACCGGACCGACGGCCTTGAGTCGTTCGAGGTCGGCGATGCGTTTCTGTACGGGTTGCGGCAATTATTTGATCAATTCTTTTTCGAGCTCAGCAAACTGCTGCTCAGCCAAGGCCAGGCGCTGGCACTCCCTGGTTAGTCGCGCATGCAGTTCTGGCGGCAACGGTGCGCCGTCGTGGCGGCGAAACTCTCCCATCGCGAGACGCGTTGTGACGTCGCCATTTACGTCCTGCCAGCAGCCGACCGTGCGCAACAATTTGCGTATCCGGTCACGGTGCTGCATCGTTTCCTTTTGTAGCTCGCCCCGGTCCCGTACAAGATGGCGTTGCGCTTCGGCTTCGATGCTTGGCACCCGTATCACATGCATGCGGTCGTATTCCCCGCGCAACCAGGCACGCAGGCACATCAGCAGCCGGATCACGTCGAGCCGGTCGGTTTTGGCACGCCTCGCGTGCCGCTCCACGGGGATGCTGGCCGGGTCGCAGATCAGGGGCTCATAGCCGAGCTTCGCCAGGGCCCGCGCTATCCAGAAACCGTCTTGCCCTGCTTCGTACAGTACGACCGTGCGGACATGAGGCGCAAGGCCCCATCTTGACTTGATCTTCTCGATCTGCTGCACCGCCTGCTCCAGGCGACATGCCGCAGAATTAGCCGATACCGTGTGGATTGCAGGCTTTTCGCGTTTGCCATCATGCAGGCCGATCTTCCAGGATCCGCTGGATAGCTCCAGTGCTACAGCCAAAACTTCGCCCACCGGCGTAAAATTTTCGATACGGGCCGGTTGCATGATGTGGTCCTCATGAGAAACAAGGCGCGTGCCTGGCTGAAACCCGGCAACATGGGCATAACGATGACCCGCTTAATAACCACAAGTCATCGTTTCTCCGCCCACGCCGGGGCCAGTAAAGGCCTTGAAATGCTCTTGAGAAACAAGGCGCGTGCCTGGCTGAAACCCGACAACATGGGCATAACGATGACCCGCTTAATAACCACAAGTCATCGTTTCTCCGCCCACGCCGGGGCCGGAAGGGCCTTGAAATGCTCCAAAGTAACTTACTTGCACCTTCACTTTAGGACCACTCTGCGAATTTGCCGGCCCGTCCTCATACATAGGATCTAGCGCATGCCGGGTTCGGCCAGCCATCGGCCCAGATCCTGATCGTCGATACCACCAGCGTTCGGATCGGTTCGTCCGGTCTCAAAGCGTACTCAGGGCACAAACATCACCGGTGCGCCAAGGTTCAGGTAGTGGCTACTGCCAACGGCGCCATTGTGGACGTTAGCGACAGCTATCCTGGCTCGGTGCATGACAAGCGGATCTGGGACACGGAGGCACCAAGGTTTGCACTCGGCGATGTGGTGGTCCTGGGCGATAAGGCGTACGCCGGAGGTCATGGGGAAGGCGTCACACTCTTTCGGCCGACCAAGCGCAATGAATCCGCCTACCACTCGGACAAGCACGCCGCAAAAGAGCGCAATCGCCAGATCTCCAGGGTACGGGTTCGCATTGAACATGTGTTCGCCCGGCTGAAATGCTGGCGGGTCATAGCCGGCATCTTCCCCTACCATTGGTCGAAGCTAGGGGTTGTCGTGAAGGCGTTGGCCGTGCTTCATAATCTCGCGCGGGAAATATGAGACTGCCTTTACATATTCCCGAAGGCCCCGGGCTTGGATTGCAAATCGACGAAGAAAAGCTCGCATTCTACCGTCGCGACCAGAACGCCTATGCAGCCGCCGCTCGCTGGACAACGAAGCAGACGTGGAATGGCGCCGCGCTCGTTATCACCGTCAGCCTTTGTCGTTGTTGATGCTCGACGTGGGCCACTTCAAGCAGTTCGACGTTCGCCCCGGACGACAAATTAGAGGTCTACGCCGCGCGGGCCAATTGTTCCTGATGGTGAACAGTGTTTCTATGGGGGCAAGCTACGCTTAGCTTCGGGCTGTCACATATGCGCCTTAATATCGCCGGGGCGTCAGGAGGTGACCTTGGCTGGTTGTCTAACCTGTACGTGGTCTGACAGTAAGAAACCAGTTCGTCAAACAGTCTCCCGATTTGATAATGAAAAAAGCTCTCCTCGCAGTGACAGCAGCCGCTGGCGCCATGTCCGGCGCAGCCTTTGCTCAATCGTCGTCCAACGTGACGCTCTATGGCATCGCTGATGCTGGCGTGAGTTTCCAAAGCCATGTCAACGGCGGCGCCAGCGGCAGTGGTTCGGTGGTCGGCGTCACCTCCGGCGGTCTCTCCGGCTCCCGCTGGGGCCTGCGCGGCACCGAGGACCTTGGCAACAACCTGAAGGGTATCTTCGTGCTGGAAAGCGGCTTCGACATCGATACCGGCAAGTCCGCCCAAGGCGGTCGCCTGTTCGGCCGCCAGGCCTATGTCGGCCTGCAAGGCGATTTGGGCGCAGTCACCCTGGGTCGCCAGCAGAACTCGCTCTATGATCTGTTTGGCGCCTACGATCCGATGGGCGTGGGCCCGCAGTACTCGTTGAACTCAGTCGACAACCAGTTCAACGGCCGCGCCGACAACGCCATCAAGTACACCGGCAAGTTCGGTGGCCTGACCGCAACCGGCTTCTACAGTTTTGGCCGCGACGTGAACAGCGGCTTGGGTGGCGAAGTGCCGGGGCACTTCAAGATCGGCACCAACTTTGGCGGGGGCCTGGCCTACGCGAACGGCCCGTTCTCCGTAGGCGCCGCCTATGACCAGTACCAAGGCAGCACGCTTGCCGCGGCCGACCTTACAGCCAAGCGCGCCGCGATCGGAGCCTCGTACGACTTCGGCCCCGCCAAGGCGTTTGCCGGTTACCGTTGGATGCGCGACGAAGTCACCACCGGTACTGCCCGCCACGACAACCTCTACTGGCTGGGTGCCCTGTACCGCTTCACGCCGGCCTTCACCCTGACCGGCGCGGCCTACTACACCGATGCCAGGACCGACAGCAAGGATTCGTGGATGTTCGTGCTGAACGCAGACTATGCGCTCTCCAAGCGCACCGACGCCTATCTGCTGCTTGGCTACGTGAACAACAAGGGCAACGCGACGTACGGCGTGACGGGCACAGCCAATACGCTGCCCGGCCAGAACCAGACCGGCGCCATGGTGGGCGTGCGTCACCGCTTCTAATCAGTTTCGACGTGAAAACTGGCACTTCCGTTTGGACGTGCCAATGACAGCTCATATCGACCTTGACTGCACTGGGTTAAGGACGTTTGGCCGGCAGTAATGTCGGCCATTTTTTCTATGCGCCCGGCAGGGCGCACCTACTTGGGGGTGGAAGTCCCCTCCACACCCGGCAAGGGGAAGTGTTAGCCAGAGGCAAGGGTTCCCTGGGCGACTGGGGGTCTGAAGGAAGCCCGAGGCAAAGCGCGGGCCTGACGAACAGGAAGCGGATGAGGCGCCGCAGTGGCTGCACCCCTTCACTTGGGGCACTGTGGGTACCTCTCTCATGGGAAGCGCTGTGCCACAAATCGTGGCTATGAAGGCGGGACGCCCTGCAAATTCTACGCTCAAAAGCTAGAGCTCGGCCTTCATGTTGCCGACGGCACCAGGAACGTGCAGTGAAAAACTCCGGAGAGACCTGTAGCTCTGCCGTCAACGCAGAAAGCCCGACCGGACCGAATCCAAAATGGGTGAAATAGCCTGTGGCGGTATCAGTTGCTTGGCGGCAGAGTCGATGCCGCGCGGTGGGCATCCGGCATTCAAAGACGTCTTGGCGCTTACAACCACAGGGCAAAAACCTATGGTTGGCGAGATGAGATCGAGCGCAAGTGCCGCAAGCCAAAGGCGCCGCATGCCGCGTCGGGCCTGAGTGGGATTGTCCATGCCGCTGGACAGTTTGTCGAGGATTGGCATCTTACAGCGTCCGGTCGGAGTGCATACATTACAGGTCAACGTGGCTGAGGCCATACGACCTGTGAGACATCATGAAAGCCCTTACGAAACAACGCTATTTCGCTACCTCCGTCCTTTGCGCCCTCGGTCTGACGCTAGCCGCTGCCTCCGGCGCGTACGCAGCCGAGTCGGCATCTGGGCTGGCCCGCCTGGATGGCAGCATCGGCCACGCCGGCAAATTTGATCCGTTCACTGATGGCGCGCGCGGCGTCCACGACCCGCGCAGCCCGTTCACCGACGGCGCGCACGGTGTCAACGCTCCCCGCGATGTCTTCATCGATGGCGCTCGCAGCGTCCAGGAAGCTCGCAGCGCCTTCAGCGACGGCGCCTGAGCCCGCTCTGGCATGACGGCCTGGCGGGGTTGCCAGGCCGGTTCCTTCAGAAGAGGCCGGGCTGAATCGCCGCAAATACCATTGCGTAGTTGAAGCTGACCGACCGGCTAGTCAACGGCCGACGCTGGCAACCGCGAGTGCGCGATCCACGAGATGGCGACCAAACGCTGGAAGCCCGGCCATCTGCCAGATGGATAGTGCAATAGCGAGATTGCATGACGTGTGACATCTGATCCCCCTCGCCGCCAGGCCTCCTGCAGTCCAATCCCTCCCCCGCAGCATAATCATGATCAGCTGGCCCAGCCCAAGAGACTGGATCTTCTCCATCAAGGCGTTTGTGGCCGCCAGGCTGGCGCTGACCGCGGGTCGTCGGCATCGATGACTGGGCGATCGCGCGCGGTCACCAGTACGGAACGATCATCGTCGACCTGGAGCGACGTGAGCCGATCGAAGTGTTCGCCGGCAGGGAAGGAACTGCGGTGGCCGCGTGGATGCGTGCGCACGATCGAGATCGTCGCCAGGGACCGGGCCGGGGCCTACTCCGAGGCCGTCGACATTGCGCTGCCGGCAGCCACGCAGGTCTCGGATCGCTGGCATCTACTGTGCAACTTGCGCGACAACGTCGAGAGACTGCTGTGCCGACTCGGACCGCAACTGCGCCAAGCCGCGCAGCAAGTCGAGGTCCGTGGCGCGACAGCCGGCAGCGGGAGCTGAGCCGCAACTCACTATGGTCATGGCAGCGTCTGAGCGATCAGCGACGCGCCTCGCGGGTGGAGCTGTACGAGCGGGTTATGGCGCTACACGCCCAGGGCGGCACGATGAAAGGAATCGGGCAAGAGCTCTCAATCGACCATCGAACCGTGCGCAACTTCATCACCGCGGGGGCGTTCCCCGAGCGCGCACCCAGGGCGCGGGGTCCGACGCCTTTAGATCCTTATCTCAGCGATATCGAGGAACGAATCGCGCAGGGCTGTCGCTTTCCTGAACTGATCTGGCGGGAACTCAAGCAGCGAGGATACACGGGCAGTCGCGCCGCCGTTCGGAATTGCGTGATTCGCCTCCTTTTTCCGCAGGGCAAGAAGCCTCTTTTCCAGGCACCCGTGCGCACGATGCCGTGCCCGTCGGCCCGGCGCGTGTTCGGATGGCTTATAGGATGGAGGAAGCTCGCGGTCGCGGAGCCCAGGAACGCGGACCACGAGCGCTTCGTGCAGGCGCTGTGCAGGATCGAACCCGTGGTGGGCGAGGTCCGCAGCCTCGCGCGGGAGTTTCTCGGGCTCATGCACCGGCGAAGTACGCGGCAGTTCGATCGATGGTTGAAGCGCCTGTCGCGCTGCGACGCTGCGGAAATGCGCAGGTTCGCGCAAAGCCTGCGCGCCGACTTACCGGCTGTGCGTGCGGCCTTCAAGCTGCCATGGAGCAATGGCCAGACCGAGGGCCACGTCAACCGGCTCAAGTTCCTCAAGCGCCAGATGTATGGCCGCGCGAACATCGAGCTTCTGCGGCTGCGGGTATTGAAGCCAAGCTGATAGACCTGCCTTGTTCTGCATGACACGCTAGTCCGGTCGCCATCGCAGGCGCGTGAGCTCGTACGGCTAGGACGAGCCTGGCGGGCTCGCCGACGTTTTCAACAAGCAGAAGAATGGTGGTAGTGAGGGGACGACGGCAAGGTCCTCCACGCGAGTTCGCCGTCGTCACACAAATTGCGGAAGACCCAACTTTCCTTTGTTCTACGGCTCGAGCACATCCGGAATCGCGACATCTCGAAAGTAGAACGCCTAATCCTTCAGCACATGGACCGGGCGACCACTTACTGGTCCAGAGCTCCACCGGAGCATGTAGACGGGCGTATCCCCCAACTTCGTTCCACTCTCAGAATTAGCGTTCCTCAACAGTAGTCGGCAAACACTATGCAAATACTGCATCATTTCGGCCTGTCAGGAACCAAGTGTGCAGCGCGCCTATCCCCTTTGCCTCGATTGAGCCGCGCTCTTCGAACTGGAACGACTCGCCCAGCAGGCGCCTGGTTGTATCGGTGACCTGCACCCGTCCGGCCACGCCGTGGGATTCCATCCGGCTCGCGGTGTTCACCGCCGCACCCCACAGGTCATAGATGAACTTGCGCTTGCCGATGACGCCGGCGACCACTGCCCCACTGTTGATCCCAATGCGCATCTGCAGGTTGAAGCCGGTGCGCCGGTTGAAGCGCATGATCGCGTCGCTCATGTCCAACGCCATATGCGCTGCCCGCACAGCGTGATCAGGCGTCGGCTCCGGTAGCCCCGCTGCTGCCATGTAGGCGTCGCCGATAGTCTTGATCTTCTCGAGGCCGCGATCTTCGGCAATGGTGTCGAATTCGGTGAAGATCTCATTGAGAATGGCAACCAGCTGCTCGGGACTCATGCCTGCTGAAAACCGTGTGAAGGCCACAATGTCAGCGAACAGGACCGTCACTTCTGGAAAGCTGTCGGCGATGAGTTCCGGAACGCCGCTCGCGATCAGGTCCGGACGCGCTTTCAGCCGTTC
Source organism: Cupriavidus lacunae (assembly GCF_003353055.1). Taxonomy (GTDB): domain Bacteria; phylum Pseudomonadota; class Gammaproteobacteria; order Burkholderiales; family Burkholderiaceae; genus Cupriavidus; species Cupriavidus lacunae. The sequence continues at coordinate 7,683 of NZ_QKWJ01000090.1, forward strand.
AGCGATCGGGTAGGGCAGCAGATTGAGCAGCAGCCGCTCCGACAATTTCTGCTCGGCCAGAATCCTGTCATAGAGGCTCTGGAGCTCGTCGCGCTGGCGGCGGATCAATTCCCAGCTTGCCTGCAGTTCTTCGTTCTTCCGCGCTAGCGCGGCCTCGGCGCGCTTCTTCTCCGTGATATTGCGGCCTTCCGGGAGCAGGAACACGACGTTCCCGTTCGAATCCCTGATCGGCAGGAGGGAGAAGTCGACAATGATCTTCTCCTCGCCCTCGGCTTGGCCGTAGTTTTCGAAGTCGCAACGGACAAATTCGCCCTGGCTTGCACGCTGGATCAGTTCCCGCAGCAACGCCTGGGTCTCCGGCGAGACCACCCACCAGCGGGCCTCCCAGAACGGCTTCCCCCGAATGTCGTCCATCCGAATGCCAATCGCCTCGAGCGCGGCACGGTTGATCTCGAGCATCGTGCCGTGCACATCCAGCAGGCCCACGAACTGGTACATCGCGTCCAGCATGATGCGCGCCAGCTTGTCCCGCTGGGTCTGGAAATCGTCGCTCGTGCAAAGCGTGACATCGCGCACCCGGAGCTGCCGGGAATCAGGGAACACGAGGCTAATGGAAGCCATGCTTCACCTCCTGGTGTCTCGTCGCAGCGCCACAGGGGCCGGCTCTGACGGCGATGCGGGCACAGCTCGCGTCCCATTGTGGCCGGCGCACGCCGAGCACGGGCCCATTCCATGAGAAGGCCGTGACCACCTTGAACCATAGCTTGTCGCCGCCAAACCGGTCCTTTGCATACGCCTCGTGCTGCCATTGGGGGAAGAAGCTGGTTCCCCTAGCACTCGTATAAGACACACTCGGGCCGATTGCAAGTACCTCGCCACGTCGGCCCCGGCTCCAGACGCCGGGCAGTTCCGGTACCACGGCGCTATTGAACTTGTCGTCCGTGACCTGCTTCAGATAATAGCCACTCAAGCCGACCGTCCACGGGCCGATATGCTTCCAATGGCGTAATCGATCGATGGCTATCAGCCCGGACTCGAGGCGGGCACGCGTAGCGGGCTGCCGGAGTCATCCTTGATCTTCAGCGGGGCAGCGACCATCACCGAGCCTTGCGGGGGAAGCTGGTCCAGGTTGGTCAGGCATTGAGCCCATAGCGGTTGTTGCCATGCATCAGGTAATGGCACGGGAAAGGCAGCTCCCAGCCATAGGCCTGGCCGGCATCGGTGCCGATTGCCTCGACGCCAAATCCGTGGACGTCGCGCTCTTCGATCATCCACTGGACAACTTTCTGATCGGGACCCAGCGTGTGCATGCCGTCTTCGCGCGCATTCAGGTACGCGTCGGCGCTGGCGCGCTTTGACCAGTCGGTACGCATCAGCACCCAGGAGCGGGGCGGGATTCGCCCATGCCGGGCTTCCCATGCCTTGACGACGTCGACAGTGAGCAGGAAATCCCGGTCCTCTGCGGCCTCCCGGGAGCAGTCGATGACGCAGGCGGTGGCGAAGAATTTATCGACCGAAATCGTATCGGTCGTATTGTCCGGCCGGTCCTTTGCTAATGGACGGGCGTGTCGAAATGGGTGCCGGTATGCTCGCCGCATGAGAAGTTGTTCCAGTACCAGCTCGGGCCGCGGTAGTCATAGCGGGAGATGGTCTCTTGCCGGAAGGGCCAGGTCTGGCCCAGCTCGGGCGGGTGCTAAATGGTCGGAAACTCCGGGCTCAGGGTCTGCGTCAGGTCTACCACGCGAATGCTGCCGGACAGCAGGTTCCCATCGGTCTCCTGGTATCGAGGCAACGCGTGGTGCAGTCATACAACCACGCCTTCTGCCGCATGTTTGGCCATAGCAGGGAGACTTTAGTGGGAGAATCGCTGGAATGTTTGTACCCATCTCGCGATGAGTTCCAGCACATTGGTGAGCGAGCACAGGTTGCGATGCGCAACAGCGGCTACTACTCTGATGAGCGCATCATGCGCAGAACTGATGGCAGCCTCTTCTGGTGCCACGTATCGGGCAGAGCGATCGATCGCCATGACCCTTTCGCGGTGGCGATATGGTCTTTCGAGGACATTTCGTTGGCCCGCCGGGTCACAAAGGACCTGACCTTGAGGGAGCGAGAAGTTGCGCAGTTCCTGGTAGCGGGGAAGAGCATCAAGCAGATCGCTCGCGATCTCAATATCAGCTTCCGTACCGTCGAGGCGCATCGTGCTCGCCTAATGCGCAAGTACGGCGTTGGAACCACCAGTGAACTGATCGCACATCTCATTGGTCGCCACTGACCCCCGGAAATTGCTCGGTTTATCGACCGACGGGCTGATGCCTTGGCAGGGCAGTGTCAGGCGAACGCCCTGCGGGCGCCCTCAGTCAAGGGTGATCTTGACCGCCTTGACGTTCCGCCTACCGGCACGAAGCCGAACTCCGTCAGCTTCTTCGCGACGTCGGAGCTGCGCGTGGCCGTGGCAATCTCCTTGGCCATGCGATCAATGATCGCCTGCGGGGTGCCTGCCACGAGCTCATTACAAAGCCCGGGAGGCCAGCTTCCTCCATGGTCGGGATGTTCGGCTCACCCGGCCAGCTTGTGCTCCGGCTTTAAAGCACCGCTCGAGATGTGAATGGCTTGCCTGTGGTGGTTCCATGGGGAGCAGCAGGCGCTGCGCTGGTGCAGGGCGGTACCGCCCCGAATCGATGATCTCGGTATGGCACGCTTTCCTCAGCCCAGCGCCTCCACCAGCTCCGGCACCACGGTGTTCAGGTCGCCCACCAGGCCGTAGTCGGCCACGGAGAAGATCAGGGCTTCGGCATCCTTGTTGATCGCGACGATTACCTTGGAGTCCTTCATGCCGGCCAGGTGCTGGATCGCGCCGGAGATACCGACAGCGATGTACAGCTGCGGCGCGACGATCTTGCCGGTCTGGCCGACCTGGTAGTCGTTCGGCACGAAGCCGGCGTCCACGGCAGCGCGCGAGGCGCCCAGAGCTGCACCCAGCTTGTCGGCCAGCGGCGTCAGCACCTTGGTGTAGTTCTCACCCGAGCCCACGCCACGGCCACCGGAAACGATGATCTTGGCTGCGGTCAGTTCCGGACGGTCGCTCTTGGCCACTTCACGCGAAACAAACTGCGAAATGCCCTGGTCGGCCACAGCTGGCAGGTTCTCGACAGCAGCCGAGCCGCCTCCAGCGGCAGCAGCGTCGAACGCCGTGCCGCGCACGGTGATGACCTTGATCTTGTCGGCCGACTTCACGGTGGCAATGGCGTTGCCGGCGTAGATCGGGCGCTCGAAGGTATCCGGGGCGTCGACCTTGGAAATTTCCGAGATCTGGGCCACGTCCAGCTTGGCAGCCACGCGCGGCAGGATGTTCTTGCCGTACGGGGTGGCCGGGGCCAGGATGTGGCTGTAGTCGTTGGCTGCATTGGTCACCAGCGCCAGCGCCTGCTCGGCCACGTTCTCGGCCAGGCCGTCGCCGAAGTAGGCAGCGTCAGCCAGCAGGACCTTGCTCACGCCGGCGATCTTCGCGGCAGCAGCAGCGGCTGCAGCTGCGTTCGAACCAGCCACCAGCACGTGCACGTCGCCGCCGCACTGGGCTGCGGCGGTCACGGTGTTCAGCGTGGCGGCCTTGATGGATTGATTGTCGTGTTCAGCAATGACGAGTGCAGTCATGTTATTTCTCCCCCGCGCTCAGATAACCTTGGCTTCGTTCTTCAGCTTCTGCACCAGCGTCGCGACGTCCGGCACCATCACACCCGCGCTGCGCTTGGCAGGCTCGACCACCTTCAGGGTCGACAGGCGCGGCTTGACGTCGACGCCGAGGTCTTCCGGCTTGACGGTATCGAGCTGCTTCTTCTTGGCCTTCATGATGTTCGGCAGCGTCACGTAGCGCGGCTCGTTCAGGCGCAGGTCGGTCGTGACCACAGCCGGCAGCTTGAGCGACAGCGTTTCCAGGCCGCCATCGACTTCACGCGTCACCGAAGCCTTGCCATCAGCCACCACCACCTTCGAGGCGAAGGTCGCTTGCGGCAGGCCGGCCAGCGCGGCCACCATCTGGCCGGTCTGGTTCGAGTCGTCGTCGATGGCCTGCTTGCCCAGGATCACCAGTTGCGGCTGCTCCTTGTCGATCAGCGCCTTCAGCAGCTTGGCCACGGCCAGCGGTTGCAGTTCTTCGTTCGATTCCACCAGGATGCCGCGGTCGGCACCGATGGCCATCGCGGTGCGCAGGGTTTCCTGGCACTGCGTGACACCGCACGATACGGCGATCACTTCGGTGGCAACGCCGGCTTCCTTCAGGCGCACGGCCTCTTCCACGGCGATTTCGTCGAAGGGGTTCATGCTCATCTTGACGTTGGCCAGATCCACGCCGGTGCCGTCCGCCTTGACGCGGACCTTGACGTTGTAATCCACCACCCGCTTGACTGCGACGAGTACTTTCATTGTTGCTCTCCTGTCAGGTGCCCAGGGGCAGCGGCCGTGCCCCCCAATGTCTGTTTAGCTGAATGCTGCAATGCCGGTGATGGCCCGCCCCAGTATCAGTGCGTGAATATCGTGGGTACCTTCATAGGTATTGACGACCTCCAGATTGACCAGATGCCGTGCCACGCCGAATTCGTCGCTGATACCGTTGCCCCCCATCATGTCACGCGCGGTACGGGCAATCTCCAGCGCCTTGCCGCAACTGTTGCGTTTCATGATGCTGGTGATCTCGACTGCCGCCGTACCTTCGTCTTTCATCCAACCCAGCCGCAGACAACCTTGCAGTCCCAGGGAGATCTCGGCCAGCATGTCTGCCAGCTTCTTCTGGATCAGTTGATTGGCCGCGAGCGGTCGACCGAACTGTTGGCGATCAAGCACGTACTGGCGCGCGCGCTGATAGCAATCCTCCGCGGCGCCAAGCGCTCCCCACGCGATGCCATAGCGGGCGCTGTTGAGGCAGGTGAAGGGGCCCTTGAGGCCACGCACTTCCGGGAAGGCGTTTTCCTCGGGACAGAAGACTTCGTCCATCACGATCTCGCCGGTAATGCTGGCGCGCAGGCCGACCTTGCCGTGGATCGCAGGCGCCGACAGGCCCTTCGCGCCCTTCTCCAGCACGAAGCCGCGGATCACGTCGGCTTCGTCCTTGGCCCAGACGACGAACACGTCGGCAATCGGGCTGTTGGTGATCCACATCTTGGTGCCACTGAGGCTGTAGCTTCCGGGCACTTTGCGCGCGCGTGTGACCATTCTGCCGGGGGTCGGAGCCGTGATTGGGCTCGGTCAGCCCGAAGCAGCCGACCCACTCGCCGGAGGCAAGCTTCGGCAGGTACTTCTGCTTGGTGGCCTCATTGCCAAAGGCATGGATCGGCACCATGACCAGCGAAGATTGCACACTCATCATCGACCGATAGCCAGAATCCACGCGCTCGACTTCGCGGGCGATCAGGCCGTAGCTGACATAGTTCAGACCCGTACCTCCGTAGGTTTCAGGGATCGTCGGGCCCAACAGGCCCAGCGCTCCCATTTCGCGGAAGATGCCGGCATCGGTCCTCTCGTGGCGGAATGCTTCCTGGACGCGCGGTAGTAGCTGCTCCTGGCAGTACGCCTGGGCCGCGTCACGAACAGCGCGCTCATCGGCGCTGGGCTGGGTGTCCAGTAACAGCGGGTCATCCCAGCGGAAGGCCTGGTGCGTGGCGTTCGCGTGCATTTGAGTCTCCTGTTCGAAGTTTGGTTAGCCGTTATACGAATCACATCCCGGCATAGTTCGGACCGCCGCCGCCTTCCGGCGTGACCCACACGATATTCTGCATCGGGTCCTTGATGTCGCAGGTCTTGCAGTGCACGCAGTTCTGCGCGTTGATCTGCAGGCGTTCCTTGCCTTCCTCGTTCTGCACGAACTCATACACGCCGGCCGGGCAGTAGCGGCTTTCGGGGCCGGCGTACTTTTCCCAGTTGATATTAACCGGCACGCTCGCGTCCTTCAGCGTCAGGTGGGCGGGCTGGTTTTCTTCGTGGTTGGTGTTGCTGATGAAGACCGAGCTGAGGCGGTCGAACGTCAGCTTGCCGTCCGGCTTCGGATACACGATCTTCTCGCACTCGGCGGCCGGCTTCAGGTACACGTGGTCCGGCTTCACGCGATGGATGGTCCAGGGCGGGTTGCGGATGCCCAGCTTGGGCAGCAGCCATTGCTCGATGCCGGTCATCAGCGTGGCGGTGGTGCGGCCCTTCTTGAACCACTGCTTGAAGTTCTTGGCCTGCAGCAACTCCTTGTACAGCCAGCTCTGCTCAAACGCGGCCGGGTAGGCGGTCAGCTCGTCGTGCTGGCGGCCGGCCTGCAGCGCGTCGTAGGCGGCCTCGGCGGCCAGCATCCCTCGGCATCCGTGCCATTCCACTGCGGCCGCTTCAGGTAGCCGCCGAAGTTGGAGCAGGAGCGCACGACCAGCCTTCCCACTTGCCCCACAGGCACCGGCTTGCCGTCAGCTTCAATGACTTTGAGTTCCACACCAGGCAACGGGCACCCGTCGGTGGTAAAGGCAAGCCGGTCATCGTCGTCGAGCTGGATCAGCGTGACGGCGCCGTTCTCTGTCATGCCCCAGGCCGACACGATCTTGCTGCCCAGTACCCGACGCGCCTGCTCAACTAGCGTGCCGGGGATGGGGGCGCCTGCGCACAGGAAGGTCCGCAGGCTCGGCACCGCATTGCCGCTTTCCTCGACATTCTTCGTGAGGTCCGTCAGGAAGGGTGTCGAGGCCATGGTGAAAGTGACACCTTCGGCGCGAATGACTTCAATGGCTTTCTTCGGCTCCCAGACGTCTTGCAGGACCACACCGGCGCGCAGCATGACCGGCATCATCAGGCCGTACATGAATCCGGTCTGGTGCGCCATTGGCGACGCCATCAGGACGACGTCGTCCTGGCATAGATTCAGGCGATCGGCGTACGGCAGGATGTTGGCCATCAAGGTGTTGGCCGAGTGCATCACGCCCTTGGGCTCGCCGGTCGTGCCAGAGGTGTAGATCAGCTGCGTGATGTCGTCGGGGCCCGGCCGGTGGCTTGTCAGGATGGCTTTGGCGTCTGCCTCCCGCTCCCACTCGGGAATCGTGAGCAACGTTTCGAAGTCATCGGCACCGTCGCCGCCCACGACGATGATGCGCCGCAGTGATGGCAAGCCCGATTGCAGGGATCGAGCCATGGTCTCGTGATCGAAGCCTCGGAATACCTTCGGCACGACCAGGACTTTCGCCTCCGAATGCTTGAGCATGAACGACAGCTCGCGCTCGCGGAAGATGTGCATGAGCGGATTGAGCACCGCACCGATGCGCGAGCAGGCCAGGTAGAGCAAGGTGAACTGCCACCAGTTTGGCAACTGCATCGCCACTACGTCGTTGCGCTCAACGCCAAGGCGGGCCAGTCCCACGGCGATCCGATCGGCCAGCACCGCCAGTTCACGATAGGTGAAGCGCCGTACTTCACCGGTCTCCACCCGCAGCGCAGTCAGGGCGAGCTTGTCCGGGCAGGTAGCCACGCAAGCGTCCAGGTCGCCGTTGATCGTGCGGTCATGCCAGTAGTCCTTGGCGATGCTCTCTGCGCGGCGCGGTGGCAGCAGCACGGCGTCGAATTCCATGGCGTCTCCTTTGTCGTTATGGGAAGGCGTACGGGTCAGGCGGGTACCGCGTTGCGGCCGGCGCGCGTGCGCGCGATGATGGTCTTCATGATCTGGGCGGTGCCGTCACCGATCTGGAAGCCCAGCACATCGCGCAGGCGCTGTTCCATCGGTCCGCGGTCATAGCCACCGTGCCCATGCATCAGCAGGCATTGGTGCACGACGTCGTAAGCGAGTTTGGGCGCCCACCACTTGCACATGGCGGCCTCGGCGCTGTGCGGGGCGCCATGGTCCTTCAGCCACAGCGCTTGCAGGCACAGCAGGCGCGCAGCCTCGACCTGGGTATCAAAGTCGGCCAGCGGGTGCGACACTCCCTGGAAAGCAGACAGTGGCTTGCCGAATGCCTGGCGCTCGGCGACATAGGCCCAGGTCTCTTCGAGTGCCACCCGCGCGACGGCCAGGACCTGCAGCCCGATCAGCGCGCGCGAGAAGTCAAAACCCTGCATCACCTGGACAAAGCCCCTGTTCTCGTCGCCGAGCCTGTGATCCACCGGAACACGCACGTTCTCAAAGAAGATCGAGCCGCGGCCGATCGCGCGCTGTCCGTGACAGTCGAAACGATTGGTGGTGATCCCGGGGAGGTTCATCGGGACGAGCAGCGCCGTGACGCCGTGCGCCGCCGATTCGGGCGTGCCGGTGCGGCCGAAGACCACTGCGGCATCGGCCTGGTCGGCTGCGGAGATTGAGGTCTTCTCGCCATTGATCACGTACTCGTCGCCGACCCGCTCGACGCGCAGGCGCAAATTGGCGGCATCCGAGCCACCGCGCGGCTCGGTCAGCGCGATCGCGAGCAGCGCTTCGCCGCGGGTGAGGCGCGTGAGCCACGGGCCCACCACTTCGGGCTTGCCATGGTGCGCGAGGATCTGGCCGTTCAGGGAGGCCAGCAGGTTGATATAGGACAGGCTCAGGTCGGCCCGTGCCACCTCCTCGTGGATCACGCCCGCGGCAAGGCAGCCCAGGCCCTGGCCGCCATACTGCTCCGGCAGCTCGGGGGCGATGAAGCCCATCTCGCCCATTTCGCGCATCAGGGTGCGATCGAGCACGCGGGTCTGGTCGCGCTCCTGGTAGCCCGGCGCGATGCGATCGGTGGCGAAGCGCCGGGCGTGATCGCCGAGCGTCACGAGGTCGTCATTGAGATAGGGGTTCATTTGCTTGTCTCCTCGATGAGCGAGCCCGAGGGCGCACGTTCGCTGCGTGGCCCTCTGGCATAAGGGGAGGTGGGATCGACCGGTGTCCGCTGTTACTTCGCGTACTTCCGGAACTCGGGCTTGCGCTTTTCCTTGAGCGCTGCCACGCCTTCGCGGGACTCTTCGGTGTCGTAGTACAGCTTCAGCGCGTACATGCCCATGCCCGCAATGCCGCTCTGGTGTGCCGTGTCCATGTTGAAGCTACGCTTGGCGATGGCGAGGGCGGTCGGGCTGCGTTCGCAAAGCTCCTCACCCCACTTCTGCACTTCGGCGTCGAGCTGGTCGTGCGGCACGCACGCGTTGGCCAGCCCCATTGCCACGGCTTCCTGACCCGAATAGCGGCGGCACATGTACCAGATCTCACGGGCCTTCTTTTCGCCGACGACGCGTGCCAGGAATGCGGTGCCATAGCCGGGATCCACCGATCCCATCTTCGGGCCGACCTGGCCGAAGATGGCCTTTTCCGAGCAGATAGTCAGGTCGCAGATCGTGCACAGCACATTGCCGCCGCCGATGGCAAAACCCTGTACGCGCGCGATGACGGGCTTGGGCACGTTGCGGATAGCGTCGTGCAGTTCTTCCATCGGCAAGCCGATTGTGCCGCGGCCATCATAGTTGCCGTCGTGCGCCGACTGGTCGCCGCCGGTGCAGAAGGCGCGGTCGCCGGCGCCGGCCAGCACGATGGCCCCGACGCTCTTATCGTAGCCAGCCTTGTTCAGGGCCTTGATCAGTTCGTCGCAAGTCTGGCCGCGAAACGAGTTCATCTTGTCCGGCCGGTTGATGGTGATCCAGGCCACGCCGTTGCGGTTCTCGTACAGGATGTCTTCGAAATTCATTGCATGCTCCTCTGGTGTTTGGTGGTATCAGCCGTTCATCGTCAGGCCGCCGGAAACGCTCAGGACCTGGCCAGTCACATAGGCGGCGTCGTCGCTGGCGAAGAACAGCACCGCGCCAGGCAGGTCGTCCGGCTGGCCGATGCGGCCCAGCGGGATGGAACGCGTGAATGCCTCCATCAGTTTTTCCGGGTTGCCAGCGCCTTCCTTGTATTCAGCGAACAGCGCGGTGTCGGTCGGGCCGGGGCAGACCACATTCACGGTGATGCCGTGCCGCGCGTGCTCGCGCGCGATGGTCTTGGAGAAGGAAAGCAGCCCGCCCTTGCACGCTGCATACACTGCCTCCCCGGAGGAGCCGACCCGCGCCGCGTCGGACGCGATATTGATGATGCGCCCCGCCTTGCGCGCCGCCATACCGGGCAGTACCGCGTGGTGCATGTGCAGCGCGCCGGTCAGGTTGATGGCAATGAGCTTGTCCCACTGCGCCGGCTCGGTCTTGGTGAAGGGCTTGAAGACATCCCAGCCCGCGTTGTTGACCAGCACGTCGATCGGGCCCAGCTTGGACTCGGTCGCCGAGACGGCGGCCTCCACGCTGGCGCGGTCCGTGATGTCGCAAGGGATGGCCTCGGCGATCCCGCCGTCGGCCCGGATCGAGGCGGCCACCTTTTCAGCCGCATCGAGGTTCAGGTCAAATACCGCGACGCGCGCGCCTTCCCGGCCGAAGCGGCGGCACGTTGCCCCGCCGATACCGCCGCCGCCGCCAGTGACCACTACTGTCTTGCCTTCGAATCGTTGCATTGATGCCTCCTGTTGTCTGTCATGGCGCCGCGTGCTGATGTGCACTTCAGGGCTCACAACATAAGTAAATATGTTGACATATACTAGGCACAAGCGTTGCCGTTGGCAAGCCAAAATTTATGAGGTCAGCTATGAAATACCCTGAGGATATGGCTTCACCGAAGATAGAGCTCGCTAACAGGCTGTTCTTTCGACTCTATCAATGCGCAAACATGTTGCACAAAACGGGAAGTCGAGCCGTGGAAGAGGAAGGGCTAACCACGCAGCAGTGGGCGGTGCTGGGCGCTCTGTCGCGAAGGCAGGCACAGGGCGGCATGAGCATCGGTGATCTCGCTCGATACTTGATGGTGACCCGACAGAATTTGTCCGGGCTGATCAGCCGGATGGAGCGCGATGGGCATGTTTGCATTGCGCCAGACGCGCAAGACCGCCGCTCGCGAATCGTGACCATGACCGAGGGGGGCCGTCATGTGTGGCTGGTCCTTGCGCAACCCAAGATCCGTATGTATTACCAACAGCTCTTGGCAGACTTCTCAACCGATGATGTGACGCATGCGCTGCATTACCTGCTCAAGATTCTGGAGAATATGCGAAAGCTTGACGCGGAGTGGGTCGGTGCGGAAGACGATGACACTGACGCTGCTTAGAGGGGCCAGCGGGTTTCCCGCTAATTCTGTCTGTTACCTGCGGAACACATTTCCGTTGGCCGGCCTGGTGGTTCGTCCAAAGGGGAGGGCGCTGTTTGCGAGGGGGCAGCGGATCGGCAAGCTCGAACTCGCGAAATACGATTGAGGCAGGCCTTGCGCCGGGTGCTTTTCAGGAAGATCCGGTTCGGCACCTTGGGTTGCTCACGGGATCAGCCTGCCCCCATCCACAATCAGGTCGATCTCCGTGATCATGCGTGCGTCATCCGCGGCCAGGAAGGCTACGGCGGCGGCAACGTCCTCTGGTGCCACTCTCTGGTTGAGCGGGTTCTCATCTTGGCGTCCATAGCGGCTTGGCGGCCGCCGAACTGGAGCGTGAGCTTCTCGGCCACCCGGGGAGTCCAGACATAGCCAGGGTGCACGGCATTGACACGCACGTTGTAGCCGAAGCGCGCGGCGCTCAGCGCCGCCTGCTTGGTCGGCTCTGCAGCGTGCCCTTGCTGGAACCGTAGGCGCCGCCGTCCCGCGACCCGAGAGGCCCGCCATTCATGGGTCGATGAAACGCCTCCTAAAATTGATGTCTTCTGGCTGTGGCATTCAGTTCAGTTCTGGCGCGCGCACGCGTGAGTCGTGGAGGCGTGGGCTCGGAGCGGTCTCCTTGAGCGAGATCACGGCGATGAAGCCAATCGCGATGGCACCGAGGGCGAGGTACAGCACGTGCTCTATGCCATATTGCTTCGCCACATAGCCTGCCAGGGCAGGTGCGATTCCCCCGCCGAAGATCTCACCGATGCCAACCACCAAGCCGGATGCAGTCGCCATCAGCTTTGCCGGTACCGATTCCACGCTGATCGGGCCCACGGTGAGCGTGATCAGCGCGAAAATGAAAAACAGCGTCATGAAGAGACAGGCGAACAGCATCGGCGGGTTGGCATCGCACCGGGCAAGCAGCGCAAGAAAGAAGAAGGCGCCGGTCACCGAGAGAACCATCACCGGCTTGCGGCCGAGACGGTCTGATAGGGCGGGCATCAGCAAGGCGCCCAGCGCACCACCGAAGCCGATCGCCGAGAGAACGAAGCCCATCTGCTCGATGCCGAGATGGAGATATTCGGTGAGATAGCCAGGAAGCATGGCGCCCAGCACTACGAGATTCGTCAGCCAGCACAGCATGCCGACGATGCCGAGCGGGATGTTGCGGTAGCGGAACGCGTCGGTCCAGGAATGCGGCGACGCATCGTGGGTATCTGTATGCACCGCCGCGATCTTCGCGTCGCTGTCGCGCAGGTGGCGGTACATCAGCATGGCGACGAGAAGCCCGGGTGCGGCGAGCAGGGCGAAGATCCAGTGCCACGGCACCAGCTTCAGCATCTGGGTCACGAGGATCGGCGAAAGGCCCAGGCCGAGCAGCGGCATCATGGTCTGTTGGAGCCCGACGTTGAAGCCGTGGCGTGACGGGCGCGACGCGTCGATTGTCGCGACGATGCTTACGGGCGTGTAGGCGCCCTCCGCGAAGCCCATCAGCGCGCGGATCAGGATCAGGGTCCCCAAGCTTCCCGCAAAGCCGCTGGCACTGCATAGCAGCGAGAACACGAGCATGGCCGGAATCACGACCTTCCTGTGGCCGATCCGGTCGGAGAGGGTTCCCATGAAGATCGATGCAAAGCCCCAGGCGATGGCGAGCGCGCCGGTGATGTAGCCGAGGTCCTGGTAGTCGAAGCCGAGGTCCCTCATCATGATCGGGAAGAGCGGCATGATCATGAAGCGATCGATGCCCACCAGCCCGAAGCCGAGCGAGAGCAGGGCGACCGCCTTCCATTCGTAGGCGGTGTCCCAGCCGGTTGTCCTGTCGTTCCTCATGGGTTGTCTCCTGGAGTTGTGTTTTTCGGTCGGCGCCGGATTCAGCGGGGCGCGTCTGTCGGCGTGAGCAGGAAGTCGAAGGCCGAGCGCCAGATGGTCTCGCCGTCGTCGACGCGATCGAACGGGGCGATCAGCGTTTCCTTGACGCCGAACACCGTGTCGGACGCAAGGTACGGGTCATCCCCGACGAACGTGTGCGTCACCAGCTTCTCGAAGCCCGGCGCGGTCACGAGGAAATGCATGTGCGCGGGTCGGTAGGGGTGCCGGCCCAGGCGTTGCAGGAGCTGGCCGACCGGGCCGTCGTGCGGGATCGGATACGACACTGGCTTGATGCCGACGAAGCTGTAGCGACCATCCGGGCCCGTCGTAAAGATGCCCCGGTTGTTCCATTTCGGCTGGATGGCCGGCTGCTGCACGTCATAGAAGCCGTCGGCGTTGTCTGACCACACGTCGATGCGCGCTCTTTCGACGGGTTTGCCTTGCAGATCGAACACCTGTCCGTGGAACAGGCAGCTTTCGCCTTTGCCGTCGAGCGCGATGCATTCACCCATCGCCCGCTCTGGTGCCTCGGCCACGTGGAACGGACCGAAGACGGTGCTCTCGGTCGCACCCGGCGGGCGGCGGTTGTTGATGGCGTCTACCAGCATGGAGAAACCGAGGGCGTCGCTGAGCAGAATGAATTCCTGCCGTTCGTCGCCGCAGATCTGGCCCGTGCGGGTCAGGAAGTCGATGGCAAGCTCCCACTCCTGCTGGGTCAGGTGGATCTCCTTCGCGAAGGCGTGCAGATGCTCGACCAGGCAGGCCATTACCTCCCGCAGGCGAGGATTGACCGAAGGGCCCATGCGGGCGTTTACCGCCCGCGCGGACCGGGCTTCCGAGAAATATTTTGACATGATCGGTTCCTTTCTGATTGGAGGGGGCACCAGCTAGAGGGGGCGCGTCCCTTCCCAGGCGCGCTGCAGCAATTGGCGAATGGCCTGGCACTCGACCGGCCGCGGGTTCCAGTAGGGGTTCTTCACCGCGAGGTCGGCGGCCAGGTCCAGTTGCGATTCCTGAAGGCCCAGGCTCTTCAAGGACAATGAGGCCCCGAGCGCGCGCGCGAAGTCGTACAATCCGGCGCCGATGGGCCCGCCGAAGAGTTCGGAGAGGGGCCGCAGCGCTTCCGTTGCGGATCCGGCGTTGTAGGCGGCCGCATGCGGTAGGACAATGGCGTGCGTTTCGGCATGCGGCAGGTTGAAGCTGCCGCCGAGCGTGTGGCAAAGCTTGTGGTGCAGCGACATGCCCACCGTACCCAGTACGGTGCCGCACAGCCAGGTGCCGTAGAGCGCATCGCTACGCGCGGCGGCGTTGCGCGGTTCGGCGACGATCGCCGGCAAGGCGTCGCGCAGCGCTCGCACGCCTTCGACGGCCAGCATCGACGAAACGGGATTCCGGTCGCGGGCGTAGAGCGCCTCGACTGCATGGGCCATCGCGTTCAGGCCGCTCGATACGCTGGTGGCGACCGGCAGGGCCAACGTCAGGTCGGGGTCGTAGATGACCACCTCCGGTAGGATGCCCGGATGACGGACCGTGGTCTTGAGGCCGTCTTCGGTCTGGCCCAGGATGGGCGTCACCTCGGAGCCGGCATAGGTCGTCGGGATGACAATCTGCGGGGCGTCGTTACGGTAGGCAATGGCCTTGCTCAGGCCGATGGTCGAGCCGCCACCGAGCGCCACGATACAGTCGGCCCGCGCCGCGGCGTAGGCGGCCATGGCCTTGTCGGTGACGTCGACCGGCGTGTGCATGGTCGCCTCGGAGAAAACGCCGGCCGACAGGGGGCCAAGGCGTTCGGACAGTGCGAGCGCATCGGGCCTCTGGAACGGCGTGGAGAGCACCAGCGCACGCCTCGCGCCAAGCCGCGTGACTTCTTCGGCGACGCTCGCCAGGGTGCCCGGTCCGAACAGCACGCGGCCGGGGTTGATCGTGTAGGAAAACGGGACAGGCATCATTCCACTCCGGGGTCAGGCCGTGGCGAGTTCGCGCAACTGCAGTTGTGACATCACGGTATCGAACCGTTGGCGGAATTGTTGCGGCGTCTTGGCCGTTGCGGCGACGTAGAAGTCCGGCCGCACAAGCACGTACTTCGCGTCGATGTCGGTCAGCCAGCGGCCATAGGTGCCCTCGACGTCGACCGCATCGCACGGCGTGCCTGGCGCGCCGATGCGGACCGTGCGGCCGCCGAGGCGGGCAAGCTGTTCGAGCTGTTCGTCCCCCAGTGCGGCGGCAGGGTTGGCGTTCATGCCGATCACGAGCCAGCCGTGACCGACGGCCTGGTCGAAGCGGTCGCGCCTGCCCCTGGCCTCGACCACGCCCTGCACCGACAACTCGCCGGCATGCGTCGACGCCGGGCACCACGCGCCCCGGCCGAGCTGGCAGACGTCGGTCGGCACCGGCGCGTTGTTGCGGCGGGCGAGGTCGGCCTTCATGCGCTCGTCGCGCGCGGCCGCCTCGGCCTCGTCGGAGATGCAGATGATCTCGCCAAGCGCCTGGCTGAATTCGATGTAGTGGCGGGCGTGCGCGAGGCGTTCGGACGTATAGTTGTCGAGCACCTCGGCGCCGAGTCGTCCTTCGAGAACGGCATTCAGGCGCCAGCCCAGCGCCACCGCATCGCGCAAGCCGGCGCACATGCCTTCGCCCGCGAACGGCGGCATGAGGTGCGCGGCGTCGCCGGCGATGACGCATCGGCCGACGTTCCAGCGCCTGGCCCAGCGGGCCTGGAAGGAGTAGACGGCGCTGCGTTCGAGCTCGGCGTTGTCCGGAGTCAGGCCCCAGGGCTCAAGCAGTTCCCAGGCGCGTTCCGGCTTCTGGATGTCTTCGACGGATTCATCGGGCAGCACCATGAATTCCCAGCGGCGCCGGCCGGGGCCGCCGGGCACGATGGTCGTCGGGCGCCGGGGGTCGCAAAGCTGCCATTGCGAGGGCGTGGCTTGGTAGGGGTGCTTCGGGATCATGTCGAGGATCAGCCAGTTGAAGAAATAGCCCTTGTCCTCGCTCTCGATCCCGAGGCTCTCGCGCACAAAGCTGTTCGCGCCGTCGGCGCCGACCACGTACCGGGCGTGCAGCGTGCGCGTGCCGTCCTCTCCTTCCTCTCCTGTTTGCTGCACCACCTCCTGCGGGTTCCGCTTCAGCGACAGCGTCACGCCCTCGGCATCCTGCGCAAGCCCGGCGGCTTCCCAACCGCGGATCTGCGTGACGCCGGGCAATGTATCGACGATGCGCGTCAGGCGTTCCTCGAGGTCTGGCTGGTTGAACCAGTAACGCACGCGCCAGCCCGACGCCGAGCGGCTTTGCCAGTCGACGATCTGCAGGTCCTCGCCCTTCGCGTTCTTCCAGTAGTAGAGCTCGTCGTGGCAGGTGATGGCCGGATCGTGGTCGGAGTCGATGCCGAGCGTGGCCAGGATGCGAGCGATCTCATGGTCGTAGGTGACCGCGCGCGGCCGGCCGTATACCTTCGACCACCGCTCGACCAGAGTGACCCGCTTGCCGCGCTGGCCGAGAAGGATGGCGAGCAGGGTACCGACCGGGCCGCCGCCCACGATGGCGACGTCCGCGTCGAAGCGCTCGGTCCGGATGGTTGCTGGATTGCCCATTTCTGTCTCCGTGTCTGAAGTGTCTGAATCTGCTCATCTTCGATGCCCGTCCGCGTCTCCAGCCCGCTGGTATCGTGGCGAACATCGCTCTAAACAGAATGTAGTTCAAACATGAACGTTCGTCAGATATGGTTAACGCTCAGCTATCAAAAGGATGATGCCGATAGATTGTTATTTTCGTTGGGGCGAGGTGAGGTGATGGAATCGAGACTGAATGCATTCGGTTTAGAATGCTCGTCAGGAATGAACTGGAACGGATGGAGAGCTATGTCGGGAGAACCGCCCGAGCAGGAAGGCCGCGTTGCACGGCGGCAGCGCCGCAACCGCGAGGCGCTGATTCGCGCGGCCAGCGAGGTGATGACGGAAAAGGGAATGGACGGCGCCACGATGCTCGAGATTGCCGAGCGGGCCGACGTGGGCGCCGGAACGGTCTACAACTACTTCCGGTCGAAGGACGAACTGGCGATCGCCGTGCTTGAGGAGATGATGCACGACCTCGCCCTGCAGATCGAGAAGGCCACGGCCGGAATCAAGGATCCGGCGCAGGTCTACGCCTTCGGTGTGCGCACGGTGCTGGAAGCTGCCACGACAGATATCCGCTGGAAGCAGATGCTGTACCGGTCGGAAGTGATTGCCGACGCGCTGTACCGGCGCATGGGTCCGTTCGCGATTCGCGATTTGCGTCTGGGCGTGGCGGCCGGGCGCTTCGCGCTGGAGGATGCCGAACTGGTATGGCGCCTCACTGCGCACGCCATCGTCGGCGTGAGCCTGGCGATCACGACGGATGTTGTGCCCGTTGGTGCCAGGAACGAGGTCGTGGTGCGTCTGCTTTGCATGACGGGCATTGGAACGGACGCCGCGGCAGAGCTGGTCGCCGGCGCGGAGCGAGTGCGTGAAGGAAAAGGTGGCCGCTGACGCCACGCCTGCTGCACCAGGAAGCAGGCGATGTGCAGCAGATCGGGAGCCGCGCCGCTATCGGCACATTACGCTGACGTGCATGCGGGATAGCGGGGCGTGCCGCAGGTTGGCGGGGATTGCCCGGCAGTAGCTCCGGGGACTGCGCGGTGCGGGCGGCTATGCGGTAATGCCGCCGGCGCATTCGGTGGCGGCGTCCTTGACCTCCTGGATGAAGACCTCCAGCGGCGGCGTCATGACGTCGCCCTCCCGGCGAAACAGCAGCGTGCTGAACGCCGGCAGGCTCCAGTCGCCGCGCAAGATCTGCATCGAACCGTCCTGGATTTCCGCATCGAACCAGATCGACGAGCACAGGGCGACGTAGGCGTCCTGGTAGACCAGGTGGCGAATCACGGCAGGGGACTGGGTCTCGATCCTGTGCGCGTTCAGCGAGCAGCCGAGCCGGTCCAGTTCGACGCCCAGCGCCCGCTCGACCAGGCTCCCGGTCAGCGCCGGCATGACCAGCTTCTCCTGGCTCATGATGTCGCGCAGGCTCAAGTCGCCCTGCCGCGCGAGGGGATTGCCGGCATGCACGCAAAAATGGAAGTGCTCCTGGACCAGCATTTCACTATGGAATTCCGAGAACAACCCGTCCGGCTGTTCGATCCCCAATACCAAGTCAAGCTCGCCGTTGCGCAGTTTCAGCAGCAGGTCGTGGGTACGGCCCTCGAGCAGGTTGATGTTGATCTTGCCGTGGTTCCTGCGGATGCTGCTGACTGCCTTGGGCAGGATGTGGTTCATGGACAACGAGCCCGCCCCGCAGTTGATCTTCCGCCCGTTGGAGTCCTTGATGGACTGGATCATCGCCTGCGCCTTGTTGAGCTCGGCTTCGGCGGCGGCGATATGTTCGAGCAATGCCTTGCCGCATGCCGTCGGACTGACGCGTGGGACGGAGCGGTGCAGCAGCTGGACGCCGAGGACATCCTCGAGCCCCATGACGCTGCGCGTGAGCGCGGGCTGGGTAATTGCCAGCACGGACGCCGCGGCACTGATGCTGCCGTACTCCACGACGGTGGAGAAGTGTTCCAGGCTTGACATGTAGCGCGCAAGTTTCGAGCGCATCGCCTTGTCCCCGTATCTTGTATTGTCGTGGGACTTGCCATGGAGATGAGTCCTGGATCCGATCCGGCTGTCTGCAAGCCGGATCTCTACTCTAACTGGTCCTCTGCTGTGCGTCGCTAGTGCACCCGGTCAAGGCTGACGAGAGCCCGGCGGACGGTTTGTCCAAACGAAATCTCGGGAGACGAAGGGCTCCCCAAAAGGCAGTATGAGCCGAGCAGCGGAGCGTCCCTGAGCGCCATGGTCGAGAGATGGCTCGGGCTCAATGCCGCGCCCAGAAACGAACTATCGGCGGACGCCAAGCGGTGAATTGCCATGTCTGCGGTAGCGGCTGCAGCCCCAAGGGGCTTGCCGGCTAGTCAGTGCGCTGTTGGTTGTGTGCACACTGCCTCGCCCAGGACGATTGCAACATCAAGGCCGCCTGCTATACCACGGACGCGGCTTGGCCTGGTTGAAAGAATGTACCGCAGCTGCGTGCCGTCCTTTGGCGAAACGTAGCAGTGAATAAGACCTCTTCGGAGGCCGCGGCCGGGAGTGGCCGTCTCTCAGGAGGGAGCCACTTCCTTTCTGGCTAACAGCGCGCCTCAGGCGAGAGTGGGGGGCATCAAGAGCTCTATCCAAGAACGCGAAGATTTCGAATGCGTCAGATCGTCCGTGGCCGTTGAGAACGGCGTCGGGAAAAGCCACGGCGCGGTCTAAGCGGCTGCGTCTAAGCCTCGATGTTGGGATACGTGTCGAATGTTTGTTTTACGAGCTGCCGAAGCCACACGATTGCCGGGTCATGGTGAAACCGTGGATGCCAGTACTGGCTCAATGCATATGGCGGCAACGTGACCGGTGGCTTAACTACGCGGACGATGCCGTAGCGGCTGAAGACATTGGCGAGTTCTTCGGGGACAGTAGCGATGAGTTGCGGCTCGCGATCCATGAGTAAAGGGATCGTGAGAAAGTGCGGAGTATGCAGATAAATATTCCGCCTAAGCCCGTGGCGCTCGAATGCTGAATCGTAGGTAGGACTTGAACGACCTGCCAGACTCACTGCGACCTGTGGCATCGACTCGAACTGTTCTTGCGTGAGGGTATCGCCAACCTCCTTGTTTCTTGTACTGACAATGGTAACGAAGCCGTGCATGAACAGCTGTTGCTGAAACAGCGACTCCGGAGCTGTCTGCACAGAACCCAGCAAAAGGTCGGCATCGCCTGATGCCAGTAGCGCTTCAATTTGTGGGATGGGTACCTGCAACGTGCGAAGCTTGCAATGGGGGGCCACTGAACGCAGCTTTTCCATCAGCGGCGGCAGGAAGACCAACTCACCCATGTCGGTCATGCAGAGAGTGAAGGTGCGATTCATCGATGCCGGTTCAAAGCTCGCTTGAGGCAACACGCGAGTACGCATGGCAGTCATAACTTCAAGAATCGTTTCCGCCAATGCCTCCGCCTTGATCGTGGGCGTCATCCCCCGGGTGGTTTTTACGAACAATGGGTCCTGAAAGTAGTCGCGCAAGCGGTTCAACGCGTGACTCATTGCGCTTTGCGTGAGCCCGAGTTGGGAAGCCGCACGCGTCACACTGCGCTCTCGCAGCATGGCGTCGAAGACCGACAAAAGGTTGTAGTCGAAGTGTTCGGTATGCATGCGATACATTCCAAGCATGTCTTGCATGAGATTGACGCATGTTTGCTTGCTCCCTAACCTCTTGTCAAGGCGTCCCTTAGAGGGACGTGACTCACAGGAGACAGCTATGTTCGTGAAGAACACCTGGTACGTGGCGGCTTGGGACAACGAGGTCACCGAGAGCAACCTTTTCAGTCGTACCATTACGGGTATCCCCGTCCTTCTCTACCGAACCAGTGACGGCGCACTGCATGCGTTGGAAGACCGCTGCTGCCATCGCGGCGCACCGCTTTCCATCGGTCGGCGTGAGGGGGATTACGTTCGATGCATGTATCACGGCCTCAAGTTCGACCCGACAGGGCAATGCGTCGAGGCGCCATCGCAGCAGCGCATTCCGCCGCAAGCGCGCGTACGTGCATTCCCGGTCGTGCAACGGAACCGCTGGATTTGGATTTGGATGGGTGACCCGGAAAAGGCAGACCCGCACCTCATCCCAGATACCCGTTGGTTGGACGACCCAGCCTGGCGCAGCCTCGATGGGTACATCCACTACGACGTCAACTATCTGCTCATTGCAGACAATCTGCTGGATTTTTCCCACCTGCCGTTTGTCCATCCCACTACGCTTGGTGGCGGTGAGGACTATGCTGCTGTGCAGCCGAAGGTCGAACGTCTCGACGATGGGGTGCGTATTATTCGGTGGGCGCTGAACACCGAGGCGCCTCCGTTTGCCACGCAAGTCAAGAACTGGCCAGGGAAGGTGGACCGCTGGAATATCTACAACTTCACGATTCCGGCAATTCTACTGATGGACTCCGGTATGGCGCCGACGGGAACTGGAGCACCGGAAGGTACGCGTGTCGACGCCGCGGAGTTTCGTGGCTGCCAGGCATTGACGCCTGAAACGGAGAATTCCACGCACTACTTCTTTGCTCACCCCCACAACTTCGCGATTGACAATCCCGAAGTTACCAAGTCGGTTCACCAGAGTGTCGTCACTGCATTCGATGAGGATCGTGAAATCGTGACGGCGCAACAGAAGTCGCTTGCATTGGCGCCGAACTTCAAGATGATTCCGTTCTCCATCGATGCTGCGCTGTCGCAGTTCCGATGGGTTGTCGAGCGACGCCTTGTGGAGGAGGCTGAAGCAGAACGCCAAGGTAAGGCTGCATGATGGAGCTCGTCATAACCGGCCTTCGGTTGGAAGCCGAAGGCGTCCTCGGTGTCGAGCTGCAGGACCATGCAAGAGGAGTGCTGCCCGCCTTTAGACCTGGTGCGCACGTGGACGTTAGCTTTCCGAATGGACTGACGCGGCAGTACTCCATTGTGAGTTCTGCCGACGACAGGGCGCGCTATTGGCTCGGAATCGGGCTTGCTCCAAACTCTCGTGGTGGGTCAAAGTTTGCACATGAGGAATTGCGGCTTGGCACTCGCCTGCAAATAGGCGAGCCCAGGGCGCTATTCGGGCTCGACGAGACTGCTGCGGGCCATCTTTTCATCGCTGGTGGCATCGGTATCACACCGATCCTGAGCATGCTGCGACGATGCATCGCGACGGGGGCACCATGGCGATTGATGTACTGCGTCAGGTCCAGGAGGAATGCTGCATACCTCGAGCAACTCGCTCCATTGACCGAACAGGTATTGCTGCACTCGGATGACGAACATGCGGGACGCCCCGACATTGAAAGCTTTATCCGCGAGATGCCACAGGGCTGGAATGTCTATACGTGCGGGCCAGGTCCTATGATGGATGCGGTGTGCAGCTCCGCTGCCGCCCTAGGCGTCGCCGAAGGTGCAGTCCATCTTGAGCGGTTTCGCGCTGACGCGCCGACTATGGCGTCACAATCCCAGGAGTTTCATGTTCGGCTGCTTCGACATGGTGGAACCTTTGCAGTCCCACAGGACGCTAGCATTCTCGATGTGCTCGAGGCGAATGGCGTATGCCTACCTTCGGCTTGCCGCGAGGGGCTGTGCCGAAGCTGCGAGGTGCCACTGGTTTCCGGGGAGGCTGACCACCGCGACTTTGTCCTGAGCGATGTGGAGCGCGACGCGAACCGTTCAATCCTGATATGTGTTTCGCGGGCGAAGTGTTCTGAACTGGTACTAGACGTATAGTGTTGCAAACGGGCCGTCAATTGATGGCCCTTTTGCTAGCTTATTGATCTTTCCGTAAATCATGACATCACCACAACGTTGCCTGAACCCAGCACGCGGCGATGATCGAAGGCCGGTGTTGAGCGCTTTTGAGCTTGTTGCGGGCGACGGTATGCAACTCATT
>NZ_QKWJ01000091.1 GCF_003353055.1 Cupriavidus lacunae
CGGCGACGATCACCTTCTTGCGGCCGTTGGCGGCCAGCGCGTCGCGCACCTTCTGGTCGTCCCACGAGTTCATCGAGGTGCGTTCGAGCGTCTGCTTACCCGGGAACACGTCGAGCAGTTCGGCAGCCAAGGGATTTCGCGTCGCGGGATTGAGGAGGCGGCGGGAGCGGAATCTCCCGTTCTCGCTATCAGCCTCCTGGCGAGTAGCACGGCCGTCAAGCCAAGGCCACTTCCCAAGTACAGTAGGCCTGCGAGAAGAATCGGTGAGATCGCACCGGTCAAAGTCTTGACCAAGGGTGTGCTTGCGCCGAACAGCAGCGCGGCAGCCAAGGCAGGGGCAGCGGATCGGATGGACATGTCGCCTGTTGCTTGTTGGAGCACCCCGTTATTGTCTCGCATCCGGGCGCGTTCGGCGGGCAGACACCTGCGCAGCGCCAGGCGGATCACGATCCGACGCATGGACAATGAACATCAATCGCATGGCAGTCAGTAAGGACAAGCCAATGCTTGCCGTCAGCCAACCAGCAAGCACTGCGGCCAAGGCCCCGATTGCCGCGGAGAAGGCACCGATCAGGCTGTCGTTTCCCCCATCGCTGGCAGCAGCATCAGGAGTAGCGCTTGAATGAACAGGGTCCGTTTCATGACGCTAACTCTCCGACGTTCATCCGGGCATCTTGGGTGGCCACCGATGCGTTTCCGCCTGGCAGCTTTGACACCACGCATACAACGCGTCGTATATCACCATGCCATGTTCGAGCATTTCATGGTCATCGGAGAAGACTTGGGACAAGCCGAGAGAGATCGCGTAAAGCCCACCAGACTGAGGGGTCAGATCCAATCGTGAGGTATCCGCGCCGCGCACGATGCCGGCCACCTGCTGCAGGGCAGCGTCGCCACCAAGATCGTACTTGCTGAGGAAGGCATCGAAGCTGCACAACTCGCCGACATGCGACAACTCGACGCCGGGGATGTCATACGGAATCGCACCAGTCTCGCCGGCAATGCGCCAGACATCGCCAGTGGGCACGTACAGGAATTCCGGCCGCTCATCGATGAACCGGGCAATCAGCCATGGGCAAGCGATTCGGTCGATCTTGGGGCGCTCGCGCGTAATCCATTTCATCATTCGCTCCGTGACGGTTTGCTGGCCGTTGGGTGCCTATCAGCGACCCACTGTTCGATACCACCTTCGAGATACGTGACGCTATGTCCCGCCTTCTCCAACCGCGTGGCACAGTCCCTGCTTACCTGATGGCCGCGGACGCAGTAGACGACGACAGGTCGGGAGGCGAATCCAGCTCTCAATGTCCGCGGGATCGTGCCAGCAGGCGCCGATCAGGATTTTTGCACTGGCCCCGAAAGCTTCCGGGCGTCGCACATCGATCAACTGCACTCCGACCGGACCTTGCATCGTCGCGGCAAGGTCACGCGGGGAAATTGGCTTGGGCATGTCCTGGCACCTCCGCCCTATCGCTGCGCCGCCGTCTCGAAACGAGCGGAGACTTGCGGCCAAAGGATGTTATGCATGAATGCGTCTACGTAGGCCGCTGCCTTGGCCCCGTAGTCCATGTGATAGGCGTGCTCGTACATATCGAGTGCCAGGATCGGTGTGCCCCCGGCGAGCGTATGGGCATGATCCGCAGCCCATTGGTTGACGAGGCGCCGGTCGCGCGGCGAGTAGGCGAGCAACGCCCACCCCGAGCCACCGCCAAGCGCCTTGCCCATTGCCGTGAACTCGGCCTGCCAGCGCGCGACCGAGCCGAAGTCGCGTTCGATGGCATCCCGCAGGTTGCCGTCGAGAGGCCCGCCATCGCCGAGGCTATCGAAGTACACCTCATGCAGGATCATGGAATTCGTGGCGATCAGCTCCTCACGCTTCAAGCCGTTGAGAACAAAAACCGGAGCGGCTGCCACATCCAGAGCGGCAATTTCCGCCGTGATCGCATTCAGGCGCTTCACCGCACCGCCATAGTTGTTCTCGTAGTGGCTGACGATCAGCTTCTCGGACAAACCTGGCAAGTTGGCCGGATCGCATGCCAGCGGCTTCATTTGATAGGTCATGGGTTCTCCTCTCGCAACTCAATGGTGCAACAGCGGATACGCGGCCAGCCCGATCAAGGCGGCACCGACAACGATTACGGGCTCCGACAGCTTCTTGAACTTCAGCAGCAGTGCGACGGTGATGAGCGCCAGCAGGGCCGTAGGAATATCGACAATCGAGCGCTTGGCCAGCACGATGACCGCACCGGTGATGGCGCCAACCGCGGCGGCCGTAACGCCATCCACAAAGGCCAGGATCGCGGGCAGCTTGCCGTACTTCTTGAAGTACGGCGCGGGCAGGATGGTGAACAGGTAGCACGGCAGGAACGTCCCGGCCGCTGCCACGCAGGCACCAGGCAGACCGGCGACCAGGTAGCCGATGAATCCAACGGTGATGACCACCGGCCCCGGCGTGATCATGGCGACCGCGACCGCATCGACAAACTGCTTATCGTTCAACCAATGGTGTTCGGTCACCACGCCACCGTAGAGGAAGGGGACGATGGCCAGGCCCGAGCCGAATACAAAGGCACCGGCCTTGGCGAAGAAGACACCGATCTGCGCCAGCAGCGGCCAGTCAATCATGCTCAGCATGCCGGTTGCCGCCGGCAGAGGTGTTGCCGCCAGTGCATTTACCTTGCCTTGGCGTAGCCATTTGGGTGGCGCGCGCCAGAACCACACCAGGACACCGCCCGCAAGGAACAGCCACGCCACTTCCGACTCGGTGATCACTGTCACGGCAGCGAGGACCAGATAGACAAACCAAAGCAGCTTGTCTTTGCCCACGCTCTTGTTAGTGAGCTTGTAGGCGCTGATCGCGATGATGCCGATCACGGCGGCACCCACGCCGTAGAACACCGACTGCATCCAGGTCAGTCCACCGAAGCGCACATAGGCCCAACCGAGTGCCACCACCATCAGGAACGACGGCAGCACAAAAGCGATGCCGACGAGCGTTGCGCCGAGGATGCGGTAGTGCACGTAGCCGAGGTAGATGGCCAGTTGCGCTGCCAGCGGTCCGGGCGCCAGTTGCGCCAGCGCGAGACCTTCCTTGTAGTCGCCGTCGGTGATCCAGCGCCGCGCCTCGACCAGGTCGCGATGCATATAGCCGGCCAGTGCCACCGGGCCACCGAAGCCGAGGGTGCCAAGCCGCAGGAAGTACAGGACGATTTGCCACAGCGTGTAGGCCGGGCGTTCGTGAGATGAGGGCGGCGGTGCCGTATCTGCTTGTTGGGGCGAGTTCATTGGCCTTTCGGTTGAGTTAGCTTGACTTCCGACTGCTGGAGAAATGCGCATAGAGGGAATCCAGGACGCCTCCGATCTCATCGAGGAGCGCATCGTCATCGGCCAACCTCTTGCGCGCGCCAGCAAGAACGGCTTCGAACCCGCCGGCCTCGGGAACCGTCGAGCCGCCGACGTCCAACGCGTGCACCATCGCGCCGAGCCTGGCCAGTCCATGGTTATCGTCGAGTCCAAAGCTTGCGAGCAGCACCTCGAACGACACGCGGCCGTCGACATGCGTGAAGGTTGCGCCGTCGAAGTCGAAGCCAAGGACATCCGGTGGACAGTCCGTCAGGCTTTCCAGCCACAGAAAACGGGCGTGCGGGTCGATGAACCGCTGGATCAGCCAGGCACAAGCAACGCGGTCGACCCATAAGTGGCGGCGGGTCGCCCAGAGGCGGCCTTGATATTGAGCGGAGTCGCGCCGGGGAATGCTGCCGGCTGCGGCGCGCGGTTCGCCGGGAGACAGAATAGCCTCAATCGCGCCAGAAAAATCTCGCCATTGCGCTTCCGCGCGGATGGACGCCTCATTGGGAAAGAAATCGATCTTCCGAATGGCCTCATAGGCTCGGCTAAGGCGGCGATACAGTCGATTTAGCTCGGTCGTGCCAAGCCCGGTCAACGTCTTGCGCGCCTCTGACAGTTCGGCCAGCCACTCGGTGTAGTCTGCGTTGCGGTCGAACAAGGCTTGGTAGGCGGTCACGTCATCCACCCCCTGGGCCTGGACGCGTAGTAGCCACGCCTTGCCATCTTCCTGCTGCGCGTCGTCGGCCAGCTCACGAAATTGTGCGGCTTGCTCCGCATTTTCTGGCAGAAGATAGACGCCGTCGCGCAAGGCAGCGCAGCCGAGCGCCTTGACCGCACGCCAGATACGCATGCGCGCGGTCGCGCCGGCCGTTGGCAGGCTGACAACAAGCAGGAGCCAGGAGTTGGTCTTGGGAGTCATGACGGCAGCATAGGGTGCCGTACGGGCTACTGCAATGTTGTAGAGATCTCTACAGATTGATACTTATGCGGCCGCCCGGGCATGATGAAGCCAGATCCGCGGTTCGGCCGGGCAAGAAACCGCTAAAGCCCATTGTTGCAACGGTGACTTGCAGGATCGGGGCTTCCGACAGGCCAACCACACGCCTATTCACTGCCGATTGAATTTTGGCCGATCCATGCCAATGACCAGGGCGCTTCGATGGCCGCCCCTTCGGTCGCGGACGCATATAACCGGCTGGTCCGTTCTTGGCTAGCTTGCAGCTTCCAGCGCTGAGGCTTACCCCGGTCTCTTCGACCGCCGATTCAGTTATCGCCAGACTGGGTTGACTCGCCCAAATTGGCGGGTAGTTGGTCTGATACCGTCGTGGCGGCCCTCGACCGACTCGAAGTGGCGAGTGGCAGCACCGGTCGGTAGGGGCCGTTCCGTTGATCCCCACCGATCTCGCCACTCGCTTCACGCTACTGAAATAACGACCTTCTTGTGCCCTACCTTAACTTTCAACAACTGTCCAACGCTGAAGCCAGCTTTCTCCAGCCAAACACCCCGCAGTCGAGTCCAAGGGATTGCCCGTAGCCCGGTAAATCTGTTATTGCCGCCTGGAGCAACCGGGTAAAAAGTGCGCCCAGTCTTGATAGTGCGTACCTGCGCACCAGCAGATCGTTTCGCCATAGCCAACTCCTGTGAGATTGTTACTTCGCCCTGTTCATAGGGCGGCCAGGCACTTGAACACCGCTCACAGACGGCCCGCAGTTTTCCCCTTGCGGGTCTTGTATGACTGCGCGTTACCCGGCCATAGCGAGAGCTATGGACGCAAAGAACCACGGGCTGTCGAGCGTGGCTGAGTCGCTGTAAGAGGTGTGTTCAGCACCATTGACTAGGCTAAGCAACAACTCTTCCGCCAGCGACCACCGATAAGTGCACGTCCCATTAGACGAAAGGCGACGAAAGGGGACGGATCTATTTCAAGATCAAGATCGGAAATAGATCTGTCCCTTTTCCCGCTCCGTGTCCCTTTTCCTCGCTCAAGAGGCATCGCCCCAAGGGCGTTTTGCCTTGGGGCGCCGATCGCTCCCACACGAAAGCAAGTTCCCGCTCATTCTGGTGGCGTTGACACGGTCTCGCCAGCCCCTCCCCTACCCGCCTTCAGGAAATCCACGAACGCCCGCAACGGCGCCGGCAGGTGACGACGGCCCGGATAGTATAGAAACGGCCCCGGGAAGCACTGCCACCAGGGCTCGAGGACGGACTCCAGCGCACCACTTTCTAGATGCGGGCGCAGCTTGCCCTCGAACAGATGGATGACGCCTGTCCCTGCCAGGGCAGCATCGATCGCCAGGTCGAACGCGGCGCCAGGGCGGATCAGCAGACGGCTGGGCGGGTCCAGTCGCACGATTTCACCGTCCTTCTCGAAACCCCACGTTGGCATTGCGCCGCTGGCGAACTGGCCGCGCAGACAGGTGTGAGCGAGCAGGTCGCGCGGGTGCTCCGGTCTGCCGTGCCGGTCCAGATAGCCGGGTGCCGCCGCCGTAGCGAAGCGCTGCACGCGAGGTCCGATCGGGATCGCGACCATATCCTGCTCAAGGCGCTCTTCGTACCGGATACCCGCATCGCAGCCAATGGCAAGCACGTCAACGAATCCATCCTCCACCACGACCTCCATGCGGATGTCCGGATAGGCCGCCAGGAACGCGGGGAGGATGTCCGGCAACACCGTCCACGCGGCGCTCGACGGCACGTTCAGTTTCAGCGTGCCGGCGGGCTTGTCCCGAAAGGCGTTCAGTACATCCAGCGCTGATTCCATCTCGCTGAACAAGGGCGTAAGCCGCTCGATCAGGCGCAGACCCGCTTCGGTCGGGGCGACGCTGCGGGTGGTTCGGTTGAGCAAGCGCAGGCCCAGCTTCGACTCAAGGCGGCACGGCGATGCTGAGGCTGGACGCAGAGACGCCACTGATGCGCGCCGCATCCCGAAAGCCACCGGCGCGGGCGACCGAGACAAATGCAGCCAGGTCATTGAATTCCATGTCACTGTTCAATATTTGCAACAACCCATTCAATCTAGGCCGGATTATCAAACAGTGCAACGCTGACCATACTGGGCCCGAATGTTCAACAAGGGTTCACCAAGGAGAGCGCCATGCCACAATCCAATCGTCCCACCAGCACCTACCAGCTTGCCGGCCGCACCGTAAACCGGATTGGCTACGGTGCCATGCAACTGGCCGGACCGGGCGTGTTCGGGCCGCCCAGGGATCGTGACGCAGCGATCGCCGTGCTTCGCGAAGCCGTGTCGTTGGGCGTCAACCATATCGACACGAGTGACTATTACGGACCACACGTCACCAATCAGTTGATCCGCGAAGCCCTCCATCCCTATCCGGATGACCTGGTGATTGTCACCAAGCTAGGCGCCCGCCGCGGCGACGACGCTTCGTGGATCCCGGCACTTGAGCCTGAAGATATCCGCCGCGGGGTCCACGACAACCTGCGCAATCTCGGCGTAGACGCACTGGACATCGTCAACCTGCGGAGCATGGGGGACATTCACGCGCCTGCCGAAGGGTCCCTTGAAAAGCAGATGACCGAACTTGCCGAACTGCAGAGGCAGGGGCTTGTCCGCCATATCGGACTGAGCAATGTGACGTCGGCCCAAGTGGCCGAAGCACAGAGGATTGCCCCGATCGTCTGCGTGCAGAACCAGTACAACCTTGTCCAGCGCGCAGACGACGCGCTGGTCGACGAACTGGCGGCCAAGGGTATCGCCTACGTGCCCTTCTTCCCGCTTGGCGGGTTCACGCCGATCCAGTCGACGGTATTGTCGGACATCGCCGGAACGATTGGTGCGACACCGATGCAAGTGGCGCTCGCCTGGCTGCTGCATCGGGCGCCGAATGTTCTGCTGATCCCGGGTACGTCATCGCTCCGGCATCTGCGCGAAAACATGCTGGCGGCGGAATGTGTGCTGACCAATGCGTTGCTTACGGAGCTGAATGCAATGGACTGAATCATCAGGGAACGCTCGCCAGCAGTTGCCAAATCACGCGGCGGACGGCCGCGGCGAGCTCCCGCTGGCTCACTTCACCCGCCACGCCATGCAGCACCGCGCCAGCGGGCGCCCCTCGACGGCGAGACAATACAGGTCGGTCAGATCAGCTTTCAGCCTTGAAGCCCCATTTTTCCAGTAGCCATTGCTGCGAGGCGTACAACGAGCGTCCGCGGGAACAATCGCGACAACCAGGTGGCCGCTCGCACGCTTGTCCGCCCCGGGTAGGCGACCGCTTTCCTGCGGTCGAAGGCCTTGAGTGTTTTTTGAACAACCGATTCCGAGCTGTCCATGTCCTTGGGCGACACATCGGTCGAGACGCCGTCAAAGAAGCTCGTTGCCGTTGGCCCCGGGCAAGCTGCCGTCACATGAACGCCCGTGCCAGCGAGCTCATACTGCAGCGCCTCGCTGAAGAAAAGGACGAACGCCTTGGTTGCAGCGTAGGTGGCCATATAGGGCAGTGGTTGAAAGCTTGCGTTGGACGCGAGGTTGATGATGCCGCCCCTGCCTCGCTGCGCCATTCCACTGCCAAGCAGGTGGGTAAGCGCGACCAGCGCATTGACGTTCACCTGAATCTCCGACTGCACCTTCTTGAAATCCTGCGAGAGGAAGCTGCCGGTCAGGCCAAGCCCCGCATTGTTGACCAGCAGGTCTACCTGGATGCCGCTGCGCCCGAGTTCCTCACCGATCCGGATCGCGGCGTCGGGATTGGCCAGGTCGGCGCTGAGCGGGAGGCACTGCACACCGTATTTTTGGGTAAGTTCTTCCGCCAGGGCACGCAAAGCGTCACCAGACCGGGCCACCAGCACCAGGTTCATGCCTCGCGCCGCAAGTGTCTCCGCGAAGACCTTCCCTAGTCCTTTTGAAGCTCCTGTAATCAGAGCCGTCGAGCCACGATAGACAAACATTTTCTCTTCCTTGTGTCGAGATGAACCTGCATTGGCGCGCGGATATATCAAATCCGCCCCGGATGACTGGTCACGTTGCGGCCGGCGGCACTCACGAAAGGCTGACGGCGTCCATAGCCCGCTCGGAAACATCCGCTCCCGGCAAAGCGGGATGGTCGGTATAGCCTCGCTCGCCCCCGCCGAACAGCGTGCTGCCGTCGAAGGTAGCTAGCGGCAGGCCATCGGCAAGGCGGCGCGGCAAGTCCGGATTTGCTACGAACGGCCGGCCGAAGGCAACCAGGTCGGCATAGCCTTTGGACAGAACCCATTCGGCTCGCGCCCTGTCGTAGTTCCCTGCGACGATGACTGGCCGCGTGAACCGGGCGCGGATGGACTGGCGGAATGCCTCGGTGAATTGCGGAGCATCGTCCCAGTCCGCTTCGACCAGATGCAGATAGGCAATACCGCGTGCCTGCAGAAACTCGGCAGCATCGAGAATGGTCGGCAGGATGTCGGGACAGGCCATGCCACGCGCGGTCAGGAATGGGGCGAGGCGGATGGCGGTGCGATCGGCTCCGACCTCGTCCGCCACGGCGTTGACGACTTCCTTGAGAAATTGCAGGCGGTTCTCACGCGTACCGCCGTACTCGTCGGAGCGGACGTTCGACGTCGTACGCAGGAACTGGTCGATGAGGTAGCCGTTGGCGCCGTGGATCTCGACACCGTCGAAGCCCGCATCCATGGCATTGCGAGCGGCCTGGCGGAACGCCGCCACGACGCCGCTGATCTCGTCGCGCGTCAGTGCGCGCGGGGTCGGGCTGGCGACCATGGTGCCAACGCCCGTGGCCGGGTCGACCTTCCAGATCTGGCCTTCGAATGGAATAGCCGAGGGCGCCACCGGCAGTTCGCCATTGTGAAAGTCCGGATGGGACATGCGCCCCACGTGCCAGAGTTGCAGGAAGATCCGGCCGCCGGCGGCGTGGACCGCGTCTGTTACCAGTCGCCATCCGGCGACCTGCTCGGGGCTGTAAATCCCAGGAGTGAATGAATAGCCCTTGCCTTGGGGCGAGATCTGGGTGGCCTCGGTCACGATCAGCGCGGCGCCGGCACGCTGGGCGTAGTAGCGGGCGTTCATCGCGTTGGGTATGTCGCCGGGCTGGGTGCTGCGCGCACGCGTCATGGGCGCCATGACGACGCGATGAGCAAGTGTGTGGCCGGCGAGAACGGTCGGCGTGAAAAGCGGCGAGGCGGTTGTCGACATGATTGCGGATCTCCGGACTTGGTTGACGATGGTTGAAATGGAACTGCCTGACCCGCTTACGAATTCGACGACGACAGCAGGAGCCAGCGAGAAGAAGAGTTGGAGCTAGTTCGCAAGCGGTACCTCGGCGAGTTGGGATGGAACACTGTTTAATCCCATCCATTGGGATTCAAAGGCCGATTGCTCATGTGACACATTGTGCAAAATGCGCCGGGCTTTGATAATTGGCCTACCATTTGATTCATCTTCAAAAAGAACGGAAATATCGTGGAGAGCCTTGGCGACATCCAGCTTTTTGTTGAAGCGGCAAACCTGGGCGGGCTGTCTGCCGCGGGACGAAAGCTGGGACTTTCTCCCGCCGCGGCGAGCGCACGCCTTGTCAAGCTGGAGGCGACCCTGAAGACGCGGCTCTTTGAGCGCACGACGCGCCAGTTGAGGCTCACCGAGGAGGGGCGAATGTACCTGCTCCATTGCCAGCAGGCGCTTCAGGCCCTGGAAGATGCCCATGCGGCGCTACAGGCCGGCCGGAGCATCGTGCGCGGAAAGGTGCGGATTTCGGCGACCTCCGATTTCGGCCGTCACGTCCTCAAGGGCTGGCTTGATGAGTTCAACTTGCAATATCCGGAGGTGACTTTCGCCCTGGTGTTGTCCGATTCGTTGTCGAACCTGTTGCTCGACGACATTGACCTCGCCATCCGCTTTGGCGTGCCCCCGGATAGCTCGCTCATCGCGCGGCGCCTTGCGCCCAATCGACGCGTGCTCTGTGCGTCGCCTGGGTATGTGGCGACGCATGGGGCGCCCGAGCATCCGCGGGATCTGGAGCGATTCGATTGCATCGTCCTGGGAACGGCAGCCGGGCTTGCGAACGACTGGCGATTCACGCGCGGCGGCAAGGTCGAGACCTATACCGTGCCCCTTGCAACGGCTCGAGAGACGAATGACGGTGCGCTCGCGCGCGAGTGGGCGGTGGCGGGTTACGGCATAGCGATGAAATCCGTATGGGACATCGGCGCTGATCTGCGCGCGGGAACGTTGATGATTTTGATGCCGGAGTGGCGGTCTCCGGACGTTCCGGTGCATGCGCTGTATCACCGTAGCCGGTACATGGCGCCGCGCGTACGGGCGCTACTCGACTTCCTGTCGGAGCGCTTTTCCACGGTATCTCGGGACCTCGAGGTCTATTTGAAGTCGGTCTCCGAGACAAGCTGAAAGCTTCGGACCGACCTTCGGCATCAGCAGCGTGTAGCCGTCCGCCGGCGAAGCGGTGGCGATTTGGCATGACAATTTTGTAATTGTCTCAGCGGTCATTTGTCAGTATCGCTCCCGCATAGTCGTGCCGAACCACTGCTCCGACAACGTTACGACCGCCATATCAGGAGGATGCACATGACCGGCCACTACCCTCCCAACCCGCGAGGCAGCCGCTTGCGGCTTGGTTTGCTGGCGCTCATCGCGGTTTCCGGCGTCTGTCATGCGCAATCCGCAGTTACAGCGGGGGATCCCGCGCTCAGTACGCCAGCGCCCTCCCTTGCCAGCTGTGTTTCGTGCCATGGCGTCTTGGGAGCCGGTACGGCAACAGGCGGACCCAGGCTCGCGGGAATGAATCCGGACTATCTTGCGCATGCACTGTCCATGTTCAAGGCAGGAACCCGTGCGAGTGCTGTCATGCAAAGCGTTGCACACGACCTCTCCGACAGCGAGATACGCAGCCTCGCGGTGTTCTTTTCAGCCCAGCATCCTCCGCGTGTCGAGGGCGCACACCGCCCTCTGCCTGCAATGGTGATAGCCGGCAAGCGACTGGCCGAACTGGGCGCTGCTCCGGACGTTCCCGCTTGCTTCACCTGCCATGCGGCCGATGGAAAAGGCAGCGGCGCGCGCTACCCTGGCATTGCCGGTGAACCGGCGGCATTTGTCATCAGCCGGCTCCATGCGTTCCAGGCCCGCGCGAAGGCGGGAACGCCAGTGCCGGGGACAATGACGGCCGTGGCGGCCACGCTGGACGAGCGGCAGATTGAGGAGGCTGCGGCCTACCTGTCTGTGATTGATCCGTGAGGTGACGGGCCCGCGTCAGGGGCATCGGCCAACATCGGGAAGCGCCTTCCGCACGTGGTGGAAGTCGCCCCCTCCCCTTGTCAATCGCGCATGAGAGATTCGCCTTACGGAGGCTAAGCGTGCTTGCGCATTCCGGCGTCGGTCAACGCGCAAAGTGCAACGGCTGACCAGTCGTGCTCGGCGCCAATGCCTTGCGCGCGCACAGCAAGAAAACGATCGTGCACGAAGCTCGCAAGCGGGAGCGGCACGCCGAGCGCTTCGGCGGCGGCCAGCATCAGGCGGTTGTCCTTCTGGCCGAGCGGCAGCGAAAAGCCGGCCGGCTGGAACTGCTGCGACGCGATCATCGAACCATAGATCTTGTAGGGCGGCGCGTTGAAGTTCGCATTGGTCAGGAGATCGACGAAGTGCATCGGGTCGATTCCCGCCTTGCCCGCCACCGCGCATGCCTCGCCCAGCGTCTCGATGATCACGGACAGCATGAAGTTGCCGATCAGCTTCACTAAATTCGCCTGCGACGGAACCAATCCAACGATACCGACGGACTGCCCCAGCTGTTCAAGCAGGGGCACCGCAACTTTCAGGTGCTCGTCCGCGCCGGCGGCCATGATAAAGAGCTTGCGCGCCGCGGCCGCGTCGGGCCGGCCAAACACCGGCGCCGAGACGAAGCCCACCCCGGCTTCATGATGCCGGACGGTGAGAGCGTGCGCCGTATCCACGCCGATCGTGCTCATCGAGATATGCACGGCGCCCGGTCTGAGTCCCGCGAGAATTCCGTTCTCGCCCAGCGTGACCGATGTGAGGGCGGCATCGTCGGCGACCATCGAGAAGACGACGTCAGCCCGCTGCGCAGCCTCGGCCGGGCTCGCCGCCACCGTGGCCCCTGCCCTGCGTAGGGGTTCGGTACGATCCGGGTTGCGGTTGAACACTTGCACCTGGTGCCCAGACTTGAACAGATTCATGGCAATCGCCGCGCCCATTGAGCCAAGCCCGATAAATCCGATCTGCATGGTGAAACTCCAAAACGAACAATGTTGACAAGGCAGCCCCTGGTAATGCCGGGGTGACGGGCGAGGTCGTCCGATCGCGTCGCCCGTCGGCTGCCACTCCGTACTAGCGCAGCGACGGCGCCATGAATTCCGGACCGACCGGATCGGTCACATGCTGTGCGAGCAACGTGTCGATGTCGGCCATGTCCTGCGCGCTCAGCTTCCATCCGAACGCGTCGCCGATGCCGCCCAACTGGTCAGGGCGACGCGCGCCCCACAGCGCAATCGTCGGGCCCTGGTCGAGGATCCAGCGGATCGCCAATGCCAGCACCGATTTGCCATGGCGCTCGCGGGCGAACGCCGCGAGCGCTTCCACGGCCGCCAGGTACTGCGCGAAACGCGGCTGCCGGAACTTCGGATCGGCATTGCGCAGATCATCGCCGTCGAACCTGGTGGATGCGCTCATCCGCCCGGACAGCAGGCCGCGGCACAGCGCGCCATAGGCCAGCACGACAAGTCCCTGCGCGCGCGCGTATGGCAGTACGTCAGCTTCGATCGCGCGTTCGAACAGGTTGTAAGGGGGCTGGACCGCCGCGAGCCGTGTCGCCACAGAGAACGCGTCCATCTGCCGCGGAGAATAATTGCTGACGCCGACGGCCAGGATCTTTCCTTCGACGCGAAGCTTCTCCAGCTCGGCCGCCGTGTCTTCAAAGGGCACCAGCGTGTCCGGCCAGTGCACCTGATACAGGTCAATGTAGTCGGTGCGCAAGCGGCGCAGGGAGTCCTCGATTTCCTGTCGGATGCGCGCCGGCGTGGCGTTGCGCCGCACGCCGTCATCACCCCATTCGAGCGCGACCTTGGTCGCGATCACCGCCTGCTGGCGGCTGCCAGCCAGCGCCTTGCCGACCACGTCTTCGGAATGGCCGAAGCCATACACCGGTGCGGTGTCGATCAGATTGATGCCATGGTCGAGCGCGCTGCGGATCGTCGCCACGGAGGCGTTGTCGTCGGCTCCGCCCCACATCCAGCCGCCTATCGCCCATGTGCCCAGCGCAACGCGCGATACCGCAACCGGGATGCCTTCAATTCGTATCGTCTCGACATGCATGCTCAGTGACTCCAATCAGTAGGTGCCTGCGAGCGTCGGACTGCACGGTTAGACTGCAATCCGCCACCGCTCGAGGCGTACAATCTAGCTCATATATCGTTGAATTAGATTCAACGAATCATTGAGGCAAGCCACGCTACCTGTCTGCCATGCCCGCCTTTACCCGCACCGAGCTTGCCGATCTCAATGTGTTCATCACCATCTGCCGCCGCCGCAGTTTCCGGCAAGCGGCCGCCGAACTGGAGGTGTCGACGTCCGCGCTAAGCCACGCCATGCGCAATCTCGAAGCACGGCTGGGCGTGAAGCTGCTCAACCGCACCAGCCGCTCGGTGGTGCCGACCGCGGCCGGCAGCGCGCTGGCCGAACAGCTCGGCAAGGGCTTTGAGACCATCGGCGCGGCAATCGATGAGCTCGATCGCTACCGCACATCGCCGGTCGGCCGCCTGCGTATCAACGTGCCGCGCGACGCGTCGCGGCTTTTGATCGGTCCCATCCTCCCCGCCTTCACCGAGGCCTATCCGGAGATCCAGCTCGACATCACCGTCGACGATCGCCTGATCGACATCATTGCCGACGGCTACGACGCCGGCATCCGCTATGGCGACACGGTCGCACGCGACATGATCGCCGTGCCGCTGACGCCTCCGTTGCGCTGGGTAATCGTGGGCTCTCCCGCATACCTGGCGCGGCACGGACGGCCGACGAAGCCAGACGACCTGATGCGCCACTCGTGCATCCGCATCCGCATCGGCGACAACTCGCTGTATCGGTGGGAGTTGGGCAACGGACGCCGCGCCCTCGAACTCGACGTGCCTGGCCCGGTAAGCGCCAACGAGACGGACACTGCCGTCGATGCCGCGCTGAACGGCGTCGGGCTTGCGTACTGCCTGGAACGCCGCGTGACCGACGACATCGCGGCCGGTCGGCTTGAGGTGGTCCTGCCGAAATGGGCGGTCGCCGGTCCGCCGATGGTGATGTACTACCCCAGCCGACGGCAGACGCTGCCTGGCCTGCGGCAGCTGATCGACATGATCCGGTCGGCCAGCAACTGATTGACGAGGGGCGCAGATGCGCTCCAAGGCACGCCGGATTTGCTCCTTGACCAATCGTCTAGTTCTGGATAATCTATCCATATGACGAAACGAACCATGGAGCAGCAAGCGCTGCTCGATCAACTCAAGCAAGTGGCGCAGGGCCTCGGCGAGACCCTGGCGCCGTTTTGCGAGGTCGTTGTCCACGACCTCCTGGATCCCACGCACGCCATCCTGGCGATCCATAACAATCTTTCGGGCCGCCAGCCTGGCGACCCCGCTACCGAACTTGGCCTGGCCCGCATCGCCGATCCGCAATACCAGCAAGTCATCGCCAACTATGCGAACCAGTTCGCCGATGGCCGCCAGGCCAAAAGCACGTCCATCGGCATCAAGGATTCCAGCGGGAAATACATCGCGGCCCTGTGCCTGAATGTGGACCTGACCCTGTTCCGTGGCCTGCAGAGCATGCTGGGTCAGTTTGGCAATGTCGGCGCGGTGGCGGGCGTCAGCGAATCGCTCGATCCGCTCGGCGCCGATGCCATCCGGGAGCGCATCGACCAGTTTGCGGCGCGGCTCGCTACCACCCCCCGTTCGCTCAAGGCCACCGAGCGGCGCACGCTGATACGCGAGCTCAAGGATTCGGGTTGCATGGAGGTGCGCCGGGCCATGGAGGTCGTGGCGATGCATCTGGGCGTATCGCGAGCAACGGTGTACAGCGATGCCAAGTGATGCCCGCCTGCTGCTGCTCGACAAGGACGAGGTCCAGTCCCTGCTGCTGCCCGACGACGTCCTGGAAGCCGTGCGCGAGGCCTTCGTGCTGCATAGCCACGGCGAGGGCCGCGTTTTCCCGGTGGTGCGCGAGCCCTTGGTAACCGGCGGCGTCTTCGGCATCAAGTCTGGGGATGTGCAGGCACAAGGCTTGCTGGGCTTCAAGGCCGCGGGATTCTGGCCCAACAACCGTCAGCTTGGCGGTGAGCCGCACCAGGCCACCATCATGCTGATCGATCCCGCTACCGGGCGGCCCGTCTGCCTGCTGGACGGCAATGCGGTCACGACCATGCGCACCGGCGCCGCGGGTGGCCTGGGGCTGCAGCAGCTCGCACGGGCGGACAGTACCAGCGTGTGCGTGTTCGGCACCGGTGTCCAGGCGCGCGTGCAGCTCAGCTTCGCGTTGCGGTTGCTGCCAGCACTTGGCAAGGTCCGCTATGCCACGGTGGACGGCAAGCGTGACACCGATTTCGAGGCGCAGTTCGCGCACCGTTGCGACATCCTGCCTGTGCGCGACCGCAATGCTGCCGTGTCGGAGAGCGACATCGTGATCACCGCCACGCCAGGAGCGGGCGCCTTGTTCGACACGCAGGCGGTGCAGCCAGGTACACACCTGAATTGCGTGGGCGCCGACACCAAAGGCAAGCGTGAGCTGCCCGAGGGCCTGCTGGAGCGGGTACGCCTGTTCGTCGACGACCAGGCGCAAGCACGCCAGATCGGCGAAACCCAATGGGCCTCCGATATGCCGTGCATCGAACTGGGCGATCTGCTGACGGGCAAGGCGCGCGTGGACCGGCATCCGACCGACATCACGGTATTCGACATGACCGGTCTGGCGTTACAGGACCTGACTGTCGCCCGCCTGCTCCACCAGCGGGCTGGCGCGGCCGGCGTGGGCTCCAGCATTCCGTGGTCGTGGTAGGACGTTATTCGTTGTTTGCACTATGTAGGAGCTGCTTGCTTTTCACGATGTCCCCGCAGCCGCCGCGCGGCTTCGGCGCCTTGCCCGCGGCATGCCAGTGATGCGCTACCGGACGGTCAAGGACCTCAATTCCTTCCCTTTTGTCCGGAGTTGGTTTCATGCGTCTCATCCCTGCCCTCACAGCGCTCGCATTGAGTGCTGCCTGTAGCTTCACTTGCGCCGCCCGGGCGGCCGACAACCCTTGGCCGCAAAAGCCGGTTACCGTTATCGTTGCCTCCGCTGCCGGCGGCTCGGCCGACGTATTGACCCGCGTTGTGCTGAGTCACCTGGCGAAAGAAACCAACGCCAACTTTGTCGTCGACAACCGCCCGGGAGCCGCCGGCAACATCGGCATGGCGCAGGTCAAGCGCGCTGCGCCGGATGGGTACACGCTGGGCTATGGCAACATCAACACCCTCGCCATCAATCCGGCCCTGTTCACCAAGCTTCCCTATGATGTACGGCAGGATTTCGTGCCTGTGGGCCGCATGTTCTCGATCTACAACCTGCTCCTGGTTCGTGCCGATTCCCCCGTCAGGAACGTGGCCGAGCTGCTTGCACTGGCCAGGAAATCCCCGGGCAAGCTGTCTTACGCCGCCGCGGGCACTGGCAGCAGCGGCCACATGGGCGGCGAGTTGCTGAAGAAGATGGCCGGCATCGACGTATTGTTCATTCCGTACAACGGAGACCCGGCATCGCTGACCGATCTGGCCGGTGGCCGGCTCGACTACACCATTACCAATGCGTCGGTGGCATGGCCACTGGTCAAGAGCGGGAAGCTGCGCGCACTGGCGATCACCAGCCGCGAGCGCGTCGCGCTGTATCCCAACGTGCCGACGCTCAATGAGTCAGGCCTGAAGGGCTATGAGAATGTCTCGTGGGGTGGCCTGGTGTTTCCCAAGGGCACGCCGCAGCCGATCGTCGACAAGCTCAGCACGGCGTTGGAGAAGGTGCTGAAGACCGATAGCCTGCGCCAGGACCTGGCCAATGCCAACGCCGTCGCCGCCACAGGCAGCCGCGCAGACTTCATCGGCTTCATCGCCAGCGAGCAGAAGAAATGGGCCGACCTGGT
Organism: Cupriavidus lacunae; assembly: GCF_003353055.1. Lineage (GTDB taxonomy): Bacteria > Pseudomonadota > Gammaproteobacteria > Burkholderiales > Burkholderiaceae > Cupriavidus > Cupriavidus lacunae. Next base: position 17,479 of record NZ_QKWJ01000091.1, read on the forward strand.
CGAAACCGCGAAGATCCCCAAGCAGAACTGAGCTTGCCGCCGACCATGTCCAATCCCCGCATTGCGATTCTCGGCTTTGCCATTGAATCGAACCGTTTTGCTCCAGTGTCCACGCGCGCAGACTTCGTGTCGCGGGCTTATCTTGCCGGAGACGCGCTGCTGTCGGATGCCCGCGCGCCGGCGCCAGCCATGACGCCGGAGATCCCCGCCTTTGTCCGCCGCATGGATGCCGGCGGGCAGTGGCAGCCCGTCCCGATCCTGTTCGCCAATGCAGAGTCGGGCGGCCCGGTCGACCACGCCTTCTTCATGGAGACGCTCGCCATCTTTGAACGGGAATTGCGCACCGCGCTGCCGCTCGATGCCGTCTACATTTGCGAGCACGGTGCCGCCATCACCACCGAAGAGGATGATCCCGATGGCCTGGTCTTCGGGATGGTGAGGTCCATCGTCGGATCGACGGTGCCGATCGTCGCCACCGTCGACCTGCATGCCAATGTGTCCGATCGCATGGTCGACGCGGTGGATACGCTGATCTCCTATCGCCGTAATCCGCATACCGACATGGCCGAGCGCGGCACGGATACGGCTGACGTGCTGATCGAGCTGATGCAAGGCGCGCGGTTTTGCGTCGCGCATGTGCGCATGCCGGTTTGTGCGCCCCCGACCCAGCTATTGACCGCGCCCGGCACCGGACCATACGCCGACATGATCGAGCAAGCGGAGGCACTGACCGACCCGCGCATCGTCAATATATCGGTGGTGGGCGGCTTTGCCTTCGGCGACACCCCGAAGAACGGCATGACGGTCATCGTCACGACCCGCGGTGACGCCGACTTCGCCATGCAGACTGCCCACGATCTGGTGATGCCAGCGTGGACTGGCCGTGCTGCGTTCACGCCCGAGCTGACGTCTCTTGACGAGGCGGTCGCGCTGGCCAAGGCCGCTGGCGATGACCGCGAGCAGCCGCCCGTACTGCTTGCCGATGTGGCGGACAACCCCGGCGGCGGCGGGCGCGGCAATACCCCCTTCCTGCTGCAGGCCTTGTTGCGCGCCGGCGTGCGGGATGCCGTGCTCGGTGTGGTCACGGATCCTGAGCTCAGCGCGCAGGCCCATGCCCTCGGCGTGGGCGCCGAGTTTACCGCCCACTTCAATCGCGGCGAGAGCACGGCCTACTCCGAAGCCTTCAGCGCACCCGCCACGGTACTGCGGTTGCACGCTGGCCAGGGCGTGGGGCGACGAGGGCAACTGGCCGGGTGCAGCTTCAACCTGGGCCCGTCGGCCCTGCTCCAGGTGGGAGGCGTGAAGGTGGTGGTGATCACCAATCGCCATCAATGCCACGAGCCGGCCTTCTTCGAGATGTTCGGCATCGATATCGCGCAAGCGCGCACGGTGGTGGTGAAATCGCGAGGCCATTTCCGCGCGGCATTCGATGAGTTCTTTGCTCCAGCGCAGATTTTCAGCATCGATGCCCCGGGGCTGACATCCCCGGTGTTATCCCGTTTCAACTTCCAGCGCCTGCCGCGCCCCGTGGCCCCGCTCGATGCCATGACCGACTGGACGCCGCATATCCGGCTCTTGCGCAAGCATCGCGCGCCCCAGTGAACCCATTGCCAATCCAGCCAGACATGTCCACATCCTTCGATACACTCGACTCCCTCGATACCCCGGCAGCCGTCATCGACCTGGCGCGCATGCAACGCAACATCGACCGGATGCAGCAGCGCATGAACGCATTGGGCGTGCGCTTCCGCCCCCACGTCAAGACTTCCAAATGCAGGCCCGTCGTGCGCGCCCAGCTTGCGGCCGGTGCGCAAGGCATCACGGTGTCCACGCTGAAGGAAGCCGAGTATTTCTTTGCTGAAGGCGTGACCGACATCGTCTATGCCGTCGGCATGGCGGCGCATCGGCTGCCGCAGGCGCTCGCGTTGCGGCGGCGCGGGTGCGACCTGAAGGTGCTGACCGACAGCGTCGCTTCGGCGCACGCGATTGCGGCGTTCGGCCGCGCCAACGGCGAGGTGTTCGATGTGCTGATCGAAGTCGACACGGACGGCCACCGCTCAGGGATCCGGCCCGACGATCCCGTGCTGCTGGAGGTGGGTCATATTCTGCAAGCGGGCGGCATGCGCCTGGCGGGGGTGCTGACCCATGCCGGCTCGAGCTACGAGCTGAACACGCCCGAGGCACTGACTGCGCTGGCCGAGCAGGAACGCGCCGGCTGCGTGGGCGCCGCCGAGCGTTTGCGCGCCGCGGACCTGCCTTGCCCGGTTGTCAGCGTTGGCTCCACGCCGACAGCGCTTGCCGCCGCGCATCTCGAAGGGATCACCGAAGTGCGCGCGGGCGTGTATGTGTTCTTCGACCTGGTGATGCATAACGTGGGCGTCTGCACCACCGACGACCTGGCGCTGAGCGTGCTGGCCACGGTGATTGGCCATCAGGTCGACAAAGGCTGGGCAATCGTGGACGCCGGCTGGATGGCGATGAGCCGCGATCGCGGTACCCAGAAGCAGCAGCGCGACTATGGCTACGGGCAGGTCTGCGCCATGGACGGCACGGTGCTCCCCGGGTACGTGATGAGCCAGGCCAACCAGGAGCACGGGATCGTGTCATGCGAGGGCGCGCCAGACCGGGACATTACCGAGATCTTCCCTCTGGGCACGCGGCTGCGCATCCTTCCGAACCATGCCTGTGCCACGGGTGCGCAGTTCCCCGAGTATCGGGCGCTTTCCGCTGACGGCCTGTTGGCGGCGTGGGAGCGTTTGTATGGCTGGTAAGGCGCGCCAGTGCTCGCGCGTGGGTCTGCCGGAAGCGTGCGGGGTTCTTCTACAATGGCGGGCATCGGTCCGCAGCAACGGACGTCCAGAGAAGAATTTCCATGCCAGCAGAAAAGAAGAAAGCCGTCAGGAAGCCCGCCGCCAGCATGCCGCACAATGCGCTGAGTGCCATCGTGACGCGTATCGCCAGCATCCGCGACACGCTGGGGGCCACCGGGCAGCGTATTGTGGACTTCATCGCCAGCCATCCCGAGGAGGTGGTCCATATGTCAGTCAGTGAAGTGGCTGATCGCACCGGGGCCAGCGAGGGGAGCGTGGTCGGCGTATGCAAGACGCTCGGCGCGACAGGCTTTCAGCAGCTGAAGATCGCGCTCGCGCAGGAAATCGTGCGGCCGGTACAGCTGATCCACGAAGACCTGGAACCCAGCGACAATGCGGCCACGGTGGTGCGCAAGATTTTCCAGAGCAACGTGCAGACGCTGCACGAGACGCAGTCGGCCCTCGATGTCGGCGCGCTCGAACGGGCGGTGCGTATCCTGAAGAAGGCAAAGCGCATCGAGATCTATGGCATCGGCAGCGCAGCCCCCATCGCGGAGGACGCGCACTACCGGATGATCCGTATCGGCCTCAACGCCAAAGCCGTGGTCGATTCGCATGTGCAGGTCATCAGCGCATCGCTGACCGGGCCGGATGTCGCGGTATTGACGATTTCCCATTCCGGCAGCACGCATGAGACCGTAACGGCGACACGGCTGGCCAAGGAAGCCGGAGCGCACACCATCTGCATCACCAATTTCGGAAAATCACCGCTTCAGGCTTTCTCCGACGTGGTGCTGCTGACCATGGCGCGCGAAACGCAGTTCCGCACGGAAGCCATGACCAGCCGCCTGGCGCAGCTGGCGATCATCGATGTGTTGATCGCCTGCCTGTCCCTGACCGACTACGAGCACGCGGTCAAGACGATTCGCCACACCTTCGAGATACTGTCGCTCAAGCGCTATTGAGCCTGGATTCCAGAGCCTTCCGGCCGGAACACCATGTACCAAGCAGTTGCGCCGGGGTCTGCGCGTCAGCGCCAGGCCCCGTGCCGAGGAGCAGAAATGGCATGCCCAGCGCGAGAGCGCCCACGGCATCGGTCGCGGGGTTGTCGCCGATCATCAGCGCCTGCGCCGGTCTTGCCTGCAAGCGCCGCAGTCCTTCCCGGAACAGGGCGGCAGATGGCTTGCCGATGATGCACTCAGGCCGCACCTCGGCGCAGGCCGTCAGCGCAGCCAGCAACGTACCGGTTTCGGGCACACACGTGCCGTTGTCGCCGGGATGGCTGAGATCGGGATTCGTGACAACGAGCCGGGCACCCGCGCGCAGCACATTCGCCGCCAGCGAAAGCTTGTCGTAGTCGAAATGCGGGTCGCGCGCCAGCAGCACCACGTCAGGGTCTTGCTCGACCAGCCGGCAGCCCACCCGCGTCGCGTAGCGGCGCAGTGTCTGGCTGCCCAGCAAGAGCACGCGCGCATCGGGAGAAGTGCGCCACAGCCAGTTCACAGTCATTTCGCCGGCGAGCACCAGCTGCGCCGGCGCTATCGCCAGACCCATGCGGCGCAGCTTGCGCGACAAGCCCGCTGCCGTGTCGGTCGAATTGTTCGACACGATGGCGTAGCGGCCCTGCAATGCCTCTAGCAGTGCGGCCGCGCCCGGCAATGCCGCACCGTTGCGGATCAGCGTGCCGTCGAGGTCGAGGATGTAACGCCATGGCGCTGCGCGCCAGGGTGGCAGTTCGGGCTCCGGCATGCCGACAACCTCGGCCGCACGTTGGTCGGAAAGACATTGCCTGGTGATCGTCATGCATAAACCCAATTGAATTGAACATTGCTCATTCTACAATCACATTTGATTGAGTGGTGTTCATTCAATTGTCATGTGGCGTGACTAGGATTCGTGTTGCTCCACCCCCAACCATGCGACACGGAACCCACCATGAAAACTTTGTGCACAAGATGTCTGGCTGCCATGGCCGGCGTTGTGATGACCATAGCGCTCGCCGGCTGCGGCGGCGGCGAGGACTCCGCCTCCACGGCAACGCAAGCGCAGCCGGCATCGGTACAAGCGGATGCCAACGCGAAAAAGCCGGCGGACACGCTGCACTGCGCCCCCTGATACCCCGCCTGTACTTCCTTCGCCCTTCGCCCTTCGCCCTTCGCCCTTCGCCCTTCGCCAGCAGGTCAGCCACATGAAATCCAACGACAGACGAAATTTTCTCCGCGCCGCCACCCAAGCCATGGGCGCCGCGGCCACGCTCACCGTGCTGCCGCCCAGCATCCGCCGCGCGCTCGCCGTGCCCGCCGCGGTAGAGACCGGCACCATCAAGGACGTCAAGCACATCGTCATCCTGATGCAGGAAAACCGCGCCTTCAATCACTACTTCGGCACCATGAGCGGGGTACGCGGCTTCGGTGACCGTTTCCCGATTCCGCTCGAAAGCGGCAAGCCCGTCTGGTACCAGTCGGACGGCACCAAGGAGATCCCGCCGTTCCACCTGGACAAGCAGACCATGAACGCGCTGTTGATGCCGAGCACGCCGCACTCTTACTCGGATGCGCAGGCTGCCTGGAACCAGGGAAAGTTCGGCATGTGGCCCAAGTACAAGAAGCCGTACTCGATGGGCTACTACAAGCGTGACGACATCCCCTTCCAGTTCGCGCTGGCCGAAGCCTTCACGATCTGCGACGCCTACCACTGCTCGATCACCACCGGCACGGACCCGAACCGCATCGTTTTCTTCTCCGGTTCCAACTTCAATCCGGACCTGCGCGCGAGCGGCATTAACTCCACCGACACAGACTCCGAGCCGAACAACCTGCGCTGCTGGATCAAGGGCGCGCTGCCGACGCCGGGCTACACCTATGCCGGCTCGTCCTTCCGCTGGCCGACGATTCCCGATGTCCTGCAAAAGGCCGGTATCACCTGGCGCATCTACCAGAACCCGAACGACAACTGGACCGGCGCAATGCACGGTGGCCTGGCGTTCGACAGTTTCCGCTCGGCGCAGCCAGACTCGCCGATGTACAAGCAGGGCATGAGCCTGTGGACCATCGAGGACCTGCAGCGCGACGTGAAGAACGACACGCTGCCCGAGGTGGTGTGGGTACTGCCGACGCAGTTGCAGTCCGAGCACCCCGGCGCGCCATCGAGCCCCCAGCACGGCGGCAACTTCACCGCACAGGTGCTCAATGCGCTGACCTCGAACCCGGAGGTCTGGAGCAAGACAGTCTTCTTCCAGACCTTCGACGAGAACGACGGCCTGTTCGATCACGTGCCGCCGCCCGCCGTGCCCTCCTACAACCTGGACGGCACGCTTGCAGGCAAGTCCACGTTGCCGCTGGAGGGCGAGTATTTCTCCGATCCGGCGCGCAAGTACCTGCACCCCGAGGACACCATCAGCGGCAACGTGCGCCCGTGGGGGCTGGGACCGCGCGTGCCGATGTACGTGGTATCGCCATGGAGCAAGGGCGGCTGGGTGAATTCGCAGACGTTCGACCATACCTCGGTGGGACGCTTCCTCGAACAGCGCTTCGGCATCACCATTCCCGGCATCAGTCCATGGCACCGCGCCGTCTCTGGCGACCTCACCTCGGCTTTCGACTTCGCCACGCCTAACGACCCGAAGTTCCCGGCGCTGCCGGACACCAGCGACTACGCAACCATCGAAGCCCAGCAGAAATCCATGCCGGCGCCGATGCCGCCCGCCACGCCGCAGCCGCTGTTCCAGGAAAGCGGAACCCGCTTCTCGCGCGCCCTGCCCTATGAGCTGCACACCAGCGCGCGCGTCGACAGTGCCGGCCGCAGCGTGACGCTGCTGTTCGCCAACAGCGGCGCACAGGGCGCGGTGCTCCACGTCTACGACAAGCTGCACCTGGACCGCATTCCGCGGCGCTACACCGTGGAAGCGGACAAGTCCTTGTCGGACGCGTGGGACGTCGTCGCGGACAACGGCAAGTACGACCTGTGGGTGCTCGGGCCGAACGGCTTCGTCCGGCATTTCACCGGGACCGTGGCCGGCAGCGGTGCGCAGCCTGAGTGCCAGGTGTGCTACGACCTGCAGAACGGACAGCTGTACCTGCACATGCGCAACAGCGGCAACGCGGCATGCACCGTGACCGTGAAGGCCAACGCCTATCGGAACGACGGGCCATGGACGCTGACCGTACCCGCGGGCGGCGAGGTCGTGGAGCAGCGCTGGTCGCTGGAGAGGAGTGCCCGATGGTACGACTTCAGCATCGAGCGCGCGGACGACGCGAGCTACCTGCGGCGTTTCGCCGGCCGTCTTGAAACCGGCAAGGACAGCGTCAGCGATCCGGCGATGGCCATGCCAGGAGCCTGACCGCTGTCGCTTAGCGGACGCTTGAACGACTGAGCGGGTGGCCTGCACGGATGCAGGCCACTTCGCATTCGCCGCCATCGAGGGCGGCCATACCACCTACCGAGGGAAAGGACCCTATCATCATGAACCGCAAGTTCCGCATCAGCGCCCTACCGGTGATCGCCATCGCCTGCGCCGGTCTGTTCAGCAGCGCAACCGTGTTGGCTCAGGCGCAACACGATGGCAGCGCGGCCAGGCCGTTGCGCGTCGTCCTGATTCCTGCCGACGGCGGCACCGAAGATGGCACGAAGAATGATTTCGAACCGATCTTCGGCGCCATCAGCCAGGCCACCGGCCTGAAGTTCGACATCAAGATCGGGCAGAGCTATGGCGCGGTCGTCGAAGCGATGTGCAACGGCGCCGCCGATATCGCCTGGTATGGCCCGGCGAGCTATCTGCAGGCGCGCGCCCGCGGCTGTGCGGAGCTGCTCGCGCTGGCCGTGCGCGATGGCGCATCGGTGTACTACTCGGGCATTTTCGCCCGCACCGATGCGGGCATCGACCGGATCGCGGACCTGAAGGGCAAGAGGATCGCGTTGGGCGATGTGAACTCGACGTCGAGCTTCAATGTGCCCGTTGCCATGATGCTTGCATCCGGTGTCCGGCCGGCAAGCGACGCCGCCATGATCAGCATGGCCGGCAGCCACGCCAATGTGCTCAAGGCGTTGGCCGAAGGCCTGGTGGATGCGGGCGGTGCCTCGTTCGACTCCTTCGAAAAGGCCGCCAACGCCAGGGCCATCGATCCCGCCAGGGTCAAGGTGGTGGCCAAGAGTGCGCCGATCCCCTATCCCCCGCTGGCCATGCATCCGAAACTGAGCGACGCGGTAAAGGCCAGGTTGCGCGATGCCTTCAATAACATCAGCAAGTTGCCGGGCATCAGCAAGGATCAGATCCGCGGCTATGGCGGCAGCAAGGTCGACGGCTATACCTCCAAGGTGAGCGAAGCCGACATGGCCGCCGCCGGCAAGATGTTCGATCTGGTGACCGACCAGGTCAAGACTGACATCATCAGGAAGGCCGGGGCGCGCTGATGATCGACTTCCATAGCGTTTCCAAGGTCTGGCCCGATGGTACTGCGGCCTTGTTCGACATCAACCTGTCGGTGCCGCGCGGGCAATTCTGCGTGGTGCTCGGACCTTCGGGCGCGGGCAAATCGACGCTGCTGCGCGCCGTCAACGGCCTGATGAGGCCAAGCGCGGGGGGCGTGGCAGTCGACGGCATCGAACTGACCCGCGCCACCGAGCGCCAGTTGCGCCGCCGGGTTGCCATGATCCATCAGCATTTCAACCTGACTCCGCGCATGAGCGTTGCGCGCAACGTGCTGGCCGGCGTGTTGCCGGAGGTATCGGCGTGGCGAGCGCTGCTGGGCTGGTTTGAGCCCCGGCATCGCGCTCGCGCGTGTGCCTTGCTGGCCGGCGTGGGCCTTGAGCCGGCGCACTTGCCGCGCCGCGCCGGCGCACTCTCGGGCGGGCAACAGCAGCGCGTGGGCATCGCCCGCGCCTTTATGCTCGACCCGGAAGTCATCCTGGCGGACGAGCCGGTCGCCAGCCTGGACCCTCGCATCTCCCGCGACATCCTGACCCTGATCCGGGACGCCGCACGGGCCTGCAACAGCGCTGTCCTCTGCAGCCTGCACCAACTTGACCTGGCGCGCGAATTCGGCGACCGCATTGTCGGGATGCGCAGCGGCCGCATCGTGTTCGACGGAACACCCGCCAATTTCACGGATGAGGTGGTCGAGCGGTTGTATGGGGGCGTCAGCTGGGAAGAAGCCGCTCCCTCCTCCGGGACCTCGCTACCGCTTGCCGCATGAAGGACTCCGCCTTGAACAAACCTGCCTATCCAGCCATGCCCGGCACGCAAGCCGACTGGAAACTCGACCAACCTTACAGTGCGCGCCATTTGCTGATCGTACTGGCTTTGCTGGCGGCCTTGCTCTATACCGGCCAGCGCACCGAAATGGACCGCATGGTCGCCATGACCGGGCAAGCCGTGGGCAACCTGCTTGGCTTGAGCCCTGACTCACAGGTGGTGCGCGGCCTGTCGCGCGTGGCCGAGTCGATGTGGCCACCGGCGCTTGGCGAAAGGGAAGAAGTGGCGCGCTTGCCCGGGCTCGATCGCCGGCGTCTGCCCATGCTCTCCCATATCGAAATCCAGGAGAACCGCGAACAGCACCTGGATCCGCAATCGCTGAAATGGGAAACCAGGCTGGAGCGCACCGAGTACCTGGTCAGGCCGATGGGTTATTTGTGGACCGTCCTTGTGAAGATGGTGGAGACCGTGGAGATCGCTATCTGGGGCACCTTGCTGTCTGTCCTGCTGTCGATGCCGCTGGCCTGCCTCGCCGCACGCAACTACACCCCGAACCGGTTCACCTACACGCTGGCACGGGGCTCGATCAGCCTGTTGCGGTCGGCGCCCGAGCTTATCGTCGCACTGTTCCTGGTTTTGGCCTATGGCTTCGGTCCGATCGCCGGCGTGCTGGCGCTGAGCCTGCATGCGGCCGGCTTTCTCGGCAAGTTCTACGCGGAGGATATCGAGCATGCCGATCGCAAGCCACAGGAGGCGCTGGAAGCCATCGGCGCGGGAAAACTCAAGACGCTGTGGTACGCGGTAATGCCGCAGGTACTGCCGCAATACACGGCCTACACCCTCTACATCCTGGATCGGAACGTGCGCATGGCGACTGTCATCGGACTGGTCGGCGCCGGGGGAATCGGACAGGAGCTCAAAGGCCGCTTCGACATGTTCCAGTACGGCCATGTTGCGACCATCCTGATTGCGATCTTTATCGTGGTGTTCCTGCTCGACCAGTTCTCGGCGCGCGTGCGTGCGAAATTGATATGAGTCCATGCGAACGCCGTCTGTGGCAAAAACCGAGGCCAGACTCACCCGCCGAAATCATCGATCGCGCATCCCGGAATACGCGGGCTCATCGCTGCCTGACGAAGCAGGTGGCGCACATGTGAGCGAACTCCATGAGGGTCCATGGCCGCAGAGGATCTGGCACGGACGTTGCGTCAGATGCTGCCGCTGCAAACTGGTTGCAGCCTCAGTGGAGTTTGATCTTTCGGGAGCGTCCGATGAAGAAAGTAGTTGTACGTGGGGCAGCCCTGGCGCTGTCCATTTGCGTACTGGCTTTCAGTGCTGGTACTGCGCAGGCGCAGGCATATCCATCCAAGCCAATCAGACTGGTGGTGCCATTTCCGCCGGCCGGTGCGACGGATGTCCTGGGCAGAGCGATTGCCCAGAAGTTGTCCGAAGGACTGGGTCAGCCAGTGACGGTGGAGAACCGGCCTGGTGCAGGCAGCACCATCGGCGCAGACGTCGTCGCCAAGGCGGCGCACGATGGCTACACTCTGCTACTGGCGTCTGGTTCGCTTGCCATCGCATCCAACCTCTACAGCAAACTCAGCTTCGATATCCTGAAGAGTTTCACCCCGATATCGCTGGTAGGCCATGTACCCCATATGCTGGTCGTGAACCCTTCGGTCCCGGCGAATTCGGTGAAGGAACTGATCGCGCTGGCCAAAGCCAGGCCCGGGCAGTTGAGCGCCGCTTCGCAGGGAAACGGCACGCTGTCGCACCTTGAACTGGAAATGTTCAAGATGTCCACGGGTGTCGACATACTGCATGTCCCTTATAAGGGCAGCAATAACGTCATGTCCGATCTGCTTGCCGGCAATGTCTCGGTGTTCTTCGATAGCGTTCCGTCGTCCATGCCGCTGGTGAAAGCCGGCAAGCTCAAGGCACTGGGGGTGGTCGGGACCAAGCGCCTGCCCACGAGTCCGGATATCCCGACGCTGAGCGAAGCCGGGTTGCCCGGATTCGAAGCCAAGAACTGGTTCGCGCTACTGGCACCGGCCGGCACGCCGAAAGAGATCGTGGAGTTGCTCAACGCGCAGGTGCAAAAGGCCGTTGCATCTCCGGACCTGGTTTCGCAGCTGGCAAGTCAGGGCGTCATCCTGGAAGGTGGCACATCGAAGCAGCTGGCGGCAATGATGCAAAACGACGTGGCAAAGTGGGGCAAAGTCGTAAAAGCCGCAAACGTGCACCTGAACTGAACGCAGCGGACATGCACATGGCATCGGGGACCACGCCGGGTAGCAAATACTCACGGGGATTACCTTTAATCGATCCTGGCACCGGAGCATTTCACGATCCTGGCCCACTTGACCGTCTCGCGGCGGGAGAGGTCCAGGATCATGAGCTGGATGCCACCGCCGATCAGGTCCGTGACGGCCGAAGTCGCCGCGCGATAGGGGCACCTGCAGCATGTTTACGCCCGTCATCCCCTTGAAGAGTTCGACGCCCAGATGCCGTGGTGCCGTTGCCATCCGATCCGAAGGGCCAGCTTGCCCTGACGGGCAGGCCACGCTCTTTCAGGCGCCAGGCGGAGCGCACCAGAGCGGGCCATCTCTATGAAAACGGATTCTCAGTCGTTGCGCGCCAGGCCCGGGGTGGGAGCAGGCATCTTGCGCGCGCGGGCCGCCTGCTCGAAACCATACGCGTATCGGATGAGTTGCGGTTCGCTCCACGGGCGACCGAGAAACTCCAGGCCGACAGGCACGCCGCGCGGGGCCTCCTCGGTGGGAGAAGAGAATCCGGCAGGAACCACCACGGCCGGGAATCCGGTCAGCGAAGCCAGAATGCCGTTGCGTTCTCTTTGGTCATACTCCCCGATCGGCACGGGCAGCCGCTTCTGATGTGGATAGATCATGGCATCGAGGTGGTTCTCCGCCATCACGTTGGCAACCCGGATCTTGAGCGCGTCGATCTTTACCAGCCGGTCCTTGTAATCAGGCTCATTCAGGCCATTCTCGATGCCTTTGGCGGACTGCAGGAATTTGCTCAGGCTCGGATGCGTTTTCCCACTGGCGACGATGTCGTCCAGCGAATGTGCGGGAGCATTGCTTCCGACATCCTTCAGGTACTGGTTCATGACGCTCTTGTATTCGTATTTCTGAACATCGAGCTGGCCGTTCAGCTTGTCGGTATCCAGCTCGGGTGTCGAGACCGGTACGATGACCGCTCCTTTTTTCTTCAGTACGTCGATCGCATGTGCCATGACGCGATTGACTTCCTCGTGATCGGTCCCGGTCCCGAACAGGGATTGCATCACACCGATGCGCACGCCTTTCAGTCCGTTTTTATCCAGGTATGCCGTATAGGTCCCGGGGATATGGCCCCAGCTCATTGCGGTCACCGGATCGGCTTGATCGTACCCCGCCATGACGTCCAGCATGCGGGCGGCATCAGCCACCGAACGCGTGATCGGGCCTGCCTCGTCCTGCGTGAAGGAAACCGGCACAATACCCGAGCGGCTGACCAGTCCAAGCGTAGGCCGAATCGACACTATTGAGATTTACAAAAAACATGACAACGGATTCAGGGCTGGCGCGTTTCATCTCTAACGGGTTGATTGGAGATACGCGCCGTGTCGAAGAAGCCGTTAGACGATGCAACGAAGAAGC
>NZ_QKWJ01000092.1 GCF_003353055.1 Cupriavidus lacunae
CAGCGCAGCATCGCCGCGCTACGGCGCCGCGCGACTGCCCTTGGCTTCCAGATCCATCCCGTGGGGACAGCTTCATGATAATGGCCCCCTCACGGCAGCCGTCTTCAATTCGTTTCTCTGGAGAGGATCTAGCTTGGACTTCGTGGAAACTCCGGCCCTCTCCCCGGCCCTCTCCCAAGCGGGAGAGGGAGAACACAATCGGGATTCGGGTGACGGCAGTGCCGGCCTAAGCCGCGCGCTTTCTTCCCATAGTGCCCGGGCTCTTGCGCGCGGCGGGCGCCTGCGATTCGCGCTTGGCCGGCGCACGCTTGGCTGTGGTCGTGCGGGTGCTGCTGGTGCGGCTGGTACGCTTGGCTGCCGTGGTGCTGGCCCGCTTTGCAGCCGGCTGCTTGCGGGCCGCGGCGTGCCGTGCGGGGGCCTTGCGCCGCGCGGGTTCGGCTTCTTCCTCGTCTTTGGCTGGCTTGCCACGCTTGCCCAGGCTCTGGCGCAGCAGCGCCACCATGTCGATGACCTTGGCGCCCTGGCGCGGCGCTTCTTCCTCATCCGCCGGCTGGGTCAGCTGGTGGCTCTTGCCGGATTCGATCCTTTCGTCGATGCGCGCCATCAGGTCGTCGCGGTAGGTGTCGCGGTATTGCTCCGGTGCCCAGTCCTCGCTCATGTCCTCGACCAGCTTGGTTGCCATCTCGACTTCGCGCGCGTGCGCGCCGGCGGGCTTGCCGGTGGCCGCCTTGGGCAGGTGCAGTTCGGAGATGGGCAGCACCTCGTCGGCAAAGCGCATGGTATTGAGCACCAGCGCGTCGTCGTGCACCAGCATCGCCGCCAGGTGTTGGCGCGCGCGCAGTACCACCAGCCCCAGCGCGGCCTTGCCGGTGCGGCGCATGGTCTCGTGCAGCAGCGCGTAGCCGCGCTCGCCGCGCTTGTCGGGTTCGAGGTAGTAGGGCGTGTCGAAGTAGTACGGCGGAATGCTTTCGGCATCGACAAAGCTGACGATGTCCACGGTCTGCGTGGCCTCGACATTGGCCTGGCGGAAGTCCTCCTCGTTGAGCAGCACGTACTCGTCCTTGGCGTACTGGTAGCCCTTGACGATATGCTCCTTGTCGACCGGCTTGCCGGTGCTCTTGTTGATGCGCTGGTAGCCTACCGGGGCCATGTCGCGCACGTCTAGCAGGTCCAGGTCCAGTGTCTGATTGCGCGACGCGGGCCGCAGCACGACAGGGATGTTGACGAGGCCAAAGGCAATGGCGCCTTTCCAGATGATGCGGGACACTTGATCGCTCCTTTGCCAGTTGCGCCGGCGCGTTGCGGGGGCGGTGGCGGCATGTCGCCCGGAGGCGGGTCGACCACGGGTTGAGGCGGGCCCGGCGGTGGCTCCTGCGGCGGGACTTCGGGCTCGCGCGGGGGGATGTCGGGATCGGGCGTGGTATGCACGAAAAACTCCTGGTTCAGGGATGGGGGGGAAGGCGGCGGCCGGCGCTGGCATGGCCTCGCGCTAGGCGCGGCCTGCGTCCAGTTCGTCCAGCAGCCGCGTCAGTGCGTCCAGGTCGGCGGGTTTGACCAGGTGCTTGTCAAAGCCCGCTTCCAGCGCGCGGCGGCGGTCCTCCGGCTGGCCGAAGCCGGTCAGCGCGACCAGCGTCGCGCCGCGCATCTCGGGCAGCGCGCGCAGGCGGCGGGCGGTCTCGAAGCCGTCCATGGCAGGCATGCCCAGGTCCAGCAGCACCACCTCCGGACGCGCATCGGTGGCGCGCACAAGCGCGCTTGGGCCGTCCGGGGCAGTCACTACTGTGTGGCCCAGGGTCTGCAGCGTCATCGTCATTGCCTCCAGCGCGTCGGCGTTGTCGTCGACCACCATGATCCGGCGCGGCATGCCGCGGCGAGGGGCGGCCTTGCCGGAGCCGGGGTGCCAGTTCTGCCAGGGCTCGACCGGCAGCATCACGGTGAAGGTGCTGCCCTGTCCCGGGCCGGCGCTGTAGGCGCGGATGGTGCCGCCATGCAGGCGCACCAGCTTCTGCACCAGGGTCAGGCCGATGCCCGGACCGTCGTGCGTGAACGCGCTGTGCGGCGGCTCAGGGCTGGCGGCGTCGTCCTGGCGCGCGAGCGGATCGAACAGTTGCCGCTGCAGCGCCTCCGACAGGCCAGCGCCGTTGTCGTGCACCCGCACCATGACGTGACCTCCGGAGACGGCGTCGGGGGCCGCGCCGGGCGCGCTGTCGTCAAAACCGGCTTCCACGACGATCTCTCCGCCCGCCGGCGTGTACGCGGCGGCGTTCTGCAGCAGGTTGCTGAAGATCTGCGTCAGGCGCACCAGGTCGCCACGCACCGGCAGCGGCTGCTCGGGCAGCGACAGGCGCAGCGTGTGCCGGTAGGCGTCCAGCACCGGGCGCACGGCTTCGACCGCGGTATTGAGCGCGGTGCGCAATTCCACCAGGTCCTGGCGCAGCGTGATGCGGCCCTGGTTGAAGCGCGAGATGTCGAGCAGCTCATCCACCAGCCGGGTCAGGTGATGCACCTGCCGGCCGATGATGTCGCGCGCGCGGAACATGTCTTCGCGCGTCGGCGCCAGCTGCTGCAACAGGTCCGCCGCGCTGCGCAGCGGTGCCAGCGGATTGCGCAGTTCATGCGCCAGCATGGCGAGGAACTGGTCCTTGCGCCGTTCTTCATCGCGCAGTGTGCGCCCGGCGCGGTTCTGCAGCGTCACATCCTGGCAGATGCCGGCGATGCGCAACGGCGGGGTGCCGTCACCGGCCGGCGCCGCTTCCGCGCTGTCGCTGCTGCGCACAGGAAAGGCCCGCGCGCGGATCTCGCGCGGTTCGCCGCTGGCCAGGGTGATCTGGAATTCGATGTCCATCCTGCCGTCGCGCAGCATGCTGGCGACGGCCGCTTCCACGCGCGCGCGGTCGGCTGGCGCCACGCGGTCCAGGCAGCGGCGCGGGTCGTCCATCAGCAGTTCGGCCGGGTGGCCGCACAGCGCCGCGAACGATGAGCTGGCAAACAGCAGCCGCTGCGTGGCAGGGTCGAGGATCCACACCACGTCGGCGAGCGACTCGGCCAGCTGGCGGAACATGTCCTCATGCTCGTGCAGGGCCCGCGAGGTACGGTGATACGCGTCCTCGGCCCCGCGCAGGCGCAGCAGCGCCTGGATGCTCGACAGCAGTTCCTCGGGCTCGGCGGGTTCCACCAGGTAACCGTCGGCGCCGCAATTGAGCGCTTCCACGCGCTGGCGCGACTGGGCCAGCCCTGGCGAGGTCAGCAGCACCAGCGTGCGCGCAGTTTGCGGATCGTCCTTGAGCAGGCGGCACACCTCCAGCCCGCTGATGTCGGGCAGCCTGGCCGACAGCAGCACCAGTGCGGGCGCGTGCTGGCGCACCAGCGACAGCGCCGAGTGGCCCGTCACGGCCTCGATCACCGAAAACTCGCCGCGATGCAGGATGCGGCTCTTGACGTAGCGCGGCCCTTCGCGGTCCTCGACATTGAGGATCAGCGGCGCGCGATTGGTTTGCTGCTTCATGGCTTCACGCTGACGGGCGCGTATGCGCCGGCCCGAAGTGTTGGCCCATCGACATCGGGCGCCCCGGTGCCCGCCCGCACGTGGTGTAAAACTGCGCAGGCCTTCGTGTGTGCCGTGTAAGGCTTACCAGGCTGACGCGCCTGGCCCTTGTAATTCTTGCATATCTGTCTAACGCATCCATCGCCATCCCCTTGTGCATCAACATGGCTGCGGCATTTGCAGAGGTCCTCCGCTTCGCTGTGGCAAGAGACGTGCCGGGCAGGCGGCGCGGGGGCGCCTGCCACGGCGTCGATGTGCTGGCTGCTCCGGAGAGCCTCAATGTCGGACTGCCTCGCCGCTATGCGCCTCGGCGCTGGGGGACGTGCCGCCGTGCGGACCGGCTGTGCCCGGCGCTTCGGCCGCCTTCTGCGAGACCTTGCCGGGCTCGGTGGCGGCGGTGGGGGTCGCGCCCTTGCCAAAGCGGGCGGCAACCTTGTCCTGTACCTGCGCGAGGGCATCGGCTTGCTGCCGGGCTGCTTCGTCTTCCTTGGCTTTCTTGGCCTCGGCGGCCTGCTGCTGCTCGGGCGTCGGCGCGGGCAGCCGCGCCTGCACCGGACCGGCCGCGAAGGAAAGCATGGCGCAGGAGATCAGCAGGTGCCGCAGCCCGCGGCGGTTGCGCGGTGCCGCGCCGGTGGTGCCGGCGGCTCGGATGGCTCCTCGGATCCTGAGTTCGCTCATCATCGTTTCTCCGTGTTCTTGCGGCATGGCCATGCTACCCAGGGGCAAGAAATGTGCCGCCAGCGGCGGCAATGGCTACCGGACGCGAGCGAGCCGGGCCGCGGCCCGCGTGATCGCCTGCCGGGTGCCGGCATAGTCCGCCCACGGGTCGTCGGCTTCCAGGGCATCGAGCCGGGGGCCGACGTTTGCCACCGTCCATTGCGCCGCGCCGGTCAGCGTGTCCAGTTCCTCCCATGACACCGGGATCGACACACCCAGCCCTGGCCGCGCGCGCGCCGAGAACGCCGCCACGGTGGTGGCGCCCATGCTGTTGCGCAGGTAATCGATGAAAATCTTGCCGACGCGGTTGCGCGCGCCGCTCTTGGCGACAAAGCGCTGCGGCAAGGTCGCGGCGACATGCAGCACCACGTCATGCGCAAAGTCCTTGAGCTCGTCCCAGCCCGCGCGCGGCGTCACCGGCACCACCACATGCAGGCCCTTGCCGCCGCTGGTCTTCAGGAAGCTGGCCAGGCCGAGTTCATCGAGCAGCGCCTTCATCAGCCTGGCCGCTTCCTGCATATGCGCCCACGGCACGCCCTCTCCCGGGTCCAGGTCGAAGATGATCCGGTTGGGGCGGTCGATGCTGCGCTTGCTGGCATTCCAGGTATGGAACTCCATGACGTTGAGTTGCGCCGCCGCCACCAGCGCCTCGGCCGACACGATCTCGAGCAGCGCGGGATGCCCCGGCCACAGGTCGCGGTCGAGCACATTGAGGCCGTCCACGCGCAGTGTGTCGCTGTGTCGCTGGAAAAACTGCTGTCCCGCCACCCCTGAAGGCGCGCGCACCATCGCGATCGGGCGCCCGCGCAGGTGGGGCAGCATCAGCGGCGCGGCGCGCTCGTAGTAGTGCACCAGATCGCCCTTGGTCAGGCCCGAATCGGTGTCGATCACGCGCCCGGCATGGCTGATCGAGACCTTGCCGCCGACAGCGGTCGGGCGCCTGGCCGCGGCCCTGCCCTTGCCCGCCGGCGCCGCCGGCCGTTCCACAGAGACCGCGCCCGCGGGCTTGTCGGTGCGCAGGCCGTGGAAGACCGCATGGCGCACGCGGCCTTCGCGGGTCCAGCTGCCGAAAGAGACTTCCGCTACCAGTTTGGGCTTGACCCAGTGCCCGCGCACGCCGGCCGGCACGGTTTCGAACGGCGCCGAATCGGCGCGCAGGTCGTCCAGCCGCGCGCGCAGGTCATCCAGCGTGCGGGTGTCGAAGCCGGTGCCGACATTGCCCGCATAGCGCAGGCGCCCGCCGGTATCGTGCACGCCGAGCAGCAGCGAGCCGATGCCCGTGCGGCTGCCCTTGGGGTCGGTGAAGCCCGTCACCACGAATTCCTGGCGCAAGGTGCATTTAAGCTTGATCCACGTATTGCTGCGCGCACTGACGTAGCCGGAATCGGCGCGCTTGCCGATCACGCCTTCGAGCTTCATGCGGCAGGCCGCATCGAGCATGTCGCCCGCACTGGCCTCGAAGTCCTCGCTGAACTGCAGGCGCGGCGAGGCGTTGTGCTCGAAGATCCGGCGCAGCAGCGCGCGGCGCTCTGCCAGCGGCACCTTGCGCAGGTCGTGGCCGGCGAAGTAGGGCAGGTCGAACGCGAAGTACCGGATGCCCTCGACGCGCGAGGTATCGAAGGCATTCTGCAGTGCCTGGAAATCGGTTTCGCCATGCTTGCCGAGCACCACGATCTCGCCGTCGAGCCAGCCCTCGCGCAGGCCCAGCGCGCGCAGCTTGCTGGTCCAGTCATGGCCCTGCCGGGTGAACAGCCGCACATCCTTGCCGTCGATGCGCGCCAGCAGCCGGTAGCCGTCGAACTTGATCTCGTAGCGCCATGCGTCGGAGTCGGGCGGCGGTTTTTCGACCAGCGTGGCCAGTTGCGGCGCCAGCGCCAGCGGCAACGCCGCGCGGGGTGCGCCGCGTGGCGGCTTGAGCGCCTTGATGGCGCTGCCGATGTCCGGCGGGACCGCCTCGGGCGCCGGCGCCTTGCCGGCGCGCTTTGTCGAAGGCTTGCGTAGCGTGCCGCCCAACACACTATCCGGCAGGGCCTCGACCACATCGAACTGCGACGCGGGCACGGCGGCCTCATCGCGCTCCTTGATCAGCAGCCATGCGTCCTGCTCCTTCTGCCGGCTGCCGTGCATGCGCACCAGGGTCCAGTGGCCGTGCAGCTTCTCGCCACGCAGTTCGAACTTGAGCTTGCCGCTGCGGTAACCCGCTTCCGGATCGCCCACCGGGACCCAGGTGCCGCGGTCCCAGACGATGACCGTGCCGGCGCCGTAGTGGCCGGCGGGGATCACGCCCTCGAAGCCGGCGTAGTCCATCGGATGGTCCTCGACATGGACCGCCATGCGCTTGTCGGCGGGGTCCAGGCTCGGCCCCTTGGGCACGGCCCAGCTTTTCAGCCTGCCGCCGAGTTCAAGGCGGAAGTCATAGTGCAGCCGCCGCGCTGCATGCCTCTGGATCACGAAAGACAGCGCCGCGGCACGCTTGCGCGGCGTGGCGCGGGTGCGCGCGGCGGCGCCGCCGGGTTCGGGCGTGGCGCCGAAGTCGCGCATGCGGCGGTATTTGTCGAGCGCCGCCGTGCCGCGTGCCGCCGGGCGGGCGGTGCCGGCGCACTTGCCGGTGGATCTGGCGGCGGGTTTGCTGCCGGTCTTGCTGGCGGGCCTGGCTGTGCCTTTTGCAGCGGTGCGCCGCCCACCCGGATCCTGTCGCGTTGTCTTGGCCATGGCTGTCGCCGGTTGCGTGGATGCATCCAGCTTAGGCAGCACATGCCGCGGCTGAAATCGGCGCTCGTCCTACAGCACCGCGGCGCGGTAGGGCGAGGGCATGGCGGAGCATGTGGTTCTTACCGGGTCTTGTAAATCTGCCGTGGTCGCCTTGCCCCGCTGCCGCCCCCGCAGGCGGCGCGCGACGGGAACGCTCCTTGCAACTCCCAACCGGCATGCCCGGCGCCGTGCCGGGCCCCCCAAGAAGGAAGCGGCAGATGAAACCGTCCCTGAAGAAAATTGGCTCGCAGGTCATTGTCCTGACCGGCGCCAGCAGCGGCGTGGGCCTGGTCACCGCGCGCAAGGCGGCGCAGCAGGGCGCGCGCCTGGTGCTGGTGGCGCGCAGCGAGGGATCGTTGCATCAGCTGGCTGAAGAGTTGCGCGGGCAGGGTAGCGAAGTCATCACCATCGTGGCCGATGTCGGCAAGCATGAAGAGGTTGGCAAGGTGTCGCAGGCCGCCATCGAGCGCTTCGGAGGGTTTGATACCTGGATCAACAATGCGGGCGTGACGATCTTCGGGCGCCATTGCGATGTGCCGCTGGAAGACCAGCGGCGCCTGTTCGACACCAACTACTGGGGCACCGTGCATGGCTCGCTGGCGGCGGCAGCGCACTTGCGCGAGCACGGCGGCGCCATCATCAACATGGGCAGCGAGGCCGCCGACGGCCCCATGCCGCTGCAGAGCGCCTACTCCGCCTCGCAGCATGCGATCAAGGGCTTTACTGATTCGCTGCGGCTGGAACTGGAGCAGGAGCAGGTGCCGGTCAGCGTGACGCTGATCAAGCCGGCGGGGCTGGAGACACCGCTGGCGATGCATGCCAAGAATTTCCTCGATGTCGAGCCACGCCTGCCGCCGCCGCTGTATGACCCGGCGCTGGCCGCCGACGCCATCCTGTTTGCCGCCGAGAATCCGCGCCGCGAGCTGTTTGTCGGCGCGGCCGCCAAGGCGTTCTCCGCCGCCGCGTACCATGCACCGCACACCTTCGACCGCTTCATGCGCCGCTTCATGGGCCGTGCGCAGCAGACGCGCCATCCGGCCGGTCCGATCGAGGACAACGCGCTGTATGGCAGCGGCAGCGGCCTGCAGGAACGCACCGGCACCCGTGCCGCGCTGCATTCGTGCCCCTACACCACCACGGCACGGTACCCCATGCTGGCCACGGCGCTTCTGGTCGGCGCTTCGGCCGCGGTCGCGGCGATGGTGCAGTTGCGCCGGCGCTAGCCGGCCCGCACGACAACCGTGCGCGTCGTGACCGCGACGCGCGCGGAACGGGTCGTGCATGGGCCGCCAACGGCTATCATTGACTCGGATGCCCGCGCTCGCGGGCATTTGGCCCTGCGCGCTGTTCGTCACCACACCAACCACACCGAAGGTGCGCTTATGTCCGAGCCGCAAGCGGCAAAAGATGTTTGCACAACCCCCATGACCGAGCCCGGCGGCCTGCCGCCGGACGATGGCGGCCAGCTGGCGCAACAGTACCGGCGCCTGCTGGATGCGGTGGAAGACTGCGCCGTGTTCGAGATCGATGCGCACGGGCGCATCGTGGCGTGGCCGGAGCCGGCGCGACGCGTGTTTGGCTACAGCGCCGCCGAGATCACTGGCCGCCATCTTTCCTCTCTGCACCGCCCCGAGGACGTTGCCGCCGGGCTGCCGCAGCAATGGCTGGATGCGGCCGCGCAGGCCGGCAGCGCGCGCGATGACGGCTGGCGCGTGCGGCGCGACGGCAGCCTGCTGAGCGCCAGTTGCGTGATGCGCAGCATCGGCCTGGCCGATGTTGCGGACGCTGCGTCCGGCAATGGCGGCGTACTGGCAGAAGCCCTGGCAGCGACCGGCTTTATCGTGTCATGCCGGGATACCACCGTGCAGCACGCCGCCTCCGAACATGCGCGGCTGGCAGCCGACCGGTTGCGGTTGCTGGCCGGGAACCTGCCCGGCACGGCGGTATGCGAGCTTGACCTCGACGGCACCATCCGCAGCTGGAACGTCGGCGCGCAGGCACTTGCCGGTTACGCCGAGACGCAGGCACTGGGCCAGCCGCTGGCGTGGCTCTATACGCGCCAGGATGCCGCCGCGGGGCGCGACCGGGCCGCGCTGGAGGCTGCGCGCGCCTGCGGGCAATGGGCCGGCGACTCGCGCCTGGCACGCAATGACGGCTCGGTGGTGCGTTGCCAGACGCGCATGGTGCTGGTGCGCGACGCGGCAGGCTGCCCCACTGGCCTGCTGTGGACCGCGCGCGACCTGAGCGAGGCGCTGCGGCTGGAAACGCTCGAAGCCGGCAACCGCCGGTTGCAATCGTTCCTGGCCATCCTGGCGCACGAGCTGCGCAATCCGCTGGCGCCGGTGCGCAATGCGGTAGAGGTGATCGCGCTGACCCCGGACACCGCGCCGCGCGTGCGCCGCTGCGCGGAGATCATCGAACGCCAGCTACGCCAGCTGGAGCGGCTGGTGAACGACCTGCTCGACGTGGGCCGCGTGACCGCCGGCAAGATGAAGATGGAGCTGACTTCGACGTCATACAACGACGTGGTGATCACCAGCATCGAGGCGATCCGCCCCACGCTGGAGGCCGCCGGCCAGCAACTGGTGGTGTCGCTGCCGCAAAGCTCGCCCTACGTGCGCGCCGACGCCGCGCGGCTGGGCCAGGTGTTGCTGAACCTGCTCAGCAACGCCGCCAAGTACACGCCGCGCGGCGGTACCGTCAGCGTGCGGGTGAGCGTGGAGCCGGCGCGCGTGGTCACGGCGGTTTCGGACACCGGCCGTGGGCTGGAGCGCGAAGCGCTGGATCGCATCTTCAACCTGTTTGCGCAAGAGAACGACACCGGCAGCCCCAGCGGGCTGGGCATCGGGCTGGCCCTGGCCAGGGCCATGGTGGAAGCGCACGGCGGCGCGATCCAGGCCGACAGCGCCGGCGCGGGCAAGGGCAGCACCTTCACGGTGATCCTGCCGCGCGCCACGGCGCGCCCGCCCGAGGCCGGCACGCTGCCACCCGGGAAGATGCCGCACCGCCGCGTGCTGGTGGTGGACGACAATGCCGATTCGGCCGACAGCATGGCCGAACTGCTGGCCATGCTCGGCCACGAGGCGCGCGCCGCCCACGGCGGCCACCAGGCGCTGGCCGTGGCCGCCGAATTCCGTCCGGATTGCGTGCTGCTGGACCTGCATATGCCCGACATGTCGGGCTATGAAGTCCTGCAGGCGCTGCGCGAGGCTAGCGGCGGCCGCGCGGTGCAGTTCCTGGCGCTGACCGGGCGCGGCACTGCAGAGGACCGGCGCCGCAGCAAGCTGGCCGGCTTCCATGCGCACCTGACCAAGCCGCTGGCGATCGATGCGCTGTCGCGTGCGCTGGCCGAGCCGGTGGCGCCCTGTCCCAGGCCGCTTCACAAGGAACGGTAGGCGTCCAGGCGGTTGTACAGCGTCTTCAGGCTGATGCCGAGGGCACGCGCGGCCTGGCGCTTGTCGCCGTCAAAGCGCGCCAGCGTGGCCATGATGATCTCGCGCTGGGTATCGGCCAGGGTGGTGCCGACGCGCACGTTGACCACGCCGTCGACGGTAGTGGGCCGCGGCGGCTGCGTGGACAGGTTGGGATTGCCGATCTCCACGACCTTGTCGGCCAGGATGAAGGCGCGGTAGACCGCGTTCTTCAGCTCGCGCACATTGCCGGGCCAGTCGTAGCGGACCAGGCGCTCGAGCGAACCCGCCGAGAAGGACTTGTCGGTGCGCTCCATGGCGTTGTATTCGGCCAGGAAGTGGCGTGCCAGCGGCACGATATCCTCGGGCCGCTCGCGCAGCGGCGGGATGTGCAGCGGAAACACGGCCAGCCGGTACAGCAGGTCTTCACGCAAATGGCCGCTGCGCACCGCCTCGACCGGGTCGCGGTTGGTGGCCGCCAGGATGCGCACGTCGGTGGCGATCGGCGTATCGCCGCCGACACGGTGGAAGGTGCGGCCCTCCAGCACGCGCAACAGCTTGATCTGCATCTCGAGCGGCATTTCGGTGACTTCGTCGAGAAACAGCGTGCCGCCCTGCGCCTGCTCGAAGTAGCCGGCCTTCTGCTCGATCGCGCCAGTAAAGCCGCCTTTCTCATGGCCGAACAATTCGGACTCGATCAGGGTGGGCTGGATGGCGCCGCAGTTGACAGCGACAAAGGGGCCGTTGCGGCGAGCGCTGCGCTCATGCACGGCGCGCGCCACCACTTCCTTGCCCGAGCCGCTTTCCCCTACCGCCAGCATGGTGACGTCGGTGGGCGCCACGCGCTCGATCTGGGCCAGCACGCGCTGCATCGCGGGCGATGTGCTTTCCCGCAGCAGCGACACCTGTGACGGCAGGGCCCGGCGGGGCGCGGCCGCGCCGGCAGGCTGGCCTGAAGCGGGTGCGGCATTACTGCGCCGCGATGTGCTGGCTGTCAATGGCACGGTGGGGGCCGATGGAGACTCGGTTTGGGGTGCGGTTGTCGGCAGAAGTTCTATGCTAGCCCTTGCCGGGAGGGGTTGCCATAGCTGCGCGGGCCTGCGCGGAAAGTTCCGACACGTCTGTCAGACGGACACCGGCAACGACCGTGCCGGCCCGGGCTTAGACTTCCAATACGCAGTGTGGGCCAGCCATGTGGACCAGAGTCCGCAGTCAGAGCCGTACCGCCCCTGTGTCCGTCGTGCCCGCCACGCATGGAGCGTGCCGACGGACGTCCCTTTCCGGAAGCAGGTGCCCCATCGGTTTTGCCCAAGTTTCGATTAGGTCTCACTGACGGATCGTATGCCCCACATCCTGATTGTCGATGACGACGAGAACGCATGCGCCGCGCTGGCCGAGATCGTGGCCATGGAAGGTTTCACCTCCGCCACCGCCGGCACGCTGCGCGAAGCGCGGCTGCAGATCGGCTGGCGCATGCCGGAAGCGATCGTTGCCGACCTGCGCCTGCCGGACGGCAACGGCATGGAACTGTTCGAGGAAGTCGGCGCCTCTGGTGTCGAGGTGATCCTGACCACCGGCTACGCGAGCGTGGAAAGCGCGGTGGAAGCGCTGCGCGCCGGCGCGACCGATTACCTGGTCAAGCCCATCAACGTGGCACGCCTGCAGACCGTGCTCAAGCGCCTGGCCACCACGGGCGAACTGCGCGCGGAAATCCATTCGCTGCGCGGCGAACTACGGCGCTATGGCCGCTTTGGCCGGCTCATGGGCAGCTCCGAGGTGATGCAGGTGGTCTACGATCAGCTCGCGCGCGTGGCGCCCACTGAAGCCACCGTGCTGCTGATCGGCGAAAGCGGCACCGGCAAGGAACTTGCCGCGCAGACCGTACATGAATTGTCCTCGCGCCGGCGCCAGCCGTTCCTGGCGGTCAACTGCGGCGCGATCTCGCCCACGCTGATCGAAAGCGAGATGTTCGGGCACGAGCGCGGCAGCTTTACCGGCGCGGACCGCCAGCACAAGGGCTATTTCGAGCGCGCCGACGGCGGCACCCTGTTCCTGGACGAGATCACCGAGATGCCGGCGGAGCTGCAGGTCAAGCTGCTGCGGGTGCTGGAGACAGGCACCTTCATGCGCGTGGGGACCAACCGCGAATGCCATGCCGATGTGCGGGTGCTGGCAGCCACCAACCGCAACCCCGAGGAGGCGGTGGCCGACGGCAAGCTGCGCGCCGACCTGTTCCACCGCCTCAATGTATTCCCGGTGGAACTGCCGCCGCTGCGCGCGCGCGGCGACGATGTGATCCAGATCGCCAATATGATGCTGGAGCAACTCAACGCCGAGCAGGGCACGCAACGCCGCTTTGCGCCCAATGTGCTGGACAGCCTGCGCCTGCACGCCTGGCCCGGCAATGTGCGGGAATTGCGCAACTTCGTGCAGCGCGCCTTCATCATGGCCGACGATGACCTCATCATCGAAGTGCAGGTGCCGCTGCAGGTCGCGGCCACGCAGGCCCCGGGCGCGGCGGTGGTGTCGGTGCCGGTGGGCATGTCGCTGGCCGACGCCGACCGCCAGTTGATCTTCGCCACGCTCGAACAGTGTGCCGGCGTGAAGAAGCATGCCGCGGAGATCCTGGGGATCAGCCTCAAGACTTTGTACAACCGGCTGGAAGATTATGCCGCCCGCGGCGAATTGCCGGAGTGGCTGCGCGCCTCGCGCAACGACACGGGTTCGTCGGCAACCGGGTGACAGTGCGCGCCATGGCTTGTAGCGACGGGGATGGCGGGATTCGGGCGCAAGCCGGGCACCGGCTGCGACCCGCGCAGCACGTTTCTTGCTTCCTTGCAATGCAACAACCCCGACCGATCCGGCCGACATGCACATGACGCAGCACTCCCCGCAGTCCGGGCTGCCGGACGCTCCTGACCCGCTTGCCGAGGCTCCGCGCATTTCGACTCCAATTGATGCGGATCCAGTCAAGGCGGACTCGCTCGGCGTGCAAGCGGCCGGCATTGGCAGCGCCGAGGCCGTGCGCAGCGTGAAGGAGGTCAGCGCGCTGATCGAGCAGTCCGCGCACGATCTGCGCTCGTCGCTGAACGCCATCCAGAGCTGGGCCTATGTACTGGATCGCGCCTTCGATACCACGCCGGCGCCGGCACAGCGCGCGCTGGATGGCATCCGCTCCGGCATGCAGCAGCAGCTGGCGCTGATCGAAGAAATGGAAGAGGCGGTGCGGCTGCTGGCCGACGAGAGCACGCCGCGCTGGCAACACGTTGACCTGCTGGCGCTGGTCGCCCGGGCTATTGCCGATCGCCGCCCCGCGGCCGACGCGCGCGGCGTGCTGATGTCTGCGCTGACCACGGACGACGCCGCAGGATCGCCGCGATCCTGCGATGCGCCGCAATCGTCGGATGTGCCGGAAGCACCGGGCTTGCCGGCCAGCGCCTATTGGATCGACGGCGACGCCGCGCGGCTGGCCCCGCTGCTGCGGCACCTGCTGGTGCACTGCATCTGGCGCGCCCCGGCTGGCGGCGCGGTCGGCGTACACCTGTCCAGCGAGGCCGATTGCGTCAAGCTGCGCATTACCGAAAGCCCGCCGCAGGACCAGCAGCGTAGCGCCAGCCGGCTGGCCGCGCTGACGGATTTCTTCGGCCGCCGGCCGGCGCAGGGCGGCGCGATCCCGTTTCGGCAAAGCAGCGCCTTGCTGCTGACGCGCCGCATGGTGGAAATGCACGGGGCCGTGCTGAGCGCGGAGACCGACGGCGGCGACAGCGACAAGATCAGCGTCTGCATTGCCGTCAGGTTCCCGCGCCACATGCGCCGCGGCTGACGCGGCGCGTGCCTTGCGCAACCGTGCAGCGGCGCACGCCGATGTAGTTTTTACCTGCCGGGCCCCCACGCTACGCGTACCGCTTGCCCGCCTGGGCAGCCGCGCACGCCATGCACCCCGCGTTGACGGCGGCGTTTACAGGGGCCGGTGGCCTTCTGCATGGCACGCGTCTGTCTGGCCCGCCCCTTGCATGGATGAATGATCCAACCAAGGAGGGAACAACCATGCCCAAAGCCAGCAGCAAGTCCGCCCGGGCCGAGCAGGTTGCTCACAAGCCGGCCGGCGCGAAAGCCGCGAAGTCCGCCAAGGCTGCGAAGGCGCCTAAGGCCATGACATCCGCGAAGCCTGACAAATCGCAGGCAGCCCGCAAGAGCGGTCCGTCCGCAGGCAAGGCCAGCGCTGGCAGCAAGGCCGCCGCCGGCGACAAGCAGCGCAGCAAGGAAGCCCGGACCTACCAGGTCGCCGTGGACGATTCGCTGGAGATGACGTTCCCGGCCAGCGACCCGATCTCGCCGAGCGCAGCCATGCACGCCGAGAAGAAGACGCAGACCGCGCGCGATGACGTCGACTGGAAGCTCCAGCGAGGCAGCGAAAAGCAGCCCGTCGGGGCCAAGCCGGCCGGCCAGCGCAAGGGTGCTTCGGCCAAGTCGGCCAAGCCGTCCAAACGCTGAAGCGCGCGTCAGCGCCGGCCGCTTCGACAGCTTCTCCACCCTTCCTGCAACGGCAATGCAAAAAGGAGGTATCCATGAACCCAGTCCAACCTGAATCCCCCGGCGAACAGCCGCATGGCGCATCCATTGTCGGCGGCATCGACCGCGATTCCCCGGGCCCCGGCCCGTTCGTGATGGCAGCCGATACGCTCGAAGGCAACAAGGTGGTTGACCCTGCCGGCGACGATATCGGCACCATCGACCATCTCATGATCGACGTGCTGGGCGGGCGGGTCGCCTACGCCGTACTGGCGATGGGCGGCTTCCTCGGCATAGGCGAAAAGCTCTTTGCGTTGCCGTGGTCCGCGCTGACGCTGGATACGCGGCGCAAGTGCTTCGTGCTCGGCATAGAGAGGGACAGGCTCAAGGCAGCGCCGGGGTTTGACAAGGACCACTGGCCCACCATGGCGGATTCGCAGTGGGCGACCAGCATCCACCAGTACTACGGGATCTCGCCTTATTGGGAGGCGGACCGGTATGACCCGAAGGGCTGAGCCTTTGACATGAAGCCGGGGGAGCGAGGCGCCGGAGGCAGGTCCGGCGTTTCGTTTATCTGGCCCGCCGTTCAGGCCTTGTGATTCACCTGCCCGAGGCCGCGGGCGGCACGACCTGGCGATTCATTCCGTGGGAGCGCAACAATGAGCAAATCCAGCCCAATTCCGCCTGGCCTTGGCCATCGGTCCGGGCCCGGCAAACATGCCAGCGTGCTGCACCTGTTTGACCGCTTCGCCGGCGCGGCGACCCGGCATGCCGGGTCGCCCACCGCCTTCGTGCTGGCGCTCGGCGTGGTCGTCGCATGGGCCATCACCGGTCCGATGTTTGGCTACTCGGAAACCTGGCAACTGGTCATCAATACCGGCACCACCATCGTCACCTTCCTGATGGTGTTCCTGATCCAGCAGAGCCAGAACAAGGATGCCGTCGCGGTCCACCTGAAGCTCAATGAGCTGCTTGCCTCGCACCGTGAAGCGAGCAACATGCTGGTGTCGATCGAGGACCTGGACGAGGAAGAACTGCGCCAGTTGGTGATGTTCTATCGCCACCTGGCCGAGCTGGCCGACAAGGAAGACGGCATCAAGGCGAGCCACTCGCTGGACGAGGCGCGCGAGAACCATGCCGCCAAACGGCAGGCGCGCGCCGCGCGCGGGCACCGGGCGCGGCCGGCCAGCAGCGGTCCGGCTACAGCCACGGCAGCGTCCTAGCTTGCGGGCACGCGGCGCCTCCGGGTGCCATCGATGCCTGTCTTGCCGGTGCCGGCAACAGCGCCCCGAAGCCATCCAGAGCGAACGGATGACGCTGCGCGCACCAGGCTATCAGCACCGCAACGCGCCGATATAGCCTGGCAGATCCCGCGCCTGCGCGGAGTGGGCCAGTCTGAAGGCGCGCGCCAGGGCGAAGGCGAAGTGATGCGAGGTGTCGAACGGACCCGGCACGTGACGCCGGAAGAAATCGGCCCAGCGGAAGTCCATATAGGCCGTCTTGACCTTGCGATAGCCGCCGGCTAGCTGCACGAAGGCCTCCAGGCTGCGATACGGGTCGTCCCGCATGTCGTGGATGGCTTCGGGCAGTTCGGTCAGCGGGCGCCGGTGGCCCTGCTCGTCGTAGGGATGGACTATATGGTTGGCCACCATATGGCGCCAGAACGCGGGCACGTCCATGTCGCTCAGGTCGGCCCGCACGATGGCTGGCACGTGCGTCAGCCCCAGGTCATGCCAGGCGCGCACCCAGTGATGGTGGTCGACCACGTACAGCGTTTGTTCCGGACCGATCACCACGTGCACGCGGTGCCGGTCCAGGAAGGCGGCGCGGTATTCGGGCGGCACGCGCCGCGTGACATGGACCTTCTGCGCGACATGGTAGCCGCCTACCGTGATCTGGGTCGGGTGCAGCGCGTCCAGCGGCACCATCAGCTTGCTCTCTGGCGCGAGCTTGCGCGGCGCACGCCGCATGCCAGAGTGCGCGGCCCGCGACCGCGCCTGGGTGGATGGCATCGCCGGGCTCAACTCTTGTTCAGCGTGCGGTCCGGCGACGTACCGCTGGCCGAAGCGGCGCCCGAAGCGCCAGCCGAGTCGTCCCCGCCGACTTCGGAACCCGCGGCCCATGCGGTGCCGGGCTGGCGCTGCACGCGCAGGTGGTTGTCCACCTCGGTCACGCCGAACACCGCATCGGCGATCTCCTCGACCACGTACTTCTCGCGGCGCTCGCGCACGGTGCCGTCCAGCGTCACCACGCCGTTGGCAACTTCCACGCTGACCTCGCCTACGTCAACATACGGGTTCATGGCCAGGCGCTCGCACACATCCTCGCGCACGCGCTCATCGGAGCGGCGGTAACCCTTGGGGCCGACCGCGCGGCGCCCGACGTGCTGGCCGACTTGTGGCCCGCTTGCGCCCGCCTGCGCTGCGTAGGGCGGGCGGCGGCGGTAGCCTGGATCGTCCGGATAGACGCGCTGCCCGCCGCTGTATGATTGGCCGCCGCTGCCGGCGTCGCCAAAATAGCCGCCGCCATAGCTGGGCTGACCGCCACGCTGCGCGCGGTCGTGCTCGCTGCCTTCGCGCCAGTGCATGGCGCGTCCGCCGCGTTCGTCCCAGTCTTCGTCGCGTTCACTGAGTTCGCCGCGGCGTCCGCGCGGGCCGAAGCGGTCTTCGTCGCGATAGCCGTAGCCCGATTCGCGCTCTTCGTTGCGGTAGCCGCCGTAGCCGCTGCTGTACGGATGGCCGGTGCCGCCGTGGCGCGCGGACTCGTTGTCGCGTCCTTGTTCTTCACTTCGATTTTCACTGCGGCTTTCATAGCCGCCGTACTGGCTGCGGCGCTCGCCGCCCCTCTCGCCACGCCAGTCCTCGCCCCATTCCTGCCCCCAGTCCTCCGAGCCGCTGCCCCGGCTCTCGTCGCGCATCCGTTGCGCCGGGCTGCGTTCGCGCCGCTGCGCTTCGGGGCGGCCGCGGTCATTGCGGAAGTTGAACATATCTGCCTCCTGGCTGTAGGGCCCCGGCGTCAAGGCACTGCTTGCAGGCAAGTGCGGCGTGCGCCAGAGGCCGTTGACGTTCATACCTTCCAATAGCCGCAAAATCCGTGCCCCGGCGCGGTGACGAAGCCGTGCAGCCTGGCGGGACGGTGCGCTGTAAGGTTTGCCGGGCGATGTAAGGGTTACGGGCTGTCCGGCAGCCTTGCCATCGCCAGCCCACCAAGGGCGCGATCGTGTCGTTCACGCGCTCGCTGGCGCTGCAGGTGGTGGAGCGCGGCATCCGCGTCAACGGCATCGCCCCGGGGCCGATCTGGACCCCGCTGATCCCCTCGACCTTCACCGCGGAGGAAGTCGGGCAGTTCGGCAAGCAGGCGCCCATGGGCCGCCCGGGCCAGCCGTTCGAGGTGGCGGGGGGCTTCGTGTTCCTGGCGTCGGACGCGGCCAGCTACATCACCGGGCAGATCCTGCACATCAACGGCGGCGAGGTCGTCAACGGCTGACGCGGCAGGCCGGCGCAGGCGGGGCGCATGTAGTTCCGGGGCCGCCTTTGCAAATATTGCACGCGCCGGCGGCCCTCGTTGCGCGGCATGCACAGCCTGGGCACTGCCCGCCACCCTGCGATGCAGGCGTGGCTTTTGCAAGACCGATGGCAGCAGGTACAGCCAATCGAAATTATCAGGGAGCCATCATGTCATCGATCGTAGCGGGACGTTTCGAATCGCTGGCCAGCGCCGAGGACGCGGCGCGGACCCTGTTCGCGCGCGGATTCTCGGTATGGGATGTATCCATCATGTCGGTGCCGCAGGACGGTGCCGGCAACACGGCCGCAGACAAGCCGCCTGACAACGTCATGCTGGCCGTATGCGTCAATAAGGGGCTGGGTTCGGTGGCGGTGGACGTGCTGCGCGAGGCCGGCGCCAGCAGGATGGAGCGCGCGCAAGGCAACTGGGAATGCGGGCAGTGGATGGACTTCAATCCCGCGCGGCGTGGCGAGCCCGTGCACGATGGCGAGGGCGAATTCTGGCCGCGCCCGCTGGCCAGCGAGGCGGTTGCCGAGGAGAGCACCGGCAACGAGGACCCGGGCAGCGAGCTGGAGCACTTCGTCAACCAGAAG
The DNA here is from genome assembly GCF_003353055.1 of Cupriavidus lacunae. Lineage (GTDB taxonomy): Bacteria > Pseudomonadota > Gammaproteobacteria > Burkholderiales > Burkholderiaceae > Cupriavidus > Cupriavidus lacunae. Next base: position 19,035 of record NZ_QKWJ01000092.1, read on the forward strand.
CGTGTCGAGCACGACTGACCGCCGCGCCGGGCCGGGCGACCATACAGAGGCGGGCACGCCCCTCGCCTTGCCGCGCCGGCTGCGCGGCAAGGCCATCGCCGAACTGTCGCGCCTGCGCCCGACCCAGCTGACGCTGGGCTACATCCATGTCTGCCACAAGATGGAAGTCACGCAGCGCCACGCGGATCCGGACGACCGTGAGGCGCTGCGGCGCTTCATGCGCGGCCATCGCATCAAGACCGTGGCGGGGCCGGGCGGGGAGCTTTATGTCATCGATCACCACCATTGGGCGCGCGCCTGGCTGGACCTTGGTTACCAGTGGGCGCCGGTGCTTGTGCTGCAGGATTTCAGCCGCCTGAGCGCGGCGGCGTTCTGGAAGCGGATGCGCCGTCTCGGCCATGTCCATCCCTACGACGAGCGCGGCAAGCGGCTCGGCCCCAAGGCGCTGCCGTCGACGGTGCGCGGCATGCGCGATGATCCCTATCGCAGCCTGGCTGCGTTCACGCGGGAGGCGGGTGCGTACCGCAAGCCCGGCAACGCGTACGGAGACTTTTGCTGGGCCGGATTCCTGCGCGACCGGGTGGAGCAGGACCTGGGCAGTATTGCTGGCTTCGGGCTGGCGCTGACGGAGTCGATCAGGCTGGCGCGCAGCGCCAGGGCCAGGCGGCTGCCAGGCTATTGCGGGAGGGCGGTGGCGGGGAAGGTGGGGAAAGCCGCCAGGGCGGCCAAGGTCGGGAAGGGCAGGCAGGCCAACGCCAGATAGACACAGGGCAGGCACACGCCTGCCCTGTTTGTTCAACCGCCCTGTGTCAGGGCCGGCCGGCCTCCCGCAAGAGGCCGGCGCCCGCGGATCAGCTGTCCGACTTGTGCTTCGGCATGCCCTTGGTCTTGGTCGAAGCCATCTTGTCGAGTTCCTTCTCGCTCATCGACTTGACCATCGAGCGTGAAGGTCCCTTCAGCGAACCTGCCTTCTTCTCGCCGCGCTTTGCGGAGAGCGCCGCTCCGGCGGCCTGTTGTTGCGCCTTGGATTTTGCTGGCATCTGAGTCTCCTTTGCGAAGAGTGGGAAGGGCCGGGCGATGCAGTGGCGTCGCCCGCGCTTCGTTATAGGCTCCACGCGCTGCCGCTACAAGGGTAGCGGCGCGCGCAGGTCCCTATGCCCGCGAGCCTGCGCGCATCGCCCGCTGCCGGCCGGACGCTATATCCGGCCCAGCACCACCAGCAGCACCACGATCAGGACGATCAGGCCCAGGCCGCCGCTTGGCCAGTAGCCCCAGCCGGTACTGTACGGCCAGGCGGGCAGTGCGCCGAGCAGCAGCAAGACAAGAATGATCAGAAGGATGGTGCCGATTCCCATGGCGTGCTCCTTGTTCGTGGATCGGGGAAGCCGCAAGGCTTCCGGACCGAGGCGGCTCCGGGGAGCCATCCGCCTAGAATTCAGCGTAGATCAAGGGGCACGGGCATCCCTCCGGGCAGGGGCTGATATCGGTGTAGGAATCGGACGACGCCTGGCGCATCAAGAGTGCCGTGGTGCGCCGCATAGCCGCTGTGGTGCCTGCGCTACCTGTACTGGCGGGACTGCAGTGCACGGCAAAGCCGCGCTCAGCCTGTGGCGTTCAGCCCGTGCTCGACGGCATAGACTGCTACCTGCACGCGGCTGGCCAGGTTGAGTTTCTTCAGGATGCTCTGCACGTGGATCTTGACCGTGCTTTCCGCCACGCCCAGGTCGCGCGCGATCTCCTTGTTGCTTTCGCCGCGCGACAGGCCCTGCACGATCTCGCGCTCCCGCGCGGTCAGTCGCGGCGCCTCATCCTGGCGGGGCGCGGCGGCCGGCGCGGGCGCCCGGAACTGCGCCACCAGCTTGGCCGTCATGCTGTCGGAGATCACCGGTTCGCCCGCGGCGGCGCGGCGGATGGCGGCGATCAACGCCTCGGTTTCGATATTCTTGATCAGGTAGCCACGCGCGCCGCCGCGCAGCGCGGCGGCCAGCTCCTCGGCTTCCTCGGACACCGTCAGCACGATCACGGCCGTCTGCGGCAGGTCCTCGACCAGCAGCTGCAACGCCTCCAGTCCCGATAGCCCGGGCATGTTCAGGTCCAGCAGGATCACGTCGGGGCGGTGCTGCTTGGCGCGCTTGATGCCTTCCACGCCGTCGGCGGCTTCGTCGACGATCTCGAAGTCGGCCTGGCGCTGCAGCAGCGCGCGGATACCCGAGCGGAACAGGGTGTGGTCGTCGATCAGCAGGATGCGGATGGTCATGGCTGGGTCTCGGTAGTACTGGTGGTGCCGGCGGGGCTGGTGGCGCGTTCCGGGATCGTGGCGGCCTGCTTGCCGGCGGGCAGCACCAGTTCGATGCGCACGCCGCTGCCGGGGCTGGCCTGCACATGCAGTTGTGCGCCCAGGCGCGCGGCGCGCTCGCGCATGATGTTCAGGCCGATATGGGTGTCGGCGCGCGTGGCAAGCTCGTCCGGGTCGAAGCCCTCGCCGTCGTCCTGCACTACCAGCCGGAAGTCGCGGCCATGGCTGAGCGCCACCGCCACGTGCGCCGCCATGGCGTGCTTGCGCACGTTGGAGAGTGCCTCCTGCAGGATGAACAGCACCTGCAGCTGCTGCTCCGGCGACAACGGCCACGCGCCGCCGCCTTCATCGATGGCCAGCATGGCCTCGGTGCGGCATTGCCGGCGAAAGCGTCCAACGGTTTCTTCCACTGCCGGGCGCAACTCGCCGGTGCCGAGCCGCGAGCGGAAGTTGTTCAGCAGCTCGCGCACGTCCTGGTAGCTCTCTTCCACGCCATGGCGCAGCATCGGCACGAGTTCGCGGGTCTCGTCCAGGTCGTCGCGCGCCACCGCGTCATCCAGCAACTGCACCTGCAGGTTCAGGTAGTTCAGGCCCTGCGCAATGCTGTCGTGCAGGCCCTGCGCCACCAGGTTGCGCTCTTCCACCACGGCCAGCTGGCGCGCCGTGGCGGACAGGCGCAGGTGCTCCAGCGCGGTGCCCAGGTGCTGCGCCAGCGTCTGCAGCAATTGCCGGTCCGACGGCGGCAGCCAGCGCGGCGTGCGGAAATGCAGCGCGAACATGCCGGCGGCGCCGCGCTGGGTTTCGATACGGAACGCCGCCACCGACCGGAAGCCATTGCGGCCACAAGGCGCTTCCTCTTGCGCGCCGGTGCCGGTGCGCTGCGCCGCGCGCAGGTCTACGATGGCGATCACGGCCTCGCGCGTGGCATCACCGCAATGGCAGGCGCAGGCTGAGGCGCAGGACTCGGCTTCGGCCAGGGCGGCCGGCAGCCCCGCTGCCGCCAGCAGGCGCATCCTGCCGTGACGGCGGTCTAGCACCCGCACGCTGCCGCCATCCGCATCGAACTGGCGCATCACGCGCGCCAGGAAACCTTGCCCCATGCCTTCGGCATCGGCGGCCTGGTTCAGGAAGGCGGCCATCTCGTACAGTGTCTCCAGGTCGCGGTTCTGGCGTTCCAGCTCAGCGGTCTTCTGCGCCACGCGGGCCTCAAGATCCCGATACAGGCCCTGCAGCTCGCCGGCCATGCGGTTGAAGCCTTCGCTGAGCGTGCCGAACTCGTCGCGGCTTTCCACCGGCAGGCGCAGCGAGAACTCGCGCGCGGCCATGCGCCGCAGGCCGTCCTGCAGCCGCAGCACCGGCAGGATGATCCACAGGTAGAGCAGGTAGATCACGGCCACCGTGCCCACGCAGGCCATCAGCGCCAGCGCGGTCTGCGACAGGCGCAGCAGGTCGGTCTTGCGCGCGCTGTCGTGTTCGATCATGCCGACCAGGCGGTCGGCCTCGGCGACAAAGCCGGGCAGCGCAGCAATGTAGCTGTCTGAAACGCGGGCCAGCATGGCGCCATCCCCGGTACTTGTCACCGCCAACGGCCGCAGCCGTTGTTGCCAGTCCTCGGTGGCACGGGCCATCTGCGCGTGGATGGCGGGCTCGTCCGGCAGGAACAGCGGCCTTGCCGCGTCGCCCTTTTTCAGGAGCGCCAGCGTGGCGTCCAGCGCCTGCACCTGCGCGGCAAGGTCATTGTGCTGGCGCGCCTGCGCCTGCGTCAGCTCGATCGCCACGCGGTTGGCGCGCATGCGCAGGCTGCCGGCGTCGTTGATCGCGGCACCGGCGCCTTCCAGCTTCCAGGACAGCCACAGGGTGCCGGAGATCATGCCAAGCACCACCAGCAGCACGGCCAGCGAGAGCGAGATGATGCGGGTGGAAAGGCGGTGGCGCAGGGCAGGCAACGCGGACGCCGCCGTGGCGCTGGCGGCAGCAGGATCGGTTTCGGACATGGTGGTATCGGGGGCTACCTGTCGGGGATGCCGGCGCGGGCATGGCGACGCGCTGGCGTTGAAGGATATTTTCCCTGCGCGGCAGGCGGGGCTTCCTGTGCCAGATCAAGTAAACCCGGCGCCAGTGCGGCTTGTGTGCGGTTGGCGGCGCATCCGCTGGTTGGGGATGGGTTTGCAGCGCCAGATTTATCGCGTCGTGATATATCCGCCGCCCGCGGCCCTCGGACGCCACGCGTGCCGCGCGGATCTCGCGATCGAGCGCCTCGAGGTTGGCGGCTTCGATGGCGGGCTTGTCACGGCTGCCGCGGGTGCGGCCCATCAGGTCGGGGTGGTGGTGGCGCAGGTCGAATGGGGCTGCAGCACGGCGCCGACGCGGTCTACCTGGGCCTGCGCGATGCCACCAACGCGCGCGATGGCGCTCAGGCGTCGCCGTCGAGCATGAAGCGGTTGCGCCCCGCGCGCTTGGCACCGTACATCGCGCTGTCGGCGCGGTGCAGCAGCGGCTCAAGACGCGGCGCTTCGGGCACGGTCCAGACCGCGCCCACGCTGATGGTGACCACCGGCTGCACCGGCGTGCCGTTGTGGGCAATGCCCAGGTCGCGCACCGCTGCCACCGTGCGGCGCGCCACGTCGCGGGTCTCGTCGGGCGTGGCGCCGGGCAGCACCACGGCGAATTCCTCGCCGCCCAGCCGCGCGCAGAATTGCTCGCCGGACAGCGTGCGGCACAGGGCGCCGGCAATCTGGCGCAGGCAGTCGTCGCCGGCCACGTGGCCATGCAGGTCGTTGTATTGCTTGAACTGGTCCACATCCAGGATCAGCAGGCCCAGCGCCTGGCTGCGCTCGCACGCCCGGGTCACGGCCGCGATCGATTCACGCTGGAAGTAGCGCCGGTTGCGGATGCCGGTCAGGGCGTCGATATCCAGGTCGGCCTGCACCTGCCACAACTGCTCCTCCGTCTGGCCGAGCCGCGCGGTCAGGGCCAGCTCGCGCGACTGGAAGCGGCTGATGTCGCGCAGGAACAGCAGGCTGCCGATCTGCCTGCCGTCCAGGCGCGCCACGCGCTCCACGGTCAGCTCGAAGGGCGCGCCCGGCGGCACGAAGGGCGTGGCCGCCTGGTTGGCGTCGGTCTTGGCAGCGTCGGCAGGAGAGTGAAGCAGCGCGGCTTCCCAGCCCGCGGGCAGCGGGTCGCCAAGGCGCAGGGCGGGCCACAGCTGCGCCGCGGCCGGATTGAATTCGACGATGGCGCCATGGCCGTCGACGATCACGCAGCCCTCGCTGAGCGCATCGAATACCCGCAGGCGGGCATAGTGGCCGATATCGTCAAGGTGCGTGCGCAGCGCGCAGAACCAGACCAGCGCCGCCATCAGCGAAAACGTCGCCGGTGTCAGGTCCCCGCCCAGCGGACCGGTCCAGCGGTTGAGATAGGCGACATTAGCCACCAGGGGCAGGGCCAGGCCCGAGGCCAGGATGGCGCGGCCCCGGCGCGACAAGGCCCCGTTGGGCACTTCGGCCGTGACCAGGAAATATTGGCTCACCCCCAGCAGCAGGTACGTCCAGACGGCGGCGACGGCATAGCCAATGCCATGGTCGAACACCGCGCCCGGCAATACGCCGGGAGGCATCAGCGTGATGCGCGGCCAGATCAGCCGGTGGCGCTCGTTGGTGAAGACCATCACCACGGTGACCACGGCCACCAGCACGGGCAGCCACAGCCTGGACCAGGGCACGACATAGCGCGGGCGGCTCAGGTGCACCATCGCCACCAGCCAGCCGATCGGCACGGCGACGATCCCGATGTACTGGACCTTGGCCCACAGGATGCGCCCCTCAAGGTCCGTGGAGCTGACCTCCAGCAGGCGGCCGCCGCTCCAGACCGCCGCGCCGAAAGCCAGCACCAGGAACGCCTGGACGGTCGGATCGTCGCGCCGCGGCCAGGTGGCGATGGCCATGCCGATGCAGGCGACCACGGCGACGGTAAGCAGGAGAACCAGGAAATATGAGGGCATTGAAGGCGGAGCGCGTCCCGAGACCGGGGCGCTGGTTCCGGCGCCCGGCAAGGCGCACGCGCCCGTTGCGGCGATCCGAGATCTCGTCAGCGAGCATGATACCGGGCTGCGCGGCTGGCTTGGCCGTGGGTGCGCCGATGCAACAGGTCGCCCGGCGCCGCCCTACGACATATAGCCAGGCGTGGCGGTGTGAAGAGGGGGGTGAAGCAGCCCGGGGTCACGCCGGCCGCGGTGTCTCGCGCACCTGCCAGAAGGGGACATCGGTGACGCCCTTCTGCAGATCCTGCCAGTCAGGCATCAGGCCCCGCGTCAGCAGGTGGCCCCAGGCGTCTATCCACTTCTGCTGGGCGCGGGCGCACAGCTCCAGCATGGCCGACGCGTAGTGCAGCGGGCTGCCGAGCAGCGGCAGCTCGAGGGCGATCTCGCGCGCATACATGGCCTCGGGCTCCTGCGCCACCATCTTGCCCATGGCGTCGAACTGCATGTCTTCGAACAGGGTACGGGCGAACTCCAGGTTGAGTTCGGCCATGCGGCGCCAGTTGTCCGCCAGGTCGGCCTCCATGGCCTCGACCTGGTGCACGCCGGAGAAGAGGGTGGGAAACGGCCAGAAGCCGAGCGGCCAGAAGGCTTGCATTGAGGTCATCATCACGGGAATCTCCGGTGGTGGGCGTGCGCGCAGTCGGGGCGCCAGTTGCTGCACACGGCGGTGCCGCCAGGGGGGTGGCACCCGGACTAGCTTATGCGGTAACGGCGCGCATCGCCATGTCGGCATCCTTGCACCAAAGTGTGTCATTCATTTGCATCCCAGCCGTTTGGGCCTCGATGCCCGGCGGGAGAGCCGCCTGGGCCCGGATGCCCCCTGGTCCTGCAGCGCCCGCCCGGGTGTACCGGGCGGGCCACTTGCGTATAGCGGTCATATGCGCACGCATATGGGCCGGGGAACAGGCGTTATGTCAGAATGTATATAACGCTTGCACCCCCGCCCCATGCGCCACGTCCCGAGAGCTGGTCGATTCGCATCTTGTCCGTGTCCTGCATACGCTGCTGACGGAGCACAGCGTATCGCTGCGGCGCCTGCGGGCGCTCACGGGCGATCCGCTGCGGGTGGCGCCATGAGTACCCGCTTGCCAACCGGAGACAGGCCCATGCCGAACCCGTCCGATCACGCGCCGCACGCCGCGCATTTCTCCGACAGTGTCGAGCTTGCCGGCGCCTTGCCGCACTGCCGCCATATCGGGCGCGGCGAGCTGCTGGCCATGCCTACCACCGCCGGCGGACCATTGGTCGTCGAATGCTATTCCGGGCGGCATATCCGCCGCGTCAGCCGCTTGCGCGGTGTGCTGGTGACCGACTTGCTGGATCTGGCCGGGATGCCCACGCTGCCGCGCTCGCAAGCCAAGCAGATGGTGATCGCCGTGCAGGCGGGCGACGGCTATGCCTGCCTGTTCAGCTGGCACGAGTTGTACAACAGCCCGATCGGGGCGGGCGCCATGCTGGTGGTGGAGCAGGACGGGGTGCAACTGCCCGCCGCGGCTGGTGGCCTGCAGCTGATGTCGCTGCGGGACCGGCGCCTGGGCCCGCGCCAGGCAATTGCCGTGCAGCGGATATCGGTGTGGCCGTGGCAGCGCGGCGCCGCGTGAGCGGCTAGTGTCCTAACTAGGCCAGCAGGTCGAGCAGCGCGGCGATGTCGCGCGAGCAGGCCGCGGCGGCCTTTTTCTCGATGGCGCGGTACAGGCGGATCGCCGCCTCGCCCTCGGGGGTCAGCACGCTGCCGCCGCCGTGCTCGCCGCCATGCTCGGACAGCACGGCCGGGCTGCGCATCGCCGTGTTGATTTCCTGCAGCAGGACCCAGGCGCGGCGGTAGGACATGCCCAGGCTGCGCGCGCCCGCCGAGATCGAGCCGCAGTCGCGCACCGCCTCCAGCAGTGCGATCTTGCCCGGGCCGAACGCGATCACGTCCGCCACCGTGACGCGCAGGCGAAAACGTACCGAGGGGGCAGCGGCCGCCCTGACGGCCCTGGCAGTCGTAGCAGTGCGCTTGTTCATGGGCGCGAGTCTAACTCAAGCCTGGCGCGCGACGCCGGCGGCGGGCAGGCGCTAGCCATGCGCCTGCTGCGCCTCGGCAACGATCTCCCGGATGGCCTGCTCGAAGGCCTCCACCGGCTGCCCGCCGGTGACCAGGTAGCGGTTGTTGAAGATGATGGACGGCACGGACTGGATGCCCATGCGCTGGTACTCCTGGATCTCCGCGCGCACCGCATCGGCATAGTCATCGCCTTCCAGCACCTTGCGCGCCGCAGCAGCATCCAGGCCGACGGCCTGCGCGGCTGCGACGAGTACGTCGTGATTGCTCGGGTCCTTGCCGTCGCCATGGTAAGCGCGCAGCAGCGCCAGCTTCAGCGGCAGCTGCTTGCCCTGCAGCCCTGCCCAATGCAGCAGCCGGTGGGCATCGAAGGTGTTGTAGACATGGGTGCGCTGGCCGAAGGGAAAACCCACGGCGGCACCGCGCTCGCGGATCATGGCCTGGGTTTCAGCGATCTGGGCCGGGGTGCGACCGTACTTTTTGCCGAGATAGTCGACGATTGTCTCGCCCTCGGGGCGCATCCCCGGGTTGAGTTCAAACGGATGCACGACGATCTCGGCATCCACCGTATCGCCAAGACGCTGTAGCGCGAGCTGCAATGAAGACAGGCCGATGGCGCACCACGGGCAGGCGATATCGGAGACGAAGTCGATCTTGATGGGTTGGGGCATGGCTACTCCTGGCATGGGCGGGGGCGCGTGGCTCCGGGCCCGGAACTGGAAATTGCCGACAGGGTAGCCTGACTGGAGAATCCTTGCAGGCGGGCGCCACAGCCATGGCCGGGCGCCCGCCCATCAGGTCAGTCCCAGCGGCGCCCTTGCCCGCGACCGTGGTCGTCATTGTCGCCATGGCGGTGTGCCCATTCGCGCTCGCGCCAGTCGCGGCGGTAGTCGTGGTAGCTTTCGCGGTAATCGTCGCGGCGGTAGTCCCGACGATAGCCGCGGTCATAGTCATAGCGTACCGGCACCGGTGCCACCACCACGGGGCGCGGGGCCACCACCACCGGGGGCGGCGCATAGGCAACCGGCGCTGGCGCATACACGGGCGCGGGCGCATAGACCGGGGCCGGACGGTAGACCGGCGCCGGCTGGGCAAGCACCACGCCCGGCACGCCGATGCCGATATCGATATTCACGCCGGCGTAAGCCCCGGCGCTGGCCACCAGCATTGCACCACCTGCTACCGCCATTGCGACGATTCGTTTCATGGTTGCCTCCCAAGGGGCGTTGGACATGGGCTCACTGTAGGGGGCGGGCTTGTAATATGGGTCGCGCGAAGTGTTGCAAGTGTGACGTGGTGTAACCCTGCTATAGGAACCGGGACCTGGCGACGCCTGTATCATGCAACCCCGTTGCCGAAGCGCTTTCCTTCCTTAGCTGTCCCATGCGCCGTACCGTCTTTGTTTTGCTGGCCCTGACTGCCATCACCGCTCTTCCCACCGCAGCAGCTGCCGCCGCCGATATCCAGGCTGGCAAGGCGTTGTTTGCCACACGCTGCGCTTCGTGCCACCACGTTGGCCGTAACGCGCGGGCTGGGTTCGGGCCGCAGCTCAACGGCATCTTCGGCCGTGCCGCGGGTGGTACCACTGATTTCCAGTATTCGGAGGCGATGCGGGCGTCGAAGGTGGTGTGGTCGCAGGACACGCTGCGGGCCTTTATTCATTCGCCTGGGAAGGTGGTGCCTGGGACGAAGATGCGGTTTTGGGGGCTTGGTGATGATAGGCAGATTACGGATTTGTTGGCTTATCTGCAGACCCTTCAGTAAGCGGGGAATTGGGGGGCTGGGTTCTTGGCCGGCGTAGGCGGTGGGGCTTCTTGCTTGTTGGCTTGGTTATGTAGATACTATGAAGGGCCGCGGAGGCAACTCCTGGAGTAAAACGAAGATTCGCACACTCTCGTTTTTCCAAAGGAGCACGCAAATGGACGCGCCTGACACAGCCCTTC
>NZ_QKWJ01000093.1 GCF_003353055.1 Cupriavidus lacunae
GATCGAGGCCTCCGACGTGCGCCCCGCGGTCAAGGAGCAGATCGAATCGCTGGGCGGCAAGTTCCTCGACGTGCCGTTCCTGACCGATGAAGAGCGCGAGATCGCGCAGGGCGTGGGCGGCTACGCGCGCCCGATGCCGCCGGACTGGATGAAGCGCCAGGCCGAGCTGGTGCACCAGCGCGCGATCCAGGCCGACATCGTCATCACCACGGCGCTGATCCCGGGCCGCAAGGCGCCGGTGCTGCTGCAGGAAGCGACCGTGCAGCAGATGAAGCCGGGCTCGGTGGTGGTGGACCTGGCCGCCGCGCAGGGCGGCAACTGCCCGCTGACGGTGGCCGACGAGGTGGTCAACCACAACGGCGTCATCATCATCGGGCACACCAACCTGGCCAGCATGGTGGCGGCCGACGCCTCGGCGCTCTATGCCCGCAACGTGCTGGATTTCCTCAAGCTGGTCGTCGACAAGGACGCCCAGTTCACGTTGAACCTTGAAGACGACATCGTCGCGGCCTGCCTGATGTGCAGGGACGGCCAGGTTGTGCGCGAGGCGGCGTAATTTCCACGGGCGCAGCGCGCCCACTGCTTTTGCATCAAAAATAAGGACGTATCACCCATGCAACGCATCATGCTCCGCGCCAAGCTCCACCGCGTCACCGTGACGCAGGCGGACCTCAACTACGAGGGTTCGTGCGGCATCGACCAGGACCTGCTGGACGCTGCCGACATGAAGGAGTTTGAGAAGATTGAGCTGTACAACGTGAACAACGGCGAACGCTTCTCCACCTACATCATCAAGGGCGAGCGCGGCAGCGGCGAGATCTCGCTGAACGGCGCCGCGGCGCGCCGCGCGCACCTGGGCGACCAGCTGATCATCTGCACCTACGCGCCGATGAGCGACGAGGAAATCGCCACGTACAAGCCCAAGGTCATCCTGGTGAACGAGAAGAACGGCATCAAGGAAATCAAGAAGTTCTGAGCAGCAAGCCCTGAGGGTTGGCTCCCCCCTCCCGCAAGCGGGAGAGGGAGCACGCCATCGGTCATGCAGAGCCGCTGACCCTTGGCGCGCCGTCACGCAGCAAAAAGAACACAGCAAAACGCCGCATCCCGGATTCAAAGCAACGGAGGAGAAGTCGATGGAGATGGTGAACCACACGGTGATCAACCTGATCATCTTCGTGCTGGCGATCTACGTGGGTTACCACGTGGTCTGGACGGTCACGCCGGCCCTGCATACGCCCCTGATGGCGGTGACCAACGCGATATCGGCCATCATCATCGTTGGCGCGATGCTCGCCGCGGGCCTGACCGAAGGCGGTGTCGGGCGCGTGATGGGCACGCTGGCGGTGGCACTGGCCGCGGTCAATGTGTTCGGCGGCTTCCTGGTCACCCAGCGCATGCTGGAGATGTTCAAGAAGAAGGAACCGAAGGCCAAGGCGCCTGAGGCCAAGCCGGCACTGGCCAAGGAGGGCGCGTGATGACGGGCCTTGTCAGCATGAACCTCGTCACCCTGCTCTACCTGGTGGCCTCGGTGTGCTTTATCCAGGCGCTCAAGGGGCTGTCGCACCCGGCCTCGGCGCGCAAGGGCAATGCCTTCGGCATGATCGGCATGGCGCTTGCCGTGGTGACCACGCTGGTCCTGATTGTCAAGCTGAAGAATGAGTTCCTCGCGGCGGGTACGGCCCAGTCGTCGGTGGGCACGGGCCTGGCGCTGATCTTCGGCGCGCTCGTGGTCGGCGGCGGCATCGGCGCCTACGTGGCGAAGCAGGTGCAGATGACCAAGATGCCCGAGCTGGTCGCGGCGATGCACTCGCTGATCGGTCTCGCGGCAGTGTTCATCGCGGTGGCGGCGGTGGCCGAGCCGGCCGCGTTCGGCATCGCGCCGGCGGGCTCGCACCTGATCCCGCTGGGCAACCGCATCGAGCTCTTTATCGGCTGCTTCGTCGGCGCGATCACGTTCTCGGGCTCGGTGATCGCCTTCGGCAAGCTGGCCGGCCGCTACAAGTTCCGCCTGTTCCAGGGCGCGCCGGTGGTGTTTGCGGGCCAGCACTGGCTGAACCTGCTGCTGGCGGTGGCGATGGTGGGCTTCGGCGTCATCTTCTTCATGTCGCAGGACTGGCTGCCGTTCCTGATCATGCTGGCGATTGCCTTCGTGCTGGGCGTGCTCATCATCATCCCGATCGGCGGCGCCGACATGCCGGTGGTGGTGTCGATGCTGAACTCGTACTCGGGCTGGGCGGCGGCAGGCATCGGTTTCTCGCTGAACAACCCGATGCTGATCATCGCGGGCTCGCTGGTGGGTTCGTCCGGTGCCATCCTCTCGTACATCATGTGCAAGGCGATGAACCGCTCGTTCTTCAACGTGATCCTGGGCGGCTTCGGCGGCGACGCGTCGGCTGGTGCGGCCGCCGGCGCGCAGGCGCAGCGCAATGTGAAGTCGGGCTCGGCGGACGACGCCGCCTTCCTGATGGGCAATGCCGAGACCGTGATCATCGTGCCGGGCTACGGCCTGGCCGTGGCGCGCGCCCAACACGCGCTCAAGGAACTGACCGAGAAGCTGGCGGAAAAGGGCGTGAACGTGAAGTACGCGATCCACCCGGTGGCGGGCCGCATGCCGGGCCATATGAACGTGCTGCTGGCCGAGGCCGAGGTGCCGTACGACCAGGTCTTCGAGATGGAAGACATCAACAGCGAGTTCGGCCAGGCCGACGTGGTGCTGGTGCTGGGCGCCAACGACGTGGTCAACCCGGCGGCCAAGAACGACCCCAAGTCGCCGATCGCCGGCATGCCGATCCTGGAGGCCTACAAGGCCAAGACCATCATTGTGAACAAGCGTTCGATGGCCGCCGGCTACGCCGGGCTGGACAACGAGCTGTTCTATATGGACAAGACCATGATGGTGTTCGGCGACGCCAAGAAGGTGGTCGAAGACATGTTCAAGGCGGTCGACTAAGGCCGGAACCCCGCCGTGCCCGCGCAGGCCGGGGCCTTCCCGGCCCTGCCGCGGGCCGTTCCCGCCGCGCGGATCCTTCACGATCCTCCCCGGACTTCCGCCGCCTCCCTTTGCTGCCCTGCCGCAAGCCGCCACGCCAGCAAGGCGTGCCTTGCAAGGCAGCCGTGGCGCGCTATACTGGCCTGCGAATGCGCACGCTGGCTTGCAGCTTGCGCCACGCTTGTGCCGAACCCCTGCCCGCCGCTCCATGACCTTCAATCCGCACGACAGGAACCTGTCGGTCTTCCATCACCCGGTCCTGACTGTCCTTGTGGATGACAGCAAGTCCTTCATCGACAGCCTGGCGTTCCAGATGGATGCCTCGCGCGCGGTGATCACCTTCACCGACCCGCGGGAAGCGCTGCAATGGATTCGCGAAGCCTATGCCACCCGCTTCCCGGGCTTCCTGCCGGTGCGCGTAACGCACGACGACCTGACCTTCCTGACCGAGCGGCGCACGGTGCAGCTCGACATCGACCGCATCTACCGCCAGGTCCACGACTTCAAGCGCTTCCTGCAGCCGGGCGTGGTGGTGGTCGACTATTCGATGCCGCAGATGGACGGGCTCGAGTTCTGCCAGGCGCTGCAGGATCTGCCCTGCAAGACCATCCTGCTGACCGGCACCGCCGACGAGAGCATTGCCGTGCAGGGCTTCAACCACGGCCTGATCGACCGCTACGTGAAGAAGCACGACAGCAATATGGTGGAGCGGCTGGACCAGGAAATCGAAGCCATGCAGCAGGCGTACTTCGCCACGCTGTCGCGCACGCTGCGCGAGCTGCTGACGCGGCATTCGTTCTCGTTCCTGTCTGATCCTGCCATCACCGAGCGCGTGCGCCAGCTCATCGCGCGCTATGGCTTTGTCGAATACTACCTGTACCCCAACCCCGCCGGCATCCTGCTGCTGACCGCACAGGGCCATGCCACGCTGATGGTGATCGAGACCCGCGCCGGGCTAATGACGCAGGTGGAATCGGCCGAAGCCTACGACGCCCCCGCCGCGCTGATCGAAGGCCTGCGCGAAGGCCGGCTGGTGCCGTTCTTCTGGCCCGGCAACGGCATGTACACGCCGGCCTGCGTGGACTGGGAGCAATACTGCCTGCCGGCCGAGCGCTGCGAAGGCAATGAAGAATTCTTCTACGCGCTGTTCGACCTGCCGCGCCACCTGCTGCAGGAGCCGGTGGTCAGCCTGCAGGGCTTCCTGGCGGACTTCAGCCGCAATCCGGACGCATTGACGGGGCGCAAGCGCCCCTGACCGCCCACCCAGGGGCCCGGCGCCGCAGGCGCCGTCAGTCCGCCTGCGGCGCCCGGTTGGCGCCGCGCACCATGTCAAAGCGGAACAGCCGGCATTCGATATTGCCGTTGTAGAGCGGCGTGCGGCGCGATTCCTTGAGCCGCAGCCGCCGCGGGAAGCCCAGGTCGCCGGTAAACACCCACGCCTGCCAGCCCGAGAAATGCTGCTTCAGGGTGGTGGCAAAGGCGCTGGCAAACTGGTTGGCGGCGGCCTCTTCCACCTCGTCGCGCGGCATCTCGTCCTCGGGCGCGCGGCGCTGCCCACGCACCGCGATGCGCTCGCCGTACGGGGGATTCATCAACAGCAAGCCCGGTTCCTCATAAGGCGGCTGCACGAAGCGCGCGTCCACCTGCTTGGTGCGGGCCTCGCCCGGCAGGCCGGCGCGTTCCCAGTTGGCGCGCGTGATCGCCAGCATGTCGGTGGAGATGTCCGAGCCGACCACCTGCAGCGCATCGGCCGAGGCCAACATGCGGGCGCGCTGCGCGTCCGACTTCAGCTTCTGCCAGGCCTTGGTATCCATGCCCTTGAGCCATTCGAAGGCAAAGCTGCGGCTGCCGCCCGGGGCGATGCCCAGCGCCACCTGTGCGGCCTCGATCAGAAAGGTGCCGCTGCCGCACATCGGGTCGTAGAAGGGCCGGGAAATCTGGCCCGGCACCCAGCCCGCCAGCCGCAGGATGCCGGCAGCCAGGTTCTCTTTCAGCGGCGCCTCGCCCTTCTCGGTGCGCCAGCCGCGCTTGAACAGCGGCTCGCCGGTGGTGTCCAGGTACAGCGTGCAGTCGTGCTCGGTCAGATGAGCATAGATGCGCACATCCGGGCTGACGGTATCGACGCTGGGCCGTGCCCCCAGGCGCTCGCGCATGGCGTCGCAGACCCCGTCCTTGACGCGCAACGCGGTGAAATTCAGGCTGCGCAGCGGCGACTTGTGCGACGTAATATCCACGCGCAGCGATTCATCGGGCGAAAACCACTGGTCCCAGCGCACGCCGCGCGCAAGC
Organism: Cupriavidus lacunae; assembly: GCF_003353055.1. Taxonomy (GTDB): domain Bacteria; phylum Pseudomonadota; class Gammaproteobacteria; order Burkholderiales; family Burkholderiaceae; genus Cupriavidus; species Cupriavidus lacunae. Next base: position 5,279 of record NZ_QKWJ01000093.1, read on the forward strand.
GTATAGATGTCGTCCTCATGGCGGTAGCCGCGCGCGGCCACGCGCATCAGCACCCGGCTGGCAATGCGCGAATGCAGGTTAACCGCATAGGCGGCGGCCATCTCGCCCGAGAAATTGACGCCGCCCGGCACCTCCTGGTGCACCGTGAACGGCGCCAGCGCGGCCATGCCCGGCATGGCGGCGATCTCGCGCAGTTCTTCGGCGAGCGCGCTCTCCAGGCCGCGCGGGCAAGGGGCAAAGTAGGCTTGGGTCATGAGATGGGATTCCTGCAAACAAAAACGTCCGCCGCGGCGGACGGGGATATATCCGATAGCTTAGATCAACCTGCCGCTAGCGCGCGGTCGAGGAAGTCGAGGCGGTCCTGGCCCCAGAAGGGCTGGCCGTCGTGAACGTACCACGGCGCGCCGAACACGCCGGCCGAGATGGCGTCCTGGGTATTCTGCGCATAAGCCGCCTGCACCGACTGCCCTTCGCTGGCCTTGAGCAGGCTGCCGCCGTCCACGCCGGTCTCGTCGGCGATCTGCGCCAGCGTGGCGGCATCGGCGATATTGCGCTGCTGCGCCCACACCGCCGCGCCAATCGCACCGGTCAGCTGCATGGCGCGCGCGGTGCCGTGCGCCAGTTGGGCCGCGATGATCAGCTTGCTGGCCGCGTCGCCGGAGACGGGGAAATGCGTCGGCTGCGGATGCAGCGGCACGTCCAGGAATGCGCTCCAGCGCGCCAGCTCCACCAGGCGATAGGCCTGCCGCTGCGGCGGGCGCTGCGACAACGGCAGCCCGCCGGAGACGGAAAACACCTTGCCCAGGTCGCACGGCTTTAGGTTCACCTGCGCGCCGTGGCGCTCGGCGATGGCGGCAAAGCGCGCATGGCCCAGGTAGACGAACGGCGACTGCGGCGTCAGGTAATAGTCAACCAGCTTGCTCATCTCGGTTTCCGCAACAGTATTGGCAGCAATGTAAAGAAGGCCAGGCTCAGAACGGCTTGACCACGACCAGGATCACCACCGCCAGCAACACCAGCACCGGCAGCTCATTGAACCAGCGATAGAACTTGTGCGAGCGCGTATTGCATCCCGCCTCGAACTTGCGCAGCAGTACGCCGCAGCCGTGGTGATAGCCGATCAGCACCAGCACCAGCGCCAGCTTGGCATGCATCCAGCCCTGCCCCGCGCCGCGGCCGATGCCGTAGCCCAGGTACAGCCACAGCCCGAACACCACCGCCGGCACCGCCAGCATGGTCATGAAGCGGAACAGCTTGCGCGCCATCAGCAACAGGCGCTGCGTGCTGGCGGCATCGCTTTCCAGCGCCAGGTTGACGAAGATGCGCGGCAGGTAGAACAGGCCGGCGAACCACGAGACCACGAAGACGATATGCAGCGCTTTGACCCAGAGCATCGGCAGGCAGGCGTGTGAGAACGGTTGTTATTGTTGGCGCCGTCGGTGCAGGTCAGGTGCGGATCTCGCCGTGCCCGAACACCACGTACTTGAGCGAGGTCAGCCCTTCCAGCCCGACCGGCCCGCGTGCGTGCAGCTTGTCGTTGGAGATGCCGATCTCGGCGCCCAGGCCGTACTCGAAGCCATCGGCAAAGCGGGTCGAGGCATTGATCATCACGCTGGCCGAATCGACCTCGCGGATAAAGCGCATGCCCGCCGAGTAGTTCTCGGTGATGATCGAATCGGTATGGTGCGAGCCGTATTCGTTGATATGGGCGACGGCCTCGTCCAGCCCCGCGACGGTCTTGATGGCGAGGATCGGTGCCAGGTATTCCAGGCGCCAGTCTTCCTCTGCGGCATCGACCAGGCCGGTGAAGCCCGCCGCTTCCAGCGTGGCGCGGGTGGCCGGGCACACGCGCAGCTCGACGCCCTTCTCCTGGTAGATGCGGCACAGCGGCGGCAGCGCGGCGGCGGCGACATCCTGCGACACCAGCAACGTCTCCATGGTGTTGCACGGCGCATAGCGCTGGGTCTTGGCGTTGTCGCAGACGCGCACGGCCTTGTCCAGGTCGGCATCGGCGTCGATATAGACGTGGCAGATGCCGTCCAGGTGCTTGATCATCGGCACGCGGGCTTCTTCCATCAGCCGCGCGATCAGGCTCTTGCCGCCGCGCGGCACGATCACGTCGACATACTCGGTCATGGTGATCAGCCGGCCCACCGCGGCGCGGTCAGTGGTCTCGATCACCTGCACCGCCTCGGACGGCAGGCCGGCCGCGGACAGGCCCTCGGCCACCAGTGCCGCCAGCGCGGTATTGGATTCGATCGCCTCGGAACCACCGCGCAGGATAGTGGCGTTGCCCGATTTCAGGCACAGCGCCGCGGCGTCGATGGTCACGTTCGGGCGCGACTCGTAGATGATGCCGATCACGCCCAGCGGCACGCGCATCTGCCCGACCTGGATGCCGGTCGGGCGGAACTTCATGTTCGAGATCTCGCCGATCGGGTCAGCCAGCGCGGCAATCTGCTCCAGGCCGGCGGCCATGGTGACGATGGCCTTGTCCGACAGCGTCAGGCGGTCGACAAAGGCGTCGTCCTGGCCGTTGGCGCGGGCGCGCTCGACATCGCGCGCGTTGACCGCCTTGAGCTTGTCGGCATCGCGGCGGATGGCCGCGGCGATGGTCAGCAGCGCACGGTTCTTGTCGGCGGTGGAGGCGCGCGCCATGGCGCGCGATGCCGCGCGGGCCTGGCGGCCGACGCGGTCCATGTATTGGTTGAGGTCGAGCTCGTTCATGTCAGTGGCCCTGGGGATTGGCCGTCAGTGTGTGTTCCTCCCCTCTCCCGCGCGCGGGAGAGGGGTTGGGGGAGAGGGCCGGAGCATCCATGGGCGAAGTCGCCTGATCCACCGCCTGCCCTCTCCCCCGGCCCCTCTCCCGCAAGCGGGAGAGGGGAGCAAACCTTGCGGGAAGCAACCCTCAGCGCGCGATCATCAGCGCCAGCTGCTGCAGGCCGTCCCATGGCTCGGCCGGCAGTGGCGCGCTGCCCGGTGGCGGCAGGTCCGACAGGCCCTTGACCTGGCGATCCAGCCGCGCGGCCAGCGCCAGCGCCGCTTCCAGCCTTGGCAGCGCCAGGCGCTGCGCGGCCTGCGGCACCAGGCGCTCGCGCGGGCCCCAGACGCGCAGTTCGCGCATCAGCACGCCCGCCGGCTTGCCGGCCGCCAGCCCTTGCCGGACCTTGGATAATACGCGAATTTCCTCGGTCAGCGCCCACAGCACCAGCACCGTGGCCTCGCCCTCGCCGCGCAGCCCTTCGAGCATGCGCACCAGCCGCGGCACGTCGCCCGAAAGCATCGATTCCGACAGCTTGAAGACATCGTAGCGGGCCACGTTCAGCACCGCATCGTGCACCTGGTCGAAGCTGAGTTCGCCGGGCGGGTACAGCAGCCCCAGCTTCTGGATTTCCTGGTGCGCCGCCAGCAGGTTGCCTTCGACCTTGTCGGCAATGAACTGCAGCGCACGCCGGCCGGGCTCGCCGCCCTCCACGCGCTGCTGCTGCAGCGACAGCCGCTCGCCGACCCAGGCCGGCAGCCGGGTGCGGTCCACGGTGTCGACCTTGATCGACACGCCGGCGCCTTCCAGCGCCTGGAACCAGGCCGACTTGGACGCGGCAAAATCCAGCCGCGGCAGCGTCACCAGCAACACCACGTCGGGCGACGGCTGGGCGGTCACGGCGCGCAGCGCCTCGCCGCCGTCCTTGCCGGGCTTGCCCGACGGGATGCGTAGCTCGACGATCTTGCGGTCGCCGAAGAGCGACATGGACTGCTGCGCCTCGACCAGCTGGCCCCAGTGGAAACCGCGCTCGGCGACCAGCACCTCGCGTTCGGAGAAGCCGGCTTCGCGCGCGGCCGCGCGCAGGCGGTCGACGGCTTCCAGCACCAGCAGGTGTTCGTCGCCATGCACCACGTACAGCGGCGCCAGGCCCTTGGCCTTCGCCTGCCTCAGGTGCGCGTCGAGCCCGTCGAGCTTGAGCTGCATGCCGTGATCAGATCGCCTTGACGGCGGCCAGCCGGCGCATCAGCTGCTGTACGATATCGCGCTGCATGTCGCGGTACAGCTGCTGCTCTTCGTAGTCCTTGGCCAGCGTGTTGGCTTCGTTGTAGGTCAGGTCGCGCGTCAGGATCAGCTGCGACGGCGGAATCAGTTCCTTGCCGGCGGGGTCGCGCAGGCGGAAGGTGAAACGCTGCGTCAGGCGGTATTCACGCACCACGCCTTCGGTCGTGATCGACAGGATCGTCTTGGTGCGGGTGTCCTGCAGCACGTCCAGCAGGGCGTCGGCCTCTTTCTGGTCGACCACCACCTGGGTGTCGGAGCCGCCGCGGATGGCGCGGCGCAGGTCCGCGCCCATCAGCGTGTTGGGCGGAATCCCGATATAGAGCCGCTTGAAGGCGAAATCCGAGTTGCCGCGCATGTGGAAGCCGCAGCCGGCCAACAGGCCCATTGCCGGCACCGCCAGCATTGCCGCGAGCACCTTGCGGCGCCCCATGTTCAGTCGCTTCATTCTTGGCGATTCCTTGTCAGGTTCCGGGGCAGCTTACAACACCACGTTGACCAGGCGGCCAGGCACCACCACGATCTTCTTCGGCGCCTTGCCCTCGGCAAACTTGGCCACGGTCTCGCTGGCGGCCGCGGTTGCCTCGATGGCGGCGCGGTCGGCGTCGGCGGGCACGGTGATGCTGCCGCGCACCTTGCCGTTGATCTGCAGCACCAGTTCGATCTCGCTGCGCACCAGCGCGGCCTCATCGACCTGCGGCCACGGTGCGTCGAGCAGGTCGCCGGCTTCGGCGGCGTAGCCCAGCTGCTCCCACAGGCCGTGGGTGATGTGCGGCACCACCGGGTACAGCACGCGCAGCAGGATGCCGAAGCACTCGCGGCGCGCGGCCGGCGAGGCGGTCTTGGCATCGTCCAGCGCGTTCAGCATCTTCATCGTGGCGGACACCACGGTGTTGTACTGGATGCGCTGGTAATCGTAGTTGGCCTGCTTGAGCACGCCGTGGATCTCGCGGCGCAGTTCTGCGTCGTCGGCAGCCGGATTGCCGGCGGCGCCGTCGCGGATGGCTGCGGCGTTGGCAAAGCCATAGTTCCACACGCGGCGCAGGAAGCGCGAGGCACCCTCCACGCCCGAACCGCTCCACTCAAGCTGCTGCTCCGGCGGCGCGGCGAACATCACGAACAGGCGCGCGGTGTCCGCGCCGTACTGGTCGATCAGCGCCTGCGGGTCGATGCCATTGTTCTTGGACTTCGACATCTTCTCGACGCCGCCGATCACCACCGGCTGGCCGTCGGCGATCAGCGTGGCGCCCACCGGGCGGCCGCGCTCGTCGGTCCGCAGGTCGACCTCGGCCGGGTTGTACCAGTGCTTCTTGCCCGAGGCGTCTTCGCGGTAGTAGGTCTCGTTGAGCACCATGCCCTGCGTCAGCAGGTTGGTGAAGGGCTCGTCGAACTTGACCAGGCCCAGGTCGCGCATGACCTTGGTCCAGAAGCGCGCGTACAGCAGATGCAGGATCGCGTGCTCGATGCCGCCGATGTACTGGTCCATCGGCATCCAGTAGTCGTTGCGGGCATCGACCATGGTGGTCGCGTCCGGGCAGGTATAGCGCATGTAGTACCAGCACGAATCGATGAAGGTATCCATCGTGTCGGTCTCGCGGCGCGCCGGCTTGCCGCACGACGGGCAGGTGCACTGCAGGAAGCGCGCATCCTTGGCCAGCGGGTTGCCGGTGCCGTCCGGCACCAGTTCTTCGGGCAGCACCACCGGCAGGTCCTGCTCAGGCACCGGCACCACGCCGCAGCTGTCGCAGTGGATCAGCGGGATCGGCGTGCCCCAGTAGCGCTGGCGCGAGATGCCCCAGTCGCGCAGGCGCCAGGTGATCTTCTTCTCGCCGATGCCCTTGGCGCCCAGGTCGGCGGCGATCGCTTCGACCGCGGCCTGGTAGCCAAGGCCGTCATACTTGCCGCTATGGATGCAGGTGCCGTTTTCCTTGTCGCCGTACCATTCCTGCCAGGCTTCGGTCGAGTAGGCCTGGCCCTTGACGTCGATGACTTGCTTAATCGGCAGCTTGTACTTCAGTGCGAAAGCGAAGTCGCGCTCATCATGCGATGGCACGCCCATCACGGCGCCGTCGCCGTAGCTCATCAGCACGTAGTTGCCGACCCACACGTCGACCTTTTCGCCGGTCAGCGGGTGCACCACCTGCAGGCCGGTCGGCATGCCCTTCTTCTCCATGGTCGCCATGTCGGCTTCCATGACCGAGCCGTGCTTGCATTCGTCGATGAAGGCGGCCAGTTCAGGATTGTTCAGCGCGGCATGCGTGGCCAGCGGGTGCTCGGCGGCAACCGCGCAGAAGGTCACGCCCATGATGGTGTCGGCGCGCGTGGTGAACACGTACAGCTTGCCGTCATTGATCGGCTTGCCGTCCTCGCCCGGGATGTCGTGCGGGAACGCAAAGCGCACGCCCACGCTCTTGCCGATCCAGTTCTGCTGCATCACCTTGACGCGCTCGGGCCAGCCCAGCTGGTCCAGGTCGCCCAGCAGTTCCTCCGCATACTCGGTGATGCGCAGGTAGTACATCGGGATCTCGCGCTTTTCCACCACCGCGCCGGAGCGCCAGCCGCGCCCGTCGATGACCTGCTCGTTGGCCAGCACGGTCTGGTCCACCGGGTCCCAGTTGACGGTGCCGGTCTTGCGGTAAGCGATGCCCTTTTCCAGCATCTTCAGGAACAGCCACTGGTTCCAGCGATAGTAGTCCGGGCTGCAGGTGGCGACCTCGCGCGACCAGTCGATCGCCAGGCCCATCGACTGCATCTGCTTCTTCATGTAAGCGATGTTGTCGTAGGTCCAGGCCGCCGGCGCCACGCCGTTGTTCAGCGCCGCGTTCTCGGCCGGCATGCCGAAGGCGTCCCAGCCCATCGGCATCAGCACGTTGTTGCCGTTCATGCGCAGGTAGCGCGCCATCACGTCGTTGATGGTGTAGTTGCGCACGTGGCCCATGTGCAGCTTGCCCGACGGATACGGCAGCATCGAGCAGGCGTAGAACTTGGGCTTTTCCTTGCCGTCGGCCCCGGCCGCATGCTCCGACACGCGATAGGCGTCGATGGCTTGCCAGTGCTGCCGGGCGGCTTGTTCAACGGCGGAAGGAAGGTATTTGTCTTGCATGGTCGGGACAGCAGTCAGGACAACGTCTGCACGGCAACTGGCCTGCCGGCATCCGGGGGAATCGTTGGAAGGTGAGCAGCGGGCGCCCGCTTGCGCGGCGCCCGCCGGGCGTGCAATGCGAAAGAAGACGATTATAACCGTGGCGGCAGGCCAGTTTCGGCCCTGTGCGCCCCGCGGCGCCTTACTTCAGGCCCAGCACGTCCTGCATGTCGAACATGCCGTTGGGCTTGTCGGCCAGGAAGCGGGCGGCGCGCACGGCACCGTCGGCATACGACTGGCGGCTCGACGACTTGTGGCTGATCTCGATGCGCTCGCCGATGCCGGCGAACATCACGGTGTGGTCGCCGACGATATCGCCGCCGCGCACGGTGGCAAAGCCGATCGAGTTGGGGTCGCGCTCGCCGGTGTGGCCTTCGCGGGCGTAGACCGCGCAGGTCTTCAGGTCGCGACCAAGCGCTTCGGCGATCACTTCACCCATCTTCAGCGCTGTACCTGACGGCGCGTCGACCTTGAAGCGGTGGTGGGCCTCGATCACTTCGATGTCGTAGCCGGTCGACAGCAGCTTGGCTGCCACTTCCAGCAGCTTGAAGGTGGCGTTGACGCCGACGCTGAAGTTGGCGGCGTAGACCATGCCGATCGACCTGGCGGCCTCGGCCAGCGCGGCCTTGCCGGCCTCGTCAAAGCCGGTGGTGCCGATCACCATCTTCACGCCCAGCTTCCTGGCCACGGCCACGTGAGCCAGCGTGCCTTCGGGGCGGGTGAAGTCGATCAGGCAATCCGCCCCGGCCAGCACGGCTTCCACGTCGGCGCTGATCGCCACGCCGGTCTGGCGGCCAAGCAGCAGGCCCGCATCCTGGCCCAGCGCCGGCGAGCCCGGCACGTCCAGCGCGCCCGCCAGGCTCACGCCCTCGGTGTTCAGCACGTGTTCGATCAGCATGCGGCCCATGCGGCCCGATGCGCCTGCGATGGCGATGTTCATGGTGTCTGGCTCAGCGGAATGTGCGCAATGCGCGGAAAGTGAACGAGCCGGCCATGCCTGACCGGCCCGGAAAACTGGTGGCGCGCCGCAGCCGGCACGCCGTGCCGCGGATCAGTTGGCGGCCGGTTTGGGTGCCTCGGCCGGCGCAGGGGCCGGGGCCGGAGCGGCAGCCGGGGCTGCGGCCTCGGCGGAGGTGGTCTGCGCCGCACCCGTGGTGCCTGCCGGTTCCTGCGCCTGTCGCGGCACAAAGTTTTCCACCGTGGTCTGCGGTTCGGCCGGGGCGGCCGCGGCGCTGGTGGAAATCTTGCCCGGTGTCTGCTCCTTCAGCGCCTTCTTCATGCCGTCGATTTCGGCAATCAGCTCATACTCGGACGGCAGCTCGTCGCCGCCGAACTTGACCAGCTTATCGCCATCGAAGAACACCGTGTAGCGGCGCTGCTGCACCACCGGGGTATTGCCGCGGCGGAACGAGAACACGTAGTCCCAGCGGTTGGCGTGGAACACATCGGTCAGCAGCGGCGTACCGAGCAGGAACTTGACCTGGTCGCGGGTCATGCCTTCACGCAGTTGTGCGGCGGCCTCATGCGAGACAAAGTTGCCCTGCACGATATTGATCCGATACGGCGTGATGGCGTTGGCTACCTTGCGCGAGGTGGAATCGTAGGCCGAGCAAGCGCCGGCCAGCAGGGCCGCGGCCAGCAGGGAGACAACCAGCGTCGGGCGCATGGCGGACGAACGGATAGAACGCATGTATCTCGCTTCCGGGAGGGAAAGAAAAGTACCGCGGCAAAGGGCCGCTGCGCGGGCATAAAAACGGCGCAAAATGCGCCGATTGCACCACACGCGCAGATTGCGCCTGCCGCGACAACCACTTGGGGCGGCAATCTTGCCGGGGCGCGAAGCCCACATGGGGCATCGCTGCCGCGAGCGACTTTTGCTGCCAAAACCCTTATGATTCAACTATCCAGACATTGTACTCTAGGGAGTCACCCACATGCCGAGTCCGGCGGACCTCAAGAATATCGGCCTGAAGGCGACCGTGCCCCGGCTGAAGATTCTTGAAATTTTTCAGACCAGCGAACAGCGGCACCTGAGCGCGGAAGACGTCTACCGTATCCTGCTGAACGAGCATATGGATATCGGCCTGGCCACCGTCTACCGCGTGCTGACCCAGTTCGAGCAGGCAGGACTGCTGTCGCGCAACAACTTCGAATCCGGCAAGGCAATTTTCGAGCTGAACGAAGGCAAGCACCATGATCACCTGGTGTGCATCGACTGCGGCCGGGTCGAGGAATTTTTCGATTCCGAGATCGAGCAGCGCCAGCAAAGCATTGCGCGCGAGCGCGGCTTTACCCTGCAGGAACACGCGCTGTCGCTGTACGGCAACTGCACCAAGACAAACTGTCCCCACAGACCCAAACGATAAGCGCGCACGCTCCGCTACCGGAGCGCAGACGAGCAATAAAAAACCGGCGCCTGGCGCCGGTTTTTTATTGGCTGCTTGCCGCTCAGGGCGCCTGCAGATCCTGCAGGTCCTGCTCGGTCACCACCCGCGCCGGGCGTCCCGGCGGCAGGCCGACAAACTCGCCCACCACCTGGCGGAACAGGCTGCGCGCCCACACCAGCATCGGATGGGTGTTGCGGCTGCGGTGCCAGAACATGTTCAGGCCGAGCGTGGTATTCAACTCAGCCGGCAGCGGGAAGGCCTTCAGGCCATAGGTCTCGCAGGCCATGTCCTTGGTCAGCGCATTGACCGTGAAGATCATGTCGGTCTGCGCCGCCAGTTCGGCCTGGGCCCGCCAGGAATGTACCGTCAACGTCGCATTGCGCTTGAGGCCGCGCTGCTGCAGCGCGTAGTCGAGCGGGATCAGCGACGGCGCCGGACGGCCCGCGCCGCCGGAATGCGCCATGAAGATATGGCCGCAATCCAGGTATTGCTCGAGCGTGCAGTGGTTCTTCAGCACCGGATGGTTATTGCGCGCGCATACCCACAGGTTCAGCGACGTCACCATTTCCTCGACGATTTCCGGGTGGCGGGTCGGGAATGGCGAAAATGCCAGGTCGAGCTCATTGGCGCGCATCGAGGCGACATCCGTTTCCCACGAATGGGACTCGACCAGCTTGATATGCAGGTCCGGCGCCAGTTGCTTGATGCGCAGCACAAAACGGTTGAATACCGTGTCGCCCAGTTCAGCGGCAAAGCCGATGCTGAGCGTGCCGGTGGCGACGGCCGGATCGAAATTGTCGGCGTCGCCCTCGTTGATGGACGACCACAGATCCAGCATATCGCGGATCTTGGGGCCCAGTTCCAGCGCGCGCGGCGTCGGCGTCAGGCCGTGCGGGACGCGGATAAAAAGCGGATCGTCAAAGATTTCGCGCAGCCTGCCCAGCGAGTGCGAGACCGCCGGCGCGGTCATATGCATCTTTTCCGCTACATAGGTGGCGTTTCGCTTGCTCAGCAGTTCGGTGAAGATCACTAAGAGCTTCGTGTCTACGTTCACCATGATCAGGCCTCGGTCAGATTATTCTTAGCTAGATGGCCCCACCACTTGCACTGGCTGCACATCAGATTTCAACAGCGTCTTATTAGTGTAAGAGGAAAAAACAAGCTCGGAAAGCAAATTCGGCATTTCTGAAATGGCTGTCCAGGACATAATTCTGAAAAATTGCGCGCTTTTCGCGCTATTGATCGCATATGCGTACATCTCCCGCGCCGCGGCATGCATCTGGGCATCGGGGTATAGTGGGCGTGCCGCTCCCATTTTTATCACTCTTTTCTGACGGCACGAATCCGCTCCGGCGACCATTTCCTGGCGGACGGCGCCGCATTCGACGCGCGCCCGCCGGCGTCGGAAAATGAAAAACGCGCCCGAAGGCGCGTTTTTCATTACTACGCAAGCTGCCGGATTACTTGGCCGCGACGCGAACCATTTCCAGCACCTTGTTCGAGTAGCCCCACTCGTTGTCGTACCAGCTCACGACCTTGATGAAGGTGCCGTCCAGCGCGATGCCGGCTTCGGCGTCGAAGATCGAGGTGCGGGCATCGCCGCGGAAGTCGGTGGCGACAACCTTGTCTTCGGTGTAGCCCAGCACGCCCTTGAGCGCGCCCTGGCTCTGAGCCTTCATCTCGGCGCAGATTTCTTCGTACGTCGCCGACTTTTCCAGTTCGACGGTCAGGTCGACCACGGACACGTCCGAGGTCGGCACGCGGAACGACATGCCGGTCAGCTTCTTGTTCAGCTGCGGGATCACCACGCCCACGGCCTTGGCGGCGCCGGTCGACGACGGGATGATGTTTTCCAGGATGCCGCGGCCGCCGCGCCAGTCCTTGTTGGACGGGCCGTCAACGGTCTTCTGGGTGGCGGTGGCGGCGTGCACGGTGGTCATCAGGCCACGCTTGATGCCCCACTTGTCGTTCAGCACCTTGGCCACCGGTGCCAGGCAGTTGGTGGTGCAGCTGGCGTTGGAGATGATCGCCTCGCCCTTGTACGACTCGTGGTTCACGCCGTACACGAACATCGGGGTGTCGTCCTTGGACGGGGCCGACATGATCACCTTCCTGGCGCCCGCGTCGAGGTGCTTCTGCGCGCCTTCCTTGGTCAGGAAGATGCCGGTCGACTCGACCACCACGTCGGCGCCGATCTCGCCCCACTTGAGCTCGGCCGGATCCTTGACCGCGGTCAGGCGGATCTTCTTGCCATTGACGACCAGGGTATTGCCGTCGACCGAGACTTCGCCGTCAAAACGGCCGTGCACCGAGTCGTACTTCAGCATGTACGCCAGGTAGTCGGGCTCCAGCAGGTCGTTGATGCCAACGACTTCGATGTCCTTGAAGTTGGCGACGGCGGCGCGGAACACCATGCGTCCGATGCGGCCGAAGCCGTTGATGCCGATCTTGATGGTCATGACTGTATCTCCTGAGGATCGATTGAAACCGGTGGGCGCCGCGTCTGCCGCGCGGCGCACCGCGCGGCTCCAGCGCCCGGATGCTTAGATAAGGGTGTCTTTCACCGTGCGGACCACGTTCTCGACGGTAAAGCCGAAGTGCTTGAACAGCACGCCGGCCGGGGCCGATTCACCAAAGGTGTCGATGCCCACCACCGCCTGGACCTGGTACTTCCACCAGAAGTCCGTCACACCCGCCTCGACCGCCACGCGCGGCACGCCGGCCGGCAGCACGCTGGCCTTGTAGGCGGTGTCCTGCTTGTCGAACACCGTGGTGGCCGGCACCGAGACCACGCGCACATGCACGCCTTCGGCGGCCAGCGCGTCGGCGGCGCCGACGGCCAGGCCCACTTCGGAGCCGGTGGCCAGGATCACGGCGTCCGGGCGCCCGGTCCCGGGGTTGACGCTGTCACGCAGCACGTAGCCGCCGCGCGCGATATTGTCGCGGGTAACGTCGTCGCGGCGCTGGAACGGCAGGTTCTGGCGGCTGAAGATCAGGCAGCTCGGGCCGTTCTCGCGGCGGATCGACTCGGCCCAGGCCACGGCGGTCTCGGTGGTGTCGGCGGTACGCCAGACATCCATGTTCGGGATCAGGCGCAGGCTGGCGACGTGCTCGATCGACTGGTGGGTCGGGCCGTCTTCGCCCAGGCCGATGGAGTCGTGGGTGAACACGAACAGCGTGCGGATCTTCATCAGCGCCGCCATGCGCAGCGCGTTGCGGCTGTAGTCCGAGAACGTCAGGAAGGTGGCGCCATAGGGGATGTAGCCACCATGCAGCGTGATGCCGTTCATGATGGCGCTCATGCCGAACTCGCGCACGCCGTAGTTGATATGGTTGCCCCAGGCATCCACGCGCACGGCCTGGCTGCCCGACCAGTTGGTCAGGTTCGAGCCGGTCAGGTCGGCCGAGCCGCCGAGGAACTCGGGCAGCACCGGGCCGAAGGCTTCGATGGTGTTCTGGCTTGCCTTGCGGGTGGCGATGGTCTCGGCCTTTTCCTCGCACTTGGCGATAAAGGCGTCGACGGCGGCATCGAACGAGCCCGGCAGCTCGCCCTTCATGCGGCGGCTGAACTCGCCGGCCTCATACGGGTGGCGCTCGGCATACGATTCGAACAGCGCGTTCCAGGCGCGCTCCAGGGCGTGGCCGTTGGCCTTGGCGTCCCAGGCGTCGTAGACCTCGGCCGGCACTTCGAACGGGGCGTGGGCCCAGCCCAGCGCCTCGCGCGTGGCCAGCACCTCGGCGCCGCCCAGCGGGGCGCCGTGCACATCGTGGCCGCCTTCCTTGTTGGGCGCGCCCTTGCCGATCTTGGTGCGGCAGCAGATCAGGGTCGGCTTGTCGCTGGCCTTGGCCTGCGCGATGGCGTTGTCGACCGCGACCACGTCGTGGCCGTCGATGCCGCGGATCACGTTCCAGCCATAGGCTTCGAAACGCTTCGGGGTATCGTCGTTGAACCAGTGCACCACGTCGCCGTCGATCGAGATGCCGTTGTCATCCCACAGCGCAACCAGCTTGTTCAGCTTGAGCGTGCCGGCCAGCGAGCAGGCCTCGTGCGAGATGCCTTCCATCAGGCAGCCATCGCCCAGGAAGACGTAGGTGTGGTGGTTGACGATGTCGTAGCCGGGGCGGTTGAATTCCTCGCCCAGCAGGCGTTCGGCCAGCGCCATGCCGACCGCATTGGTGATGCCCTGGCCGAGCGGGCCGGTGGTGGTTTCAACGCCCGGGGTGATGCCGTATTCCGGGTGGCCGGCGGTCTTGCTGTGCAGCTGGCGGAAGTTCTTCAGCTCTTCGACCGGCAGGTCGTAGCCGGTCAGGTGCAGCAGCGCGTAGATCAGCATCGAGCCGTGGCCGTTGGACAGCACGAAGCGGTCGCGGTCGGCCCAGTGCGGGTTGCTCGGGTTGTGCTTCAGGTGCCGGCCCCACAGCGCCACGGCGATGTCTGCCATACCCATCGGCGCACCGGGGTGGCCTGAATTGGCCTGCTGGACGGCGTCCATGGCAAGCACGCGGATGGCGTCGGCCATCAGCTTGGCGGGCTGGGAAGCAAAAGGACTTGTGGCGGGATGGGCAAGGGCGGACATTCTGGCGGATTCGGGCGTGAGCCTGACGGCAGGAAAACCGCAATTTTAGCAGAAGCTAGGGGGTTTTCCGGACTCCCGGACCGCCCCCGCGGCGCAGTCCGGGCGATCACCGCAGGCCGCCTGGCACGCCCACGCCCCCGGCATCGGAACTATCCGTGCCCTGACATGCCTGATGCTTCACCCCGGCGGCACCCGCGTCCGCCGCCGTGCCGCTCTTCGACAGCGTAGCGCGGCACGCGTAAGATGCACTCTCGCACCGCGCGGCACGCCAGCCGCGCCGGGTTTCCCGCAATCAGGAGACGATCATGACCAGACCGGCCAACACCCCCTGGCTCACCCCCTACCTGACCGTCGCCAACGGGCGTGCCGCGCTGGACTTCTACAGCCGCGCCTTCGGCTTTGCCGCCGGCAACGTGGTCGACGAAAATGGCGTGCCGACCCATGCCGAGATGCACTACCAGGGCCAACTGGTGGTGATGTTCGCGCCCGAGGGCGCCTGGGGCAGCACCGCGCGCACGCCGCGCTCGCTCGGCGTGGAATGCCCGCAGACCTTCTATGTCTATTGCGACGATGTCGACGCCATGCACCAGCGCGCGGTCGACGCCGGCGCGGTCAGCCTGATGGCGCCGGCTGACCAGTTCTGGGGCGACCGCTACTGCATGGTTGAGGACCCCGACGGCTACCGCTGGGGTTTCGGCAAGCCGCTGGACCAGGCAAGCTAATGGCACCACGCTTCTTCGTTGGCGGCGCAGACACCGTGCTGGCCGCCGAGTCCGATTTCCCGTTGCCTGAACCGGTGGTGCGCCACGCGCAGGTGCTGCGCCTTGCGCCGGGCGACGCCATCACCCTGTTCGATGGCCGCGGCGGCAGCCATGCCGCCACGCTGGTCGAACTGGGCAAGCGCCACGCGCTGGCGCGCATCGGCGCGCATGACGCGGCCGAGGCCGAGCCGCCCTTCCGGGTCACGCTGGCGCAGGGCCTGGCCGGCGGCGACAAGATGGACTGGCTGATCGAGAAAGCGGTCGAACTGGGCGTCGCCGCGATCCAGCCGCTGCAGGCAAACCGCTCGGTCGTGCGCCTGTCGGGCGAGCGCGCGCAGAAGCGCCAGGCGCACTGGCAGGCGCTGGTGCAGGCCGCCTGCGAGCAATGTGGCCGAAATCGTTTGCCGGAGGTCGCTCCGGTCGCTAACTTTGAGACGTGGCTGGCGCAGTCCGCGCAGGCCGGCACTGGCGGCGCCAGGCTGCTGGTGTCGCCGCGCGCCGACCAGTCCTTGCCGGCATTCGTCGCCGAGCGGCGCGAGGCCTTGCTGGCCGATGGCGTCACGCTGCTGATCGGCCCGGAAGGCGGCCTGGCACCCGAGGAAGAACAAGCCGCGCGGCACGCGGGTTTCACCGGCGTGTCGCTCGGGCCCCGCATCCTGCGTACTGAAACCGCCGGGCTGGCATGCCTGGCAACCCTCAACGCCTTGCTGGGCGGATTCTGACAGCGGCGGCCATCCTGGCCCGCGTCACCTTGCAACCCTGACTGGAAGGAGTCGACCATGGGACTACTCGATAGCGTGCTGGGCGGCGTGCTCGGACAACTCGGCGGCGCGCGCGGCGAGGCCGGCGGTGCCGGCGGGCTCGACCCCAAGCTGATGATGGCGCTCGGCCTGCTGGCGACGCTGGCCATGCGTGGCCGCGGGCAGGCAGGCGCTGCGGGCGATGCAGCGCAGGCCGATGATGGCCTGGGCGGGCTGGGCAACCTCGGCGGGCTGTTGGGCGGCATGCTCGGCGGTGCCGGCGCAGCGCCCGGCGCTGCAACTGGTGGCCTCGACCTGGGCTCGCTGCTCGGCGGCCTGCTTGGCGGCCAGGGCGGCGCACCGGCCAACACCCAGGCAATGGGCGCGGCCGCCGGCGGCATCGGCGCGCTGCAGCAGATCCTGGCGCAGGCCGGTCTGGGTGAACAGGTGAATTCGTGGATCGGCAGCGGCGCCAACCAGCCGGTCACGCCGTCGGCGCTGAGCAATGCGCTGGGCGACACTGGTGCGCTGGAATCGCTGGCGCAGACGACGGGCATGTCGCAGGACGACGTGGCCGCGCACCTGAGCGAAGGCCTGCCGGAGTTGATCGACCGGCTAACCCCGCATGGGCACCTGCCGGCGCAGGAATAAGACTGCTCCCGCCAGCAAGCAAAAAGCCCGCATCAGCGGGCTTTTTGCTTGCTATGCCGTGAAACGGCCACGCCAGCGCAATCAGGCGAACGAATAGAACACCCGGAACTGCACCTTGCGCTCGCCCCAGAACTCAGCGGCGTCACGGAACACGTCGAGCAGCACCTCGCGCGCTTCCTTGTCGAACTTCTGCGCGATCGGCAGGCCTTCCAGCACGATCACGAAGCCCGGCTGCGGGCCGGCCTTGTAGATCATGTCGGTCAGGCAGTCGGCCAGTGCGTCGAAATTCTTGCCGAAGTGCTTCGGGAAGGTGAACGACGTGGCAATGGTTTCCAGGATCTCCGCCTTGCTCGCGCAATGGGCGCAATTGGCATAGAGGAAATGCTGCCCGAGATCGGCGGCCGCCTGGGCCAGCTCAGGCACGCGGAAAGCGCGGATCGACTGGACGATGTTCGGACGCACCGTCTTGAACAGGTTCATGGCCCCCTCGCTGGTGCCGTCATTCCAGCCAGGACCGGCGGGCATGGCCACGGGTGCGGTCGCGGGCGGGAGTTTTTGCTTGAGCTCTTGGCTCGGCATCATCAGCACGTTGTCGTATAGGTTCTGGGCCTGCTGCTGAGCCCGCTGCCAGCCATCTCCGGCGCCGCGCTCTTCGCGGGCGGCAAGGGCGTCGCCCAATCCGAAAATGTCAGTCATCATTTGAGTATCCGTTTGAAGCTGTTGTAGTGATCTTCCGTGTAGTAACAATCGTTGGCGGCGCGTTGTTCCCCGCCGCAGACGATCCGCCTGGCTCCCCGGTTCCGGCTCCTGGCGCTCTTGACCGTGTATTCGCGGTAATACCCGCGTTCACGTTGCGGCAGGGCGCGTTCGTAGTTGCCGAATCGCGATCCGTCCTTGTCATACGGGAACGGGCCGCCGGCTTCGATGCGCTCCAGGGTCTGCCGTGCATCGTTGGGCAACTGTTGCACCGCAATGGTTCCCATCCCTTCGGTCTGCGCCTGGCGTGCCAGCGCCGGCTGCGCCAGGGCCAGCACCAGCGCCGCGCCGGTCATGGACCGGGCCAGCATGCGCGTTGCGTGCCGCATCAGAGGAACTTGGAAACCCACGTTGCTTGTCTTGGTTGAACCGGAAATCGAGCCTGCCGCTGGTTGGGTAGACGATCTGTCCGGGCCACCCTGGCCAGCGCCCTGCGCTACCCGTAGAGGAGCGCGATGGATGCCGGCCGCACCGGGGCGCTCATGGCGAGCGCCTGTATCAAAGGCGTAAGGTTACGCGCATGCACGCAATTAATCAATCCCAGCACTGTTGTCGCGCTATTTCTTCAATTGTTTCAATATGTTAAGCGTATGTGTGCGCATACTAACCATGCACATACGGACGTAAAAAAAGCCGGGCGAACCCGGCTTTCCGTCACATTGGCCTGTCTGCCGGCCATGCAAGCGGCTTAACGCTTGGCAGCAGCATCCACCACGACCAGCGAGGTCATGTTGACGATGCGGCGCACCGTGGCCGACGGCGTCAGGATGTGTACCGCCGCCTTCACGCCCAGCAGGATCGGCCCGATCGCGACGTTGTTGCCCGCGGCAACCTTGAGCAGGTTGTACGAGATATTGGCCGCGTCGATATTCGGGCACACCAGCAGGTTGGCTTCGCCCTTGAGCGAGCCGTCCGGCACCAGTTGGTCGCGCAGCTTCTGGTCGAGCGCGCTGTCGCCGTGCATTTCGCCGTCGATCTCCAGATCCGGGGCGCGATCGCGCAGGATGGCGAGGGTTTCGCGCATCTTGCGGGCCGAAGGCGCTTCGGACGAGCCGAAGTTCGAATGCGACAGTAGCGCGACCTTGGGCTCGATGCCGAAGCGCTTCAGTTCCTCGGCAGCCATCAGCGTGATCTGGGCCAGCTCCTCGGCGGTCGGGTCGACGTTGACGTGCGTGTCCACCAGGAAGATCTGGCGGCCCGGCAGCACCAGGCCATTCATCGCCGCGTAGACCTTGTTGGTCCCGCCCAGCACCTGGTCGATATAGCGCAGGTGCGCCGCGGTGTTGCTGACGGTGCCGCAGATCATGCCGTCGGCCTCGCCCCTTTTCACCAGCATTGCGCCGATCAGGGTGGTCCGGCGGCGCATTTCCAGCTTGGCGTACTGCGGCGTGATGCCCTCGCGGGCCATCATGCGGTAGTAGGCGTCGGAATACTCGCGGAAGCGCTCGTCGTGTTCCGGGTTGACCACGGTGAAGTCCACGCCGGCACGCAGGCGCAGGCCGAAGCGCTCGATGCGGTGCTGCAGCACGGCCGGACGGCCGATCAGGATCGGGTTGGCCAGCTTTTCGTCGACGATCACCTGCACCGCGCGCAGCACGCGCTCTTCCTCGCCCTCGGCGAAGACGATGCGCTTCTTCTCCATCTCGACCTTGCGCGCGGCGGCGTAGATCGGCTTCATCACCGTGCCCGAGTGGTACACGAACTGCTGCAGTTGCAGGCGGTAGGCGTCCATGTCCTCGATCGGACGGGCGGCCACGCCGGACTTCATCGCGGCTTCGGCCACGGCCGGGGCCACCTTGACGATCAGGCGCGGGTCGAACGGCTTCGGGATCAGGTATTCGGGACCGAACGACAGGTCCTGGATGCCATAGGCGGTGGCGACGATGTCGCTCTGCTCCTGGCGAGCCAGCTCGGCCAGGGCATTGGCCGCGGCGATTTCCATCTCACGCGTGATGGTGGTGGCGCCGCAGTCCAGCGCCCCGCGGAAGATAAACGGGAAGCACAGGACGTTGTTGACCTGGTTCGGGTAGTCGGTACGACCGGTGGCCATCACGGCGTCCGGGCGCACTTCCTTGACCAGTTCCGGCGCGATTTCCGGGTTCGGGTTGGCCAGGGCCAGCACCAGCGGCTTGTCGGCCATGCGCTGGACCATGTCCTGCTTGAGCACGCCGGCTGCGGACAAGCCCAGGAAGATGTCGGCGCCGTCGATCACTTCGCCCAGCTTGCGCTTGTCGGTCTTCTGGCAGAAGCGCGCCTTTTCCGGGTCCATCAGCTCGGTGCGGCCTTCGTAGACCACGCCGGCCAGGTCGGTCACCCAGATGTTCTCGATGGGCAGGCCGATGTCGACCAGCAGGTCCAGGCAGGCCAGCGCGGCCGCGCCGGCGCCGGAGGCCACCAGCTTGACCTGCTTGATGTCCTTGCCGACCACCTTCAGGCCGTTGATGACGGCCGCGGACACCACGATGGCGGTGCCGTGCTGGTCATCGTGGAAGACGGGGATCTTCATCTTCTCGCGCAGCTTGCGCTCGACGTAGAAGCACTCCGGTGCCTTGATGTCTTCCAGGTTGATGCCGCCGAAGGTGGGCTCGAGCGCGGCGATGATCTGGACCAGCTTTTCCGGGTCCTTCTCGTCGACTTCGATATCGAACACGTCGATGCCGGCAAACTTCTTGAACAGGCCAGCCTTGCCTTCCATCACCGGCTTGGAAGCCGCGGCGCCAATGTCGCCCAGGCCCAGCACGGCGGTGCCGTTGGTGATCACCGCGACCAGGTTGCCGCGGGCGGTGTAGCGGAAGGAGTTGGCCGGATCGGAAACGATCTCTTCACAGGCCGCGGCCACGCCCGGGGAATAGGCCAGGGCCAGGTCGCGCTGGTTCGACAGCGGCTTGGTCGGCGTGACCGAGATCTTGCCGGGGGTGGGAAACTCGTGGTACTCGAGCGCCGCTTTGCGCAGCGCCTCACGCTGCTGCTGTTTCAGATCGTCTTGGGACGGGGGCTGCTGAGGGCTGGTCATCGGCGCATCTTCCAATCGGTGGAGCCGTCATTGACGAGGCGGGGACGATCGGCGGACCGGCTCCACGTGTCCGCCCTTCTCTTCCTTTGGAACCCCGCATTTTATATAGTGAAATACTATTTCACAATAAGCGTTTTGCTTGGGGCACCTTTGCGATTCGGTACAATATGCCCCATCCGCCGGGGCAATACCAGCAAGCGTAGCGCCTGCCGGCAGAAGCGGCGCACCGCCAGGCGGTCATGGCTGTCGTGCGCGGCAGTATCTTGCTGAAATGCCGGGCGCGCCCCATCCTGATGCGCTGCGCGGACGCCAAGGGATCGTTCCGCAATCGCAACGCATCTTCCCGCAACGCGCAGCCATCCCGATTGCGCCCTTCCCCCGCCGGTCTCCGATTACGATGCCCCACGCCCAGCCTGCCCAGCTTTCCGAATTCGACCTGATCCGCCGCTATTTCACGCGGCCGGTGCGCAAGGCCGCGCTCGGCGTGGGCGATGACTGCGCGCTGATCGAAGGCCGCCCCGGCCACCACCTGGCCATCAGCACCGACATGCTGGTCAGCGGCCGCCATTTCTTCCCGGACGTGGCGCCGCGCGCGCTCGGCCACAAGGCACTGGCGGTGAACCTGTCCGACCTGGCCGCCATGGGCGCCGAGCCGCGCGCCTTCACGCTGGCGCTGGCGCTGCCCGAGGCCGAGCCCGCCTGGCTGGCCGAACTCGCCGGCGGCATGCTGGCGCTGGCCGACGCCCACGGCTGCGAACTGATCGGCGGCGATACCACGCGCGGCCCGCTGACGCTGTCGCTGACGGTGTTCGGTGACGTGCCGCTGCGCGCCGCGCTGCGCCGCGACGCCGCCCGCACCGGCGACGACATCTGGATCTCCGGTACGCTCGGCGACGCCCGCCTGGCGCTGGGCGACTGCCGCGGTGAATGGCTGTTGCCGGAACCCGAGTTCAGCCAGGTCCGGCCCCGCATGGATACGCCCACGCCGCGCGTGGCGCTGGGCATGGCCTTGCGCGGCGTGGCGCATGCCGCACTTGATATTTCCGACGGCCTGGTCGGCGACCTCGGCCATATCCTGGAGCGCTCGCAGGTGGGCGCGCTGGTCGACGTCGACGCGCTGCCGCGCTCGGCGGTGCTGGCCAGCCAGCCGAACGCCATCCAGCGCGAATGCGTGCTGGCCGGCGGCGACGACTACGAACTGTGCTTCACCGCACCCGCCGGCAATCGCGACGCCATTGCCGCGATCAGCGAGCGCCTGGAGCTGCCGCTGACGCGTATCGGCGCGATCACGCCCGAGCCCGGCCTGCGGCTGGTCGACGGTGCCGGCAACCCGACCCGCTACGAAGGCGCCAGCTTCGACCACTTTGCTGCCCCCTGACACCGGGTCACAGGCATGTCATGATGCCGGCATCGGCGCCTGCGCGGGCACGGGAGTCCCGCGAGCATTGCAGGCGAGCCGGCCATAACCATAAGCAGTCACTGCATCACACGAGCCAATTTTGATGTCCACCTTCCCTCCCGGGGCCGCGCCGCGCGACCCCGCCCTGACCCTGGAAGCCGGCCAGACCGTCAAGGTCACGCGCCCGAGCGCGCGCTTCATGCTGGCCCATCCGGCGCACCTGATCGCCCTCGGCTTCGGCTCGGGCCTGTCGCCCGTTGGGCCGGGCACGGTCGGCACGCTCTACGCCTGGCTGTCGTACGTGGTGATCTCGCTGTGGATCGAACCCACTACCTGGCTGTGGATCATCGCCGGCGGCTTCCTGGTGGGCCTGTGGGCGTGCGCCCGCACCGCGCGCGACATGGGCGTGCACGACCACGGCAGCATGGTCTGGGACGAGATCGTCGCCTTCTGGCTGGTGCTGGCCTTTGTCATGCCGACCGGCTTCTGGGGGCAATTCGCCGCCTTCCTGTGGTTCCGGCTGTTCGATATCGCCAAGCCGGCACCGATCGGCCACTATGACCGCACGCTCAAGGGCCCGGGCCTGCGCGGCGGCTTCGGCGTGATGTTCGACGACATCTTCGCGGCGTTCTACACGCTGCTGGTGTTTGCGCTGTGGCGCTCGTTCTGAGCCACCATCGCCGCGCATCGCCAGCGGTTTGAAGCGGATTTCCCAATAACCACCCCATATCCATCATGTCCGTCAGCCGCCTGCTCGACCAGCTCGCCATCCAGGCCGGCGTCGCCCTAGCCGACAAATCCCTGATGCTCGCCACCGCCGAATCCTGCACCGGCGGACTGGTGGCCGCCGCCATTACCGACGTATCGGGCTCGTCCGGCTGGTTCGAGCGCGGCTTCGTCACCTACTCCAACGAGGCCAAGTCCACCATGCTGGGCGTGCCCGCCAAGCTGATCCGCGACCACGGTGCGGTCAGCGAGGAAGTGGCGCGCGCCATGGCCGAGGGGGCGCTGCTCAACAGCCGCGCGCAGGTGGCGCTGTCGGTCACCGGCGTGGCCGGCCCCAATGGCGGCACCCCGGAGAAGCCGGTGGGCATGGTCTGCTTCGGCTGGAGCAACCGCATCACCACCCATACCGAAACCCAGCGCTTTCGCGGCGACCGGGGGCAGATTCGGCGGCAGGCGGCTGAGCATGCGATGCGGGGGTTGTTGGAGTTGGTTCGGAATGAGGCGTAGGGTGTCGTGCTTGACTGGCGTGGCTGTTTCGCCGGCGTAGCCGGCGGGGCTTTCTGCTCGTTGGCTTGGGTAGGTAGGTCGGGTTTCCTGTTGTCGTAGGATTAACCGCCTGGTTCCGCCCTGCTGGGCGGGTCACTTTTTGTCCGAGCGACAAAAAGTAACCAAAAAACGCGTCGCCTCTGGCGGCTGGCCACCAATTTGGTGGTGTTGGTGGTTCGGGCGGTGGTGATTTCCGTTCGATGGCGTCGGTGGTTCGGGCCTGCTACGCATCCTGTCTGTGCCCACATCAACGGGCTATTGGACGAACCCGACTTTAGGCGGTTGGCAGCCTGCTAAGCACCGCGTCGGTGGGACGCCTTCGGCTGCGCTTCGCGCCGGCCCTAACGTGGCAGGCGGACGGCCACGTCCTAATTTGCG
>NZ_QKWJ01000094.1 GCF_003353055.1 Cupriavidus lacunae
CTGCGCGAAAATTCGAGAGTAAACGCGAGTCTGGCGAAGTTAACAACCCCTTACCTCGAAATTTCGCAGCCTCAGGCTACATGCTCGGCTGCCGAGGCGGTCCTACTTCTGTATAAGGGAATGGGTTTGCGGGGCTTCGCAATAACGCTCAGTCCGGCGCCGGATCCAAGTCGCTGACAGTCTCCCAATACCAACAATGCCCCCTCATCTGCTCCCGCGAAGCAGGGGCTACCGCGTTAGACGGCAGCGTCTCCATATCGAAAGGACCAGCCCCCCCGCCAAACACAATCAGACGTTCAGAGCAGGAGGGAAGCCGTGCTGTCAAAACGGATAGAAGATGGGCTTGTCCAGCGCACTCACCCATTGCGTCTGAGTGAACTCATGGAAATTGGCCGGCCCGCCAAACCTCCCGCCATTGCCGGATGCGCCCATGCCGCCAAAGGGAACATGGAACTCGTTGTTCACGGTCTGGTCATTCACGTGCACCATGCCCGCGTGAATGCGGGACGATAACGCCAGCCCACGCGACAGGGATTTCGTATGGATCGCCGCGGCAAGGCCATACTCAGACGCATTGGCAAGCGCCACGGCTTCCTCATCGTCTTCAAAGATGGTAACCGGGGCAACCGGGCCGAAGATCTCGTCTGTGAATGCAGGCATTCCCGTCGTCACGTCCGCTAGCACCGTCGGCTCGTAGAACAGGTTTTCATACTTGCCTCCTGCGAGAACCCTTGCACCCGCTGCGACGCTCCGCCTGACAATGCTGTCGATTCGGTCGCGCTGCTTTTCGTTGATCAATGGTCCAAGATGTACCGGTGACAACCGTGGGTTGCCGACCTTGAGGTTCAGCGCGCGTTCCGCCAGCCTCAATGCATACTGGTCGGCAATGGAACGATGCACCAAATGGCGCCCCGTCTGCATGCAGATCTGACCCTGGTGCAGGAAGGCCCCCCAGGCACCGCTCGACGTAGCGGCGTCGATGTCAGCATCGTCTAGCACGACGATTGCGTTGTTTCCGCCCAGTTCCAACGCAACTTTTTTCAACATCCGGCCGCAAATCTCACCAATCGAGCGGCCGACTGCAGTCGATCCGGTGAAGGAAATCATCCCCACCCCGGGATGCCGCACCAGAGCATCACCAGTCGCTGCACCACCAGGAATGACATGGAAGACGCCGGGGGGTAGGCCCGCATCCTCGAACAGCTGCGCCAGCAGCAGTCCACCGGACACGGCGCTCTGCTGGTCCGGCTTCAGGATAACCGCGTTGCCAACCGCCAGTGCCGGTGCAACGGACCGCATCGCCAGCAAGATTGGGAAATTCCATGGTGCGATGACACCGACGACACCGATCGGCACATGGCGGCAGATGTTCATGCGGCCAGGCATCGCCGAAGCGTAGAGCGCGCCTTCGGGTTGCATCGGCATTGCCGCCGCCATGAGCAGCTGCTCGTAGGTAGCGTGCAGCTCCCATTCCGCCTTCGCCGCCGTCGAGCCGCACTCGCGGACGTTCCATCCGTTGATCTCGTCGGCCCGCGCCTTCAGTAGGCGCGCGGCTTCGCGGAGGATTTCAGCGCGTTTATCGAAGCTTGTGGACGCCCATCCTGGCTGCGCACGCTGCGCGGCATTAGCTGCCCTGTCGATATCTTCCGCAAGGCCTGTTCCGATCGTCGCCAGGGTCTCCCCCGTCGACGGCTCGACGACGTCCGCAACGCGGCCAGTGCCAGGCACCCAACCGTTCGAGAAGATCCGCCCTTCCCATGCGCATGAATTGCTATTGGTCATTAATGTCTCCGCAAATGCTGTAGGACTGTTGCCGTGGTAATCAATCGACAGAGCTAGCCAAGGCCTGCATGGCGCCTGTATCCCTCCTGCCGTGGTTCGAGATCAGGAAGACGGCGACAGCGGCCACAACGCCGGGGATGGCGAACACCATGAAATTGAACGTGTTGGGAAACTGCTGGCTCAGCAGGTATCCTCCCAACGCCGGTCCTGACACGGCACCGAACCGCCCCGCAGCCGCTGCCCAGCCGACTCCCGTCGAGCGGATTTGCGCCGGGTATAGTTGCGCAGCAAAGGCATGCACGATGCACAAGGTACCAATCGTTGTCGCACCCGCACACATGAGAAGCAGGTTGAGCACCGTCTGTGTCTGCTTGTAGCCGAGCAGTTCGATCGAGACG
The DNA here is from genome assembly GCF_003353055.1 of Cupriavidus lacunae. GTDB lineage: Bacteria > Pseudomonadota > Gammaproteobacteria > Burkholderiales > Burkholderiaceae > Cupriavidus > Cupriavidus lacunae. The sequence goes on from NZ_QKWJ01000094.1 coordinate 2,181, forward strand.
GCCGCAACTACAAAGAAAAGAATCAGCGTCGGCTTACCGCCATAGCGGTCCGCCAGCCAGCCGCTGCACAACCCGCCCAGAACGGCGCCAATATTGAGAGTGATCAGGAACGACAGACTCGAACCAAGGGAATAGCCGTTGGCCGCCATCAGCTTGGGTAGCCAGGTATTAAGCCCATAGACCATCAGCATGCACATGCCGAACGCGATCCACAGCAGAAAGGTATCAGCAGCCCTGCCGTGGGTGAACAGTTCCGCCGTGCGCAAACGTTGGCGATGTTCATCCTTGGCTTCGCCCAATGCTGTCGCCAGACCGGTCACGCCGCCCTGGTACTGCGGCGCGTAACGGCGGAGAAGGGGCTCGATTTCTACGAAGCGGCCGCGCCCAGCCAGAAAGCTGATCGACTCAGGCAGCCAGCGATAAAGCAAGGGAAACGAAAGTAGCGGAAGTCCCGCGATCAGGAAGTTCGCACGCCAGCCGAACTCCGGGGTTATCGTCTTCCCCAAGACCGCTGCGATGACGCCGCCAACGGAATAGAAGCTGAGCATGATCGTCACCATGATATTGCGCTTGCCGGGCGGAGACATTTCCGTCATCAGGGCCACGATGTTCGGCACCATCCCGCCCAGCCCCACGCCGGTCAGGAAGCGACAGATCGTGAACTGCGTCGTGTTCTCGCAGAAGCCGTTGGCCAGCGCCGCCGCACTGAAAAAGACCAGGCAGGCAAGGATGACCTTCCTGCGACCGAAACGGTCCGATGAACTGCCCAATGTCAGCGCCCCGACCATCATGCCGAACAGGGCACTGCTGCCGATGAAACCCGCTGCGACGGGGGATAGATTCCAGTCGCTCATCAGGTGCGGCAGCACGGACCCATAGATCACTAGGTCATATCCGTCGAACAGCATCAGCATCGAACACCAGAACATGATCATGAGGTGAAACGAATTGACGCGCGTATCCTTCAGTACATCGTCAGCGATGTTCTGTTTCATGGGTGTCTCCAAGTTGAAAGATTTGCCGCTCTATGCCGGCTTGTCAGGTGCTGCAGCGGGAATCAGTGATCGCGGATATCTCCCGTTCGGCAGTCAGACGGCAAAGCGGTCCACCTGGTCTTCGCGCCAGACGATGCCGGCTCCAGCGGATTGACCGAAGTGCGCCATGCCGTCCTTGAACTCGATGGGCGGCTCGAGGACCGGGCCGGCGAGATCCATCCTCTCGAGCCAATGGCAAGTAGGGGTCACCGCCAGCAGGTGGGCGCTGAACTCCTGGAAGATATGACTCGACATGGGCAGCGCCGCTTGCTCGGCCAGTGCGCTGGCGCGCAACCAACCGCTTACGCCTCCGATCTTCATCAGATCGGGCATGCAGAGATCACTCGCCTGCGCGGCGAGCGCCTTGCCCATGTCCTCGGGGCCGAACCAGTTCTCGCCCATCTGCACGGGCACGTTCATGGCGGCGCGGACGGCGGCATGGCCCTGGTAGTCGTGCTGCAAGGTCGGCTCTTCGATCCAGGCAATCCCTTCCTGTTCCAGCGCGCGGCCCCGGCGGATGGCTTCCGGCACAGTCAGGCCCTGGTTGTAGTCGACCAGTATCTGCACGTCGCTGCCGACGGCGGCGCGAATGGCACGTACGACGGCAATATCCTCTTCCAGCGTTGGATACCCGATCTTGGTCTTGATGGCGGTAAAGCCCTGCTCGGCGGCCGCTTTCGCGCGTTCCCGGCCAAGCGCTACGCCATCCATGCTGTGACTGTCATACGCGCGCAGCGGCCGCGCCTTGCCGCCAAGTAGTTCCACGAGCGGCAGGTCGCAGGCCCTGGCCAGCGCATCCCACGCCGCCATATCGATGCCCGCTGTTGCCATCCTGACCAACCCGGTATTGCCGATCAGGCGAAAACGCGACTGCAGTGCCTGGTCGATGGCGTATGGGGCGAGCGGCATGCCAACGACCACGGTCCCCAGCTCTTCGACCATCCGCTGCACGGGCTTCAGCGCGAGCGGCGTATAGGTGAACACATAGGCCCGGCCAGTGACCCCGGCATCGGTCAGCAGGTCAATCAGAACCAGCGGCGACGTCGCCACCGTTCCTACCGCCGTCTTGACTGGGTACTCGAGCGGTACGTTGACGGACCGCGCACGCAGGCTGGTAATCTTGATTTCGTTTTTCATGGTGTACAGGAAAGAAGCGGCTCGTTCGATTGCCGGTTTCGCGTTGTTTGCGAAGCGCAGGCCCAGATGTAGTCGCTGTCCAGTTGCGTCACCGCCGGACAGCCGATTTGTGCGAGCGTGGTATCAATCTCGCTCTTTAGCATCGACAAGGCTGCTTCCACACCTCGCTCGCCCTGCGCTGCCAGCGCGTACAGCGTTGCCCGGCCCAGGAGCACAGCCTTTGCACCCAAGGCAACGGCCTTGACCACGTCCGACCCACGGCGGGTGCCGCTGTCTATCAATACCGGAGCACCGATGCGTTGCGACGTGACAGACAAAGCTTCGAGCGGGGCGATGGCGGCGTCCAGTTGCCGTCCGCCATGGTTTGAGAGGATGACACCGTCCGCACCGAGTTCGATGCAACGCTCGGCATCGTCAGGGCGGCTGATACCTTTGATCAGCAATGTATGCGGCCACATGTCGCGCAGCCATTTGAGGTCTTGCCACGCAAAGCTCGCGTCCATCTGACGGCTCATCAAAGCCGCCTGGATTTCGGCGTCCCTAACGTCGGCTGAAGCAAAGTTGGCGAGCTGCGGCATGCCATGCCGGACGAGATCCCAGGACCAGCGCGGATGCAGGATGCCATCGAGCAGCGTGCGCAGGGTGTATCGCACCGGCATGGCGAATCCGTTGCGCAGGTCGCGTTCGCGCTTCCCATTGACCCCGACGTCCGTGGTCAGCACCAGCGTCGTATAGCCGGCCGCCAGCGCGCGCTGCACGAGCCGCTCGGCGAGCTTCCTGTGCACGATGTACAGCTGGAACCAGAGTTCGCCCGATGCAACGTCCGCAACGGCCTCGATCGACGACGTCGACGCGGTCGACAGCACGAAAGGTATCCCGAACTTGCCTGCCGCCCGGGCCAGCGCGAGATCGCCATCCGGCCAGAAGATGCCGTTCAGCCCGGTCGGCGCGATCACCATCGGCGCGGACAATGGCTTGCCGAAGAGCGATGTCCGGGTGCTGCGGCTGCTGATGTCGACCAGGCGGCGTGGCTGGAACTTGACCTTTTCGAAGGCGCCCCGGTTGTGCCGCAGGCCGATCTCGTCTTCCGCTCCGCCTTCGAGGTAATCGAACACCATGCGCGGAAGGCGCTTCCTGGCGAGGGCGCGGTAATCTGCCGTGTTGACAGGCTTGCTCATGACACAGTCCCCTGCCCGCTCAGGCACGCGTCTCCACCTCGATGAGCACTGGCCGGTCGCCGGCAAGCGCCTCTCGAAGCGATGTGATCAGCGTTTGGCTGCTGTCTGCGTGCAGGGCCTCTACGCCGTAGCCGCGCGCCAGCGCGCAAAAGTCCAGGCCGGGCACATCCAGGCCGGGCACGTTGTCTGCCTCGAGCACCCCGGCGAACCACCGCAATGCGCCATACGTGCCGTTCTTCATGATCAGGAAGATGGCCGGGATGTTGTATTGCGCAGCCGTCCACAGCGCCTGGATGCCATAGTTGGCCGAGCCGTCGCCGATCACGCCGATGACGCGGCGTTCCGGCTTCGCAAGTTGGATGCCCACGGCAGCAGGCAGTGCAAAGCCCAGGCCGCCGGCCGCGGCGAAGTAGTAGCTGCCCTGCTCGGTCATGCGCAAGCGCTGCCACATGATGTTGGTCGTGGAGGTGGACTCGTTCACGTAGATGGCGTTGCGCGGCGCCATCTCGTCCAGGATGTCGAACACGCGCTCGGGCGCCAGCGGGCCGGCTTCTTCCTCGGCAAGAGCGGGACGGACGCGTGCCACAGGCATCGGGCGCGAGGCCTGGCTTGCCGTCTCGGCCAGCGCGCGCAGCGTGCCGGCTATGTCGGCGATGACGGCGTCACCCATCGGGGCCCGCGCAGCCTCGTTGATGTCACAGGTAATCGAGATAAGACGCGTGCCTTTGGGCAGGAAGTCGCCGGGCTCGTACTGGTGGTATCTGAACACCGGCGCACCCACGACCAGCACCAAATCGTGCCCTTCCAGCAACCGGCTGATGCTCGCGATACCGGCTGGCAGCAGGCCGCGGAAGCATTCATGCGTGGTCGGAAACGAACAACGCGGTGCGGAGGGGGCCATCCAGACCGGCATCGCCAGCCTTTCGGCCAGCGTGACCGCCGACCCGTTGGCGCCGCACGCATCGACATCCGGGCCGACGACCATCACCGGATTCGATGCCATCTCCAGCGCGCTGGCGAGCCTCGACAGCGTATCCGGCCCTGGCATGCCGGCCGTCTCTACGTGCCGGCCGGCAAGGTGCTCAACCCCGGGACCCGCCTCCTGTTTCCAGTCGTCATAAGGCACCGACAAATACACTGGGCCTGAAGCGGGGGCTGCCGCCATGTGAATCGCGCGGCTCAAAGCCAGCGGCACCTCCTGCGCACAGCTTGGCTCGGCACTCCACTTGACCAGCGGGCGCGGCAGGCTGGCCGCGTCCACGTTGGCCAGCAGGGCCTCGACGCCGATCATCGGCCTGACCTGCTGCCCCGCGGTGACCACGAGGGGGGTATGCGAGTTCCAGGCGTTGGCGAGCGCCCCCATGGCATTGCCGGTACCGGCCGCCGAGTGGAGATTGACCAGCGCCGGCTTGCCGTTCGCCTGGGCGAACCCGTCGGCCATGCCTACGACCGCCCCCTCGTGCAAGCCGAGGATGTAGCGGAAATCCTCGGGAAAATCCTTAAGAAAGGGAAGCTCGTTGGAGCCCGGGTTCCCAAAGAACGTGGTCAATCGCTGCGCGCGAAGGATCTCGTAGCAAGCCTGGTGCACGGTCGTCATAGCAAAAAACTCCTGGTCAACGCAGAAATGCTAGGGGTCCAGCACAAATAAATCCAATCATCATTTTTTTGTTCTTAAAATAGATGATATCTATATGACCGCACGAACCCATGACCACGGACCTGAACCTGATCCGGACTTTCGTCGCCATCTACGAGACACGGAGCGTGAGCGCCGCAGCGAAGCGGCTGAACGTCACGCAGCCCTCCGTCAGCTACGCATTGAACCGCTTACGCGATGTGCTGAACGACCCACTTTTCACGCGCACGCGGGACGGCATGGTGCCCACTTTCAACGCCACGCAGCTCTTCCATTCGTTCAGGAGTGCGCTAGACAGCATCGAAGTGGCTATTTCGGCGACGCGACAGTTCGATCCGCAACGCTCGAAGCGCTCGTTCCGGCTGGCACTTTCCGATCTGGGCGAACTGTATTTCTTGCCGCTGCTGGTGCGCGAGCTGAAGCGCATTGCGCCGCAGGTCGGCCTGGAGATCGTACAGATGGACAGTGAGCTTATTGGCGACTGGCTGCAGACGGGCAGTGTCGACGCGGCAGTGGGGAACGTACAGCTTGCCGGCGGACGGGCGCGCAAGAAGACGATTTTCACGGAGAGCTACTCTTGCCTGCTGAGCGCCTCACATCCAACCATCGGCGACACGCTTAGCCTCGCTGAATTCGTGGCGGCAGAACACGTCGTGGTGGCGCCATTCACCGGTCACCATCTGGTCGAGGACGTAATGAGCGAAATGGGACTGACGCGCAAGGTGGCCTTGCGGGTCCCGCACTTCACAAGCCTTGTTGCGGTGATTGCTTCCACCGACCTGCTACTGACGCTACCAACCCGCATCGCCAATGCATTTGCCATGGACGGTCGCATGCGGGTACTGCCGCTGCCGTTACCAATTCCTTCTTTTGACGTCAATTTGTACTGGTATCCACATGCCGAAGATTCGACTGCACAGCAATGGTTTTGCGACACCATCAGTCGAGCCCTCAGCACGGTCTGACGCCTCAGCTTCATGAACAATGTGGCCCGGCGTCCGGTGCGATGGTAGTGGGAGCGTCTGACAGTGCCCGCTGCTGCCGATTGGCACCGGGAGGCCGAGGACTTGACGCCAATGGCGTATGAGTTTGTCGCGCCCATTCGTTTGCACCGACCTTGAAGCTGCAGCGCGTCATTTGTGCGTTGTCTGCTGGTACACCGGTATAAGCTCCGGCGCCTCCAGCACAAGGATCGGCAAGACCATGGCTATACCGGCAGTCGCACCGTCTGTTGCGCGGCCACGTACCCGGACTCCCACACGGCTCGCTCCCAATGTGCCGGCTCAAGCACCAATCCTGTGGCTGTCCCACTGGGGTCCGTTCATCAACACCGACTCCACGGCACGGGTAAAGGAGTCCATCGGATCTCTCCTGGCCCATTCCACAACGCCGCCGAGCGCGGCAACGCAGGAGCGGCATCGCATCGGCTGGGCTAGCATGACGTAAGGCGCGCCCCGCGCGGCAGGCCAAAGATTGCCGCACCGATCGGGAAGCATCCGAGATTGACCCCATCTTGATCGCGTCTCTACTGTCCCAGCCAGGCATGCTGTTCCCTGGCCGCATCCTCGCCGATGTGGGCCGCATGGGCCGCTGCCTGTTCGAGCCAAGGCGCATGGGCCTTGGGAACGACCAGCATCGTCAAACCCAGCCCGTCCAGCACACGCAGGGCGTGCTCGAGATTGACGCCCTTGCCGTTCTCGAGCTTGGACAGCATGCCGATGGAGACCCCGCAATGCCTCGCCGCCTGGTCAATGGGTACCCCGTCCCCTGCCCGGGTGGCTCGAATGCGGTCGCCCAGTTGATGAATGGTGCGAATTGTCGCGCGCGACGGTGGTGTCGGATCAGGGAGTGGTCGCGGCATCGGGGCTCGTCCCATGAAGAAGGCAAGCCAGCGGGGCTGCTGGCCATATGGTTTCATGAAAGTGAAATTATAATCCGGATCTGGTTGGCTGCCTTCTATGCCGAAGGGAACTGCCTCATGCAAGCCAGTGCATTTGCGGTCGTAAGTTAAATCGTGGCGATTAATTGCATTTTTGCGTCCGAATCCGTCCAGCGGCAAATTGTTGAAGATCGTCATTCGTGCGAGCCGCGCTCATCATTCGTGAAGTGTAGTAATCGCGCTCCCTTTGTGAAGTAACGTTGATTCGGGCCCGTGATTACGCTCATAGCATCATCTTTACTTCCGCAGTTCGGTGAATGCGTGCCCACTGCGCGCCTACTCTCACACTGCGGCAAGGCCACCTTGCATTTGGTTCTCGGCCGAGATTGCAGCCAATTTTTAAGCATGATTCGCGAGAACGCTCCTTTTACTCAACGAGAGCGAAGCCGCGTAGTCAGAGCGAAAGCCCCCGGCGTCAGAATAGTTGTCGTGTTACCTGATTTCGATTGACCCAGTCTGGGGGCGGTAGAGTCAGAGTGAATGAGAGCTTATTCAGCAGAGAGGAAGGAAGCGCTGTTGCGCCGCATGATGCCCCCCGAGAACGCGTTGGTGTCGGCGCTGGCAAGGGAGACGGGAATCACTGAACAGACGCTGTATGCTTGGCGTCGACAGATGAAAGCGCAAGGAGTCCCGGTGCCGGGAGATGGAAAGAACCCCGAGGCCTGGTCCTCGGAAGACAAGTTTGCGGTGGTGCTGGAAACCGCGCCGCTCAATGAAGCGGAATTGGCGGAGTATTGCCGCCGCAAGGGTCTTTACGCGGAGCAGATCGCTGCTTGGCGAGAGGCCTGTCGATCGGCCAATGCCAACGCCGGTGAACAGGCGCGAGAACAACGGCTTCAGTCCAAGGGTGACAAGAAGCGCATCCAGCAGCTTGAGAAGGAATTGCAGCGAAAGGAGAAGGCGCTGGCGGAAGCGGCCGCGTTGCTGATTCTGAGAAAAAAAGCCCAGGCGATTTGGGGAGAAAAAGAGGACGACTGATCAGCGTCCCAGATCGCCGGTTGTGTATATCGTTGATTCGTGAGGCAGAACGCTCTGGCTGCCGACTGGCGCAGGCTTGCGACGAGTTGGGTCTGAGCTTGCGCACCTTCCAGCGCTGGGTTCAGGAGGGCGATGAGGTGGTCGCAGATGCTCGCACCACCACTGAGCGGCCGGCGCCAGCCAACAAGCTCAGCGAGCCGGAACGCCAGTTAATTCTTGAGGTAGCCAACAGCGTGGAGTTTGCCAGTTTGCCGCCCAGCCAGATCATCCCGACGCTGGCGGACCGCGGCCAGTACGTGGCCTCGGAGTCGAGTTTTTATCGTGTCTTGCGTAGTGCGTCGCAGCAGCATCACCGCGGTCGAGCGCGCAAGCCCTCGGCCCGGGTGGTGACCAGCCATTGCGCCACCGGACCCAATCAGGTGTGGAGTTGGGACATCACCTGGATGCCAGCGGAAATCAAGGGGCAGTACTACTACTGGTACATGATGCTGGACGTGTTCAGCCGCAAGATCGTCGGTCACGAAGTGCATCGGGCGGAATCGGCAGAGTTGGCGGCGTTGCTCATGCGGCGAGCCAGTTTGGCCGAAGGTCTGGCTGGACGTCCCCTGGTGCTGCACTCGGATAACGGCAGTCCAATGAAGGGGGCGACGATGCTGGCCACCCTGGAAAACCTGGGGGTGGTCGCTTCGTTCAGCCGGCCGCGTGTGAGCAATGACAATCCCTACGCGGAGTCGCTGTTCCGGACCTGCAAATATCGGCCGGACTACCCGGGCCAGGCGTTTGGCAGCGTCGACGAGGCTCGCACATGGACGCAGCGATTCGTGCGTTGGTACAACCATGAGCACAAGCATAGTGGACTGAAATTCGTCACGCCGGCGCAGCGCCACAGTGGTCTCGCCCCGGCGGTCCTGGCGCACCGTGAAGCGGTCTATGCTGAGGCTAAGGCCAGAACGCCTGCGCGATGGTCAGGGCCGACGCGGGACTGGAGCTTGGCAGACGAAGTCTGGCTCAATCCGGAGCGGATTGCGCCGGCAGAATTAAAGCAGGTTGCGTGAGGTGACGCGACAACTACGTTGACAACCGCCGAAAGAAAGTAAAGATGCTACAAAGTGACGGACCCGCGATCGTTCCAGAATTACTTCGCGCCGCCGGAGAGAGTACCAAGATTACTACTCGAAAAATGGAAGTAATCTTGGTACGGAGGCTAACAGGGAAACCGCTAACCTTTTGATTTACAAACTCTTTTGACAAGGCCTGGAGGGAGCACTTTTACTACACTTCACGGCAGGCGACCGGTAAAACCGAATCCACGTTATGCCAATCCTGCATAACCATGCGCTGCGCCGCGACACCCCATGAAATCTTGGCATCGAACGTGGTGTAGGTGCGGCCGATTCCCTAGACTTCGGCAGCAATGCTGAAACCAATTTATGCGAGGAGCGTAACTATGACTGCCGCACTTTTCAGAACCGAACATGACCTCCTTGGCGACCGTGAAGTCCCTGTCGCGGCCTACTACGGCGTGCATACCTTGCGCGCCGTCGAGAATTTCCCTATCACAGGCACCCCGATCTCCATCTACCCAGAGCTGATCAAGGCGCTGGCCGCGATCAAGCAGGCCGCGGCGCAGGCCAACCATGAGCTGGGCCTGCTCGACAAGGCGCGCTGCGACGCAATCGTCGGCGCCTGCCAGGAGCTGATTGCCGGAAAGCTGCACGACCAGTTTGTCGTCGATGTGATTCAGGGCGGCGCCGGCACCTCGACCAACATGAACGCAAATGAGGTGATCGCCAACCGCGCGCTCGAACTGCTCGGCCATCAGAAGGGCGAGTACCAGCACCTGCACCCGAACGAGCACGTGAACATCGGCCAGAGCACCAACGATGTCTACCCGAGCGCGCTGAAGGTCGCTACGTGGTTCGGTATCGTCGGTCTTGTGGATGCCATGGCGGTGCTGCGGCGGGCCTTCGAGGCGAAGGCCGACGAGTTCGCTCACATCATCAAGATGGGCCGCACTCAGCTGCAGGATGCCGTGCCGATGACGCTCGGCCAGGAATTCAGCACTTACGCCGTGATGCTCGGAGAGGACGAGGCGCGCCTGCGCGAAGCCGCGATGCTGATCTGCGAGATCAACCTTGGGGCCACCGCGATCGGCACCGGCATCACCGCACATCCATCGTATGCGCCCGTGGTGCTGCGGCGCCTGCGCGAGATCACCGGCATCCCGCTGGAGACCGCACCCAATCTGATCGAGGCCACGCAGGACTGCGGCTCCTTCGTGCAGCTCTCCGGCGTGTTGAAGCGCGTTGCCGTGAAGTTATCGAAGACCTGTAACGACCTGAGGCTGTTGTCCAGCGGCCCGCGCGCTGGCCTGGGTGAGATCAACCTGCCGCCGATGCAGGCCGGCTCCAGCATCATGCCCGGCAAGGTGAATCCGGTGATCCCCGAAGTCGTGAATCAGATCGCCTTCGAAGTCATCGGCAATGACGTCACCGTCAGCTTTGCGGCCGAGGCCGGCCAGCTCCAGCTCAATGCGTTCGAGCCGATCATCGCGCACAGCCTGTTCAAGAGCATCAGCCATCTGCGCAACGGCTGCCTGACGCTCGCCGAACGCTGCGTCAGTGGCATCACCGCGAATGCCGACCGGCTGCGCGCCACTGTCGAGAACTCGATCGGCGTCGTGACGGCGCTCAACCCCTACATCGGCTATGCGAACGCGACCGCCGTTGCGCAGGAAGCGCACGCCACCGGCGGCAGCGTCTATGAAATCGTCTTGCGCAAGGGCTTGCTGTCGAAAGAGGAACTCGACCGCATCCTGCGCCCCGAGACGCTGACCCAGCCGGTGCCGCTGGACTTGCACGGGAAGTCGTTTGTCCGATGACAACACGCGCCCGTTTCAATGGGAAGACTGGCCCGACGGTCCTGCTCTAGGATACAAGCCCCGCTGCCCTGCGATCTCGGGCGGCAAGCCTGCGCAGCAAGTGGTCAACCTCCAGCCGCGCCTGCGCGGACATGGCAGCGGCCGGCTTGCGTTGTGCTGCAGATGACAGGATTCCACGCTTCATCAGCACATATTTCCGCACAGCGAGGCCGACGCCCGGTTGCTGCTCATAGTGCAGCAAAGGAAGGTGCGCGTCGAAGAGATCATGTGCCTCTTCACGCTTGCCCTGCTCGGTGAGACGCACCACATCACAAAGCATATCGGGGAAGCAATACCCAGTATTGGCCCCATCAGCACCACGTTCCATCTCGTAGTCCAGGAACAGGCCGTTATTCCCGCACAGGATGGAGATATGCCGCATCGAGCCGTCCTTCTCGAAGGCCGTAGAACAAAGGAAAGTCGGGTCTTCCGCAATTTGTGTGACGACGGCGAACTCGCGTGGAGGATTGGAACGGCCGTCGTCTCCATCGCCCCCACCACCATACTTCTGCTTATTCGCGAACCTGGGCGAGCCCCGTCGGCCTCGCCCTGGCCCCACGAGCTCATTCCTCTGCGATGGCGAACGGGCTAGCGGGCCCAGTAGGACAAGGCGGGCCGTTTCAGCTTGGCTTCAATACCCGCAGCCGCAGAAGCTCGATGTTCGCGCGGCCATACATCTGGCGCTTGAGGAACTTGAGCCGGTTGACGTGGCCCTCGGTCTGGCCATTGCTCCATGGCAGCTTGAAGGCCGCACGCACAGCCGGTAAGTCGGCGCGCAGGCTTTGCGCGAACCTGCGCATTTCCGCAGCGTCGCAGCGCGACAGACGCTTCAACCATCGATCGAACTGCCGCGGACTTCGCCGGTGCATGAGCCCGAGAAACTCCCGCGCGAGGCTGCGGACCTCGCCCACCACGGGTTCGATCTTGCACAGCGCCTGCACGAAGCGCTCGTGGTCCGCGTTCCTGGGCTCCGCGACCGCGAGCTTCCTCCATCCTATAAGCCATACGAACACGCGCCGGGCCGACGGGCACGGCATCGTGCGCACGGGTGCCTGGAAAAGAGGCTTCTTGCCCTGCGGAAAAAGGAGGCGAATCACGCAATTCCGAACGGCGGCGCGACTGCCCGTGTATCCTCGCTGCTTGAGTTCCCGCCAGATCAGTTCAGGAAAGCGACAGCCCTGCGCGATTCGTTCCTCGATATCGCTGAGATAAGGATCTAAAGGCGTCGGACCCCGCGCCCTGGGTGCGCGCTCGGGGAACGCCCCCGCGGTGATGAAGTTGCGCACGGTTCGATGGTCGATTGAGAGCTCTTGCCCGATTCCTTTCATCGTGCCGCCCTGGGCGTGTAGCGCCATAATCCGCTCGTACAGCTCCAGCCGCGAGGCGCGTCGCTGATCGCTCAGACGCTGCCATGACCACAGTGAGTTGCGGCTCAGCTCCCGCTGCCGGCCCAGGTTCACGCCACGGACCTCGACTTGCTGCGCGGCTTGGCGCAGTTGCGGTCCGAGTCGGCACAGCAGTCTCTCGACGTTGTCGCGCAAGTTGCACAGTAGATGCCAGCGATCCGAGACCTGCGTGGCTGCCGGCAGCGCAATGTCGACGGCCTCGGAGTAGGCCCCGGCCCGGTCCCTGGCGACGATCTCGATCGATGGGTGCGCACGCATCCGCGCGGCCACCGCAGTTCCTTCCCTGCCGGCGAACACCTCGATCGGCTCACGTCGCTCCAGGTCGACGATGATCGTTCCGTACTGGTGACCGCTCGCGATCGCCCAGTCATCGATGCCGACGACCCGCGGTCGTGGTTTGCGCTTGCGCTCAGGAGCTCTGCGCAACTCCCGCAGCACGGTGTCGGCACTGGTACGCAAGCCCAGGACGTTAGCTAGCCGGGCAGCCGCCTCACCACCGAGGGCATGGCCCAGCGCGTGCAACGCCCGAGCCTGCGATTGCGTACGACGTTGATGCCGACCGGCTAAGGCGTGGATGTTCTCGGCAAACGTACGACGCGGGCAGCCGGCATTTGCACACTTGAAGCGACGCACCTCAACGGCGAGAACGACCCGCTGGTCGAGCATCGGACGTTCTTCCAGCCTGCGCACATAGCTGCCGTGGCGTCGGTTACTCCAACGATGGCAGGCAGGACACGGTGCCGCGCGAACCGTACTGCAGGCTTCGACAGTAACGGTCTCCCCTCGCGCGTCACTGGAGACGACGCGCTTACCTACACGGGCGAGAATACGATCGATCCCACCGAGAACTTGGCTCATGGTAACGATCAAAGTAAAGCCAGATCGGCCCGAAGAACACAACGCCATTCACGCGTTGGATCGATACTGGAGCGAGACCACATGACATCCGTGAACTACCCGATCTATGATGCAGACCGCCACTTCTACGAGCCCCCGGAGGCTTTCCTGCGGCATCTGCCAAAGAAATACAGCAAGGAATTTCAATACGTCCAGGTGAACGGGCGGACGAAGCTGGCCGTGGGCGGTATGCTGTCGGACTACATCCCCAATCCGACATTTGAAGTCGTTGCGGCACCGGGCTCGCACGAAAAGTGGTACAGAGGCCAAAACCCCAAGGGGCTATCGTTGCGCGAGTGCACCGGCGATCCGGTTCCCTCGCAGGCCGCGTTTCACGATGGGGATGCCCACTTGACGGTCATGGATGAACAGAACATCCATGCAGGCCTTTTCATCCCGACGCTCGCCTCGATCATCGAAGAGCGACTGGCGCACAAGCCAGAGGTGATTCAAGCTCTCCTGCATAGCGTGAATCTGTGGACGCTCGATGAATGTGGCTTCGCGCATCGGGACCGCCTCTACCCCGTACCGATGATCAATCTGGCCGACGTTGATGCCGCGTGCGCCGAGTTGGATTTCCTGCTGAAGGCAGGCGCGCGCGTCGTCGGCATCCGCCCTGCGCCTGTGGCAGGGATCAAAGGCGGCCGCTCAATGGGCTTCCAAGAATTCGACCACTTCTGGGCTCGCATCAACGAAGCGAAGATCTTCGTTGTCATGCACGTGTCAGACTCCGGCTATGACAAGATCTATCAATGGTGGACCGCTGGTGGCAAAGGTGAATTCCGTCCCTTCGAGAAGGACCCGTTCGGCGAGCTTCTCGACTGGATGGGGCGGCCTATTGCCGACTCGCTCGCCGCGCTGATTTGCCATGGCGTGTTTGACCGCTTCCCCGATGTACGCATTGCCTCGCTCGAGAACGGGTCGTCGTGGCTGGAGCCGCTGCTGCACCGTCTCGACATGACGTATCACAAGATGCCGAGCGCCTTTCAGCGCAATCCGCTCGAGACCTTCCGTCGGCACGTTTACGTGGCGCCGTTCTACGAAGACCCCGTCGAGAAGGTCATCGAGTTGGTGGGTGTCGAGCGCGTGCTGTTCGGCAGTGACTGGCCACACCCGGAGGGTCTGGCTCAACCGCTCGACTTCTTCAAAGACATCGAGGCATTGACGGCCGAGCAAACGCAACGGGTCATGAGCACCAACCTGAAGGAGCTACTCGCAGGCGTGCGGTGATGTGCCCCAATGCGATTGAATGGCGCAGCGGTTTTTGGCGTCAATCGACAGGGGCAATGTAGAGCATGCTGCTGGGGCTTGATCCAGCAGCATGCGGCAAGGGTACGATGAAAGACGAAATTGGAAGGCTGCGGGAAGAGATAAGGCGAGCGAAACGGCATGCCGCGGCTACCGCTCGGCAAAGATCTCGAGTCAGCCGCCTGCCACTTCGCGAATGCTTAGCCGATTACCTTGACCAGCATATCGCCAGCCTGAAAGGTGCCCCCCAACTGATAGCTTTGCTCGCGGCAGTGGAGCTTGGGGTAGGGGAGCGCAAGCATCTTGATCTGTGCGAAGCAAGCGCGCAGGTTAGCGAACAACGAGCGTGGCGTATACTGTTTTGGACAGCCCAGCGACGCTTGGTGCCATCAGTCGGCATCTGGCAAATCATGGCATCTCCGAAGGAGTCAGACGCACCTCGAAGCCTGGCAACAGTACCGCCGACACCGTGCCTCGCATGCCGTATTCTTCGTGGGGACCCCTGCTCTGCCGACGGTCACGCTGCTCTCGAAGCCGTGGCGCTGCCTATACTGCGCCGGCTCGGCGGACAGCTGGCATCGTCGATTCAGCGCCACCGCTGCGCAACCTGCGGAGCAGATTGGGTTCGTAGTTTGTCATCCGGTCAGCCCTTTGCAGCTTGGGCTCATGTGGAGTTTCCCGTTGAATGATGTCTGAGTGGGTGTTCTCTCGTATTGCGCGGACGCGCACCATGCGAGAGCAGCAAGAATGAATCGTGCGGATGAGTCCCGGTCGACGGCATAACTGAACCCTGTGCCACGACGCTGCCCTGCGGGCGGAAACAGCACAAAACGCCTTTCGCTTGCCGGTCCACTTTGTGGCGCGACCGCACCAGCATACTCGAGGATCTCCTTCAGCAGGCAACAGGACTTGCCCTGACGGAGGCCGAATTGCGCGACGCAATCCGGACGGGAGTGGCCAAACACGGGGGCGCGGTTTATACCTTACAGTCCACAAGCGCATATGGCATGATCTGCCGCCCAAGGGGATACCACCGCCTGAAATTGCTTATGTCCTCGCCGTTGAGAACGGCGCATCGAACCTGCAGTAGTCCATTGGCTCCAGCAATCGTCCATCGCATGTGCCCGTTCCTTTTCATGCGCTGGCCAATGACATAGTCGACTACCGATTCTGCTCCCGCGCTTGAAATTGGCAGCCCTTGTGCTCGCCGCTGCTGATAGTTAGCGAGATAGCGAGAGCAACAGCGCAGGTAACGGATCACGCGCCCTAGTGGATTGCGAGCGCCAACCCAACCTGTGTCGCGTCGCACCGACTCCAGCCTCTCCAAGCACCGCTTCGACTCACCGTACCATAAGAGCCATTTCGCTTTGAGCACGCGTTCACGCAGCCGATTTTTCGAGTATGCATCAGTGCCACGCAGACCTCGGAGTGCCATGAGGAGATTCTCGAACCGCATGCCAATGTGATACCAGTCCAGCACGCGGGCCGTTGCCGATGGCAACTTGCACGCAAAACTAATGTCATCGCCGCCATCACTGATGACTGTGACCGGGGCTTGGGGTCCGATGCCCACAGACTGTAAGAACGCCTGCTGACGCAGCCCTTGAGTAGGGTCACGCCCTACTGCGTAGGCATGCGCATGAGTACGAGGAGTCTTGGGCCAAATCAGCTTGGAGGCGACCACGGGAGTCCATCGCTTACCATCTTCCTGCCGCGGCGTCTTGATATAACCTGCATCGATCTGCAGACCAATCGGCGTCCCGGTTAATGGCGAACTTCGCGGTGGCGCGGTCACGGCCGCCATCATCATCGTTGCACGTTGCGCTTCTTGCTCCAGCCGCTGCCCGACCCGGCCTACATTCAACTTAACGCTCGAGCATGGGAGTTCCCGTCCGCCGGCAAACGCGTCGCGTAGAAAGATCTGTGCTAAGCGATAAGACATCACGCTTGCATATCGGCACTGCAGCCAGGTCCACTGGGGATGTACGCGTTCCGGTAACGCCTGTGCCAGCGGGGAAAGCGTGCCCTTGTTACTTGAGCAGTAACCGCATGCGCTGCAGTAAGAGTAAAAGCGCGGGCTTCGCAGCCTCGCCTTGCCAAAAGCGGTGCGATAGACCAAGAATTTTGTGTCCTTGATGCCAAGCCTGCCCCCGCACAGTTGACAGCGACCGGTAATCCGGATGAACTGGTCCACCTGCTCGGTCAAGACCACAGTCTGAAGCTGTCGCAGGATCTCTTGTGACTCGCGAATGAACAGGCCCAGTCCTGAGGCCGGAGCGACATCGGCATTGCGCTCGATCACCGCAACTTCAATCACCTTAGAGGGCTGTTCGCCCGCCCGCTCAATACAGGCTTGGATCGAGATGCGCATGGCGGTCTCCGGTAGTCTCAGTACACAATAGACCCCTTTCCTGACGGATTTGCCCCCCGTTTTTGGCCACTCCCAAGCCGAGGACAGGCCCGAAAGACTTGACCCGCACTTGAGCCCCGCCGCTTACGACCAGTTCTCCAGTAGCGCTCTTGCCTCTCTGACATCCACGGTGTCGGCGCCTTCGGAAAATGCGGCGTGGATCTCGATCAGCATTTGCCGCGCAGCGCCGTTCTTGCCTTGGCGGTGCCAAAGCCTGGCGAGGCATAGCACGCCCTGCAATTCAATTGACTTGGCGCCTTGCTGACGGGCGAGGGTGATTGCCTTCTGGAAACACGCCTGCGCTGCTTCCTCCATGGCGGATGAACTGGCATTCTCGCCGGGCGACGCCAACATCAACTCTCCCTGGAGGCGATTCAGCGTCGCTTCATCGAAGCACTCGTCCGTGTTGCTCACCAGCACCAGCGCGTCACCCAGCACGCGCAGCCCCGCTTCAGGCTGCCCAGCCCGTCCATAGGCATCGGCGAGCAGTCCCAAGAGGGATGGTCGTCCCAGTGCGGCCCCGGTCGCTTCGTGGGCGCGAAGTCCCTGGTGTATCAGTGCGATTCCCTCCTCACTGTTACCTTGCCTGGCGAGCGCCCAGCCGCGCAGGATCGTTGCCCACGCCAGGTAATGCGGGAACCCCTGTTCGCGCGAAAGTGCGAGCGCGGCATTTGCATACTCCAGCGCCGGCGCCAGCTCGCACCGGCGCTGATGCAGTTCGGCCGCGAAAATCAGGCTCAGGGCAAGGGCGAACGGATCAGAAGCCTTCCTGGCCAGCGCCAGAGCCTCTTCGCAGCGGTTTAGGGACTGATCCGGCAAGCCCAGGTACCAGAGGATCCAACTTAGGGTGCTCCGCACGTGGACAGCCGGATTTCGCGCATAGCGTAAAAAATGACCGTATGACTGGCGGTCGGGGCGGTGCAATGCCAGCGCCTGCTCCATATGGGTACGGGCCTGGCTGATCTGGCCCAGTCGGAACACAGTCGCCCCGAGCACGCGATGCGCCTCGGCGAGCTGTTCCGGGTCTTGCGCGTCCTGCGCGAGGCAGAGCAGCCGTTCCGCCAGGGCTTGCGCCGTTTTGAGTTGGGCGCGCAAAAGGTAGAAGGACCATAGGCCGAGCCGTGCGGAGAAGCCCTGCGGGGTGTCACCGCCCTGTTCGCTCAACGCCAGCGCCCGTGTGTAAGTCGCCTCCACCTCCGGCGCCCCATAGCCTCGCGCGGCCATCCATGCCGGACCGAGGACCAGCAGCAGCGAGAGTTCCTCGCGCAGGCGTTCCGGGGTCTCGGGCAGCGTCTTGAGCAAATCGAGGGCCGCACTGAGATGCCCGATCGCCTCGAGCTGAGCGGAACGCTGCAAGGCCTGCTTTCCCGCCAGCTGCAGGTATTCGACCGCCTTCGGCACATTGCCGCTCTGGCTGTAGTGGTGCGCGAGCGAGCTGCAATACTCCTTCAGCCGATCCGGAAACAATGCCTCGATGGCCTGGGCCGTGCGCTCGTGCAGGAGGCTACGCTGCCCCGAGAGCAGGGAATTGCCCGCCACCTCCTGCGTGAGCGCGTGCTTGAACGCGTACTCCACCTCGGGGAAGGCGGGACGCTCATAGATGAAATCCCCGGCCTGGAGGTCCGCCAACAGCGGGTGTAGCGCGTCGTCGGGCTGCCCCGTGACATGCCGGACCAGACTGGAGGGGAACTCCGTGCCGATGATGGCCAGCGTCTGCAGCAGTTCCTTCTGCGGGACCGGCAACCGATCGATACGAGCCGCCAGCACCCCTTGCACGGTCGTCGGGATATGAAGCGCCAATGGGGCCTTCTCGATCCGGAAGGATCCGGGCTGGCCGAGCAAAGCGTTCTCCTCGGCCAGGGTCTGGACGACTTCCTCCATGAAGAACGGGTTCCCCTCAGTCTTTGACAAGATCAGCTGCTTGAGCGGCGCAAGCGACGGATCGTCCCCTAGCAGGGCCGTGAGCAACCCCTGGGCCTCCGCCTGGCCCAACGGCTCCAGATGGAGCTGGATATAGGAGGACTTGCGGCCCCAGTCATGCCTGTACTCGGGACGATAGTTGACGAGCAGCAGTACCCTGGCGCCCGGCACCTCCTCGATAAGGACATCGAGAAAAGCCTGCGTCTCACTGTCCAGCCATTGCAGGTCTTCGAACAGGACCATGAGCGTCTGGTTCTGGCTCTCGCGCACCAGCAGCCGTGCGATCGCCTCAAAGGTGCGCTGGCGCCGGATGGCGGGGTCCATCGTCGGCAATGCCGAACCCGCTTCGACGATGCCGAGCAGGTAGAGCAGGTAGGGCAGATGCTCCTCCAGCGAGCGATCCAGGATCAGCAGCCTGCCGGTAGCCTTCTCGCGATACCGGCGTTCGTCATCCTGTGCCGTGATCTGGAAATAGTTCCTCAGCAGGTCGATCAGCGGCAGGTAGGGAAACGCCTTGCCGTGCGACACCGAAAAGGTCTCGAGCACCAGGCAGCCTTGCTGCGCGCGCGCCTTGAACTCGTGGAACAGGCGCGATTTTCCGACCCCTGCCTCCCCTACCACGCCGACGATCTGCCCCTGCCCTGCCCGGGCCAATTCGAGCGCCGCACCGAGGCGCTCCAGTTCGGCCTCGCGGCCGACAAACCGAGCCAGGCCACGGTGCGCGCCCACCTGCAGCCGGGTGCGCAAAGCGCCCAGGCCAAGCACCTCATACACGGCGAGCGGTTCGCGCAGGCCCTTGATGTGCGTGCGTCCCAGGGCCTTGAACTCGAAATACCCCTCGGTCAGCCGATGGGTCGATTCGCTGACGAGGATCGATGACGGTGTCGCGACCCCTTCCATCCGCGCGGCGATGTGGATCGTGTGGCCCACCGGGTCGTAATCCGTGCGCAGGTCATCCTTGCGGATCGAGCGCACCACCACTTCGCCGGTATGGACGCCAACCCGGATCTGCAGCGGGATGCCCTGCTCCAGCCGCACCTTATCGCTATGGCAGCGCATGGCCTGTTGCATGCGGAGTGCCGCAAACAGCGCGCGTAGCGCATGGTCCTCGTGGGCGATTGGCGCGCCGAACAGCGCCAGGATGCCGTCGCCGAGGGATTTGGCCACGTACCCCTCATAGTGATGCACCGCTTCCATCATCAGCGCCACGACCGGATCGATCAGGCTGCGGGCTTCCTCGGGATCCAGGTCCTGGATCAATGCCGTCGAGCCGGCCATATCCGCGAACAGGGCGGAGATGGTCTTGCGCTCGCCACCGGCGTCCCCGCCCTTTGCCTCCATGGCGGCGTGCTCGGCGCGAATCCGCTCGGCCAGATGGGGCGGCGTATAAAGAATAGGAGCCGGCAACGCGGGCGTCGGCAGGGGCGTCACCGGTGGCGACAGACGCGGGGGGGCTGCCGCCGTATCCGCCAGCAACGCGCCGCACGTTCCGCAGAATTTCGCGGTGGGGCTGGATGCTTGGCCGCATTGCGGGCAAATCTGCGCAAGCCTTTGCCCACACTCCTCGCAGAACCTGGCTCCCGAGGGGTTCTCGAACTGGCAATTCGTGCAGCGCATCTCGCCTCCCGACTGCCTGTGCCTGCCACGCAGCCATTACAGGCGCAATCCCGGCGGTTGGCAAGGCGGCGCTGCGGCAACCGATGACTGCCCTCTGCCAAGCCCGAGGCCGGGACCGGACGCGGCGCCGCGTCCGCGGGCGACACGTCATTTTGATCGCAGACGCAGAAGCGAACCGGCCCGGAGCGCTGCCCCCCTCGGATCATTGGCAGGGCGTGGTCATGGGCTTGGCGTACAGTCCCGGGGTAAGGCATAGCCACCGGCACAAAAATAATTTACATTGCGCTTTAGTCAGCATTTCAGCCCGGCTCCAGATGACGTGTGCTGAATATTGTTATAGCTCAAGCACTTAGCGTTGCCTCCATGGCTCAGGACCTTGATACGCACACCGTCACCAAACTCACCCGCACTGAATTTGCCGTGGTCCGTGCCTATGCGCAGGGCATGCGGCCGGTGGACATCGCCAACCGCTACTTGCTGGACCCGGATGAGGACGAGCACCTGAGCGAGACCCAGGCGATCCAGCGCATCCTGGGCTTGCGCGACCGGTTGGTGCAGTTCGCTCTGCAGCATGGCCAGCCCGAGATCGCCAGCATGTTCGAGGCGCTGCGCGCGCGCTCAGACGTTGGCATGTCCCGGCGGGTAGACGCCGTGTCGGCGCTTGAGCAGCTTGGGCAGAGCTACCCCCAGCCCCAGCACGAGGTGTCACTCTGGTTCAAGCCGAGTCTGGCACGCCGGCTGATGGCGGCCAATATCCGGCGGATTCAGGACCTGACGTCCTTGGCAAACCGGCGCGGCAGCAGCTGGTGGCGCACGGTGCCACGCATTGGCGCGCAGTCGGCCGAGGTCGTCACGCACTGGCTGGTGCGCCAGCGCTCGGCCATGGGCGCCGCGGCGGTCAAGGCCTATGTGCTGCCGCCTGCCGCCCACGCCCGCCGCGACGCGCTGGTGCCATTGGCCTTGGCCCCCGGTATGCCGTATCCCGTACCCCTCGAGCATATGCTGGCGCCGGCTCCGAGTACCGCGGCAGGTCCAGCGCTTGTCGCCGATCTGGCGTTCGTACGGGCCTGGCTGCAGGACCGGGCGCCCCATACCCGCAACAGCTATCGGCGCGAGGCCGAGCGGCTGCTGTTGTGGAATGCAGCGCGCAAGAAGGGGCTGCAGGCCTTGGAGGCCGGAGATCTTGAGGCTTATGAGGATTTTTTAGCGGACCCTCAACCGGCAGCGTTCTGGTGCGGCCCGAGCGGTGCGCGCGACAGAATGCACTGGCGGCCATTCGAAGGCCCGCTGAGGCCCAGTTCGGTAGCGGCCGCCTTGCGGGTGGTTCGGGCGCTGCTACGCGCAATGGTCAAGGCCGGGCACCTTGCGAGTGTCCCACTCATCCCAAGGCAAACCGCCGCCGCTGCGCCCACGGCGCAGAGCGCCCCGTCCGGTCAACCCGACGTGGAGGCCTTCCTGGTCTGGCTGGGGGAGGCGCGGCAAGGTTCGCGGCATCGTGCTGCGCTGGCTGCAGTACAACTCATGCGCAGCGCAGGCTTGCCGCTGAGCGAGCTGGCGGCGCTGCGCTGCGCCAACCTGCAGTCGAGCGCCGAGGGCATCGTACTGCGACGCCCGGGTGCGCGGCAGCAGCTGGTGGCCCTTGACACTGCCGCCCGGCAGGCCTTGCAGGCGCATTGGGCCGATCGTGGCTGGCCAAGCATGATGCCGCCGGCGCAGGCGGCACTATTTGCCCCGACGGTACAGCCTGCTACCGCACGCGGGCGCAACAAGCGGCTAGCGGGCATAGCAGGCGGGTACTCGGCCACAGGCTTGGATCAATTGCTGCGTAGTCTGTGGCGGCGCTTCTGCGAGCAGCGCGGGGTCCCATCGGAAGGGTTCACGCCCGGCCAGCTTCGCACCCGCGCCAGCCGGGCCTGAGCTGCTAACGCCGGGACGCCAACGCCAACCGAGCTTAGCGTTGCGCGAAGCGGGGGCGTTTCTCCCTCGCTCCACGGTTTCCTTAGAGAAGCCACCCAACCGCGCTGATAATCGCCCCCGGCGCCAATCCGAAATCTGCTTCAGCCTCCGCTGTAGCGGAGACTCTCCGACCACTACCTAGTGAACGGACGGCTGCCATTCCAAGCCCCCTTCCCGAAATGTTTTTTTTCGCTTTCCCGCACTCAGATCCGCAGCCCTTCGTCATCGAAATGCAGCTTCACCGGGGATGTCGAGATGGCCAATGTCACCAATATTGGCCGAACGTCAAGCCTGCGCCAAGGGCAAGGTCACCGGGATTGTACTAACGTCAGTTTTGCCTGCGACCACCGAAAAGGGGCCTTGTAGCCTTCCGTCATTGCCCATTCTCGCTATGGTTAGGTCACCAAATTGTACGCAGCGAGGCAGGCAGCCTCTCGTAAGGTCACCAATATTGTTCTGTTCCGATGCTCCCCAACAGGCAAAGTCACCGTCAATTGTCCGTTAGCGGCAGAGTCCGGCGCTAAACAAGTCCGCGCACAGGTCTTACGGAGGCCTTGCAACTAGGATTCGTACAAACTTTGTGACCTTGCTGTCGGCCCTTGCGCCATGGTGTCGCGGGATCCCACGAGGGTATGTCTCTAGTTGAGACGAGACAAAGCCGGGGCATGCACGCTCTGGGTGACGTGAGGCAACTCATTGAGGGGTGTGGCCACGGATGGCATCGTCCGATTCCGCAGCTTGCTCCATGTCCGGCATTCGCGTTCGATCGGTGATTCGCTGCCAATCAGACTACGCAGAGTATCCCTGCAAGGGTAGCCAGAGAATGCTCCGGCAAATCGTGTCCCTCTAAGCCCCCGCGCGTCATTGTCACGGTGCCATTTGTATCGGTAGCGACCGTCGTTCAGTCTCTAGGTGGTAGCCCGCGCGGAAAGGAGCGTGTTAGCGAGCGTACGCGCCGAAGATTGCTAGTACTACAAGAGCTTTCTGGCAGTGCCGTTGCCCCAGCTGGACCGAGTCAAGATTTGTGCGTAGTTCGCGGCGGTCGCGCCCAGCTCGAAGGGCCGCTGTCTCTCCAATCCTGGAAGGGCTCTATTCCGATCAAGTGTTCCGTCTTAGATTGGCCATCCACGTGTGATACCTGGGAAAAACTCATGGGCGACTGTCGCGGACCAGCAGGTCGAAGTGAAGGAATTCGAAATGACGATAGGCAAGGCGCCACTTCCCTGCTCTGGGTTTTGGAGGTTGAGGCGCCAAGCGCGTCGAGCGATGGACTCAAGCCATCATGGAGCAGGCGACCACCTGGTAGCTGTTGGCGCGGGGTATGCGAAAGCTGCGACGTAGCGCTTTCAGCCAATGAAATAATTTACGGCATCCAGTCCAGTTGGGAAGGCTGCACCCACAACTTCGATTCCCCCTATGAGAGCCGGCGCTCGGCGCCCCCCTCTCGCACTCTTTCTGGCGACGTGTCCACGGCCGTCAGCGCGCCGTAACAGCGCGATCTTGCGCCGCTGCTGCTGCTGTCGTTTTGCCGTCCCTGCCCTACGAGGGTCCCTGTGAGCGACCTCCATCGACGCCCAAAATGTGCTCACCCGAGATATCGACGGGACGAACGCAGCTGCGGTCCAAGTCAGAACACGGACCCCCGCACGACTCGCCTTTGTCGGGTGATGCTGCTTCAGATCTTTGAGCCTCGTGTTCCGAGTCGGAACACGAAGCCTTCCAGCGGATTTACTCGGAAGCGTTAAGCATCTGGGGGTTTCTCCTGTTGTCGGTACTTCGCAGCCGGGAGTCGCTTGAGCAGGCGATAATGCCTTTGTTGATATCGCGACGTTCCGAGCCGATCTCAACCAACAGGAGCGAAGCGGTCAGGTTGCTCACCTCAGAGATCGTCGTCAGCAGGCGAGCGCGCAATCGGATCGGCGCCAACGCTTTTCCCACGATTGCGTCGTTGGCGGGCCTGTGCTCCGAGGTTCCGATGGAATCCAGATGCTGCGTGAGCGTCGTGGGGTGGTGGTGATCGGGAATGGGTCCGCTCAGTTCCTCACGGAATTCGGCGCTCTTCCTTCTAGCGGTTGCCTTTTGGCCAGAGCGGCAAGCCGCAGCTGTACTGGGATATCTCGCACACGAGTTGCCTGCGGGTACGCGGGATTGCGCAGTTCCTGAATGGCCGCCGGCGGCACGAAGCTCGACCGGATCAAGCTATGGGCAAGCAGATCAGCAATCCGCATCGCGTCGTTGACGTCGCTCTTGCGCCCAGGCACGCAATGGATGCAGGTTCAACATCAACTCGAAGTTGGCTTCGACGATGGGGCGCGCCGGCTTCCAGTACACCCGGAGGCTTCGATGACCGCATCGGTGTAGTCGTTTGCATCCTTTGGGATCGCGTGCCTGATGTGGTCGTGTTCCGACTCGGAACACGATTCACGGGCTGTCGACGGGACCACATTGCACCGTTCGCGCCGACAAACTCCGCTTCTGACAGGGCCACGGGGAATTCAGACCGCGTCTGTACAAGAACGAGACCCGTGTTCCGACTCGGAACACAAAAAAACCCCTCAGTGAGGGGTTTTAAACTGTAGCCAGATTCTACGATCAAACCTACTCATTTTCACAACGCGGCGTAACGGAGTCAGGTGGAGTTGTTTTCGATCGGTGAGTTGGCGCAGATGCTGGGTGTGGCAGTGATGACGTTACGCCGTTGGCACAAGGCAGGCAAGTTGGTGCCGGCGTGCCGTACCATCGGTGGGCACCGTCGTTACGACGCCATGAAGGTGCGTGAGGTGATGGGCATGACGACGCCAGCGGCGGGCAAAACGATTGCCTACGCCCGCGTCTCCTCGCACGACCAGAAGGAACAGTTGCAAAGCCAGGCGATGCGGCTACGGCGACATTGCGAGGCCCAGAAATGGGACGGCGTCGAAGTCATCACCGATCTAGGTTCAGGCCTCAACGACAAGAAGAAAGGTCTACTGAAGCTGCTGACCGAGATCCTTCATCACCGTGTACGGCGCCTCGTGCTGGTGACCAAGGACCGTCTGCTGCGCTTTGGCTCGGAGTTGCTGTTCCGCATCTGCGCGATACACGGCGTCGAGGTCGTGATTCTGGATGCGGACGAAGATATCCCGAAAGAGCAACAACTCACGGAAGACCTCGTTGAGATCCTCACCGTGTTCTCGTCAAGGTGATACGGCTCACGCAGTCGTCAAAACTTGCGCGCACTTGCGTCATAGGCATAATTGCGGTCACCTTTACCCCCATTGCTCACTTCGTGCAACTCACTACCCAGACCCGGCCGACCATCACGCCTGAGGCAGCCCTCGTGCTGGCCAGGCTCGTCGGTCATTACGGGATGCAGTTGCGCAAGCTGTATGCGGTCGTGGCCGCCAAGGGCGGCAAGGTGAAGGATCACAAGACTGAGTTCTGCAAGGCCCACGGCATCACCGCTCGATACTTCAACGGACTTGCGAACGATCTGCAAGGCTCCATCGACAGCGTGCGCGAGTTGCTCAAGCAAAACGTCAAGGACAGAAATGCTGCGCTCAAAAAGCTGAAGAAGCGAGTCGCAGGCTTTGACAAGAAGTTC
>NZ_QKWJ01000095.1 GCF_003353055.1 Cupriavidus lacunae
CATCGGCTTCTCGCTGAACAACCCGATGCTGATCATCGCGGGCTCGCTGGTGGGCTCCTCTGGTGCGATCCTGTCGTACATCATGTGCCGCGCGATGAACCGCTCGTTCTTCAACGTGATCCTGGGCGGCTTCGGCAGCGACGCCGCGGCGGCGGCCGGGCCGGCAGGGCAGGCACAACGCAACGTGAAATCGGGTTCGGCCGATGACGCCGCCTTCCTGATGGGCAATGCGGAGACGGTCATCATCGTCCCGGGCTACGGCCTGGCCGTGGCGCGCGCGCAGCACGCGCTCAAGGAACTGACGGAAGCGCTCACGGAAAAAGGCGTGACCGTGAAATACGCGATCCACCCCGTGGCGGGCCGCATGCCCGGCCATATGAACGTGCTGCTGGCCGAGGCCGAGGTGCCTTACGACCAGGTCTTCGAGATGGAAGACATCAACAGCGAGTTCGGCCAGGCCGACGTGGTGCTGGTGCTGGGCGCCAACGACGTGGTCAACCCGGCGGCCAAGAACGACCCCAAGTCGCCGATCGCCGGCATGCCGATCCTGGAGGCCTACAAGGCCAAGACCATCATTGTGAACAAGCGTTCGATGGCCGCCGGCTACGCCGGGCTGGACAACGAACTGTTCTACATGGACAAGACCATGATGGTGTTCGGCGACGCCAAGAAGGTCGTCGAGGACATGCTCAAGGCCGCCTGAACCGCAGCATCCACAGCAATACAGAGGAGACATGGAATGAACCAGCAAGGACGTGACCCCGGCCTGTTTAGCGATCTGGAGGGCAAGGTGGCGCTGGTGACCGGGGCCTTTGGCGGCCTGGGCCTGCATTTTGCGCAGACGCTGGCGCGCGCCGGCTGCAAGGTGGCACTGGCGGGGCGGCGCGTGGCGGAAGGCGAGGCCGTGCTGGCGCAACTGCGCAAGCACGGAGGGCAAGGCTGCGTCGTTGCGCTCGACGTCAGAAACCCGGCATCTGTCGGTGCGGCGTTCGAGGCAGCGCAACAACAGCTCGGCCCGGTCCAGGTGGTGGTCAACAGCGCCGGCATCGCTACCACCGGGCCGGCCATGGAGGTGGAGGAGGACGCCTGGCAAGGCGTGATCGACACCAACCTGAACGGCGCCTGGCGCGTGGCGCAGTGCGCGGCGCGCATGATGCGCGAGGCCGGCAGCGGCGGCAGCATCGTCAATATCGCCTCGATCCTGGGCCTGCGCGTGGCGCAGCAGGTGCCCGCCTACACCGCGGCGAAGGCTGGCCTGATCCACCTGACGCGCTCGCTGGCGCTGGAGTGGGCGCGGCACGGGATCCGCGTCAACGCACTGGCGCCGGGCTACTTCGAGACCGATATCAACCGCAGCTTCTTCGAGACCGAGAGCGGCCGGGCCATGATCGGGCGCATTCCGCAGCGCCGGCTTGGCCAGCCTCGACAGCTCGACGGCGCACTGCTGCTGCTGGCCTCGGATGCGTCCGACTACATGACCGGTACGGTACTGCCCGTGGACGGCGGCCACGCGGTCAGTTCGCTCTGAGCCCACCCGCAATCGAGGAGAGCGATCCGATGCAACCAGCCCGTGCAGTCCCCGCCGCCACTGGCGGTTCGGATTTCGACAGCGCAGCCCTGGCAGCGCTGCTGTATGCAGAAGGCCTGATTGACCGGCCCCAACTGACCCTGGAGTGTCTTGCCGGCGGCCAGTCCAATCCGACCTACCGCCTGGCCTGCGGCGCGCAGCAATACGTGCTGCGCACCAAGCCGCCGGGGCAGTTGCTGTCGTCCGCCCATGCCATCGACCGCGAGTACCGCGTGATGCAGGCGTTGCGCGACAGCGAGGTGCCGGTGCCCCCGGTCTACCTGTACAGCGAGGACACATCGATCCTTGGCACGCCCTTCTACCTGATGGGGTTCCTGCAGGGCCGTGTGATCTTTGACCAGTCGCTGCCCGGCCAGACCGCACAACAGCGCGCTGCGATCTACCGGGAGATGAACCGCGTGATCGGCGCCCTGCACCGGGTGGACTATCACGCCGCCGGACTGGCGGACTACGGCAGGATTGGTGACTACGTCGCGCGCCAGGTCGCCCGCTGGACTGGCCAGTGCCGCGATGCCGGCATGGACGGCAACCGGGCGCTGGCGGCGCTGGCCGAATGGCTGCCGGAGCACGTCCCGGACGCGGAGCAGACCAGCGTGGTGCACGGCGATTACCGCATGGACAACCTCGTCTTCCATCCCACCGAGCCGCGCGTGATTGGCGTGCTCGACTGGGAGCTGTCCACGCTTGGCCACCCGCTCGCGGACCTGGCCTATCACTGCATGAGCTGGCATATTCCGGCCAGCCTGTGGCGCGGCATCGGCGGGCTCGACCTGCAGGCGCTGGGGATTCCTGACGAGGCGACCTATCTGCGCTGGTACGGCGAGACCAATCGCGGGCACGCGCTCGAGCACTGGGACTTTTATCTCGCCTACAACTTCTTCCGGCTGGCGGCGATCATGCATGGCATCGGGCAGCGTGCCAGGAGCGGCAATGCTGCCGCGGCGGATGCCTTGGAAACCGGCAGGAAGGCGGTGCCCCTGGCCGAGATGGGGTGGCGATTTGCCATGCGCTACCGCGCGGCAGCGCGCTAGCATCGGCGCACGGTCCGGCGCCAGCCGGAACTGAGGACGGCAACAGGCATCTCTACGATTTTCCATCGCCCGTGGTCAGCGCAGTCCGGCTTCCGCGCTGAGGTAGGCCTTCAGCAGTGCCGCGCCGGGCGGGCAAATACGTCCTCAGCGGGCCGGAGCGGGGTGGTGCGGTCAGGGCACGTTCATCGGGAGCAGCACCATCTGTCTGCCCCGCAAGTGCAGGCGCGCTTGCAGTTCTACCGGCGTCTGATTGTGCAACCATGCCGTTAGGAAATTGACCTGTCGAAAGATGAGTTTACTGGCGAAGCAGACGCTGTTTGGATATTCCTCCAGCACGGCTTCGGCAAGCTTCATGAATTCGCGTACCGGGTCCGTGCCGAACGCCACCCGGGAATCCGCTGCAAGGCCGTGGCGGTGACAATGGCCGACGTAGTAGCGTAACGATGCGCCAATCGCATTCTGCAGGCGATGAAGGGCTTCTTGTCCTTCATAGCTATGGGCATCGACTTCTCCCACCGCCAGGAAGATCACGTTCTTGAAATGGCCGGGGAAGAGCCGTTCGACCCACAGCAAGGCATGCATGCTGACGCCGCGATGCTTGCCCACCAGCACGACGGCCGTGGGTTGGGCCGGATCGAGCGGCCGGATTCGGTTGGCATCGACGGGCGGCGGCCCGCCCGCAAAGAGTTCATCTTCGCGCGCGAGCTCGGCGCGCGTCTCGGTGTAGTGGCGCTTGATGAGGAAGCACACGCCAACGACGGCGCTTGTGACCAGCACGGTGAGCCAGCCGCCGGAAGTGAATTTTTCGAACAAGGTAATGACAAGCACAGTCGCGGTTACGGTGAAGCCCAGCACCGAGAGCGCGAGCCGGACGATCCATTGGCCGCCCTCATGGCGGTGGCGCCACCAATAGATGCACAAGCCAAACAGCGACAGGCTGAAGGTCAGGAATACGTTGATGCTGTAGAGGACCACCAGCACCGCGACCTGGCCGTGCGTCCACAGCAGAATTAAAAGACTGGCGATACCCATCACGATGACGCCGTTTTGCCGGACCAGCCGGGTCGAGAGGTCGCGAAAGTGCCGGGGGACCCAGTAATCCCCCGCCATATTGGACAGCACCGCGGGCCCGTCCAGGAAGCCGGTCTGGGCCCCGACCAGCAGGAGCCCCGCTTCGAATGCGAGCACGGAGGCCAGCAGCGCATGGCGGGCAAAATCCGACCCAAGCCCAAGGTTGTCGATGATGTTGGCGAATACGACGGCGTTCAGTGTCTGCCCTTCGGCTGGCTTGGCGTTCCAGAGCATGTAGAGGAGGATGATGCCCCCTGCCGTGAAGGCGAGCGAGGTTGCCATATAAAACATCGTCCACTTTCCATTGGGGACGCGGGGCTCGGCCAGCATATTGACATTGTTCGACACGGCCTCCAGGCCCGTATAAGTGCCGCCACCCAGAGAGAATGCACGCATCAGGATAGCGACTACCGCCATGGGCCCGACGACCTGCGAAAGCTTCGACGCTTCGCCCACGGCGTCCGGTACCACGGCACCGAGATGATCGGCGTGGGCGACGATGCCATAGGAAATCAATCCCAGGTGCAGCACCACGAAGCCAAGAAAGATCGGCATCAGGATCAGGATCGACTCCTTCATCCCGCGAAAGTTGAGGCCGGT
The DNA here is from genome assembly GCF_003353055.1 of Cupriavidus lacunae. GTDB lineage: Bacteria > Pseudomonadota > Gammaproteobacteria > Burkholderiales > Burkholderiaceae > Cupriavidus > Cupriavidus lacunae. The sequence goes on from NZ_QKWJ01000095.1 coordinate 4,291, forward strand.
CATTAGTGCCACCAACACCAGCTCCGTCGCCAGCTTGAACGCCTGCGCCCCGACAGGCAGCAGACTGAAGAAGGCATCGACGCCGCTGGCCAGCGAGGTGGCGACCGTCAGCACATAGTCCACCAGCAATGCCGCGCCGGACACCAGCCCGGGTCGCGGACCGAGCAGTGCTGTGGCCACTCGATAGCCACCGCCCCCGGTAGGGAAGAGCTCGATGACCTGGTTGTACCCGACCGCAATAATGAAGACCGTCGCCGCCGTGGCAAACGCGAGGAACACTGCCAGCGGAGTGTGCGCGCCGAGCGCGAGAAAGGCTTCCTCCGGGCCGTAGCATGACGATGAGAGACCGTCCGCACCGAGTCCGACCCAGGCAAGAACCGGCGCGACAGCGATCGCGTGGCGGGTCTCTGGGTCGAGCGGATCGAGCGGCTTGCCGGCCAGGACCTTCCACCACTTTGATAATTCCGCCATCTTCGCCACCCAGCAAGCTAATGCAGCGCAGCACGCGAGGCGCCGCGCACGGACTCATGGCCGGCGGCGTCGAATCGCGGGCGCCAGCGGAAGGGGTTGATAGCCCTTTGGGAATAATGTAGGCGCAACAGCGCCTGGCACCCAAGGTCTCCGGGGGGCGATCGCCCTAAAACGCCGCCAACGGAAGCGGTATGCTCCCTGGCCTCGCATTAGGCCGTTGAGTGATCGAGGCGCGTGTCATGCTATCCATCCCGCCAGGACGGTACCGTAGTCGTGCCGGGAGAGCTTTGGGCTGCCTTCATGGAGAGCGCCGGGCTGGCAGGCCCTGAGGGGCCTCTCAGTGGGCAAGCCTGTCAACGCGTCGAGGCAAGGATGCAGACGGATAGACGACAAGCGCAGGATGTGCATGACTGGTGCTTGGCCGGTGCACAGTGAACTCGGATGGGAGCTGCGCGTGCGGGGCATTGACCAGCGTGACGGGTACGCGGGAGCGTCGCATGACCCTGGCCGGCGTACCGGCGCCTGCAAGGGCCAGGACCCGCGCCCAGGCTGACAGGCCCAACACGATGCCGTCGCATTGGCACGCCTGTGCGGCATTCAGTATCGTATTCGCGGGCGCACCGATGCCGATCTGCGCCACGTAATCCACGGCGGAATCGTCAAGGATTTCGCCTGCACGTGCCAGTGCGGCTTCCCCTTCATTGCGTTCTCGCTCTCGCAACTCGGCGAGGGAGTGGTAGGCACTGGCCCTTCCATGCTCAATCGGAGCTTGCACGTTGAGCAGCACGATCTGCGAAATGCTGCCCTCTCTATAGAGGAACGCTGCATGCCTGACAGCCCATAACGAACTATCTGAGCCGTCAACAGCGACGAGGAGCTTGATCATGGCGGTTCAACACGGGTAGCGGTACCGCGCCGGCGACGATTTGCCGGCGCGGCAGGTCCTATGCAACCAGCGTATTCGACGACGCGTTTACCTTGCATCAATAAATGGCGGCAGCGCGTAAAGATCCGATAAAGAAGCGCCGGCCGACCTGCTTGTCACTGGCAGCTCTGGAGTCATCTCCCAGCCACAATCCGTGCCCCCAAGCAGCCAGGCAAGTGCTGTTCTGCGCGCTTGTCGCCCTCGTTCCACGCCATCTTTATGCCTTCTTTATACGCATCGCCCACCTTTCTACCCTGTTTTTACTGCCCCGTCGCTAAGCTGCAAGCCGAAAACCACCAAGGGTGTTTGGTCATGGACGGGATCTTTCTGATCGTATTGATTGGCTTCGCTCTACTGAGCGCGGCCCTGCTGGGGCTGTGCGTCCTGCTTGCCCCGCAATCTTCGGCGGGCACCGGGCACGGCGGTCCGCATAACCAGGTGCTGGGAAAGAACAGCGCGTCGGACAGGGGGCAGTGATGAGCTGGACCGATCTATTGAGCGGCGTGCTGGCCGCAGCCATTTTTATTTACCTCCTCGTTGCGCTGTTCCGGCCGGAGAAATTCTGATGTCCTCGCAATTCGTGGGCCTGCTGATCCTGTATCTCGCAATCCTCCTGGCTTGCGCGCCATTCCTCGGCCGCTATATGCGGCGTGCCGTTGAGGATGGCCGCTACACGCTGACAGCGTGGGGCCGTCCCCTGGAGCGATTGTTGTATCGCCTGGGCGGCGTGCGCGCCGACGCCGGGATGGGGTGGAAGCAGTACACCGTCGCGGTGCTTGCCTTCAACCTGCTTGGCGTGGTGGCGGTCTACGCGCTGCAGCGTGTGCAGGGCCTGTTGCCGCTGAATCCGCAGGGCTTTGGTGCGGTCACGCCGGACTCGGCCTTCAACACCGCCATCAGCTTTGTCACGAACACCAACTGGCAAGGCTATTCCGGTGAGTCGACCATGGGCTATCTGACCCAGATGCTCGCGCTCACGGTACAGAACTTCCTGTCGGCAGCAACCGGCATCGCGGTGGTGTTCGCGCTGATTCGCGGCTTCGCGCGTCAGAGTGCGGCCACCATCGGCAACTTCTGGGTCGACATGACCCGGATCACCCTCTATGTACTGGCGCCGATTGCCACGGTGATCGCGCTGGCATTTGTCAGCCAGGGCGTGATCCAGAATTTCGATGCCTACAAGGAAGTCAACCTGGTGACGCCGGTCGAATACAGCCAGCCCAAGGTCGATGGCGCCGGCCAGCCGGTGCTCGATGCACAGGGCAAGCCGGTCATGGAGGCCATGAAGACGGACAAGCAGACGCTGGCGATGGGACCGGTCGCCTCGCAAGAGGCCATCAAGATGCTTGGCACCAACGGCGGCGGCTTCTTCAACGCCAACTCGGCGCATCCGTTCGAGAATCCAAATGCCCTGGCCAACTTCATCCAGATGCTGGCGATCTTCCTGATCCCGGCGGCGCTTTGCTTCACCTTCGGCGAGATGGTTGGGGACAGGCGGCAAGGGGTGGCGGTGCTGGCCGCGATGACGGTGATCTTCGTCGTCATGGCGTGCGCCGCGGCATTCTCCGAGCAGATGGTGGATCCCGCGTTGTCGGGCCTCCCTGTCGACCATGCCAGCTCATTGTTGCAGGCGGGCGGCAATATGGAAGGCAAGGAAACACGCTTCGGCATGGCGGCGTCGGCGCTGTTCGCCACCATCACGACCGCGGCATCGTGCGGCGCCGTCAATGCCATGCATGACTCCTTCACGGCCATCGGCGGGTTGGTGCCGATGCTGCTGATACAACTGGGCGAAGTGGTGTTCGGCGGCGTCGGTTCGGGGCTGTACGGCATGCTCGTCTATGCGGTGCTCGCCGTGTTCATCGCCGGCCTGATGATCGGCCGCACGCCGGAGTACCTGGGCAAGAAGATCGAAACCTACGAAATGAAGATGGCCGCGGTCGCGATCCTGGTTACGCCGCTGTTGGTACTGCTCGGCACGTCCGTGGCGGTGATGGCCGAAGCGGGGCGCGCGGGGGTATTCAATCCGGGGACGCACGGCTTCTCGGAGATCCTTTACGCGCTTTCGTCGGCCGCTAACAACAACGGCAGCGCGTTTGCCGGCCTCTCCGCCAACACGCCGTTCTACAACACACTGCTGGCGGCGGCCATGTGGTTCGGGCGGTTCTGGATCATCATCCCGGTGCTTGCGCTGGCAGGCTCGCTCGCGGCCAAGAAGCGCGTGCCGCCCAGCGGCGGCACGATGCCCACGCACGGCCCCCTGTTCGTTGTCCTGCTGGTGGGGACGGTGCTGATGGTGGGTGCGCTGACCTACGTGCCTGCCCTGGCGCTCGGACCGGTTGCCGAGCAACTGCAGGGCGCGATGACGGCCACCACGGCGAAGTAAGACGACCACTGACGAAGCGATATCGAGCATTCCGACACGTCCGGTACCGCACTGCGATGCAGAGGCGGGTGCCGGGTGTCTCCAGCGGATTGCGGAGAAACCATGCAACATGATTCCATGGCCCCAGCGGCCAAGCGCAGCGGCACGACGCCCGACGCTTCTACTTCCGACACGCTCCACGCGAAGGGCGCGCCGGTGTCCGGGCTGCAACACGATGCACACCCTCCCCACCATCATCGCCCGGCACCGCGCAGCATGTTCGCGCCGGAACTGGTCAAGCCTGCGCTCGCCGCGGCCTTCAGGAAGCTGTCGCCGCGGGACCAGTTGCGCAACCCGGTGATGTTCGTCGTCTATGTGGGCAGCATCCTGACAACCATCCTCTTCTTCCGCGCGCTGCTTGCGCCGGCCGCGGCGCCTGGCGGAGAAAGCGCGGGCTTCATCGTGGCGGTGTCGGTCTGGCTGTGGTTCACGGTACTGTTCGCCAATTTTGCCGAGGCCATGGCGGAAGGGCGGAGCAAGCAGCAGGCCGAGGCGCTGCGCGGCCTCAAGACGACGGTCACCGCGCGTGTGCTGAAGGAAGGCAGGCGCGGCGGCGTCACCGAGGCCCGTCCAGCCACGGCGCTGCGGCGCGGCGACATTGTGCTGGTGCAGGCCGGCGAGATGATCCCTGGCGACGGCGAAGTGATCGAGGGCGTGGCCTCGGTCGACGAAAGCGCCATCACTGGCGAATCCGCACCAGTCATCCGCGAATCAGGCGGCGACTTTTCTTCGGTGACCGGGGGCACGCGCGTGCTGTCTGACTGGATCGTGGCACGCATCACGACCAACCCGGGCGAGAGCTTCATCGACCGCATGATCACGATGGTCGAAGGCGCCAAGCGCCAGAAGACCCCGAATGAGCTGGCCCTGACGATCCTGCTTGTCGGGCTGACCCTCGTGCTGCTGCTGGCCACGGCCACGCTGCAGCCGTTCTCGCTCTACAGCGTTCTGGTGACAAAGGCCGGCGTGCCGGTGACGATCACCGTACTGGTGGCGTTGCTGGTCTGCCTGATTCCCACCACGATCGGCGGGCTGCTGTCGGCAATCGGCGTCGCCGGGATGAGCCGGATGATGGAAGCGAACGTGATCGCCACGTCGGGCCGTGCTGTCGAAGCCGCCGGTGACGTGGACGTGCTGCTGCTCGACAAGACGGGAACGATTACCCATGGCAACCGGCAGGCATCGCGCTTTATCCCGGCACCGGGCGTGTCGCTGTTGCAGCTCGCGGAGGCAGCGTGGCTGTCGTCGCTGGCCGACGAGACTCCGGAAGGCCGCAGCATCATCACGCTAGCCCGCCAGCAGCCGGGGCTGACGGCGCCGGCGATGGCAAGCCTGAAGCCCGAGTTCGTGCCGTTCAGCGCCCAGACCCGCATGAGCGGCGTCGATCTGCGCGATGGCGGCAGCGAGCGCAACGTGCGCAAGGGCGCGGCCGATGCCGTGCGCCGCTACGTGACGGAACGCGCCGGCAAGTTCCCCGATGCGGTCTTGCAGGCCGTTGACGAGGTCGCCCGCGTCGGCAGCACGCCGCTGGTGGTAGCGGACGGCAACGGGGGGACCGTGCGCGTGCTTGGCGTGATTGAACTGAAGGACATCGTCAAGACCGGCATTCGCGAGCGCTTCAGCGAACTGCGCAAGATGGGCATCAGGACCGTCATGATCACCGGCGACAACCGGTTGACAGCGGCGTCGATCGCCGCCGAAGCCGGCGTTGATGACTTCCTGGCCGAGGCCACGCCGGAAGCCAAGCTCAAGCTGATCCGGCAATACCAGTCCGAAGGGCGGCTGGTCGCGATGACGGGTGACGGCACCAACGATGCGCCGGCACTCGCTCAGGCCGACGTGGCCGTGGCGATGAACAGCGGCACGCAGGCGGCCAAGGAAGCCGGGAACATGGTGGACCTGGACAGCAACCCGACCAAGCTGATCGAGATCGTCGAGATCGGCAAGCAGATGCTGATGACGCGCGGCTCGCTGACGACCTTCAGCGTCGCCAACGACATCGCCAAGTACTTCGCGATCATCCCGGCCGCGTTTGCCACCACGTATCCGCAGCTTAATCTGCTGAATGTGATGGGGCTCGCGACGCCGGCATCGGCCATCATGTCGGCAGTGATCTTCAATGCGCTGATCATCGTCGTGCTGATCCCGCTTGCGCTGAAGGGTGTTGTCTACCGGCCGCTGGGTGCCGCAGTACTGCTGCGCCGCAACCTGCTGATCTACGGTCTTGGTGGCATCCTGGTGCCGTTTGCCGGCATCAAGTTGATTGACATGATCCTTGCCCTGTTTGGCTGGGTCTGATTTCCCTCGGAGCATTCATGAATACGCAAGTGCAGTCCCCGCAGGCATCCTCGCCGCCCGAGCAGGCGGGTCTGGTCCGGCCGATGGTGGCGGTGTTTATCGCCTTGTCGCTGATTACCGGCCTGTTGTACCCGGGGGTGATTACCGCCATCTCCAAAGCCGTGTTCCCGCATCAGGCAGGCGGCTCGCTGATCGAGAAGGACGGGAAGGCCGTCGGATCGGAACTGATCGGCCAGCCGTTCTCCGACCCGAAGTACTTCTGGGGCCGCTTATCGGCGACGGCGCCAATGCCGTATAACCCCGCAGCTTCGGCCGGCTCGAACCTGGGCCCCACCAATCCGGCGCTGACCGATGCCGCTCGAGCGCGCATCGACGCGCTGCACGCCGCCGATCCCGACAACCAGGCGCCGGTGCCGGTGGACCTGGTCACGGCATCCGGAAGCGGCCTGGATCCGCATATCAGTCCTGCCGCGGCCGGGTACCAGGCGGCGCGCGTCGCCCGGGTCCGGGGGATTCCCGTCGAACAGGTGAAGCAACTGATCGCCGCCAATACCGAAACGCCGCTGCTGCCGGTATTGGGTGACCCGGGCGTCAATGTCCTGAAGCTGAACCTGGCATTGGATGGCGTTGCGCCCAGGCGATGAAGATCCTGAAGACCGGGCGATGCTGTGGGACCGCACGCCCGCCACTACGGCAGAGATACCCGGATGTGAGGCTGGCTGGGTCTGCCTCTGCCAGGGGTAAGAGTGAGCCCTCCCATGCCTGACGTCGAATCCCGCGATGCCGATGCACGCCCCGACCCCGACGCGCTGCTGCAGAGGGTGCAGGCCGAAGGTGAGCGCGCATCGCGCGGCAAGCTCAGGGTCTACTTCGGCGCTTCGGCCGGGGTAGGCAAGACCTTTGCCATGCTTACCGCGGCGCGTGCGGCGTCGGCGCAGGGCACGGATGTCGTCATTGGCATCGTGGAGACCCATGGCCGCGCGGAGACCGAAGCGCTGATTGCCGGTATCGAGCGGCTGCCGATGAAGGACGTGCCATACCGGGAGCGGGTGCTCAAGGAGTTCGACCTGGACGCGGCGCTGGCCCGGCGTCCATCGCTGATCCTGGTGGACGAACTGGCGCATTCCAATGCGCCAGGAAGCCGCCATCCAAAGCGCTGGCAGGACATACAGGAATTGCAAGCTGCCGGCATTGACGTCTGGACCACAGTCAATGTGCAGCACCTCGACAGCCTGAACGAGGCTGTGGGTGGCATCACGGGTATCCGCGTGTGGGAAACCGTGCCCGACATCGTCTTCGACAGCGCGGACGAAGTCGTGCTGGTCGACCTGCCCGCCGATGAACTGTTGCGCCGGCTGAAGGAAGGCAAGGTCTACCTGCCCGAGCAGGCGCGACATGCGGCGCGCAACTTCTTCAGGAAAGGCAACCTGATCGCCCTGCGCGAACTGGCGCTGCGCCGCACCGCCGACCGCGTCGACGACGATGTCCGGGCCTGGCGCCAGTCCGAGGCCGTGCAGTCGGTCTGGCGGACCCGCGAGGCAGTGCTCGCCTGCATCGGCAGCGGCGACGATGCCGAGCAGGTCGTCAAGAGCGCCCGCCGGCTTGCCGGCCAGCTCGATTGCGACTGGCATGTGGTGACGATCGCCACGCCGAGGCTGGCGCCCCCGTCTGATGCCGCCAGGGTCCGCCTGCAGACGGCCATGCGCCTTGCCGAGGAACTGGGCGCGCGCACCGAGACACTGGCCGGCAACGACATGGTCCAGGCGATCGTCGGCTATGTTCGCCGCCACAACCTGACTAAGGTGGTGATCGGCCGGGCGCCGGCAGACTGGCGCCGGGGCGGGACCTCGCTCGCGGAACGGGCGCGGTCGCTGCTTGGCCTGGCCTTGTCGCCCTTTGTGAATGCGCCGGCCTGGCTGTTCGGCCGCCGCAGCTTTGCCGATGCGCTGGCGCTCGGGTGCCCGGAGATCGATATCATCCGCGTCGCGGCGGATACGACCCGTGCCGACATTCGCCCGCGCCACGGCGCCGAGGAGCCGGAAGCCCCCGAGGCCACCGACGGGGCGACACGCAAGGACTACCTCTGGGCCGCTGTATGGTGCGCGGGGGCCACGGCACTGTCGGCGCTGGCGTATCCCTGGTTCGACCTCGTCAATATCGCCATGCTGTTCCTGGCGGCGGTGGTCGGGGTCGCGCTTCGCCATGGCCGCGGGCCGGCCGCGCTGGCCTCGGTACTGGCCGTGGCCGCTTTCGATTTCTTCTTCGTGCCGCCGCGGCTGTCATTTGCCGTGAGCGATGTGCAATATCTGCTGACTTTCCTGGTGCTGCTCTCCGTCGGCCTGGTCATCGGGCAACTGACTGCCGGCTTGCGCGAGCAGGCGCAACTTGCCGTGCAGCGGGAAGAAAACGCACGCACGCTGTACGAACTGGCGCGCGAGCTGTCGGCCGCGCTCATGCCGGACCAGATCGTTTCGATCGGCAGCCGATTCCTGCGCGCCGCCTTCGATGCCAACTCGGCCTTCTTCCTGGTTTCGCCGGAGGGGCGTCTGCTGTCTCCGGTCACCGATGCCGGCCAGCAAGACACCCGTGCGCGCACCGACTCGATCGACCGTGTGCTGGCGGAGTGGGTATTCCATCACGGCCAGCCGGCCGGCACCGGCACGCATACCTTGCCGGGCAGCACCGTGCTGTATCTGCCGCTGAAGGCGCCGATGCAGACCCGGGGCGTGCTGGCGGTAGAGCCCGCGGTCACGCGGGCCTTTGCGCAACCCGCGCTGCGGCGCCAGGTCGACGTATTCTGCACACTGATCGCCATTGCGATTGAACGGCTGCACTACGTCGAGGTCGCGCAGCAGGCCTTGCTGTCGATGGAGTCAGAGCGTTTGCGCAGCTCATTGCTGGCCGCCGTATCCCATGATCTGCGCACCCCGCTGACCAGCCTGATCGGCATGGCGGAAACCATGCAGCGCAGCGAACCCGCGCTGGCGCCGCCGCTGGACGAGACGGTATCGGCCATGCTTGAACAGGCCAGGCGGATGCGGACGATGGTGGTGAACCTGCTCGACATGGCAAAGCTGCAGAGTCGCGATGTCCGCACCAACAAGGAATGGCAGTCGGTGGAGGAACTCGTTGGCGCCAGTCTTGCCGCCATGCGCGATGCCCTCGGACGTCATCGCATTGTCGTCGCCGACTTGTCCAGGGTACCCCTGGTCGAATGCGATGCCGTGCTGATTGAACGCGTGCTGTGCAACCTGCTGGAGAATGCCGCCAAGTACACACCGGCGGGCACCGAGATCCGGCTATCGGCCGCACAGGTCGAGGACGAAATCAGGATCGCCGTCGAGGACGATGGCCCCGGCGTTCCCAAAGGCAAGGAGCGGCAGATCTTCGAGAAATTCACGCGTGGTGAGCGCGAGTCTGCGACTGCCGGTGTCGGCCTGGGCCTTGCCGTATGCGAGGCCATCATGCAAGCGCATGGCGGGCGCATCTGGGTCGAACCGGCGCAGCGGCCGGACTGGCCCGGCGGGCAGGCGGGCGCGCGCTTTGTGTTCGCATTGCAGCGCGGCAATCCGCCGGCAGTGGAGCCGGAGCCGGCTGATGCCGTCGGGTAAGCCGTCATACACACAAGGGAGGGGACTCATGCCATTTGATTTTTCCCCAACGATTCTGGTCGTTGAGGACGAGCCACACATCCGGCGCTTTGTCCGCTCGGCACTGGAGTCCGAAGGCTGCGCCGTGCATGAGGCGGAATCGCTCAAGCGCGGATTGATCGAGGCAGGCACCAGGCAGCCTGACCTTGTCATACTCGACTTGGGGCTGCCGGACGGAGACGGCGTGCAGTTGATTCGCGAGATGCGTACGTGGACCGAAGTGCCAGTTCTTGTCCTGTCCGCGCGTAGCGGGGAAGCCGACAAGATCGGTGCACTGGATGCGGGCGCCGACGACTATCTGACCAAGCCCTTCGGCGTCGGGGAGCTGGTTGCGCGCGTGCGCGTGTTGCTGCGCCGGCATGCCAAGGCCAGCCCGCAAGGCACTCACCAGATCACCTTCGGCGACGTGCACGTCGACCTCGCCAATCGCGTGATTACCCGTTCGGGACAGGCTGTGCACCTGACACCGATTGAGTTCCGCCTGTTGGCGGTCCTGATCGCCCATCGCGGCAAGGTCATGACGCACCGGGAATTGCTGCGAGAGGTATGGGGACCCTCACAGGCGGAAAGCAGCCAGTACCTGCGCGTCTACATGGGGCATCTGCGTCATAAGCTTGAAGCGGACCCGGCACAGCCTGCCCACCTGCTGACGGAGGTGGGGCTGGGCTACCGGTTTGCCGGATAGCATCGAACCCCGCACCTTTATTGAATCTGCACGCAGGCATTGCCGCTTTTGATACATTTTTTAGGTGTCAGGCCATATCGTGACGAGGCTCCCGGCGACCGGGATCTTCTCAACTTTTGTCACAAAGAAAAATGACTGACCTGCGCCATACCGCGGCTGCGCTGCTCGCGTGTTCCGTACCTGCCATCCTCCTGTTCGCTGCCATGCCCGCCATGGCGCAATCCCAGCCAGACGCCGAGACGTCCGCAGCGGCTCCGGCCGCAGCCGCTGCCGAGCCGGCATCGCCGCATACGTTCACGGCCAACGTGTCGCTGGTCTCGGACTATCGCTACCGCGGTATCAGCCAGACCAACCTGCGCCCGGCTATCCAGGGCGGCTTTGACTACGCGCATGAGAGCGGCTTTTACGTGGGCAACTGGAACTCGAGCATCAGCTGGCTCGAAGATGCCAATCCGTCGGTGTCGGCGCCGGTCGAAATGGATTTCTACGGCGGCTTCAAGAACACCTTCAAGGTGTCCGGCCTCGAGTTCAACTATGACCTGGGCGTGCTCGAGTACTACTACCCGGGCGGCTACAACAACCCGCGTCCGTACACCACGGAACTGTACGCCGGCATCGGCTGGGGCCCGGTGTTCCTGAAGTACTCGCATGCCGTGACAAACCTGTTCGGCTTCAACGACAGCAAGAACAGCTACTACGTCGACCTGAGCGCCAACGTGCCGCTGAATGTCTGGGACCTGACGCTGAATGCGCATGTGGGTTACCAGGGCGTGACGCACAACAGCGACGCCTCGTACACCGACTGGAAGATCGGCCTGACCAAGGACCTGGGCAAGGGCTTTGCGCTGGCGGTGGCCTACGTGGACACCAATGCCAGGGAATCGGTCTACACCAGCGTCAACCGGGGCCGCTACCTCGGCAAGGCCGCGGCCTGGGCTTCGCTGACGAAGACGTTCTGAGCGCGAGCGCGTTGCCAGCGTCGCCGGTTTTGATGCAGATTTAACGCCTCAGCCCAATATCCTTGCATCAAATTTAGGCGGCGCTGGCTAGCATAAAGCCATGTCCAACACGCGACCCGCGACCGCGAGGGTCCACCGAATCATGCGACAGTCAGGCCTGGCCGTTGACACCGTTCCCCGACGTACCGCCTTGCGCCGTGGCGAAGGCACCGTTGCCGCACTGCGGGCGCTCCCGCTGCAGGCGCCATGCCGGATCCGGCTGCGCCTTGCCGTGGCCTCCATCGATGTGTTTGCGCTGCGCCAGACCATGCACCGGGCACTGGGCGAGCTTGCCCGCGCCTATGTGGTCAAGGTGGATTACCGGCACGGGCAAACCACGATGCATGTGGATCTGGCCCGCGGCGACCGCGACGCCGCCATGCACGCCATCATGATGGCCTTGCCGGCCGCGGAGTTCGGCACCACTACAGCCTTGGGAGCGTGAGCATGTGGCGCACTGACGAGGAAAGCTTCTCCGGTCCCGCCGTGCGCGCCTGCGCCGGCATCGATGCGGTTCCCCGGCCGTCGCCGTGGGGCATCTGGGTGCCGATGATCACGCCGATGCGCGCCGGCGCGCTCGACCTGCCGGCAGCCGCCAGGCTGGCCGAGCGCTATGTCGAGGCAGGCGTGAACGGGCTGGTCATCCTCGGCACGACGGGCGAGGGAAGCCTCCTGACGAGCCGTGAGCGGCAGGTCTTCACGGCAGCCGTGCTCGAGGCCGTTCATGGCGAACTGCCGGTGATGGCTGGCGTAGGCGCGGTGGATACGCGCGCAGTATGCGCGCAGGTCGCCGAACTCGACGCCTTTGATCTGGCTGGCTATCTGGTGCCGCCTCCCTACTACCTGCGCCCCTCCGATGAGGGCATCCGCTGGCATTTCAACGAGGTGGCGCGTGTCAGCGACCGCCCCCTGATGTTGTACAACGTCCCGAAGCGAACGGGGTGCGGGATGTCACCCGCGCTGATCCGATCGCTGCTGGCACATCCGCGGATCGCCGCAATGAAAGAGTGCGACAGCGGCAATCTCGCCGCGCGTTGCGCCGGTTCGCGAGACCACGTGCTGTGCGGCGAGGACACTGCCATGCTGGCGCACCTGCTTGGCGGCGGAGCGGGCGCCATCGCGGCGTCTTCGCATATCCGCCCCGATCTCTTCGTGCGCCTGCTGCATCTGTCGCAGACGGGCCACTCAGGCGCTGCCCGGGCCTTGTTCACCCGGCTCGAGCCACTGATTGCCCTGATGTTCTCAGAGCCGAATCCCGCACCGGTGAAGGCGGCGCTTGCGCTCTCCGGGGAAATTTCGCCGGAAACACGCCTGCCATTGCGGCCGGCCAGCTCGGCGTTAGTCCAGCGCCTGGAGGAGGCCATGGCTCTGCTTCCGCCTCCATACAAGGAACGAGAGAGGAATCTTGCGGCCTGAAAGCCGACCGCCACCGTCGTGACACCACGCTGTCAGGCCGGCGGCACGCCTGCAGCTACCGGGCCTTTATGCATTGTTGATGCCGTGTACCAAGGTATTTACGCCAGCTTTGCGCTTGCGTTTGTAAATTGAAATCAGGCCAGAAAGCCCGGACTTTTGCTCATTCGGTTTTGCGCGGAGGACGGGCTGTTACCGGACCAGCGGCTTTTGCGTTGAGGCGAAAATGAAACCACCTGTACCCATTTTCCTTACCTGCGCGGCATGTGGCTACGTGCACTCGGAGACGCTTCAGGATATGGTCTCCGGAAAGTTGCCGTTGCCATTGACTTGCCCCGCTTGCCACCATGAGCTTGGGGTCGACTGGGGTTGGATTGCCGACCAGGCTCAACTCATCGGGCTCACGCAAACTGAGCGATAACGCGCCGGAACCGCAGCTGAATATTTCAGCAGACCGGCAAATCGGGTGATCGAAATCGGTATGCTGATCCACATCAGGCCTGAAAACGAGCCGGTGCGGGAAAAGAGAAGGGAACTGCGGGCCGTAGTCGCCCTATTGACTTTCAATCCACTGAATGGCGAAGCGCATCAAGTCCTTGCCGTTGGCAATACCCAGCTTTTCCTTGATGTTGGCCTGATGCGCCTCGATCGTCTTGATGCTCCGATTCAGTTTTCCGGCAATCTCGCGGGTGCTGAAGCCTAGTCCGATCAGGTGCAGGACCTCGAACTCCCGTTCCGAAAGGCCCGCGATCGAGCCCGCCGGGTTTTTCCTGGGAACCGCCAGGGCCCTGGCGAGCTTCTCATGCATGGCGGCGCTCAGGTAGATATTGCCGGCCAGCACCTCGCGGATGGCGGTCACAATATGCTCGGTGGCCTCGAGTTTCATCAGGTACCCGTTTGCGCCCGCCCGCAGTGCGCGTTCGGCGAACAGCGCTTCATCATGCATGCTGAGCACGAGGATGGCCAACCCCGGATAGTGTTGCCGGAGCGTCTTGACAAGGTCCAGCCCGGAGGTCGAGTGCAGGCTGAGGTCCACAATGGCCATGCCCGGCCGGCAGGCCATCGCCACCAGGGCTTCGTCGGCATTGCCGGCCGCACAGCAGACATGCAAGTCTTCATGCAGGTTCAGCAACTGGCTCAATCCGTCCCGGATGATGGGGTGGTCATCCACGATCAGGATCTGCGTCGCGCGGCCCGGACTAGATCGCATCCCTTTCATCGCTCGGACTCTCTGGTATGGGATAGCTGATGGCAACCGTGGTGCCACCGAAGGCATTGCGGTTGACCGTGCAAGCGCCGCTCATCAGGCTGGCCCGGTGACGCAGGTTATGGAGTCCCAGTCCCGAAGCACGCTCCATTTGTTCCGCGTCGACGCCCACGCCGTCGTCACTGACGGAAAGCCTCTGCATTCCACCTTCGCGCTCGAGGCTGATCCAGATGTGGCGGCCGTGGCTATATTTCAGCGCGTTATTGACGGCCTCCTGTGCCGCACGGTAAAGGTTGATCTGCATCGGCGGATCCAGCAGGTCCACATTTGAGTCGATGCGCAGCGTGCAGTCGATGCCGTTCAGTGTGCCGGTAGTCTGTGCCAGCCCTTGCAGGGCCACCGCAAGGCCACCGGATTCCATGGCGACCGGGTCCAGGCCATGGGCGATCTTGCGAGTCATCAAGGACGCCTGCTTTACCAGTCTGGCGATAGTGGCCGCCTCCGCGGCGGCCGGGTGGTTATGCTTCTGCAGTTCCTGATTCAGGGTGGCACAGTAGAAGCCCAGGCTGGTGAGGTGCTGCCCGAGGCCGTCATGCAGTTCCCTGCCGATCAGTCTCTGCTGCTGATCACTGACGCGGATCAGCTCGGCTTCCAGCAAGCGGCGTCGGGCCATCTCCTGCTTAAGTTCATGGTTTGTCCGCTTCAGGTCCCAGGTTCGCGCTTGCACGCGCTGTTCCAGTTCGACGTGGGATGCCAGCAGGAGCTCATGGATGTGTTTCTCCTGGGCACGTGCAGCTACCAGTAGTAATCCGGTCACTGCCACGACGTTCGCGAAGGTGCACCATCTCACGAGGCTGTCCACGGGGGATTCGACGGCAAAGGGACCGGTGCCATTGGTGGTGCCCCAGATGGCCACGCCTGAAACCAGCAAGGTCGCCAGGTTGGTGCCCATGTGATCGAAGCGCAGAGCCGCCCAGATAACGAAGGGGAAAATCGCCAGGGCTGCCGGATAATAGGCGTGCCCGGCAAGTTCGGTGGCGCCGAAGATGAGATAACTGATCCAGAAGAGGGAAGCAGTCAGTCCGCACGCTTCCGTGGCCTGCCTGGCGGAGCGGACAGGACTCGGGTACGTGAGCAAGCCGAGCAGCGCCGGGGCCACCACGAGCACCCCCATCATGTCACCGAGCCACCATTCCAGAAGGGCGGCGCCGTACTCGGCGGCTGGCACCAGGCCCCCTGCCAGCAGGGCGGTGGCACCAATCAGCGCGCCCACTGCCGTGCTGGCCGTCGCAGCCAGGATGACGAACGCCAGCACGTCCCTGATGCGGTCCAGGGTGATCTGGAAGCGCGCTACCCGCGTCAGCAAGAATGTAGCCGTCAATGCTGCGGTCGTAGCGCCAAGGCCAATCATCGCAGCCACCGGCAGGGGTACGCCTGCCGACATATTGGCCAACATGGAGCCAATGGCAATGCCTGGTGCAACGGCGAAGCCCATGACGAGCAGCGCAACCAGGGCGATGCCGCTGGCAGGCCACACCAGGGACACGGCACTGCCTACCATCGCATACTTAAGCCCCAGCCTTGCACCTGCGTAATACGCCAACGCGACAAAGCCGATGTCAGCGAAGCGGGCGAGCCAAGTCTTGCGCAGAATGGTGACCATGGTTCGTTGGGCTGCTCCTGGCACATCAAGTCATATTGTCGTTAGCCGCAATAACATTACTCTTGCGCAGGCTAGCGTCCGATACACCTGTAGTGAATTACGCGTTTGCGGCGAATTCGCGCCAGGCCAAGTGTTGCGAAACCGTGGTGCCGTAACACTATCAATCTATGTCAGAACCCCCTTGTGCGGTAAGTGATGCCGGATGGAATCGATCAGCAACGAGCGATACCGTTTGGGTGCGGTGCCGCGTTCCGTATGAGCGCATGGCGGAGTCCGCACCGCCCGGCGAATAGGGCGATCCCCTAGCCTCTTTCTGGAACAAGGCCCTATTCATACGCTTGCCGTCGGGGCATACATTGCATTCGTATGAAGCGGCGCAAAAAAAGCCGGCGCGAAACGAATTCGCTTCGGTGCTCTTTCAATTATCTGAAATGGAGGTAAAAAAAATGTTTAAATCAGCTTTACTGCTCGCCGCGGCGCTTGGCGCCGGGGTGGCCTATGCCGGCATCGGACCGCGAGATGTGTACACCGATGGTGCCAGCGTGATGGGGCCCCGAGATCCCTATACAGATGGGGGAATGAGCATAAGGTTTGACGTCTATTCAGATGGCGCGAGAGTCACGGACAGGCGAGACGTATTCACCGATGGCGCGAGAATCAGCAACCGCGATGGACTGATTGAGGAAAAGTAAGGAAGGGCCGCACGGTCCGCAACAGAGAATGTCGCAGGTGTACAGCGTCAACAACCGCGAACCAGATACGTCCCCCGAGTAACAGCCTCGGGGGATTCTTTTTGGGCAGCGTGGCGGCGACCGAAGACAGTTCCTGCCGTCGTGCCTGCCAAGCGAAACGGCAACAGCGTTTGCTGCGTGCCGGTTTCGTTGGTTTCTGAACCAGTCTGTTGCAGGCCTGAAACAGAAAGGCGCCGACGCTGAGGCCGGATGCCGCGAACGCTATTGCCACTTCGATCCCAGTGCGCCTAGGCCAGCCTTCCTGAGGTCCTCTGGCGCCATCACCACGCGAAACTCGCAATCGGCATTGAGCATCAGAAACCAGGGTTCCGCGAAGGCAGGAATCTGCGATGGTTCAGCGAGGTCGACCACGAGAATTGCGCCACGTGTGCCGTTCTGTTCCGTAAAGTAGGCCGCCTCCGGTTTCATTTCGGCCAGGATCCTCTCAATCACGTCACCGATGGTGCCATTGCGCACCAACGTATTGAATGGCTCATGTGGTATCCGAATATTAAGAAGCATTCGCATGTTCATTCTCCTTGACTGAGCGCCGGGTCTCTTCCAGAGGCTCTGTGCGCAAGCGGTGCGGCAGGCCAACAGGAAATGGACCAAGACTTTCAACCTAGTCGATGGCCGCCGCGTACCCCAGGTATGTGTCGCAGTGCGCGTGCGGTAAGACACGTACCGCTGCATCCTGGGATCAGGTCGGAACTGCGATTCATCAGCCTTGCTCCGAGAAACCCTGCCCTTCAGGGCGGGGAGTGAAAGGAGTGCTGCCGGCAGCAAGCAATCCCAAATTAGAATGACCGGCATGCTTCTAGCAGAAGCACGCACTCAAGTGGGGCAAGAAATGGCCCACGGGTTTCGTTCTGAACGTGCTGACGACCGGCAGCAGCAGGGAGCTTGGCATCCATTCGGGTACCGTCAACGCGGTTTGCGAGCAGTACGCCAAGTCGCGTAGCCAGCACCGCCGGCCGTACCTGCGCTATCGCGGCCGCAGATCCCTCGGCTGGGTGCCGCTCAAGGGGCGAGATCTCAAGCGTTCTGGCGATGCGTTCCGCTTTGCCGGCAATACGTTTCGCGTTTTCAACTCCCGCCCCCTTCCCGAAGGCAAGATCAAGGACGGCACGAATTTCTCCCGCGACGCACGAGGCAACTGGTTCCTGAACATCGTGATTGAAGTTGCCGACACCCAGGCCCGCTCCCCGGCGCGCGGCGTCGGCATCGACCTGGGCTTGAAGGAACTTGCAACGCTCTCCACGGGCGAGAAGATCGAGAATCCGCGTCACCTTGGCCAACTCGAGCAAGCCCTTGCCAAGGCGCAGCGTGCGCGCAAGCGGCGGCAGGCCACGAACCTCCACGCGCGCATCGCCAATGCGCGGCGCGACTTCCTGCACAAGCTCTCGCATCGCATCGTGCGGGACTTCGACTATATCGCGGTGGGTAATGTGAACGCCGCCGGCCTCGCCAGGACCAGCATGGCGAAGTCCGTCCTCGATGCGGGCTGGTCGTCCTTCCGCACAATGCTCGCGTACAAGGCGATTGCGCATGGCGCGTGGTATGAGGAAATGCGGCCTGGAATGTTGGCATCCTGCATGGCAACGTCACCGTCCTTGCCGGCGCCTCCTACTTCATTCCGGTCCTTTCCGCTGCGCTGGCGGCCATGCTCCTGCGTACACCACTATCGATTGCCTTCTGGAAGGGCGCATCGATGGTTTGTGCGGGGTCGATCCTGTGCTGGATGGCAACACGAGGGCGACGTTCCAAGGCACCCTCGTTTCCAGCATTGCGGCGGTCGCAGGAATGTGTCCAGGAGCCGTGAGTTCCTGCGTCCGCGCGGCAGGATCGTCAGTGCCCCGACCCCCGGATCGAATCGGGCGAAAAATACGCTTCGCTGAACTGGGGACTGTTGTTCAGGCGTACCGGCTTCCCTTCATTGGTCAGCCGGTCCGCCAGATAGGAGCCGGCGGTGAGGTCATGATAGAACGCTACTGCCGGGTAGTAGCGCCGTGCATCGTAGGCGTAAAGCGACGCTTGCATATTGGTTCGCCACAACTGGCCGCGGGCATCGTAGTTGTCGGCAAGCACTGCCATCCAGGTGTCCTCGTCCAGGTACAGGACGCGCTTCGCATACTGATGCCGGAAGCCTTGCTTCAGCCTGGCTTCGAGCACCCAGACGCGGTGCAGTTCGTAGCGGATGAAGTCGGGTGCCGCATGGTTGGGGCCCAGCAGCTCGGCGTACTTGACGGCGGGATTCACCAGCTTGTAGTCGTGGTAGGGAATATAGATTTCGCGCTTGCCGACAATCTTCCAGTCGTAGCGTTCGCCGGAGCCATTGAACAGGCGATCGTCGTCCACGGTGCGGAAGCCGCCCGGCCCCAGCGGCTGGTCGAAACCGAACTCGGGTGCCTGCCGTACGCGGCGGGTGCCGGGATTGTATTGCCAGGTCCCGCCTTGTAGACGGCATCGCCATAGCGGAAGTCGCGATGGCTGGGATAGATCGCCATCTTGAAGGTTGCCGGGTAAAGCTTGAACATGGCGAGCTGTCCGTCGCTCAGGTGAGCACGGTACTGCTCCAGGTTCTGGGCCGTGATCGTTGCCAGCGGTTGTTCCGACGCGTAGGGATCGGGGTACGCATCGCCCGGCCGGAATGCCACGCCTGCGGGCGAGGCCTGCCACTTGCCGCTCCATGCGGGGATGCTGCCATCCTTGTTGGCGGACCGTTCGGCACCCATTGGCGTGAGCGGGCCGTCCAGGCGCCTGACTTCGTCAGGCGTCATCGCGGCCAGGGCGGGTGCGGTCATCTGTGAGGCGGCTAGCACCGCGCCGGCTATGGTGCGCAGCAGGAAGGCCTTGCTCTTCATTGTCTCTACTCCGATTTCGATGGTGTTATGGTCATGCGCCAGCATTGGCTGGCTCGGCGATACGCAGCACCAGCTTGCTTGCCGCCTTGCCCGACTGGACCAGGTCGAGCGCGCGTCCGGCCAGTTCCAGCGGCAGGCACTCGATGCGAGGCGGTCGCAGGCGTGCGTTGCCGAGCAGCGACGCGATCTCGCGCAGCCGCGCGCCGCTGGGCATCTTGCTGAACGCCACGGCGGTGCGGACGCCGCGCCGCGCGGCTTCGGCAGGATCCGGGCCGTTGTCGCCACTGACCAGCGTCAGGATGGCGACAAGGATGCTGCCGGGCCTGAGCAGGTCCATGCCGTTGGGCAGGGTGCCGCAGCCAACGGCGTCCAATACCAGGTCGACGCCGGCCGGCGCCCATGCCTGCACAGCGGCAGCGATATCGCCGCCCCGGTAGTCGATTGCCAGGTCGCAGCCGAGCGCCACCAACTCGTCGCGGCGTACCGCGCTGCAGGTGGCAGCGACGGTCGCACCGGCTGCCTTTGCCAGTTGCACGGCAAACGTGCCGACCGCGCCGGCACCGCCATGAACCAGCACCGTCTGGCCTGGCTTGAGTCCGCCTTCATCGAAGAGTCCCGTCCAGGCGGCCAGCGCCGGGGTCGGGACTGCCGCGGCTTCGGCAAATCCCAGGTTGTCGGGTATCGGCACCACGCAATCCTGGCTGACCGCAACGTACTCCGCATAGGACCCCCACTTGCCTGCGCCGACTCCGGTCTGCGCGAACACGCGCTGGCCCGGGACGAAGTTCTTGACGCCAGTCCCCACCGCCGCCACGACGCCGCTGGCATCGAAGCCGATCACGAATGGGAAGCTGTATTGCATGAAGTGGCTCAGGTAGCCTTCACGGCATTTCCAGTCCGCGGGATTCACGCCGGCACAGGCCACGCGGATCAGGACTTCGCCGGCAGCGGGTTCCGGCCTCGGGACGTCGCCAAGCCTGAGTACGTCAGATCCGCCGGTACGGTCGATCACGACAGCGCGCATGCTCTTCTCCATTGGGTTCACCTTGCGGACAGTTCGTGGTTCAAACCAGGATGTGCCCAGGACGGGATCACGGGCGGCGGCAGCATGCCTTGGCCGTCAAGCGTACGAACGTCCAGTCCGTGCGCCAGGGGGAAGTGCAGGCTATGGGCGATGTGGCCAGTGCGCAGGCGGGCCGGAACGCTGCAAAGCGCAAGCGCCGTTTCCACCAGGTACTCCACTGGCTCGGTCGGATAGCCGTCCGGGATATAGCGCTCGCTGCCTGGCGTGCGGATCGCCGTGCTGGGCGCCACGGAATTGACCGCGATATTGTCGGCCTCCAGTTCCGCTGCAAGGCCCTCGGTGAATCGGTTGATGGCGGCCTTGGCCGCGGCGTAAGCCGTGACCCCGCCAGCCCGGTCAAAGTCCTGATACGGGCGCGAGGGCGACAGGGCGGTGACGGAGCCCAGGTTCAGGATCCACCCAGCGCCGCGTGTGCGCATCAGCGGGATCGCTGCACGGCTGAGCACGAAGGGGATGCGCAGGTAGTGCTCGACCGTCTTGTCGAAGATCTCCAGCGGCATCGGTTCGACGCGGCTGTACTCCGCCATGCCAGCATTGTTGACCAGGATGTCGAGACCGCCCGCCGCCTTTGCCGCCTGCGCCACCAGGTTGTCGCGCTGCGCCGGGTCCTCCAGATCCGCCGCCAGCGCAATGGCACTGCCCCCTTGCCGCCTGATCAGGCTGACTGTCTCGGCCAGCGTGCCAGGTTCGTCATCGGACTGCCCTATGCTCCGCGCCGTGGCAACCACCAGCGCACCCTCCGCCGCGAAGCGCTGCGCGATGGCACGGCCGATGCCGCGGCTGGCGCCGGTCACCAGCGCAATCTTTCCTGTCAGTGTTCCGTGTGCGGTCATGGCGCGTATTCCTCTTTACGGTTCTGGTTGGCAATCAGGCTTGTCTTGAGCGGGCAGAAGGCATGAGAGATCGCATCGACTGTCCACTCGGGAAACTCGGGGTCGAACCATCGGTCGACGCGGCCCCAATGGAAGGGGTGCATCAGGTATTCGCCCAGCAGGTCGTCCGCGCTGGCGAACTCCTGCTGCCAGACATGGGTCCAGGTGCCGGGCGACAGGACGCGGGCCAGCCGCCAGTTGAGGATGCCGGGCATGTACTCGGGCATCCGCAGCAGGTCCTGCTCAAGGCCGCGGACCTGCCAGTCCGGCGCTTCAGGCCGGACCCGCAACATCAGCGTGCGCCAGATCCCGTGGCGCAACTGAGGAGCCCGCAGTCCGCCCGAGACCGGGCTATATGCGACGCTATCCACTTCTGCCATGCCGCTGAGCGCGGCAGCCAGGCCGGCGCCGGGAGCGGGTGACTCGGACCCGTCCGGCTCGAATTGCAGGTCGAGCGTGTAGTCGCCAGCCCCCCAGCTTCCCGCCAGGTTCCTGCCGATCGCCACGTGACGCAGACCTGGCAGCGTTTCAACCCGGGCAAGCAGGGCTTGCTCCTGGGTGCATGTCCCGGCGCAGATGCCGGCATGCAATCGGACCTGCGCTGTCTCAAGCCGCATCGCAATGCTCCTTGCGCTGGGTCAGCGCATGTGTCGCATCGGCCATCACATGGCGGCGGCGAGCATCACACAGCGTGTCGACTGTCGACCAGAAGGCGAGGGCCGGGGCATCGATGCTGGCGCGCATGCCGTAGTAGGCCGGCGCATCCGCCACTTGCCACAGCAGCCACAGCGTATTGGGTGCATCTTCCAGCGCCACGGGCGGCGAAACCCAGCGCTGCAGAAGCGCCAGGCCCCTGGCGGCGCTGCCGGGCAGGTACTGGCTTTCCAGCAGGCTCAGCGCAGTGGGCACGTGCCCGGGCGTGAGCACGATTTCATCGAGTATGTGGATCATGGTTGTGTCTCGCGCGAAGCAGGCAGGGCGCAGCAAGGCTGCGGGGCCGGCGCCGGGGGGGTGCGGGAGGGAAGCGCGGTCATGGGTGGTCCCGTGGGTTGTCCCGTATGGGCATGGCGTTGATGGCATGGCAACCTCCATGGCCCAGGCCTTGCGCAAGCTGTTGCGCGGGTGGAAGTGCCGGGATGATTATGGGAGGCCTGGCCGCACCGAATCCCTACCCGGACGATCAATAACCGCTACCGAAGCAGTCACGACGAGCGCCCATGAATGCCTACATACCGGGGAATCCCGTACCTGTGCCGGAGGGCATGGTGCAGCGCCTGCTGGAAGAACTGAAGCGGCAGGGCGTCGAGGTTCCGCCTGCCGCCGGCACATCCGGCGCATCCGGGCCTGCGCCGCCAGCCCAGTTCACCGCGCTCTATCGCGCCGCGATCGAGCGGCTGGAAGCCCTGGTCGCCAAAGGAAACGGCCACCCCCCGATGCGCAAGCAGGAAGTGGACTTGTTGTGCCGCTGTGTATTGAGCAGCCAGACGCTAAGGGAGGCAATTCACTGTGCTGCCGACTTCTGCGCGATGCTGTATCCGCGCGCTGGCGCGCTAAGCCTGGGGCAAAACGCAGGCCAGGCGGTGTTCCGCATGGATTCGCTGCGGCGTTCGAAAACCTCCGCGGCTTGCCTGGTGGACCTGACCGGGCTCTTCTTCTATATGCTCTTGTTCGGCTGGCTGGTCGGCCAGCCGCTACGCCCGGCCCATGTCTACCTGGCGCATCCCCGGCGCGAGGACGCCATGCCTTTCCTGGGCCTGTTCCATGCCGCCGTGACGTCCGGCGCCCAGACCTACGGATTCGAATTCGACGAGGCGTTGCTCGACCGGCCGATCGTGCGCCAGGCAGCGGAGCTCGATGCCTTCCTGGACGATTTTCCTTACCGGCTGATCGGTGCGCCGGTCGAGGTCGTATCACTGAGCCAGCAGGTGCACGGCATCCTGCATGCAGCGCTGGTCCATGGCGCGCGGCTGCCGACCCTGGCCGAGCTGGCCACACGCTTCGATGTGAGCGAGCCGACCCTGCGCCGCCGTCTCGCTGCCGATGGCAGCAGTTACCGGGTACTGCGCGAACACAGCCTGCAGGAGTACGCCGAACAATGCCTGTCCACGACCAACTGGTCGGTAGGAAGGATCGCGGAGCAGCTTGGCTTTGCCAGCGAGGAAGCGTTTCGCCGGGCGTTCCAGCGCTGGACCGGCCATGCGCCGACGCGGTTCAGGCGGGAAAGCCGGGGGTGAGGCCGCCTCCAAGCGTGAGCTGTCGCACCATGTAGCCGGTCGTGGCGACTTTGCACTGCCGATCCGCACCTAGTCCGAAGTTTGAATCAGTGACCAATCTAACCCATTGAAACGCCGGGAGATTTTCAAGCGGCAGAGGCTGGCTACTGGGAACAGGCGGGGTCAATGCCGAGCAGCGCAAAGGCTTTGCGC
>NZ_QKWJ01000096.1 GCF_003353055.1 Cupriavidus lacunae
TGGTGGTGGACTTTTCTTGTGCTGGTTTCCGATCTCGACAATCAGATTCTCAGCGAAAAGCTCCACCGCCCTCTACTCCGCGCCTCAAATTCCCCGCCCGTACACCAGTTTCGACTTTAGCTCCACGAATCCTTGCGCACGTGGGACTGGTGGTCCTTGCCGGAAGTCTGTTGGTCGCCTGCAATACGCGGCCGAAAAACCATCTGTTGCCCCCTGCACCACCCCCGCCGCGTATGCAGGTACCAACGACCGATTCTTATGAGCCGGCCCCGCCCGCAGCGCCGGGGATGCCTCGACAGCCGTAGCCGGCTGCTGGTGGCCGAGCGAGAGCTTTTGCCATTCGCGGCGAATGGGCCTGTCCGGCAATGCATGCTCATAGTACGACGGTGTGCCCCTGCTCCAGCCCATCGCTGGCCGTGAAGCACCGTCCGCCCTTCGATGACGCGGTTGCGTAGTGGGTCATGAGGGAAGCTGGTGCGAAATCGGCTTCACGCGCGTCTCGCGCGCGGGTCGGCTTTGGCGTGTTCGATCGCGCTAAGTGTTTCTGAGTCCAGCACTGCCTGGGCGTCGGACGAAATGACAAACAGTTTTCCGTCGATGTCATGGACGTGTAACTGCTCATGGGTGACAGCATCCGTCACCAGCGCGCGGCCGGTCAGGCGCAGGGCGGCTAGAAGATGCGATTGTCCCGAGACGATCCGGTAATTACGTCCTTCTGATTGTCTCGCCACCGCGTCAGTGGGGATCTCGTTGAGCTCGATGGCGCCGAATCCGGGGAGCGACATTTCCTCGATGCGATTCTTGATGCAGGCGACCATCATGGCCGCGCCGCGGCGCTCGGTTGCCGCAAGCCGTTCATATTGACCGAGGAGGATGTTGGCCTTCTCGATTGAGGGCGTCGTATAGACAAAGGATTGGATGGCGGTCGGCGGGCGAGTCAACCGGGTCGCCATGATCGCGAATGCCCAGTCCCTTTTGTAATTGCAGTGTGGGCAAACCCAACCGTATTTGGTGGCAATCAGGATGCCAGGGGCGCCACCTTCGACTCCGTGGCGATGATCGGCGCGGTTCCTGCAGATGAAGGCGCGCAGAACCGGGCCGCCGAGGCCGACTTGGTTCTCGTTGAGCTTCTGGACCTGATCGTCGGTGAACGGTGCGCGAATGTAACTCATGGCATTTGAGACGGCAGCTTCCGCGTGGCATGGCTATCGCCGCGCTGCCGGCACCCGGGACACTCGGGAGTCTGCCCGGTGGCTAACAGAGACGCCGGGCGCCAAAACACACTGCGGCCGCCTCCTTCCAGTTTATGCCCGGGAGAAGGTCTATGTTGCTTTGGCCGGGCCCGAACCCATTGTGTGCTGCCCGACCTCAATCCATTCCCGGAAATGGCCGAAATTGCGGTCTCGCGAACTGGCGCTGCAGGCGCAGTACCCCAACCCGCGCACGCTGGGCGCAGCGGGCATCTGGGCTCCCGGACGACGCGTTCGCGGAGAACCAGGCCGACGCGTTGTGGACTTGCGAGAGGATCCCTGCTGGAGTGCCTGGGGCGCGCTCCTTGTAGGACTCCGGCTGATACCTGCGCCCTCGAGCATGACCTATCACAGAGACATAGGCATATGGAGTTCATCATGCATCCGGCATTAGAGGTCACGCGCAACATTGAGGAAGATCTCGAAGACCTGGACGAAACGGATCAGGCCATCGAGCGCCTTGGGAAACGCATTGACGCACAGCAACAGCGGATTGCGCACCTGAAGAGGGACGGCATTGCGAGCGAGACCGCCGAGCAGATTCGGGCCAACATGTGCGACAGCCTAAAGGAACTCATCATGCACCGCGCGCTTGTTATGCATGCCATTACCTACCGGCACTGAAGTCAGAGCCGGGAAGCGTGATACCACCGCTTCGCCAGCGCCCACCCTCGCTTGGTCTGCCCACGACGCCAGCACCGCCCCCACTTCGGCACCTGACGGCCGCCGACGGGCGCGCGGCAGATGTCTCCTGCTGAGTTAGGTGAAGCACGCCTGCAACCACTGACGCAGACCCAAATCAGACCTCGTGTTGCCCTGTTACTGCGCAAGGGGGACCGCGGCTGAAAGGTCAGCATCAATTGACCCTCACTTCTTGCGTCGCCGGCTGTGTTTGCAAATGCGGATCCGCTCCGGACAGCAGGTGCGTCGTTCGGTGGCCGCGCCACAGATTTTCGACGGACCGGACTCGCGGTGGCATTGGCCAGGATGACTCCCGGTATGAATGCAGGGCCTCTGTACATCGCAAGAGCGCGCCGAAATCCGCGACCAGAAAATTGCGCGCTCGGCACACGCATACGTTCGCAGGAACACGGCAGACATCTCAGGGCGGGCAAATTGCGATCGCTACCTACCCGGGTAGCGCGGGAACGGGCTTGGGGTGCTAGGGGCGGGGGAGCAATTCGAGTTGTGGCCTGGCGCGTGGAATCCCCCATTCAAGAGGGATCGGTGCATCGGGCACGCAGGTAGAATCACATTGCGGCGCAGCAAAAATCACCAAAGCGCCTCGCTCAGGGTCAGGGTCTCACCGGTAAGCTCTCATGCTTTACTTGCTTGCGTTCATCGTCTTCGAGGCGGCGTGGTTCATTCCATTCCGCACTGTGTTCAGGGCTGCGCATTTCGGTGCGCAGTATTCCTATCTCTCGCTGATCCCGATCGTTGGGCCGCTCGCCTGCATTTGGATACTCGCAAGCAAGCCGTGGCCATTGAAATCGAAGATGGTTCGCGTCTCAGCGCAATAAGCCCCGGCAGACGCTGTGCGGGCCTCAGATGGCGGGGGGCAATTCGAGTCCGGCGAGCGGGCATGAAAATGCCACCCGGAGGTCGCCCAGTTACGAAGCCCAGAGGACCAAAGGGCCACCGAGCCGGCGCCTATCGTGCGACGCCCGAAAGAACCGTCGCGGTCGCCGTCGACGTCCAACTGCCGCTATAGGCGCTTACCCCACATGGGGGTATTCCAAGAGTCGCGCAGCCATCAGAATCAGAGGGTCGTGAGTTTGAAGCAGTTAGCGAGACAGGGGGGCAATGCCTGTGCGAAGCATTCGCGTAATGCCGGCCGACGTTGGTTGGGTGCTCGAGATAGATGGACTTGTCGAAAGGCCCCACAAATTTCCAACGCTTGAAGCGGCAATCGACGCCGGCTGGGATCGAGCCAGGCGCGAAAACATCGACCTCCAGATACACGATCTAGATGTTGCCCTGCCCGGCCAATGCCCTACGCGCTCATGATGCTCTGACTGCCATGGCGCCGTCGCATTGCTGCAACACCTCTATTTTGAGGGATGCGCGATCACAAAGCGCTATATGACCATCTCACACGGGCGATCCGCGACTCGCCCGCTACTACTTCGGGCCCTCGCCTACCCTGGCCGAGGGCTTTTCTTTATTGCACCGGCGTCAGGGGACAACATGCCGCCGGCACCACATCGAGTTTCTTTACCCCACATTCGGTTGTCCCAAACTTTTGAGGGGTACCGATCATGCTGCAGCGCATCAGAATGAAGCCAGGCAAAATTGACCCTTTGCCAACTTATGGGGTGTAGGCGCTTCCCCGTTGCGCCTACACCCTCTTTCTCTCACTGCGGCCAAGCGCACACCGTCTTCCGGTGACGGGCCGCGCAATCCCCAAGTGCCCGTAGAACTGGACCCATAGCGAGGGTCGGCCGGGATAAAGGCTTATGGTCCGCAGAGCATAATTGCGAATCCCGGCTAACCATCAACTGGGGCCGACGAAAACAAACTGCCGGCGCGACCCCGTAGACGGCGCTAACGCGATCGGCATCTCCAGCACGGGCCTTGGGTGGTCGTATGGACTCCGTTATCGAGCCTTATCGGCGCCTCCTCGGCAACGCCGGTCTCACGTGGGCGAGGGCCTGCTGATCTGACCGAAATGAAGTAACCGTTTGCCTCTCCAGCGCAGAAAAAGTGCCGTCCAGGTGGGCGGCTCATCTGCCTATCAGCTCGGCAAGCGCAGGTGCCGTCGTGTCTCGGCGCTACTGATGTCGTGCAGGTGCCGGAATGCCGGCGCGATCTTGTCGCAGTCCCGTGCACCGACGCCGTACTGCTCAAAGAACACCCGCCACTCCCGCACGACAGCCCAAATTCCCCCGATCAGCTCTCCAGCGCGTGCGGTGCTGATGGAGAATCGCTGGCAGCCGGCCAGCGCGTTGTCGATCGTCGCGCTCCGCCCTTGAGGCCCGATTTCTAGGTGCAACAGACGTTCGGTTGCGTGCGAAGGCCGTGGCAGCACGTCATAGAGCGGGCTCAGCCGCCAGCCGGGCAGTCGCGGATCCCAGATGAACCCATGGTTGCGAAGATGGTCATCGTCGTTGGTCACGAAGATGTTGAACACCATGCGCTTGAACAGCTCTTCGTTGTCGACGCGAATGACCGATGTATGGCAGTGTTTACGAATCGCTGCGGCCAGTTCGGAGTAGGCCTTTGTGCGCGACTCCGTCTCATCGCATCCGATCAGAGTCAGGCCGCTGACAAATGGCATGCGGCGCTCCGTTCTGATTGCGGCCGGCGCCAGCAAGAGATCCGTGTCCGCCTGTGGCATTGCCCCACGGTCGAGCCAGTACCGGTCAAACCGGCGGATCATCATGAGGCGGCGATCGCTGAGCCTGCGAGTCTCCACCGCAGGGACGTTCAGCCCCGCTTCCTTGGCTAGCAACAACGATGCAGCTTCAATGAGGGGAACGTCGAAGGCATCGGTCTTGCTGGGGAACTTGGCCAGGACCAGGTAACCGGCGTCGTCCCGGATGGTGGCCTTCGGCCGGGCCCCGCCCAACGCGGTGCCCTGCACGAAGATCAGCTCAAGGTTGGCTGGGACAGGCAGGCCCTCTTCGATACGCTCTGCAGCCTCCATCAGATACTCGATCGTGTGGAGATTGCCCACCGCACTTGTAGGGGGCGTATTGATGTCTGAGCGAATGTCCAGCGCACCCACGCGGTCGCTACCCGCATGCAGCAGGTACTGCGACTCCGGGAGGCTGTTCGCGGGC
Source organism: Cupriavidus lacunae (assembly GCF_003353055.1). GTDB lineage: Bacteria > Pseudomonadota > Gammaproteobacteria > Burkholderiales > Burkholderiaceae > Cupriavidus > Cupriavidus lacunae. The sequence goes on from NZ_QKWJ01000096.1 coordinate 5,033, forward strand.
ACCTTGAGCTTGGCCTCAATCACCCGACGCCCCCAAGAATCCGGCGCCGCGTCACGGATGCCACCGAAGCCCGTCAGCTCGTTCACGGGCAGCAACCGCCGGCCCTTCACCTGCTCCCCATGGATGCCGAGGCTCACGGGGTCAACTTCGATTGCATCCGGACGATCCAGATATCGGAGGCCGTAGGCAAAGCTCGAGGCGAGCAGCGCCGAGCCCTCCTCCGTCATGGTGAGCTGGCCACATGGCGCCCATGCGTCGCCCAGGTAGGCGAAGGTCATCAGCTTCTGGTCTTTTGCCATCAGTGCGCCTCAGAAGTCGAGGCTCTGAAGTTCTGAGGCTGACAGATCCCGGACCCGCCGGGTTGCTTCGCGCGACTGAAGCGCCTTGAGTGCTGGATCGGTTTCCGCCAGCAGGCTCGCAAGTGTTGCACCGGGAGAGATCGCGTCCAGATAGCGGAGCAACTGGCCAAATGCGACGCCCGGATCACCCTTCTCAATTCGATAGGCCGTGTTGCGCGAAAGCCCCGCGCGCACGGCGGCATCCGCTTGCTTGATGTGGCGAGCCTGCCGCAGGCGGGCTAGCAACTGTCCAACTTGCGCCGATTGTTGCGTCATGGCTGGAGAGAGGACGGATAACTGCGACACCTTCATGTTCGAAAAATCGATCATAGAAGCGATATTGCTCCATTTAACGAGCATTGTATAGCGTAGGATCGGATCGCTTCAATATGTTCGTAAAACAGAGCGCTAACTACATAACGATCGATTATAGGCGCATGAAGGCTTTCAACAACGACATCGGTATGACAGCGGACCCTTCTTGGCGCTGTGTGCCCCATGCATATACTGAACATCGTTCTAGACCGTTCGCCGCATCGCCAACCTGACGGCGGTAGCGCAGCGCGCTTAGGCATGAACCCTCGATTGACCCGGCCGGGCATCTGGATGCCGACAGTGAACTAGCAATGGAGACGATGATGGACAAAGACGATCACGCCAAGCCGTTCTACAGGTCCCTTTACTTCCAAGTCATCACCGCCATTGTCCTCGGCGTCATCCTCGGTCATTTCTATCCGCAGGCCGGCGAGGCGATGAAGCCGTTGGGTGATGGCTTCATCAAGCTGATCAAGATGATCATTGCGCCGATCATCTTCTGCACGGTCGTGGTAGGCATTGCCGGCATGGAGGACATGAAGAAGGTGGGCAAGACCGGCGGGCTGGCGCTGCTGTACTTCGAGGTTGTGAGCAGCATTGCACTGTTGGTCGGCTTGCTGTTCATCAACATCATCAAGCCCGGCGCCGGCATGAATGTTGATGCATCCACCCTCGACACGAAGGGCATCGCCGCCTACACGGAGCCCGGCAAGATGCAAGGCACGGTCGATTTCCTGCTGCACGTGATCCCGAACACGGTGGTGGATGCCTTTGCCAAGGGTGAAATCCTCCAGGTGCTGCTGTTCGCGGTGATGTTCGGCTTTGCGCTGCACAGGTTCGGGGGGCGCGGCACGCTGGTGTTCGACTTCATCGAGAAGTTCTCGCACGTGCTGTTCACCATCGTCGGCTACATAATGAAGGTCGCGCCGATCGGGGCCTTTGGCGCCATGGCCTTCACCATTGGCAAGTACGGCGTGAGTTCGCTGCTGCAGCTTGGCCAGCTAATGGCGACCTTCTACGCCACCTGCTTGTTTTTCATCTTCGTCGTACTTGGCACCATCGCACGGCTGCATGGTTTCTCGATCTGGAAGTTCATCAAGTACATCAAGGAGGAACTGCTGATCGTGCTGGGCACGTCGTCGTCGGAATCCGTGTTGCCGCGGATGATGGTCAAGCTGGAGAACCTGGGCGCCCGCAAGTCCGTCGTCGGACTGGTGATCCCGACTGGCTACTCCTTCAACCTGGATGGCACCTCCATCTACCTGACCATGGCCGCAGTCTTCATCGCCCAGGCAACCAACACCGACATGAGCCTGACGCAGCAAATCACCCTGCTTGCCGTGCTGCTGCTAACCTCCAAGGGTGCCGCCGGCGTAACCGGAAGTGGCTTCATCGTACTGGCGGCCACGCTTTCGGCGGTGGGGCATGTTCCGGTGGCGGGGCTGGCCCTGATCCTCGGCATTGACCGCTTCATGTCAGAGGCGCGCGCCCTGACCAACCTGATCGGCAACGGTGTGGCCACCGTGGTGGTGGCGAAATGGACCGGCGACCTTGATATCGAGCGGATGCGCCGCAGGCTTGATGACGAATCGTATATTGAGGCCGACGAGCCGGAAGTGGTGCTAGACCAGGTCGCGGCCCATATGCCGGTCACCGACACCACGGCAACCAGATAGCGGCAGCGCGCAAGCGCGCTCTAGTGACGGCGCTGGCGCAATGACCCTCCTACATCAGACAAAAAGCAGCATCTTGGTCTGGCGCGGCCCACCGGCCGCGCGCACGCACGGGTGGCGGCAGGCGCGCCACCCTGCTCCCCTCTCCCGGAAGGCATCAGCGAAAGCACGGCAGCAACGGCGCCTTGAATCCCCCTCCCTAGATAGGGCATGTGCGGACCGAACGGTGAACTACTATTCGCTCGAGTCCGGTTGCGATGACGCCACGCAGACCGGCACACCGTCGCCCCGTCTTTTTTGCGGGCGAGCCTGGCGCATCGTGGACATCCGAATCGTCGAGCACGCGCATACAAGAAAACTTGCCCTTGGGAGGGGACAATGAAAATCAGCGCAACGGTGCTGTGCATGACCACGCTGCTGTCCGGTTGCGCTTCGGTTCGGCTGAGATGGTACCGACGCACGAAGAATCTGGCCGTGCAACCCCTGCTTGGGCCCGCCAAGAATGCCCGACAGGAATCAGTCCAAGTCGAGCGCCGATACTGCGCGGGTTACGATCATCGGCACATCAGCACAAGCGCTATGGTAGTGGCTCGAAACCGTCAAACGCATGCTCAAGCAGGCGCAGGATGCCTTCATGCGTCAGCGGAGCCGGATTGGGATACGGGGCGCGCAGCGCGCGCTCGGCTACCGAGGGCAGGTCCTCGCGCCGCACGCCGAGCTCGGACAGCGCCACCGGCGCACCCAGTTGCCGCGTCAGCCGGTATAGTCCGCGCGCGGCATGGTCGGTGCCCAGCGCGGCGGCGATGCGAGCCATCGCGTCCGGCGCCGCCGCCGCGTTGTACTGCGTGGCATGCGGCAGGATGATGGCGTGGGTCTGCGCGTGCGGCAGGTTGAGCATGCCGCCTAGCGTATGGCAAAGCTTGTGGTGCAGCGCAACCTCGCAACTGCCCAGCACCGAACCCGCCAGCCAGGCCCCGTACAGGCAGGCGCTGCGCGCCGCCAGGTCATGTGGCTGCGCGGCCAGGCGAGGCAGCGCCTGCGCCAGCGCGCGGATGCCCTCTTGCGCCATCAGGCTGGTGACGGGATTGGCGTTGGACGCGTACAAGGCCTCGACGCAATGCGCGATCGCATTCAGTCCGCTGACGGTGCTGAGTTCCACCGGAAGCGTCAGCGACAATTCCGGGTCGTAGATGACTGTGCGCGGCAGCACTTCGACGGCGCGTCCGGTGCGTTTCTCGCCGTTTTCCGTGATGCCGTAGATCGGGGTCATTTCCGAGCCGGCATAAGTGGTCGGGACGGCCACAATCGGCAAGCGCGATTCCAGCGCGATTGCTTTGCCCAGGCCGATGGTGGAGCCGCCGCCAACCGCCACGGCGCAGTCAGCCCCAAGGTTAGCCGCGACCGCGCGCGCTGTGCGCGCGGTCTCGATCGGCACATGCATGACGGCCTCGGCGAACACGCCGGCAAAACGCTCGCCGAGCAGGTCGCCAATGCGCTGCGCCAGCGGCCGCTGCTCCGGCGTGCACAGCACCAGCGCGCGCTGCGCGCCCAGCCGGTCCAGCTCTGCAGGCAGCCCGGCCAGCGCGCCTTGTCCGAACACCACCCGCGCCGGCAATGGCGCATAGACGAACTGCGGTTGGAACATGTCGGTCTCCGTTTGCCGCCCAGCGCGGCATAGTCAGGGAAAGCCAGCGCCGCGTCTGGTGCTACGCTGCCTGCGCGCGGTTCAGCACGAAGTCGAAGTCGAGCCGCCAGGTGCCGTCACCCTGCCGCACCCAGTCGCCTACCAGTGACTCGCGCACGCCGAAGACCGCGTCGGAATCGAGATACCGGTCGCCCTTGCGGAAGACATGGGTGACCAGCGTCTCGTAGCCGCGCGCCTGGATCATGAAGTGCAGGTGCGCGGGCCGCCACGGGTGGCGCCCGGTAGCACGCAGCAGGTCGCCAACCGGCCCATCGTCCGGGATCGGATAGGCCTGCGCAACCACCGTACGGAAGCGAAACCTTCCGCTCTCGTCGCTGCGCAGCACGCCGCGCCCCTGCGGCTGGTCCAGGCCCGCGTATTGCACGTCATAACGTCCGTCGGCATCGGCCTGCCAGACGTCGATGGTCGCGCCTGCTACCGGCTCGCCAGCGAGGCCGCGAACGGTGCAGGACACTTCGCACGGCTCGCCTTTGGCACCGTTGGCCACGTCGGCGCCGTCGTCGTAGTGGGGTGCACCTTCCACGTGGAACGGGCCAAAGACGGTGGCCTCGGTGCAGCCGGACGGCTTCCGGTTATTCATGCAGACCGTCAGCATCGACAGGCCGAGCACGTCACTGAGCAGGATGAATTCCTGCCGCCTGTCATCGCACTTGTGGCCGGTGGCAGTCAGGAACCGGATGCCCTGCAACCACTCCGCCTCGGTCAGCCTGACCTCGCGCGCAAATTCGTGCAGGTGCCGCACCAGGCCGCGGACGATTTCCTTGACGCGTGGATCGGGCGTATCCGCCAGGCGTGCCAGCACCGCCTGGGTGATTGTGTCCTCGTCGAGATTGCGCATGCTGTCTCCTTTTTATGATGCGAAAGCCGGGGCAACCGTATGGACCTACGCCAGCGAGCAGGCCTGCTCGAACGCCAGGCGCGGGCTGCGCGGGAACACCCGGCCCGGATCGCCATGGCCCAGTCCACAAATAAAGTTAGATCGGATCGTGGTTCCCGCAAAGAATGCTGCGTCCACGGCGGCATTGTTGAACCCCGACATCGGGCCGCAGTCGAGCCCGACCGCGCGGGCAGCCATGATCAGGTAGGCGCCCTGCAGCGTGCCGTTGCGGAATGCCGTGGTTTCGGCGAAGGCCACCTTCTCCGGGCCCTCGAACCAAGATTTGACGGCGGGATTGTGCGGGAACAGTTCCGGCAGGTGATCGTAGAAGCGGGTGTCGTAGCCGACGATGGCCACCACCGGCGCGTTCATCACCTTGTCGACATTGGCCGGCGCCACCGCGCCGGCAAGCTTCTGCTTGGCCTCAATGCTGCGCACGAAGACGATGCGCGCGGGCGAGCAGTTGACCGAGGTCGGGCCGAATTTCATCTGATCATAGATCTCGCGCAGCTTGGCGTCGGGGACATCGCGGTCGAGCCAGCCATTCTGGCTGCGTGCCTCGCCAAACAGAGTGGCCAGGGAAAGGGTTGCGGTCATGATGGTTTCCTTCTCTTGTGGATGAAAAAAGCGCCGGCGGGCCGGGCGGAGCCCATTCCTCCCGCCCGCCGTGCGGGGTTAAATCGCCATCGCACCTGCCAGCGCGACTTCCTCCTGGTGCCGGGCCGAGTCGAGCGCCTTGGCATAGTCAGCAGTCTTGCGATATTCGGTGTCGTCCGCGGCCGCCGAGTCGATGCCGCACACCTGCCGCGCCAGCTTGCCGTACGGGCCGGAGCCGGAGAACTCGGCGCGTTGCATGGTCAGCATACGGATGCCCTGCAGCGGCGTGCCATTGAAGTTCTCGAACACAAACAGGCGGCTGCCCCAGTCGCTGAGGAACAGGTCACGGATCACGCGGCCGATCTTCACGCGGTCATGCGGGCGGCCCACGGGACCGTTGTTCATGCGCTCGAACCAGCCGTTGAGCGCCTCGTCGTTCCACTGGTCCTCGCTGGCGAAGATCAGCGCGCTGCGCCCGGACAGGTCCACCAGCTCGTAAATCATCTGAGAGAAGTTCTCCAGGTAGAGCGCGCGGCCGAAATCGTAGATCAGGATGTTTGGCTTGTAGTGGCCGCCGGGCGTATGGAAGCCCAGCTCCTCACTGGCGATCACGTGCGCGAGCATGGCCTGGTGGAAGCCGATCAGCTTGGCCACGCGCGTCTGCACCGCGGGGATCTTGTTGGTGCCGATATGCTCGGTGATCAGCACCGCCAGGCCGGCGACCAGCTCCGCACGCACCATCTGGCGGATCAGGGCGTGGTAGTGCAGCCAGTCGAACACGCGCTGCGGGTACAGCTTGGCATGGTTGGGATTGCCGATATGGAACACGTGCGACCACGGGATGAACACGTTCTCGAACACGGTCATGCCATCGAGTTCGTCGCCCTGCGCGGCAAGCGGATGCTCGACCTTGTCCTCCTTGACCAGGCTTTCGCGGCAGACGATGGTGACACCCGGCGTGTTGACCGGGGTCGCGGCAAAGATGATCTGGTCGCCGGGGATGCCAGGACGGAAGAACACGCCGATGTGGATCCAGTCGGCAAAGGCCACGCCGGTGCCGATCGCCTTCACGCCGCTCACCACGATGCCCTTGTCGTTCTTTTCCACCACGCGCAGACCGGGCGAGCGCTCCTGCGCGTCCGGGTTGGAGCGATCCATCTGCGGATCCACAAATTGCGGTGCGCAGTTCAGGTCATGCTCCCGTGCAAAGCGGATGAAGTCGACGATATTGTCGGCCTTGATATGGCCGTCGGCGCCGATCGATTGTGTTTCCCACGGGAGCGGGTCGTCGATGTAGGTAGTCAGCACATAGTTGTTGACGTCCGGCGTGCGCGGAAACGACGCGCCAGCCATCTCGCGCATCACGGTCTCGTGGTACTTGCGCTTGCGCTTCAACTGTTCCTTGTCGCGGTGGCCGAACCATTGCATGGCGCGGCGGTCACCGTTCTCGTCGATATAGGTCATCACGTCCTGCAGGTCGGGGCGATGATGCAGGTCGTAGAAATCGGCGTGACGCTGCGCGTAGTCGCGCGTCATTGGGTGGGTAGCGACGTTGTCGATCTTCTCGTTGCCGACCCACACATTGCGGCCATCGTTGAGGGATTCCAGGTACTGCTTGCCGGTACGAATCATGGCGTGTCTCCTTGGCAAAAGCTTTGCTGCGCGGGCTGTTCGGACTCGCGTGGTTGGGAAATCAGAGAAAGAGGGGACGCGGCGCTAGGCTGCGACCGGTGTGGTAGTCGCGTAGCTGCGCTGGCAATAGACCAAAGGTGAAACGCCGCCGCTCTCTTCATGCGCGGCATCCACTACCCTCGCGAGGAAGATACTGTGGCTGCCCACTTCGAACGCCTCGGTCACGCGGCAATCCAGCGTCAGCGCGGCATCGCTGCTGCACGGCGCACCGGTGCGCTGCCGATGCCAGGTGCCGCTGGCAAAGCGTTCCGGCATGGGCAGGCCGCCAGCGCCTGCGAAGACCTGCGACAGCCCCGACTGGCCCGCGTGCAGCCAGTTCACGCTGAGCACGCCGTTAGCCTTGATAATCGCGTTGGCGTAGCTGTTGCGGTTGATGCAGACCAGCACCGTCGGCGGGTTGTCGCAGACGGAGCAGACCGCTGAGCAGGTTACGCCCGCCTCGCCCGCCTGGCCGTTGGTGGCAATCACCGTCACCGGCGTTGCGGCACGCGCCAGCGCCTCCTTGAACCGCTGGGCACTGATGCCATCGGAAAGTTCGCTGTCCTGGCTGCCCGATGGAACCACGAAGGGAAATCCGTTCATGTCGTCCTCCTTTGGTGATGACTTCTCGCATTCCGGTCAATGTTTCGCCACCGGTGCGATGCGCTTCTTGTGTTCATGACTGCGCGTTCCACGTAGACTAGTTGCAACGCCGGACTTCTACTATTAAGACGACGTCATGGACACTATTCCTCAGCGGCATGAAGACGATCTGGGCCTGCACCACCTGCAGGTGCTCGACGTGCTGCTCGCCGAGCGCAGCCTGACCAAGGCCGCGCGCGTACTAAACATCACGCAGCCGGCGCTCAGCAAGACGCTGGCAAAGCTGCGCGTGTATTTTGGCGATCCGCTGTTCGTGCGCGTGGCCCTGCGCATGGAGCCCACGCCCAAGGCACTGGCGCTGGCCGAACCGGTGCGCGGCATCCTGGAACGCATGCGCGCGCTGCGTTCCGACCACGTGGCCTTCGATCCTGCGACGTCGGCGCGCAACTTCAGCTTCTTCATCATCGATGCCGGAGTGGCCCAGATGCTGCCGCCGCTTATCAACCGCCTGGCCAGCGACGCACCCAACGTGCATGTGCAGGCCGTCAATTGCGATGCGCAGCACATCGACCTGTGGCTGGAATCCGGACTGGTCGACCTGGCGGTGGGTTCTTTTCCAGGCCTGACGCAGGGCGTGCGGCGCCAGCCGCTATGGCGCGAGCGCTATGTGGCGGTGACGCGCCGCGACCACCCGCGCCTGGGCGCGAGCCCGGACTTGGCGGCATTCATCGCGGAGCAGCACGTGCTGGTGACCGCCGAGGGGACCGGGCACGAGCACCTATCGGTGGAACGCGCGGTGGAGGTCGCCGTCCCGCGCGAGAAGATCGTCTGTCGCGTGCCCATGTTCACGACCGCCGCGCTGGTGGCGTGCCGCTCCGACGCGGTGGCACTGGTGCCACTGACCCTGGGCCGCATCCTGGCCGACGAGATGGGGCTGCAACTGGTCACGCCACCGCTGGCCTTGCCCGAGATCGAGATCGCGATGTACTGGCACGACCGCGTGCATCGAGAGAGCGGCAACCAGTGGATACGTGCAGTGCTGCGCGAGTTGTTCCACCAGCATGCGTCGGCTGTGCCTGTGGCCTAGGAACACACCCTAGGGGTTAGCCCTGTCCATCGCGCTGGTTATAGTTGCTATGCCGGCGCACCCGCTGGCAGCGGGTGCCGGTGCCGCCTAGCATGGTTCTCATGTTCCATCGGGAGCCTCCCATGCGCCTACTTTCTGAAGCAGAAGCCTTTGCGCCGTCGGGTGCCGTGGTATCGATCGGCATGTTCGACGGCGTGCATCGCGGACACCGTACCGTACTGGCGCAGTTGCGCGCCCGTGGCGATGCGCTAGGACTGCCCACGGTGGTGGTCACCTTCGATCCGCACCCACGCGCAGTGGTCACGCCGAACCGTGCGCCGCCGCTGCTCGGCGGCCTGGACCAGCGCCTGGCCCTGCTGGCCGCAACCGGCGCCGCGGATGCCTGCCTGGTAATCCGCTTCGACCGCGCGCGCAGCGCGCAGTCGGTGGATGCTTTCATCGAAGACAGCCTGCGGCGCAGGCTCGGCATGCGCGCCCTGGTGGTGGGGGAGAACTTTGCGTGCGGGCACCAGCGCAAGGGCGACGTGGCTTATCTTACGCAAGCGGGCGTGCACCACGGCTTCACAGTCAACCCGGTCGCGTTGCGGCAGGCAGCCGAGGCCGGCAGCGAGTCGCCGTGCTCTTCGACCTATGTCAGGGAACTGGTATCCGGCGGCGACGTGGAGCTTGCCGGCGCCGTGCTCGGGCGTCCGTATGAGCTCGCCGGCATGGTCATGGGCATGCCGACAGCCAATGTGTTGTCCGCGAGGTTGCCTGCCGGGATCTGCGCGCCCGCCCCGGACGATTACGAAGGCGCGGTAGCGCAAGCTGGCGATGAGAGATGGATGCTGGCCATCCTGCAAGTCCGTGCGGGTGTGTGCGGCGTGACGTTGCACGCGCGCGAGGCGGCAAGACTGGCAGAAGGCAGCCGGATCCTACTGCGCTTTACCGCGAGGCGATTACGGGCGGCCGCCGCGTGAGATGGCCGCTATCGCTGAGGGTCAGGCGCTGAACCCGCCATCGATGGTCAGGCTGGCGCCAGTCACGAAGCCGGCTTCCCGACCCGCGATATAAGCCACCATGCCCGCGATCTCGTCCGGCGTCGCGTGGCGTTGTAGCGCCATCAGGCCGTGCAGCGCGGCGCCGAATTCGCCGGCTTCCGGATTCATGTCGGTGTCGGTCGGACCGGGCTGGACGTTGTTGACGGTAATGCCGCGCGGACCCGGGTCGCGCGCCATGCCTTGCACCAGGCCCACCAGCGCGGACTTGCTCATGGCATACGCGCGCCCGCCGGTGAACGGCATGCGCTCGGCATTGGTGCTGCCGATATTGATGATGCGGCCGCCCTGCCCCATGTGAGGCAGAGCAGCTTTCGCGGCGATGAAGACGGCGCGCACGTTGGCGGCAATCATCTTGTGGAAGTCTTCTAACGAAAAGCTCTCGAGCGCGCCCAGCAGCAGCACGCCGGCGTTGTTCACGAGGATGTCCATCCTGCCGAGTCGGTGCGCGACGCCGTTGATGGCGTCAGTGAGCACGGCGCGATCTGCAGCGTCGGCCTGTAGCGCCAGCGCGCGGCCGCCGCCCGCGGCTTCCATTTCTGTTACCAGGGCAGCGGCAGGCGCCACCGATTGCTGGTATGTGAAGGCGACGGTTGCGCCCTCGCGCGCGCCGCCGGTGACGAAAGGGATTTTTCCTGCGAGGGTGGTCATGCTGAATTTCTTCGGTTGGACGGTGGGCGCGCTATTGGGATAGCGACCGCTTGACCGGCGCCTGGCCTTTTCCGTTGACGGTTTGGCGCCGTCTACCGCTGCCACCAGACTCAGTCCTCCACGGGCGGCCCCTGACAGCGCCGCGACGGTCTTGTCCATCAGGAGCAGCAGCATGCGCAATTCCGGACCCGCCATTTCGCCATCAGCCATGCATGCGCTAGCGCAGGATGCCACCCAGGTGCCCGAGGGCGATACCCGAGACGTACATCGAACAGGCCAGCGCCATCAGCAGCATGGCGCCCGTCAGCGATGCGGTCATCGTTTGCACGGCGATCGCCGACAGCGACGCGTACGCGCTCCAGCTGGCGGCGGCCAGCCGGAAGGCCGCGCGCCCGATGCGCTTGCTGGTGGCAAGGAAAAACATGCTTCGCGTCATCTCGGGCTCCGCAGGATTGGCGTTTGGTCAGGTACGCGGCACGGATGTGCGTCGTCTGGCTCAGTGCGCAGCCGCCGCAGCGTCGGCGGAGCCGCCCTTTGCCGGCTTGGTGAACCAGATCAGCGGCACGATAGCGACGAAGATCACGCCCGAGATCCAGAAGATGTCGTTCAAACCCAGCATGATTGCCTGCGTGTTCAGGCTGCGTTCGAAGTACGCCACGGCCTGGCCCGGCGTGAAGCCCATCGTCGACTGCAGTGTTTCGAGCGCCTTGGCATACTGCGGGTTGTGCACGCTGGCCTGTTCCGCCAGTTGCGCGTGGTGCAGGATGGCGCGGCTGTTCCAGCCGGTGGTGGCGAGAGAAGTACCCACCGCGCCACAGAACACGCGGACGAAGTTCGACAGGCCTGCGGCGGCGGGCACCTTCTCGGCTGGCTGACCGGACAGGATGATGGCCGTCAGCGGCACGAAGAAGAGCCCGGTCGGAATGCCTTGCAGCAGGGTCGGAAGCACCAGCGTCCAGGTATCCACGCCCGTGGTGTAGTGCGAGCGCATGAAGAACACCGCCGCGAAGCCCACGAAAGATAAGGTGGCAAGCACGCGCAACTCGGACTTGGGCAGGATCTTGCCCAACACCGGGGCCAGCAGCACGGCGAAGATGCCCAGCGGCGCGGTCACCAGCCCGGCGTTCACGGCCGGATAGGCCAGGTACTGCTGCATCCACTGCGGCAGCACGACCAGGTTGGCGAAGAACACCGCAAAGGCGACCGAGATGGCCACGGTGCCGGCCAGGAAGTTGCGGCCCTTGAACAGGCGCAGGTCGATGATCGGGTTCGGCTCGGTCAGCTCCCAGATCACGAAGAAGATGAAGCTGAGCAGCGCGACGATGCCCAGCCCGATGATGACGGGCGAGCTGAACCAGTCCAGGTCCTTGCCCTTGTCGAGCATGATTTGCAGCGAGGCAACCCAGGTGATCAGCGAGGCCAGGCCCACCACGTCGATCGACAGCGTGCGCGTCGCGGTCTCGCGGTCGCGGTAGATGGCCCAAGTGACAGCGGCGGCGAACAGGCCGACCGGCACGTTGATGTAGAAGATCCACGACCATGAGTAGCTGTCGGTCATCCAGCCGCCCAGCGCCGGGCCGGCGATGGGGCCGACGGTGGCCGTCATGGCCCACAGCGCCAGCGCGGTGGCGCTCTTCTCCTTGGGATAGGACGAGAGCAGGATCGATTGCGACAGCGGGATCAGCGGGCCTGCCACGGCACCCTGCAGGATGCGCGCGGCAAGCAGCATGGTCAGGTTGGGCGCCACGCCACACAGCCACGACGACAGCACAAACAGCAGGATGGCGCCAACGAACAGGCGGACCTGCCCGATGCGCTGCGTGAGCCAGCCGGTCAGCGGAATCGCCACCGCGTTGGCCGCAGCGAACAGCGTGATCACCCAGGTGCCTTCGTCGACCGACACACCGAGGTTGCCGGAGATCGTCGGAATCGCCACGTTGGCAATCGACGAATCCAGCACGTTCATGAAGGTGGCCAGGGCCACGGCGAAGCTACCCATCACGAGCTTGCCGCCGGTGAGCGGAGCGGGCACGAGTGAGGTCTGGGCTTGGGGTTGCATGATGCGCTCCGGGAGTGCGGGCTATTTGCCTGACGGGTCAGTAAAACGGACGAGCAAAGGCGGCGGAAGTTTTATGCGCTTACGCCCCGGAGGCTGCGCCGGCAGCCTGCTTTGTACGTTGCGGGGCGAACTTGTGTGCCAGGTGCGCGCCGCGCTGTGCCGGTTGCGGCTGTTGCGCAATCTGTGAAGCTTGCGATGTCTCCCCGACGGCGGCCTTGCCATTGGTGTTTTGCGCGATGATCCGCGTGATCTCGCGGTCGGCCTCTTCGCCATAGCGCTGGAAGACCTCGGTGTGATAAGCCGTGCGATAGGTGGTGTGTTGGGATGCTTCGGTGCCCGGGCTCAGGTGCGAACCGGAAGCCTGGCGCGTTTCCACGTCAACCTGCATCGACAGGCCGATCTGCAGCGGGTGCTCGCGCAGCTCCGCCGGATCGAGTTGGATGCGCACCGGCAGGCGCTGCACCACCTTGATCCAGTTACCAGTGGCGTTCTGCGCCGGCAGTGCCGAGAACGCGCTGCCGGTGCCGGCCGAGAAGCCGACGATCTTGCCGTGATAGGTCACGCCGCTGCCATACAGGTCAGCATGCAGCTCGACCATCTGGCCGATGCGGATACGCTTGAGTTGCACCTCTTTGAAGTTGGCATCGACCCACACGCCGTCGAGCGGCACGATGGCCATCAGCGGGTTGCCGGGGGCGACGCGCTGGCCCACCTGCACCGAGCGCCGCGCCACGTAGCCGGTCACGGGTGCCGGCAGCGTGTTGCGGGCGTTGGCCAGGTAGGCGTCGCGCACCTTGGCGGAGGCGGCCTGCACGCTGGGATGGTCGGCGACGCTCGTCTTGTCGGTCAGCGCATGGTTGGCGGCAAGCTGCTGGCGGGCGGTCTCGAGCGCGGCTTCGGCGCTCTTGACGGCGTCACCGGCATGCGCCACGTCTTCCGCGGCAACGGCGCCGGATTCGGCCACCTCGGTGCGGCGGCGCAGGTCGTCCCGGGCGCGGGCCAGGTCGGCTTGGCGTTGCTGCACCGTGGCGCCGAGCACGTCATTGTTGACGTAGAGCGCGCTGATCTGGCGCACGGTCTGGCCGAGCGAGGCTTCGGCATTGGCCAGTGCCACCTTTGCGTCGGCGGCATCGAGCGTCACCATGGGCTCCCCGGCCTTCACGATTTGCGTGTCATCGGCATTCACCGCGATCACCGTGCCGGCGACCTGCGGCGTGAGCTGGACGAGGTTGCCGTTGACGTAGGCGTCGTCGGTGTCCTCGTGGAAACGGGCCACCGTGTAGTAGTAGGCGCCATAGCCGGCGGCGGCGAGCGCGGTGGTCAGTCCGAGCATAGCGAGCAGACGCTTGCGGGTGTTCTTTTTGGCGGGAGCGGCTGCAGCTGCGGTCTGAGCGTCTGCCGGGGTGGTCTTGGTCGTGTCGTTCATGATGTCACCGGTGTCTGGGTCGGATGGCGTTGTGAAGAGATTCAGCGGACCTGGACCGCTTTCGTGATCGAGTCGGAGGTATCGGTAAACCCGCCGCCCAGCGCGGCTGCCAGCGCAATCTGCCGGTCGCGGCGGTTCATGCGCAGGTTGGCCACCACCTGGCTGCTGCGCAGCGCGTTGGTCTGTGCGTTCAGTACGGTCAGTTGCGTGGTCAGGCCGGCCTTGTACTGCGCCAGCGCCAGCGTCAGGGCGCGTTGCGCGGCGGTGTCGCTGCGTACGGCGTTGTCGATCTGCGCGTCGACGGCGCGGATGTCAGAGAGCTGGGTGGCCACGTCGGTCAGGGCGTTCACCAGGGTCTCGTTGTAGTTGGCCACCACGAAGTCGTAATCGGCATAGCGGCCCTTGAGCTGGGCGCGCAGCGCGCCGCCGTCGAAGATCGGTAGGTGGATGGCGGCGCCGGCCCCGGCGGTGCGGCTGGCGGCGCGCAGGAAGCGGCCCCAGCCGAGGGCATCCAGGCCGATCATCGCGGTCAGGTTGATGTCCGGATAGAACTCGGCCTTGGCCACCTTGATGTCGTGCAGCGTGGCATCCACGCGCCAGCGTGCGGCAACGATGTCGGGGCGGCGCGAGACCAGGTCGGCCGGCAGGTTGTCGGGCAGGCGGACTTCGTCGCCGGCGCCGAGGTTGGGGCGGGCGATCGCCAGGCCGCGGTCCGGGCCCTGGCCGAGCAGCGCGCCGACCTGGTAACGGGTGCGCTGGATGGCGCCTTCCAGCGCCGAGACGGCGACCTCGCTGGCGGCGAGGTTGGCTTCGGCCGTGCGCTTCTCGACTTCGGTCTCCAGGCCCATGGTCACGCGGCCGTTGGTCACGCGTAGCACTTCGCGGCGCTGCTTCACTTCGTCTTGCGCGATGGCGAGCAGCGTATAGAGGCGGGCCAGTTCGTTGTAGGCACGCGCGATGGCGGTGCTCAGCGTCAGCTTGACCTGCTCGGCCTCGGCTTCGCTGGCGTGCACGCCTGACACCGCGGACTTCAGCGCTTCACGATTCTTGCCCCACAGGTCGAGGTCGTACGAGGCATTGATGAACGCCTTATTCTCCGACTGCCACGAGCCGGCGAACTGCGGCGGCACCATCGCGTTTTCGGTGTAGCGCTGGCGGCTGAACGAATAGCCGGCGCCGACCTGCGGCAGCGTGTTGGCATTGGCGCCCTCGCTGAACGCCACCGCGGAGGCCACGCGGGCACGGGCCCTTTCCAGCGACGGGCTGCCTTGCAGCGCTTCGGCGATCAGTGCCTTGAGCTGGGCGTCGCCGAACTGATCGGCCCAGTCCGCAGACGGCCAGTGGCCCTGCTCCGCGGGAATGCTCTGTGTCGTGGTGTAGGTGGCGGGCTCGCTGAGTTGCTTGTCGCTCTTGATGCCGGCGTAGTTCGCGCAGGCGCTCAGGACGGCGGCCATCAGCATCGAAAGGGCCGGGCCAGCCAGGCGGCGGACTACGCGGGGCGGCGAGAGAGTCTTTTGACTTTGCATTT
The DNA here is from genome assembly GCF_003353055.1 of Cupriavidus lacunae. GTDB lineage: Bacteria > Pseudomonadota > Gammaproteobacteria > Burkholderiales > Burkholderiaceae > Cupriavidus > Cupriavidus lacunae. Next base: position 20,600 of record NZ_QKWJ01000096.1, read on the forward strand.
GCGGACCTGTCAGTTAAATGCGGAAAAATAGACGCGCTCAGGCGCCCGCAAATTCAATAAGGAGCCGGCGGAACTCGATGAACTCCTCCTGGGTGAAATCCTTCAGCCGCGCATTCAGCACCGGCGGCACGATATTGGGGATCTGCTCCGCCACGGCTTTGCCTTTTTCGGTCAGCGTGAGATTAACCACACGGCGGTCGCTGGTGCTGCGGCTGCGGGCCAGCAGACCCTTGGCCTCGAGCTTGTCCAGCATGCGAGTCATCAGACCGGTGTCGATACCCAGCAGCTTGCTCAGTTCGTAAGGGGTGGCGGCTACGCCACGATCTAGGGACAGCACGATACCCATCTGCTGACCGCTGATCCCCAAGTCCTGCAATGCCGCATCCACTTCCATCAGCAACGTGTTGCGGGCGCGGTTCAGGAAGAAGCCGATGCTGCGTGTGATCTGGAAGTCTCCTTTTGTGTAGTGATCCATCGCCGGCCTCCTGCATTTGCTGATCATAACAATATCTGACTAATCAGATAACTACAAGAGGAATTTTTGCGGAGCGGGCGGATGCGCCTTGTGAGGCGGAAAAAGTTCGGTGGAGAGAGTTCCTGCTTGCCGGTTCAAGCGACGCGCACCGGCCGTTTGCGCCAAGCCGCCATCCGCCGCCCATCGCCTGATATAGCGCAACACTCGACTTGAGATCGGCCCGGGCCTGGACTGGCTCGGGCAGCAGCCTGAATGCAAAGCTCAGCTGCGGCCGACACCTCAGCGGGCGGCTCAGACGCTGCCTTATACATCGCACTGAGAGAGAGGCCTAGACTGCAGAAATATGGCAGCCCAACGAGCCGACATGCCAAACGTTTGTGTGGTGCAAAGGGGCGACCATGGACGGTTGAACTGGAAGGTGGCGCAGAGGGCACTTTCACATTCAAAAAAAAAACGGCAGGTCGAGCTGATCGTGCATGGAAGGGATGAGGCGATCCGGATGCAGCCTATGGCAACGACTCCAGGGACGTCAAAGGCTAGAGCTCGCACTGCAGAGCGATTGCCCAACCTCGACCGCTATCAGAAGAAGCGCAACTTCAGCGTCACTTCAGAGCCGGCGGGGACACGACAGCGGCGCAAGAAAGCCGAACAGTTGCGTTTCGTGGTCCAGAAGCATTGGGCACGGCGGCTGCACTACGACTTCCGGCTTGAACTCGATGGTGTGCTGCTCAGTTGGGCAGTGCCCAAGGGCCCTAGCTACGATCCCAGGGAAAAGCGTATCGCGGTCCATGTGGAGGACCACCCGCTCGACTATGCCAATTTTGAGGGAGAGATCCCGGCCAAACAGTATGGCGCCGGATCGGTGATCGTCTGGGATCGAGGCACGTGGGAGCCAATCGGCGATCCGCGTGAAGGTATGGCCGCAGGCAAGTTGCTCTTCGACCTGTACGGAGAAAAGTTGGCAGGCCGTTGGGAGCTGGTACGCATCGCCAAGCCAGGTGACCAATCAGGACAGTGGATCCTATTCAAGAAGCAAGATGCCTGGGCGCGACCACTGGTGGAGTTCGACGTGTTGGCAGCTTTGCCGGATAGCGTCATCGCAAAGCCACTGGGTGCGCTGACTCAGGCGTCGCAGGACTCAACCGAAATGGCTTTCGATACCGCCATCACGGACGCCCCGCTCGTCCCCTTGCCGGCTAAGCTCGGGCCACAGCTTGCGACCCCGGCACCCGCACTTCCGACCGGTACCGGGTGGGTCATCGAAACCAAGTTCGATGGTTACAGAATCTTGGCCAGAATCGAGAATGCCCGAGTGGCGCTTTTTACTCGTAATGGCCATGACTGGACACGCAAGCTGGGATCCCTGGCGGCGGAGATCGAGAAGTTAGACCTCTCGGAAGGCTGGCTGGATGGCGAGATTGTCGTGCTTCGCGATGGCATGCCAGATTTCAATGCCTTGCAGAACGCAATCGACGGGCATCGCAGCGACGCAATCGTCTTCTTCGCCTTCGATCTACCCTTCTGGGAAGGCCGGGATTTGCGCAACGTCCCCCTGGCCCAGCGGCGGGCTAAGCTGGCGGAGCTTGTCGGAGATCGCTCCGAATGCGTGCGCTTTAGCGAAGCCTTCGATGCCCCCCCGGCGCAGATTTTCCAGGCGGCGTGCCAGCTCGGTCTCGAAGGCTTGATGTTCAAGCGGGCGGACTCCTCCTATGTTTCCGCTCGCACGCAGACGTGGCTGAAAGCCAAATGCAAACTGCGTCAGGAGTTTGTGATTGGCGGGTTCTCGGACCGCAGTGGTGCAGCAGTCGAGGTAGGTAAGCTATTGCTTGGCGTGTACGCGGACGGGGAACTCCATTACGTCGGCGGCGTTGGAACTGGCTGGGACAGCGCGACGGCAACAGAACTCAAAAGGCGCTTGGCCGCCTTGGAAACTGAGCGAAGTCCCTTTTCGACGGAGGCGCGTTCCAGCCGGCGATGGGGTGGAGGCCGAGAAGCCGATGTGCGTTGGGTGAAACCGACCCTCGTTGCAGAAGTCGAGTTTTCCGAGTGGACCCCTGAAGGCCAGGTACGCCAAGCCTCGTTCAAAGGCCTGCGCGCCGATCATCCAGCTAAGTCGGTCCGGCGAGAGGCTATCCAGACTACCGTGACGCCGCACGGCGTGAGCGCCATCAAGGTCACCAATCCGGACCGTGTCATCGACAAATCCACAGATATCACGAAGGTCGAACTGGTTCGATACTACGAGAGCGTGGCGGAGCTGATGCTGCCACACCTCAAAGATCGGCCGCTATCCGTGGTGCGCGCGCCCGAGGGGATTGATGCGCCGATGTTCTTTCAAAAGCACGCGGAAACGGCGATGCCCGGCCTCACCGACCAGCCCCAATCCCTTTGGCCCGGCCATGCCGCATTACTCACTGCTGATTCGGCAGAAGCAATCGTCGCCGCTGCCCAGATGAATGTGGTTGAGTTTCATACTTGGAATTCGACGGCCCACCACATTGAGTGTCCCGATCGAGTCATTTTCGACCTCGATCCTGGCGAAGGGATTGCATGGGAGACGATGGTCGAAGCCGCCATGCTGGTGCACACGCTGCTGGATGAACTGGGGCTGCAGTCCTGGTTGAAAACGAGCGGCGGCAAGGGGTTGCACGTCGCCGTGCCACTGGCGCCGCAACGTTCCTACGACGAAGTGAAGGCGTTTTCGCGGGCCGCCGTCAAACACTTGGCGGCCACCCTGCCCCAGCGCTTCACCGCCCGCTCTGGGGCGGCCAACCGCAAGGGGCGGATTTTCGTGGATTATCTGCGCAACGGCTTCTCCCAAACCACCGCAGCCGCGTTCTCGGCTCGAGCGCGGCCAGGACTCGGTGTCTCCATGCCGGTGTCCTGGGAGCAGCTTACCAAGCTGAAAAGTGGCGCTCAGTGGACTATCCGCGATGCCCGGGAATACCTCAGTTTCCAAGTGGCGGATCCCTGGCAGTCTTACTGGGAGGCACGCCAAAGTTTGACCGCCGCCATCGAACGATTAAGCTGAATTCTGGCGCATCTGCACTGTGGAGTATCCAATGCCTGCACGATCCCTCGCCTCTTTGTCCCTGTCTTTCGGCCTGGTGTCCATCCCCGTCAAACTCTACACCGCCACCGAGACAAGCTCTGCTGTGCGCTTCAACTTACTGAGCAAAGAAGGCGCGCGGCTGAAACAACAGTACGTTTCCGAGCAGACCCAAAAGGTTGTCGAGCGTGCAGACATGGTGAAGGGCTACGAGTTTGAGAAAGACCGCTTCGTGACGTTCTCCTCCGATGAACTTAAAGCCTTGGAAGAGAGCGCCAGCCACATGGTCGATATCGTTGCGTTCATTCCCGAGAGCAGCGTGGATCCGCTGTATTACGACAAGGCGTACTTCATCGCTCCAGATAAGCGCGGCGGTAAGCCGTACAGCCTTTTACGCGAAGCCATGTCGAAGACCGGTCGCTGTGCCATTGCGAAGTGGGCCTCGAAAGGCAAATCGCATATCGTGCAGATCCGGCCGGTCGAGGGCGGCCTGGTGTTCCAGCAACTGTTATTCGCAGATGAAGTCCGCAACATCGCCGAACTGCATATCGAGGAAGTGGCAGTCTCGGATGCGGAGCTAAAGCTGGCGATCCAGCTGATCGAGCAAGCCTCGGAAGACCAATACGATCCGGCCCAGTACAAGGACGAGGAGAAAGTCAGGATTCTCGCCGCCATCGACGCGAAGATCGCCGGCAAGCAAATCGTATCGCCCGAACCGGTTGAAGTCACCGCCGGCGGGCAGGTCATCGATCTGATGGATGCACTTCGTGCGAGTCTGTCCAAGAAGGGAGCGCCCGCGGGAAGAGCCAAGGCCGCCGAGCCGTCAACTTCCCGCAGAGCCGGTAAGCGGGGCACAGCGCCTTCAGAGCCGACACCGATCCGACGCACCACAAAAAAGTCGGCATGAACCACGGCGAAGGGTTGACCACGCGCGAATTGGAAACGCGCCTGGGCGCTTCGCGCCGGCTGATTTCCAGTCTGGTGGCGGCCGGGCTGGTAACTCCTGCACGAGGCCCACGCGGTCAGTACGTCTTCTCTTTCCGGGACGTGGTTCTGATTCGCACCGCCGAATCCCTGCACAGATCGAGCGTTGCGCCCGCACGGATTCTGCGGGCGCTGCGTCGTCTCGAACGGCTCACACCGAACCGGCACCTATCGGCGCTGCGAATCTCCGCAAGCAGCGGAAAAGTATCGGCATGGGACCGGCACGGCGCGTGGCTTGTTGAGAGCGGCCAACGTCTGATCGAGTTCGGACCGGATGAAGCCGATGTACGAGTCGTTGATCTAACGCGAACGCGTGCTAACCAAGCGACCGCCGAGGAAGGCTTTGCGCAAGGCTATGCACTTGAACCTGTCGACGCGGATGCGGCTGAAGCGGCGTACCGACGCGCCTTAGAGATCTCGCCAGGAATGCTGAACGCCTACCTGAACCTTGGGTGCATGTTGGCAGACCAAGAACGCTTCGACGAAGCCATCATGCTCTATGAAGGGGCGTTGTCAGTGCTTCCGAACGCGCCGCAGTTGCATTTCAACCTGGGGGTTGCACACGAGGATGTCGGCGCCCTGCAGTCAGCTCTGGCGGCGTATGAACGATGCATCGAGCTTGCGCCTGATGATGCCGATGCCCACTACAACGCAGCGCGTTTGCATCAGGAGTTGGGCCACTTCCAGAATGCGCTGCGGCATTTCAACGCATTCCGGAAGCTCGACCGTCCATAAGGCCAAGTGGGTGACCGCTCGATCAAGCGGTCACCAGCCCTCCTAGAGCGGACTATCGAGCGCGGCCAGCCGCGGCATTGGTGCCGCGTCGTCATGAGCTACGACGATGCCGCTCGGACGGCATTTCTGGCTGGCCACCCCGTCCAATGGCGCGCCCTCAAAAAGTACGTACAGATCACTTAGCGCAAGAGATGCGTAGACCATTTTCAGGCTTGAAAGTGATGGCTCCACTTTCCTGCTGTGCCGCGGGAGCCCTCTCTTGGGGGAAATGGGTGTTAAATTTGGGTTAATTCAGACTTAAGAATTTCTTGCGGCGCCGTATCATGCCTTGGCAGTCCTGCTACCGCCCGCGTCGCCGCCCCCGGTGACGCGGGCTCTTTTTTGGGTGAACGCCCCTTGTGGACAGGCCGATTTGCCTAGCACGGGAGACTAGACGATACTGGGCACGGGAAACTCACCAGTTTCCCGATTTCTTCATGGACGTTCTGCGGCTCTCTGCTACCGGTCGAGAGCCGTCTTTTCCCCGGCCCCTCGCTCGATTTGACTGCGTGTGTTGCGCGGTCCGCCGTCGACGTGACTGCTCCCATCGACGGCTGCCGCCGCCCGGTCACATTGACACGTACAGTCTCGTGGAGAGTCGATTGAGTCGTCGTCGTTCAAGGGACGACGCGCGTGCAATCGATCATTCCTGCTGGATAAGGAAACGCTCGGGCCGTTTGCCCAGCCACGCCGGCGTCCGGCCACGTCCCGACCAGGTTTTGCCGGTTTTGGGATCCATGTACTTCGGCGGCAGCGGCGCTTTCTCGGTGGCCGCGGACGCTGTACTTGCGGGCCGGCCCCGACGACGACGCGGCGCCACGTCTTCCGGCGACAGGCTATACCGAACCATTAGCTCGCGAATCTGTTCGATGACGCCCGCGACCTCAGTCGAACGCACCTCTTCGATTTTGGCTTCCAACGCTTGCTTCTGCGCCAACAAATCCTGATACGTTGCCATTTTTGCCTCCAATTGTTCAGTCACAATTGACTTATACGCATTCCAAAGACCATCTGCAAGGTATTCGTCGTCTAAGACTTACGAATGAAGCTGATAGTTGATTGAAATGGAGTGGACTATTTGTATTGATGTATGGCTTCGCTGTTAGCGTCAAAGCGGACTTCATATAGGCGGCGACTTGAAGTTAAGGTGGGCGACGTCCGCACCCGATGACGTCAGCTGCGGATCGCAGAAACGGGTACGCGCTTGCATCAGTTCCCATCATAGCGACGCTTCATATAAGTTGAGCAACGGCGGTGGGCTTCCCACATGGCCTGGGCGGACCGCACCAGTCAGAGAAAGCACAGTGTCGCTACCAAGCCACATCAAGACCTCCGGTCTCGGTCTAGTCCAGGCTAAAGAAACAAACCTGACGAATGGATGCCAATGGTTGTGTGGTGGGCCTCCCGTGAGTCGAACACGGCACCAACGGAGTAGGATCGGTAGCCAGCCCCTTTCAAAGAGCGGTGGGAAGACGAAACCGCGCTTTACAGGAAACCAACTACCTTCCTCCGAACG
>NZ_QKWJ01000097.1 GCF_003353055.1 Cupriavidus lacunae
ATGCCCATACGTCATCCTCTCTCGGCATCCTCGCCGGCTCGCTGGCGGTGGGCGGATTGGTGGCAGACCGCGGCTTGAAGCAAGATCGCGGCCTCAAATGAACAGGAGAATTCCCATGTCCAAGCTACCGTTGCTCGAATCCGCGGATTGTGCATTGATCCTCGTTGATGAACAGGCGGGCCTTGCGTTCGCCGCGGGTTCTCAAGACCCCCAGTTGCTGCGCAGTAATGGCCTTGCGGTCGCGAAGACGGCGGTCGCCTTTGACTTGCCGGTTGTGGTCTCCACTTCGGCCTCGAAGGTGTACAGCGGCCCACTGATGCCAGCGTTTCGAGAAGTGCTGCCAAACGTCACGCCGATTGAACGCCGCAACATGAACCTTTGGGAAGACGATGCGGTCCGCGACGCGATTACTGCTACCGGAAAGCGTACGCTGATCATCGCGGGCATGCTGACGGAGGCCTGCGTGAGCTTCCCGGTGCTTTCAGCGCTGTCCGAGGGATATCAAGTCTTNACATGGTGGTGGGTATGGCACGGGCCTCGCCTATGCGCGTGACATGATCAAGCCGACATGAGCGTTCGTATCGGTCATCTATGTCCCTTAGCCTGGAGCAGCCGCGCCCGCATCAGTTGCACGGCAACTCCGGCTAATTCCGGATTTCCAGTCCAGCAAACCGGTATGTAGCCCAGCTAGTTCCGGTTTCCTGCAGTGGCGGCCTTCTCGATGAGCGCCGCAACTGCCGCTGGCTTCGACTCATACACGGCATGGCTGCCCGGAGATTCAACGACCGTGGCGCCGGCGCGCCTGGACATCGCGCGCTGAGCATCCGGAGGAATCATCTTGTCGTCCCTGGCGACCAGGTACCAGCTCGGCTTTTCACGCCAGGCAGGGGAGGTGACTTCACCAGCCAGGGCTTCCACGCCCCATGGCACCTGGGCGTTGGCGAGGAAGGCGGCCCGTTCGGCTTTCACGTCGCCAGCGAATGCCGCGGCGAACTTCGCCTTGTCCAGCATCAGGGAGCCATTGACCGGCGGCAGGATTGGGGGAGCCGGAGCGCCGGCAGGGGGATTGGCGATGAGCTTCTGAACGGATTCGCCTTTGTCCGGGGCGAACGCCGCGATGTAGACCAGGCGCGAGACCTTGGCGTCATTGCCGGCCTCCGTGATGACCACGCCCCCGTACGAATGGCCCACCAGAACCACGGGGCCGTCTTGCGCGTCCACCACCGCCTTGGTGGCTGCCACATCTGCGGCGAGCGACGTGGTGGGATTCTGAACGACGCTGACATTGAAGCCCTTGGCCTTCATGAGCTTGTAGACCGCTTCCCAGCCACCGCCGTCGACAAAGCCGCCGTGGACGAGCACCACGTTATTGACACGCTCGGCGGCGGCCGGGCTTGGCGTCATGACGCCGACAGTCAGCAACGCAGCACCCAGCATGCCAAGAAGGGGGCGCCAGGAAGAGAAGGAATTGGGTCGCATCTGATACCTCTTCGATAGGGAGTGATGAAAGTGTGTTCTCGTCAGGCGATACTGCTGCCCGAAGTCAATCGCAAGGCGGAATTCAGTTCCCGGAAGCCGTGACCGTTTCTGCGGCCACCTCGATCAGTTCGGCTACGCCGCCGGGCTGGGACACATAGATCGCATGGCTGCCCTCGAGCTCGACGGTGGTGGAGCCCGCACGCATTGACATGGCGCGCTGGGCGTCAGGCGGGATCATTCGATCGTCCTTGGCGACCAGGTACCAGCTCGGCTTTGTCTTCCAGGCGGGAACGGTGACTGCGCCAGCCAGTGCTTCCGGGCCCCAGGGGACCTGGGAATCGGCCATGAAGGCCGCCTTAGCAGGGTCGACATCCGCAGCGAAGGCCTCGGCGAATTTCGCCTTGTCCAGCAGGAGAAACCCGTTCGGCTGCGGCTGAATCGGAGGAACAGGCGCGCCTGGCGCGGGATCGGCGATCAGCGTCGCGACGGATTCGCCGACGTCCGGTGCGAACGCCGCGATATAGACCAGCCCGGCCACCCTGGCATGGTTGCCGGCCTCCGAAATGACCACGCCGCCGTGGGAATGGCCGACCAGGATGACAGGCTTCTCCAGCGCATCGATGGCGGCATGGGTCGCCGCCACGTCGCCGGCGAGCGATTCGGTGGCATTCTGAACCACGCTGACCTCGAAGCCGTCCCGCTTCAGGACCTTGTATACGCCTTCCCAGCCGGAGCCATCCACGAAGCCGCCATGCACGAGCACGACGGCCGTCTGGCTCGCGCCTGATGGCGCGGGCGATGATAGGATAGTCATTTCGTGTGCCTCTCCTTTCCGTACGGCGGCCGGTTTTCAGCGGCTGCCAAAATGGCCCAAAGGGACCGCGACGTGGAGCAGTATCCCGACAGCAAGCACTGGCGTATTGAAGGGCTGCCGAATAATGTCCGAATAATTCCCAAAATCGCGTTGCAGCATGGAGGGTCATATGCAAGGACAACGCTTCACCTTCGGTCCGTACTTACTCAATCTCGATAACGGGACGCTGCAGCGGCAGGGGACGCGCGTGGCGGTTGGGCGCCGGGGCATCCTGCTGTTGGCGGCGCTGCTCAAACGGCAGGGAGAGATCGTCACCAAGGCAGAGCTCATGGACGCAGCCTGGCCTGGGACCGTGGTCGAGGAGAGCAATCTTTCGGTCCAGATTGCCTTGCTGCGAAAGGCGCTGGGCGTCGCGCCCGATGGCGAGATGTGGATCACCACCATACCGCGCATCGGGTATTGTTTTAAGCGCAAACTTAAAACAACTGAGGAAGCTGTCGACCAGCCTTCACCAAAGCCGTCGCTCGCGATCCTGCCGTTCGCCAATCTCAGCCACGATGCCGATCAGGACTTCTTCGCCGACGGACTGGCGGACGAGATCATTACAACGCTGTCGAAGAGCCCGGGCCTGATCGTGATCGCCCGAAGCTCCAGCTTTGCCTACAAGGGCGTGCCCATGGACGTGCGGCGCATCGCCAGCGAGCTCGGCGCCCGCTACATCGTCGAAGGGAGTATCCGGAAGAACGGCGGCCGCATCCGCGTGGTCGCGCAACTGAGTGACGGGGTGACCGGCAGCCATTTGTGGGCTGAACGATACGACCGGGAATTCCATGACATGTTCGCGGTGCAGGACGACGTCGCCCGCAAGATCGTCGCTGAGCTGAGTTCCGCGTTAAGTCCGGTCGAGGTCGCCCTGTGGCCCGGCATGGCATCCGGCGAAACGCCGCATATGGAAGCCTACCAGTGCTTCCTGCGCGGCCGGGCGATGCAGCGGGGCGCGACGCAGAATCTTGCCGTCTTCAAGCGAACGAGCGATCTGTTCCGGCAGGCGATCGCTCTCGATCCCGGCTATCCGGCCCCCTATGCAGCACTGGGCATGGCCTTCGCCCAGGCCTATTTCAACCGCTGGACCGACGATCCCGAACGCTCGCTCGCCGAAGCCGGAGCGCTGGTCGACAAAGCCATCGAGCGCGACCCGGACGAGCCGTTCGCGCACGGCGTTGCCGCATTGGTCGCGATGTACCGGAAAGACTTCGCGCGTTGGGCTCACGAAGTCGACGAAGCGCTTTCGCTCAACCCGAACTTCGCCCCGGCACTGTCTCTGCGGGCCACGCTGAACATCTATTCAGGGCACCCTCGGGTTGCCATTCGTGATCTGGAACGCGCCATGCGGCTCGATCCCCATTACACCCAGGGATACCTGCATCATCTGGGCGTGGCCCATATCGTTGCCGGCGACTATGAAAAAGCCATCGTGGTCCTGCGAGAGCGCATCCTTCTGGTCCCACAGACGGACATGAGCCGGGCTTATCTCGCTGCCGCGCTCGGGAACCTTGGCTATCTCGACGAAGCGCGCGGCGTCTGGGACGAGCTCATCGCCATCAACCCGGATTACTCGTTCGCAGACGACATTGCTCGCATGCCCTTCAGGAACGAGGACCTGGACCGCATCGCAAAGGGGCTGGACAGAGCCGGGTTGCTGGCAATCTCCAGCATTCTCCCCTGAGCATGGGCTATGCCGCGGTCACGTTCCCCGAAGGGCGAACACTCAGATCACGAAAATGGACGAGCCCGTGGTCTTGCGAGCCTCGAGGTCCCGGTGTGCCTGCACGGCATCCTCCAGCGCATAGCGCTGATTGATCCCGATGCGGATGCGGCCAGCCGCCACGTGGCCGAACAGCTCGCCGACCAGTTCCGCCTTCTCGGCCGGATCGGCGATATAGTCGGCCAGGCCCGGGCGAGTCAGGTACAGCGAGCCCTTGCGGGCCAGAATTGCCGGATCGAACCCGGTGACCGGGCCGGAGGCGAAACCCACGCACACCAGCAGGCCGCGGCGCTTGAGGGAGTCCAGCGAGGACATGAAGGTGGCCTTGCCCACGCTGTCGAAGACCACGTTCACGCCTACTCCGTCCGTCAGTTCCCGCACGCGCTTGGCCACATCCTCATGGCTGTAGTTGATCGTGTGATCACAGCCGTGGGCGCGCGCCACCTCGGCCTTGGCATCGGTCGAAACCGTGCCAATCACGGTCAGCCCGAGCAGTTTGGCCCACTGCGAAACGATCAGGCCGACACCGCCTGCCGCGGCATGCAGCAGGATGGAGTCGCCCGCCTTGAAGGGGTAGATCCGGCGCATCAGGTAGGCCGCTGACAAGCCCCGCATGGTCATGGCCGCCGCGACTTCGCAACTGATGGCCTCCGGCAGCTTGATCAGCGGATCGGCAGAGATCAGCCGCTCCGTGCTGTAGGCGCCCAGCGTGTTGGTAAATCCCGTGTAGGTCACACGGTCGCCGACCGCCAGATGGGTCACGCCGGCACCGACGGCCTCGACCACGCCGGCTGCCTCGTTGCCAAGGCCGCTGGGCAGCGGAACCTGGTAGGTACCCCCGCGGAAGTAGGTGTCCGCAAAATTCAGGCCCACGGCCACGTGGCGCACGCGGACCTCTCCCGGCCCCGGTTCACCAACGTCAACGTCCTCAAAACGAAGGACCTCGGGCCCGCCGGTTTCGTAGAATTTAACGACCTTCGCCATGTTGTCTCCAGTTCTGTATCAAATATCACACTAAGCGTGCTTCGCGACGATTGCATCATCGGGCCTGGCGCCACTTCCCGCTTTACCTTGCACGCCTCGAACTTTCCTTTATATGACAGCAATCGGCGGGCGCAAGCGCGCTGGATCATCGATGGTTGAGCAAGCGCGTCGATTGCCGCGTCACGACATGGCCAGAGGGGCCTGACTCAGCCGATGCTGAAGCGTTGCCCATCATCCACGGCCAGCGTCGAGCCGGTCATGAACGCGCTGGCCGGCGAAGCCAGCGTCAACAGCACGCCATCGAGCGCCTCGGGCGTGCCGAGGCGCTGGCGTGGCAGGCTATCCACGATTTTCCTGCCCGCGGGGGTCTGGAACATGGCGCGGTTGATGTCAGTCTCGATGAAGCCGGGACTGATGGCGTTGACGTTGATACCGTGGCACGCCCATTCATGGGCCATCGTGCGGGTCAGATGCTCCAGCGCCGCCTTGCTGGCCCCGTAGATGCCGAGGTACCGCGAGTGCGTCTGCGCGGCGAGAGAGCAGATATTGATGATGCGGCCCGGCAACTGCCGCTCGATGAGCCGGCGTGCGAACGCGGTAGACATCAGCAGCGCGGCCTTCGTGTTCACGTCGAATACCCGGTCGAACATCTTCTCGTCCACGTCGAGCAGCGCCGCGCGCCCTCCGACGCCCGCATTGTTCACCAGCGCCCATAGCTGCGGCATGCTTTGCTGGATTGCATCCAGGGCAAGCCGCACGGCTTCCTGGTCGGCAACATCGACGGGAAAAGTCCGCGCCATACCGCCGGCTTCTGCGATCAGTTCTGCGGTTTCCTGCAGCGGCTCCGGCCGCCTGCCCAGCAGGGCAATATGCGCGCCGGTGGCGGCCAGCGTCCGTGCCGCCTGCCGCCCAAGTCCCGAGCCAGCGCCGGTAACGATTGCCGTCAGGCCGCGCAGGCCGAAGCGCTCGGCGAAGAACGCCGTGTCAAGGCCATTGCTCATCTTCATTTCTTCTCTTGATGTCGATTCATTGAGGCAAGGGTTCAGTGCCCGCTGTCCGGCCCTGGCGGGCGCAGCCAGAGTTGCTTAATCAGGCATTGGCTTTGCACTCGCTGTCCAGGCGCCTGGCCACCACGGCTTGCTGCATGACGCGAACCAACTCGCTGGCTGGAACGGCGCCAGTGACCGGCCACTGCCCGTTGAAGACGAGATGAGGAACCCCTCCTGCGTGGTCGGCGCCCATTGAAGACTGGAGCGGCGAGGACGACCAGGCATCCCAACGGAATCCGGACGCCTGAGCCAGGGCTTGCAGCGTCTCTGTTGAACCGATGTCTTGCCCCTGGGAGAAGAATGCGCAGTAGATGGACTCCACCAGCTGGTACATGGCTTCCGGCTCCAGCCTGGACTGGGCCGCATTGACCAGGGCACATGCCAGCGCCGAATTCGGAAAGGTCGCGATGCTTTCGAAGTTCAACGACAGATCAACCGATTCCGCCACAGCACGAATCTGGGCACGGCGAATCGCTACAGCCCGTTGCCCCCCGAGCCGTGCTTCATAGAATGCCTGGTACGGAACGCCTTGCGCAGGAATCTGCGGCAGCAAAGTATTGGCGTGCCATGTGGTCTCCAGCGCCAATCCAGGATGCTGCTGTCGAAGGCTCGCCCATGCTGACCGCAGATTGCGCAACCCGATCCAGCACCAGGGGCAAATCAGGTCAAGGTAAAAGTCAACCCGCAGCGTTTGCGACGATGCAGGGGCAGGGGACGTACCCGAAAATTCAGAGCAATTCACGCAATCATTCCTTAATGGCAGGCCAGGGGCCGTATCCGGTTGCAGGGTTGAGGTCGCCGCGCGCGGCGGCACGTCTTATTCTTCGACCCTGATCCCTGCGTCGTTGGCGATCTTCGTCCAGACTTGCAGGTCATTCTGGACAATCTCGCCCAACTGGGCGGAGGATTTTACCGGGGGCGGCTCGAAGTTCAGCTGCTTCATCAGGGCCGCGATCTCCGGCAACGCCTGCACCTTGTTGACCTCATCGGCCAGCCGCTTCACGATCGCCGGACTGGTCCCGGCCGGCGCGAACATGCCGAACCATCCCACCGTATTGAACTTATAGCCCTGCTCAGCCATCGTCTTGACGTTGGCAAGCTGGGGAGACCGCACGTTGCCCACAATGGCAATGCCGCGCACCTTCCCGGAACGCAGGAACGGCACCGCCACGCTGGGATCGGTCCAGCCGATCTTCAGCACCCCCGAGGACAGTTCGGTGAGCAGTTGGCCGGAGGTCCGATACGCGATGTGTTCGGTCTTCATGCCGGTCTGCTTCTTCAGCCACTCCATCGTCAATTGGCCGGACGAACCGGTGGCCCAGGTGCCATAGCTGTACTTGTCCGGATTCGCCTTCACGTACTCGATGAGTCCGGGCAAGTCGTTCACGGGCAGGTCCGGGCTCACCAGCAGCAACACCCCACCCATGGCAGTCTGCGCGATCGGAACGAGACGCTTTCTTGCCTCCTGGGAAATGGACTTGATGACGGCCGGCGCAACCACCATGTTGGAGGCCGTGGTGTAGAGAATCGTGTAGCCGTCCGGCGCCGCCTTAAGAACGGCGTTGGTGCCGATCACCCCGCTGCCACCCGGGCGGTTCTCCACGACCACAGCCTGCTTCAGCGCTTCGGAAAGGCGCTGCGCCATGAGCCGCGCCAGCGCGTCGGTTCCCGATCCGGGAGACGACGGCACGATCATTTGAATCGGGCGCGCGGGCCAGGCTTCCTGCGCCTGGACCGGGCCTGGCGTGCACAAGGCAATGGTTGCCTCGGCGCACAGCGCAACTGCGAACAGCTTTTTCAGTAGTGACATTGTCTCCCCCATTTTTTGAACTACTACCCAACCTGCCAAGTGTTGTCTGCATCCCCAACCAGTTCAGCCGCGTCGCGCCTCCGTGAGATAGCACCATCTGCCGATGAGGAACACGACGAAAGGCAGAACCGCCGCGAGCGGTAGCCAGCGCAAGGCGACCTGAAGACCAACCGCGTCTGCCACCATGCCGGTGATAAAGGGACCCGCTGCGAGGCCCAATATGTTGTTGAACAGCGTCAGCGTCGCAAATGCCGAGCCATGAATCGCTGGCGGCGTGGCGCCAGCAATGATTGCGCTGCATGTGCCGAACGAGCTGGCAAGGAAGAACACCCCGGGCACAAGGAACGCGAGTTGCAGGTTGCCCTGTGGCAAGCGGAACGCGATCGCCAGCAGAGTGCCCAGCACCAGGCAATAGCCAATGGCCATGTTCCACCGCTTAAGCGACGATTCCCCGCTGATCCGATCGGTCATCACACCGCACAGGAGTTGGCCGAGGCCGCTGACAAGGACAAGGCCGGCAGCCAGCACGGCCGCCTCGCTGACAGGCATGCCCCAGTAGCGATTCAGGTAGCTGGGCAGCCATACGAACAGCGTGCCCTGAACGAAGATCTGCAGGGCGCAGCCAAGGTAGGCACAGAAGACGGAGCCGCACGGAAACAGGCCAGAAAAAAACGCGCGCGGTGACAGTTTCACGTGCCCGTGCAGCGGATTGCCGTTATTGTCCGGTCGCACCCGTGCGATTTTTTCTTCCGTGACCACGAAGTAATAAATGATCACCAGCACAAAGCCAATGATCGCCATCAGACCCATCGACCAGCGCCAGCCAAAGTGCGTCGCAATGATGCCGGAAAGCGAAACACCGAGCACGGACCCGAACGCAGCGGCAGACGTAAAGCCGCCGGCAACGGTGGACCGCATATGCTTTGGGAAGATGCTGACGAGCATGGCGAATCCGACACTTCCATAAGCAGCCTCGCCCACGCCAACGAACAAGCGTGCGACGAACATCTCGTGGTAGCTGCTGGCAACGGCGCATCCGAGCGTGGCAACACTCCACACCGAAACCATCAGTGCAATGCTTTTGACCCGTCCCCAGCGGTCCGCGATGATGGAGAAGGGGAGGGTCAGCACTCCGACCGTCAATGGCACCACGCTGCTGATCGAGCCGAGCTGTGTGTCGGAGATCTGCCATTGCACTTTCAGGAGCGGAAACAAGGCATTGATCGCCTGCCGCGACATGTAGTCAGACAGGAGCAGGCAAAACATCAATGCGAATACCACCCACGCGTAGGCGCGGGCACCAGTGGTAGCCGCAACCGGCTCGGCCGGCATCGCGTTACTCGTATACACGTTCAATTCTGTCTCCATCTAATGATTCTCGAAACTCATGACTGAAAGTTCCGCCTGCTGACTTCTCGCATCGGATCATCTAGCCTGGCGCTACTTCCCGCTTTACCTTGCACGCCACACACTTGGCCTTTTATGACAGTCGCCCTCTGGCACAGGGGACACTGGGTCTCTTTGAGAGCGTGCCCAGCGTGTCCCGGCAGGGTTTTCCCTCTGTTTGCGCGTATTGGCAACAACCTGTCGTCATCAGTCATGTCGGTTGACCCGGTGCGATCCGAGAATCGACGAAGGGTGAACGCGCCGCCAAGCCTGCGCATCGATCCCATCGGCGACAAAGCTTTTTAAACACGCAAAGCGAAGCAATCAAAAGAGTACTGACATGAAGAAGCAAACCCTTAACTTCTGGTGGCCCGGTTACGCCTTGGCGATCGGTGTTGGTGTCTCCGGCGGGATGCCCATGGCTCAGGCCCAGGAGGCCTGGCCCAGCAAGCCGATCCGTCTGGTGGTGGGAGGGCCTGCCGGCGGCAGTGCCGACGCGTTGGCGCGGCTGCTGGCGGAAGGCCTGCAGAAAAAACTGAGCAAGCCGGTTATTGTGGAAAACAAGCCTGGTGCCGCCGGCGCGCTGGCGATCAGCGATTTGCAGTCCAACGGCAAGGATGGCCATACCCTCCTGGTCATCCAGGGCGGCGTCGTGAGTGAAGCGCCGTTGGCCTACAAGGTCCATTACAAGCCCTTTGCGGACCTGAAGCCACTGGCCCAGATCAGCCGCACGGGGCTGGTTCTGGTTGCCAACAAGGATGTGCCCATCTCAAACCTGAAGCAGTTGGTGGACTACGGCAAAGCACAAAAGGACGGGCTCGTTTTCGCTTCTTACGCTGCGGGATTGAAGGGCCACACCTCGGGCATACTGCTCGGGCAACTCACGCATGTGCCAATGCGGCATGTGGGCTACAAAGGCTCGCCTCCGGCATTGAACGACCTGATGGGCGGACATGTGCCCCTGATGTTCGATGGGGTGACTACGTCGCTGCCGCTGATCAAGGCGGGAAAGATCAAGGCGATTGCGTTGAACTATCCGACGCGGATTGCCGCATTGCCGGATGTGCCGACTTTCAAGGAGTTGGGTTACCCGCAGCTGGCACAAGCAGGCTGGTTCGCCGTGTGGTCCCGCCCGGATGTCGCTCCGGCAGTCCAGCAAAAAATCCGCGAGGTGACGCTGGCGTACTTCAAGCAACCCGAAGTGCAGAACCACATCAAGGACATGGGCATGGAGGAGGGGGGTGCCGCCACCTCGGAAGAGTTGATGGCGGACCTGAAGCAGGCATATCAGCAGCAGTCCGCGCTGCTGAAGTCCATTAACTACCAGCCAGATTGATCCGGCAGTCACCCGGCCGCGCAACTGGCGCCGGGTGACTACCGTTCACGAGAGTTCGCGAATGAACGCTTCGGCCTGCGGCCACTCGCCGTAGCCTGAAGCGGGATTCAGATGCCCGACCTCGCCGAGTTCGACGAAGCGGCTTCCCCACGCCTGCGCCAGCTCGCGGGCGCGATCGAGACGCGTCAGAGGATCGTTGCTGCTTGCCGCAACGATGCTCGGAAACGGCAATGTGCCGCGAGGGATCGGCAGCCAGCCGTGGTCGCCCAGTGTGTCGGTCGTCGGGTAGCCTGCCGGCATGGGCGTCTCGAGGTCCGCGGGCGCTGCAAGCAGTGCGCCGAGGATCTCCCGGGTGGTGCCCCGGGCCGCCCAGTGGGCGACCATCATTGTCCCCGCGCTATGCGCCACGATGATCACCGGCCCCTCGATGGTGGCCAGGGCGCGATCGATTGCGTCGACGCGGGCAGCGCAACTCAGCTTGTCTTGCTCAAGCGGCGCGACGCTGACTACGCGAGGCAGCTTCGCCGCCAGCAGGGTCTGCCAGTGTTCCGGCACATGGTCACGCAGGCCAGGGACGATGAGAACGGTTGGTGCCGTAGAAGTCATATCGATCTTTCAGTAAGGCGCGTCGCCGATGATGGCGGTACGCTCCATCTTTCGGTGGCACGGGGGATAATCCATCACTGCGTAATGCTGGGTGGAACGGTTGTCCCAGAACGCAACACTGTTTTTCTTCCAGCGAAAACGCACCTGGTATTCGGGGATGGTCGCCTGGCTGACCAGGTAGCTGAGCAAATTCGCGGAACCCGGCGCCTTGTCGATGCCGAAGCGCACATTGGCCGGCACGTTGTAATTGGTGAAGTGCGTCGTAAAACTCCCGTTGACGAACAGCACTTTCTCTCCGGTTTCGGGATGGGTGCGCACAACCGGGTGCTCGGCGTCCGGGAACTGAGCCTTCAGTGCAAAACGCTTTTCGATCGGCATCGCGGCGCCGAAGCTTGCCTCGATGCTGTGCCGCGCGCGCAATGCGGCGATCTTCGTCTTGATCTCCTCGGGCAACTGGTTATAAGCCTCGACCATGTTGACCCACATCGTGTCGCCGCCCACGGGCGGGCATTCGATGCAGCGCAGCACGCAGCCGAGCGGCGGCTTTTCGCGCCAGGTGGCATCGGTATGCCAGGAATTCTCGTTGCGATCGGGAGGGCTGTCCGGGGTTTTGTAGATCTGAACCAGTCCGGGGTAATCGGGATGGCTTCCCACCACGGGATGATCCTCCAGCTCGCCGAAGTAGCGCGCAAAGGCTACGTGCTGCGCGCGCGTGATGTCCTGGTCGCGAAAGAACAGCACGCGATGCTTCAGGAGCAGGGCCCGGATTTCTGCCATCAGTTGCTCGTCCTCGGCAGCCGCGCCCAGATTGACGTTGCTGAGCTCCGCACCGATCGTGCAGGTGACTGGCTCGACCCGGATCGAGTTGCCCAGAGAGGTGGCGCGGACCACTGCGGGTGCCGCTTTGAGGCTTTGATTCATGAACGTTGTCTCCGATTTGTCGATGCGGCCGATCGATCCTTGCGAGTTTGGATGTCGCGGGTATCTCCCGCTTGACAGTACGTGACAGGTATTTATCATTCCACGTCAACGTTCTATTCCGTCCCCAAATGTCGTCACTTGTCCGCGCCGCGGCCCTCACCAACTACAGCGAGGTCGCTCGCGCCGCCGGACTGGACCCGGTGCGGATGCTCCTGGATGCGGGGTTAAGTCCAAGCATACTGCGCGAGCCGGACCTCATGATTCCGGTGGAGCGTGTCGGACAACTGCTCCAGGCGTCCGCAACCATGTCTGGCAACGAGAGTTTCGGGCTGTGCATGGCCGAGTCGCGCCTGTTGTCCAATCTTGGGGCGGTCGGATTGCTGATCCGCGACCAGGCGACGTTGCGCGACTCGCTGCACATGCTGATGCGCTATCAGGCGTTGCTCAATGGTGCCCTGTCACTGGCGGTCGAGGAGTGCGGCGAACTGGTCATTATTCGCGAGGCGGTAATGGCTGGCAGCGCGCATCAGCCCACGCGCCAGAGGGTTGAACTGGCGCTTGGGGTCATGGTGCGCCTGATACGGCAACTCCTCAAGCCCGACTGGGAGCCGCGGCGCGTTTGCTTCGAGCACCCGGCACCGCGCGATCTGAGCACGCACCAGCGGTTTTTCGGCCCGCGCGTCGAGTTCGACTACGACTTCAACTGCATCATCTGCGCGAAGGCCGATCTCGACGCACGCAACCCGTTTGCCGATCCGGCCATGGTGCGCTACGCGCAGCAGTTGATCGACGCATCTGCCATGTCGCAGCAGGCGACAATGCTTGACGACGTGCGGCGCATCATCGTGCTGCTGTTGCCCAGCGGGCGCTGCAGCATCGAGCAGGTGGCGGAACACCTGGGCGTGGTGTGCCGTACGGTCCAGCGCCGGTTGGCGGACGAGGGACAGAGCTTCTCGTCGATCGTTAACGACATCCGCACCGAACTCGCCGTGCGTCACGTGATTGAGACGGATCGTCCGTTGACCGAGGTCGCGACGCTACTCGGTTTTTCCGCGCCGAGCGGTTTCTCGCGCTGGTATCACGCGCAATTTGGCTGCAGCCCCAAGGAGAGCCGGGCCACACGCGGCACAGTGCGCCGACACACGGTACCGCCGGCGGGCGAAGCATAACGCTGTCGCTGGAATTGTCGTGATGACGACTTGCGCGCAGCCTTGGGCTGCCCGGTTCTATTGCGGAATGCGCGGCAGCCTGCGTCGATGGTCCCGTTGGCTTTGGCAATCCTCCATCCGCCCGATACGCCACATAAGGTAAGATCCTGCACACCGCGAGCGGTGCCGTGTCGACCGGGCCGGCACCCGACCCGCTTGCCAATCATCGGAAGGATTTACCATTCATGGGCAGACTCAAGACCACCAACACGCCAGAACTGCAGTCGCTGCTTGCGCCGCAATCACCGCAGAATCCGGTCATGCTGGTTGTCGAGCAGGCGCTTATGCATGGACGCGACTGGTCAGCCTCGGTCGCGGATCAGATTGCCGTGCGGCTGGCGGGCCTGATTACGATCGACGTGATCCACGCCGGCCAACGCCTGCTTGAGAAGGACATCAGCGAGGTGCTGGAGGTCAGCCGCGCTCCTGTGCGCGAGGCCTTGCGCATCCTGGAGCGGGAGCGGTTGATCGAGTTCCGCGCCCGGCGCGGCGCTATTGTCACCGAGCCCAATGCCCAGGATCTGCTGGATATCTACGTCGTGCGGGACGCACTGTTTGCCATTCTGCTCAGGCAGCTGATGGAAGAGCGCGCGGACGAGCTTAATGCGTTATTCGACCAATTCATGCCGCAACTCGGCAAGGCCGCCGAGGAATCGGTGGACGCCTATATCAGCGTGACCTTCCTGGCGAACATGGCCATGGCAGACCTGTCGAGCAACCGGCTGGTCGGGGATCTGCTGAACTCCATCTCGCTGCGGGTCCTGCGCTATGTGCGGCTGGGGCTCGCAGCCCATCCCGGCTCGCTGGACAATTCCTTCAAGACCTGGCGTGCTCTGCAGCGCGCGGTCGCCAAGCGGGACATCGAGGCAGTCTTGCAGACCGCGCACAAGCGCATCGGGAACTCCCGCGAAGCCGCCATCCGGGCCTTGTCATCCGGGGTGCAGAAAGGCAAGGGCGGCTCCGCCGCGCGCAGCGCCGGGCCAGCCAAGGCTTCCTAAACTAAAGACAGGCGGGCAATCTCCTCAAGCAGCGCCGTCTCCATCGCCTCGATCGGCGCGCGGGCGCAGCCGGTGTAGAACTCGACCTGGGCGCACGCCTGGTGCAGCATCATGCGCGTGCCGTCGATGGTGCGGCAGCCAAGCGCGGCGGCATCCCGGATCAGCTTGCTCCTGACCGGGATGAACGCAGCGTCCATGACGACCAGGTGCGACGCGAGCTGTCCGCCGACCGGGTTGACATCGGGGGCGCGAAAGCCCGCGGCGGTCGCATTGGCGAGCATGTCGAAGTCCGCCGCGTGGAAGTCGGCCAGGCCGCCGCCAAAGCGCAGGCCCAGCGATGCGGCCAGTTCCTCGCCGCGCGCGGCGGTGCGGTTGAACACGGTCACGCTGGCGCCGGCCTCGCGCAGGCCATAGGCCATGGCCCGCGCCGCGCCGCCCGCGCCCAGCAGCGCAATGCGTTTGCCGGCCACCTCGGTCACTTCCCGGAACGCGCGCACGGCGCCGATGCAGTCGGTGTTGTAGCCAGTCAGCACGCCATCGATATTGTTGATGGTGTTGACGGCGCCGATGGCGCGAGCGGTCTCGTCAAGGTGGTCAAGATGCGGGATCACGGCCTGCTTGTGCGGCATCGAGACATTCATGCCGCGCACGCCAAGCGCGCGGATCGACTGCACGGCGCCGGGCACGTCCTGCACGCCGAAGCAGACAAAGGTGTAGTCGACCTCCAGCGCCCGGTAGGCGGCATTGTGGATGCGCACGTTGAAGGTAAAGGGCTCGCCCATGATCGAGCCGCACAGCGTGGGAATGGAACTGGGCATGGCGGGGTGTCCTTGGGGGAGAAATTCAGGCGGCTGCCTGGACTGCCTGGGCGGCGACGGCCGCCAGGTCGAAGCGCGCGCCGGGTTGCCGCCCGGCGAGCGCGTCCAGCAGGTTGCGCGTAGCGAGTTCGGCCATGGCACGCCGGGTCTCATGTGTGGCCGAGCCGATATGGGGCAGGGCTGTCACCCTGGGATGGCTGCGCAGCGGTGAATCCTGCGGCAGGGGCTCGGTGGCGAAGACGTCGAGCCCGGCGGCGCGCAGGTGGCCAGTGTCGAGCGCCGCGAGCAGCGCGTCTTCCTGCACGATCTGGCCGCGCGCGCCGTTGACAAAGATGGCGCCCGGCTTCATCAGCGCAAACTCGCGCGGGCCCATCAGGCCACGCGTGCTGTCGGTCAGCGGCAGCGTCACGGCGACGATATCGGCCCTGGCCAGGGCATGGCCGAGTTCCACCCGGGTGGCGTGTCCGACCAGGTCGGGCGGCTCCGCGGCTGTCTCGTTGACGTAGAGCACCTCCATGCCGAAGCCGAGCGCCGCGCGGCGCGCCACGGCCTGGCCGATGCGCCCGAAGCCCAGGACCGCCAGGGTCTTGCCGTGCACGTCCCAGCCGAACAGGCCTTCACCGATATTGGCGGACCAGCGGCCTTCGCGCACATGGGCCGCAAGCTCGACCAGACGGCGGCTGGTGGCCATGATGAGCGCGAAGACGGTGTCGGCGGTGGTCTCGGTCAGTACGCCGGGCGTGTGGCACAGGGTGATGCCGCGCCGGTGCAGGCAGGCGAGGTCGTAATTGTCGACCCCTACCGAAATGCTCGAGATCACCTCCAGCCGGCCCGCTTCGGCCAGTTCCGCCGCGCCCAGCTTCACGCTGGAGCCGATCAGACCATGGGCGTTTGCCAGCGCGGCGCGAAAGGCCGGCCGTTGCGCCGGCAGGCGCGGGTCGGCCACGATCACGTCATGCTCCGACTCGATCCTGGCCAGCAGGTCATCAGGAATCGGACGGAACACCAGAACATTCTTGCGCATGGGAAATCCTTGCTGTGGCTTCACAAACTGGCGGCTGCCAGCTGGGCGTGGGTCGGCAGGCCTTCGGTATCGCCCCGCACCTGCACCGCCCGGGCGCCGATCCAGGCGCCGCGCCGGACAGCTTCGCCCACCGGCCGGCCTTCCAGCAGCGCGCTGATCACGCCCACCGCAAAGCCATCGCCCGCGCCAACGGTGTCGACCACACGCTCGACGCCGAACGCCGCGACATGGCCGGTGCCGGCCTCGCCGTCGAAGTAGGCGCCATCGGCGCCCAGCTTCACCACCACCAGGCTGGCGCCACGGGCGCGGTAGAAGGCGGCAATGCGTTCGGGCTCGGCATGGCCGGTGAGGAAGCGGCCTTCTTCGATGCCCGGCAGCACCCAGTCGCACTGGTGCGCCAGCTCGTTCAGGGTGTCCCGCATCAGTTCGGGCGTGGCCCACAGCGTGGGTCGCAGGTTGGGGTCGAACGAGATCGTGCGGCCGGCGGCCCGCATGGTGGCGATGGCCTGGCGCGTGGCGGCCCGGGTGCCTTCGGCAAGCGCGGGGAACACACCGGTGACGTGCAGGTGCCGCGAGCGCCGCAGCCAGCTGTCGTCAAGGTGGCCGGGGTGCATGCGGCTGGCCGCCGAGCCGCGGCGGTGATATTCGACGGGCGGATCGCTGCCGTCGTCGACCCGGCCCTTGAACTGGAAGCCGGTGCGCTCGCCGGGCTCGCACACCACCTGGCTGCAATCCACGCCTTCGCGCCGCATGGCATCGAGCAGGTAGCGCGCCATCGAGTCATCGCCCAGGCGGCTGGCCCATCCGACCTTCAGGCCCAGGCGCGACAGGCCGATGGCCACATTGGTTTCGGCGCCGGCGGTGCGTTTGTGGAAGGTCTGCACGCCTTCGAGCGGGCCGGCTTCGCCAGCCACCAGCATCAGCATCGCCTCGCCCAGCGTGACCACGTCAAGATCGGCACTCATGCTGGGATCTCCACCGAACGCAGCAGTTCGACATATTGGCGCGTGACCTGTACCAGGTCATCGCCTTGCAGCGGGAATTCGATGGCACGGGCAACGTCCGCGGGCAGGCGGCGCATTACGCTGCGCCATGGTGCCGCCGACTGCTCCAGCGGCACGGCGATCCATTTGGCGGGCGTGCGCTGCACGCCTTTGCAGTGCACATAGCCGACGCCAGCCGCGAAGACCTGCGCGGCGTCGAGCGGATCTTCGCCGGTCCAGTGCCAGTTGCCCATGTCGAAGGTCATCGGTATGGTCGCGCCGAGCGCCCTGGTACGCGCGAAGAAGTCGCGCAGCGGCGGCACGGTGCCGGCGCTGGCGGTCTGGTCGTTTTCCACGACCAGTTCGATGCCGTCGTGCCGCAACCAGGGGAGCAATGCGTCCAGCGCCGTGCCTTCGCGATAGCCGCCAAGCGACATCTTGACCCGGCTGGCGCCGAGCGCCAGCGCGGTCGTGAAGGCGCGGTCGAGCGCGGCAGCATCGAGGCTGCCGGCTTCGCTCCACAGGCCTTCCGGGCTGGACCAGACCACGCTCAGGCCGTGCTGCGCCGCGACCTCGCGTTGTCCCCTCACTTCATCCGACTGGCCGCGCTGGAGCTCGCCGCGGAATTCCACGCCGTCGGCGCCGGCCGCCGCGGCAATCCGCGCCAGCGCCGCCTGCCCGTCGCGATGGGCGAGGTCGGCGCCATAGGCCGTCAGCGAGATCAGCACCGGCGGGCGGGCGCAGTTTTCTGCTTGTGGCCGGCTCATTTCAGGGCTCCCGCGCTGAGGAACTGCTGCAGTTCCGGCGTCCGCGGCTGTGCGAACAGCGCCTTGGACGGGCCCGCTTCGTGCACCTTGCCCTGGTGCATGAAGATGGTGGTATGCGCCATGCGGCGAGCAAACTCCATCTCGTGCGTGACCAGCACCATGGTCATGCCGGAGGCGGCCAGGTGCTCCATGACCCGCAGCACTTCCGCCGTCAGCTCGGGGTCGAGCGCGGAGGTGACCTCGTCGAACAGCATCACCTTGGGCTCCATCGCCAGCGAACGGGCGATGGCAACGCGCTGCTGCTGGCCACCCGAGAGTTGCTCGGGGTAGCAGTCCTTCTTTTCCAGCAGGCCGACCTGGGTCAGCACCCGGTCGACGATGCCGTCGATCTTGCTGGCGGCCATCTTCTTCACGATGGACGGCGCCAGCGCGATGTTCTCGCCCACGGTCAGGTGCGGAAACAGGTTGTAGCTCTGGAAGACCATGCCCACGTCGCGGCGCAGGTCGAGCAAGCGCTTGCGGTCGTGATCCAGCTTGTGCCCGGCCACGGTGATATTGCCGGCGTTGATCGTCTCCAGGCCGTTCAGGCAACGCAGCATGGTGCTCTTGCCAGAGCCGCTGCGGCCGATGATGGCAACCACCTGGCCGGGCTCGATGGCAAATGAGACGCCCTTCAGGACTTCGACGTGGCCATACGACTTGTGCACGCCCTGTGCTTCAACGATTGACATGGAGCCTCCTT
This sequence comes from Cupriavidus lacunae, assembly GCF_003353055.1. GTDB lineage: Bacteria > Pseudomonadota > Gammaproteobacteria > Burkholderiales > Burkholderiaceae > Cupriavidus > Cupriavidus lacunae. The sequence continues at coordinate 18,691 of NZ_QKWJ01000097.1, forward strand.
TCCATGCGCCTGGCCGCCGACGACAGCGGGAAGCAAAGCGCGAAGTAGATAAGTGCGACGACGACGAAGACCGCGAAGGGCTGGAAGGTCGCGTTGTTGATCAGCTGGCCGGCGCGGGTCAGTTCGATGACGCCGATGATGGACGTGATCGAGGTGTTCTTGACCAGTTGGACCGAGAACCCCACCGTGGGTGGCAGCGCCAGCCGGACCGCCTGCGGCAGCACCACGTGGCGCAGTTGCTGCCAGCGGGTGAGGGCGAGCGCCTCGCTGGCTTCCCACTGACCTTGCGGCACGGCCTCGATGCAGCCGCGCCAGATCTCGCCAAGATAGGCGCTGGCGTAGATCGACATCGCCAACATGGCCGCGACCATCGGCGACAGCCTGAGCCCGAGCACGGAGAGCCCGTAGTAGCTCAGGAACAGCACGATCAGCACCGGCGTGCCCTGCACGACCTGGATATAGGCGGTGCTGGCCAGGCGCAGCAGGGGGCTTCTGGAGGTACGCGCCAGCGCCACCATGAAGCCGGCCAGCGTGCCGCCGACAAAGGCGAGCAAGGTCACCCAGAGCGTCCAGCGTGCCGCCAGGAGCAGGATTTCGAGATGATTCCAGGAGAATTCGGTGATCATTTCGCGCTCCCTGCAACCGCTGCCGTCAGCTCCGCCTTAGCCAGGGGGACGAGCGGGGCCGTGCGGGCCAGCTTTCGTGCGCGCGTCACCACGCGGCGGCGCCTGAACACCAGGTTGCCGATCAGGGCGAACATGGCGCGCAACAGCAGGGCCAGCCCGATATAGACGAACATGACCAGGATGTAGCTCTCGAAGGTGCGGAAGGTCTGCGAATCGACCTGGCTGGCGACCGCCGTCAGCTCTTCCACCGAGATCGCCGACACCACGCTCGATGTCAGCATCATCAGCGTGAACTGGCTGGTCAGGGCCGGATAGACCTTCTCGAAAGCCGGCACCAGGGCCACATGGCGGATCAGCTGCCAGCGCGTCATGCCCAGCGCCGCGGCGGCTTCGAGCTGCGAGCGGTGGACCGCCTGCAGGCCAGCCCGGATGATTTCCGTCGAATAGGCGCCGAGGTTGACGGTCATGGCAATCACCGCGGCGGTGACGGCGTCGATCTGCAGGCCTACGGTCGGCAAGCCGAAGAAGATGATGAAGAGCTGGATCAGGAAGGGCGTGTTGCGGATCGCCTCGACGTATGCTCTGGCGGCGCGCTGCAGCCAGGGGCCGCCAAAAGCGGCGGCGATGGCGCCGGCGGTGCCGACCAGGGTGCCAAGCAGGATCGAGCCGAAGCTCAGCGCCAGCGTCATCGCCGCGCCTTCCGCGAAGCGATCCAGCTGCGACAACACCGGGGCCCATTCGAATTGGTAGTGCATGCGGGTCTCCTGGCACGCCGGCTGGCGCCGGCGCGCAACCTCAGACGGCCTGGATCAGAACGTTTGCAGCGCGGGCAGCGCCTTGCCGGTCCACTTCTGCGCAATGGCATCGAGTTCGCCATTGAGCTTGACGTAGGAGATGGTGGTGTTGAGCCACTGGCGCAGCTCGAAGGCGTCGCGGCGCACGGCCATCGAATTCGGTTGCACCGAGAATGCGAACTTGGCGTCGAACTTGCCGGCGCCGCGCGCCTTCATGATCTCGTTGCCGGTGGTGTTGGGCAGGGCAATGGCATCGACCTGGTTGCTGATCAGCGCCTGCGCGCAGGTGGCGTCGTCCTCGAAGCGAACGATATTCATGCCGGGTACGGCCAGCCGGGTCAGCGCGGTGTCCTGCGTAGTGCCGCGGGTCACGCCCACCTTCTTCTTGCCCAGTTCCGTCAGCCTGGCGTACTTGGCGGCAACGGGCGCGAAGATGGTCAGCTCGAACGCGCTGTAGGGCGCGCTGAACATGATGGCGCGCGCCCGCTCGGGCGTCGGCGCCAGCGTGGCGACCAGGAAGTCGACCTTGCCGGCTTCCAGCGCCGGAATCCGGCTCGGAGAGGTGAGCGGGACGATATCGACCGGTACGCCGAGGTACTTGCCCAGCAGGTTGGCCACGTCGACGTCATAGCCGGCGGGCTTGCCGGTGGCGTCCGTAGTGCCGAAAGGCGGGGCGCCGGTCACCACGCCGATGGTGACCTTGCCCTTCTTGACGATCTCGGCGACGGTCTGCGCCTGGGCGGTCAAAGCGGCGCTGGTCAGGACCAGCAGAGTCAGCACGGGCGCGGCTACGCGGCGCAACAAGCGTTGGACGTTCATCAATGTCTCCTGCACGTATTTGGAATGTGTCGCTGGCGTTGCAGCGTTCGGCAAGCACCGTCTTGAAACCGGTTTCAGAATTATAGGAAACCGGTTTCAGAGATCCAGCAGTGGAAACCCTTACGTGCGAATCTGCGTTTGGCCCAAGGTGGAATCGGCGCGTGCAGGCGCCCCGCCGGCCGGGGGCAACGGGCCTAAGCGTGGATCAAGCGTGCGCGCCTGACAGCGGCGGGGGGCGGGTTCGGGGATCAGCGGGGATCAGCCGCGGCGGGTGGACCCGCGGGTGATCAAGGTGCCGGGCAACAAGACGCGGCGCGGCGGCAGTTGCGCGCCATGCAGGCGCTCGATCAGGCAGTTGGTGGCGACGCGCCCGATATCGTCGGTGGGCTGGGAAATGGTGCTAAGGCCAGGACCGACCAACGCGGCCCATTCCGGATCATCGAAGCCGATCAGGCCAAGTTCGGTGCCGAGCTGCCATCCCAGTCTGGCGGCTGCGCCCGCCACGCGCAGCGAGATCACCGCGTTGGCCGCCAGCACGGCAATGGGCGCCTCGCCGGCACCACGGCGCAGGGCGCGGAGCGCTTCGTCAAGGGCATCGTCGTCACCCCTCTGGGCTTCAAAAACGGTCCCCGTCAGTGAACCCGCGTGTTCGGTGATAAAGCCCTGGAAGGCGCGGGCCCGCTCGTTGCGTGAGCTGATGGCCTTGATCGGCTCGCTGATGAAGAGCAGGTGCCGATAGCCGGCTTCGACGAGGTGGCCGGCGGCTTCATGGACGGCGGTCAGGTTGTCCAGGGCCACCAGGTCCACTTCCGCATCGCCGACCTTGCGGTCGACCAGTACAACTGGCTTGCCCAACTGCGCCGCATCGGCCAGAGCGCCGGCATCGTGGCCCAGTGTATGCAGGATAAAGCCCTCAACCCGGTAGGCCGACAGCGAGCGAATGGCTTCGCGCTCCAGTTGCTCATCATTGCCGAGGTTGAACAGCATCACCATATAGCCGGCGTCGCGACAGGCCTTTTCTACGCCCCGCAGCACGGCCACCGAGAACGAATTGGAAACATCCGCTACCACCAGCCCGATCAGGCGCGACTTGCCGCGCTTGAGCCCCTGCGCCATGGGGCTGGGGCTATAGCCGAGCGCACGGATGGCGGCGGCCACACGCGCCTCTACGTCTGCGGACAGTTGCTCGCCGCCCCGGTTCAGGTAGCGCGATACCGTTGCCTTCGAGACGCCCGCATAGTCGGCAACGTCCTGGATGGTGAGTTTCTCTGCAGGTTTCAGGGGGGACGCAGGTTGGGTCACAGGATGGGGGGCATAAGGGTGGGGTCTCGTTGAAACCAGTTTCACGATTATGCCTCGGGCATATCGGGATTTGCCAGCGACTGCATCCAGCCACACCGCCTTTGTCCTCCTGGCGAAACAATCCATTTCATGTTTGCCGTCTTTTGTTACCAAGGGAAAACCCGTAGGATAGTCCCGCTGATGCTGCGCTGCGACAAATCTGCCACATTCATCAGGGCAACGTCGCCACGCAAAGCAGGCAAGGCGTGCCAGCAAGCAACTCCTGACGCAGGAAGCGGTCTACGTCTTGCCTGAGGCACTCAGATCGTCGAATTGTGCTGATTCCACAACTCACAGGACCTCCGCCGTGAAAATAGATGACATCCGCAAGAACGCCTTCGCAATGCCGCTGCACAGCCCCTCGTATCCGCGCCCGCCTTTCCGATTCCTCCATCGCGAATACTTCATCATTACCTACGAAACCGACCTGGATGCCCTGCGAGCGGTCGTGCCCGAGCCTTTGACGGTCGATTCGGCTCTGGTCCACTATGAGTTCATCCGCATGCCGGACTCATCCGGATTCGGTGACTACACCGAGAGCGGCCAGGTGATTTCCGTCATCGATGAATCAGGCCAGAAGGGCAACTACACGCATGCGATGTATCTGGATGATGAAGGGCCGATCGCCGGCGGCCGTGAAATCTGGGGGTTTCCGAAGAAGCTCGCCTCGCCCCGCCTGGCCATTGATGGTAACGATACGCTGCTTGGCACCCTCGACTATGGGACGCAGCGGATCGCGACCGGCACGATGGGCTATAAATTCCGCCCGCTCGATATCGAGGCCGAACGCCGGAAGCTGGCGGATACGGCGAACTACCTGCTGAAGGTCATCCCGCACGTCGACGGCTCGCCGCGGATCTGCGAACTGGTCCGCTTTTATCTGCAGGATGTGACGGTGCTCGGCGCCTGGGAAGGACCCGCCGCGCTGGAACTCCACCCGCACGCGCTGGCGCCCGTTGCCGAGCTGCCGGTCAGGAAGATCGTGGGCGCGAGGCATGTCATTGCCAATCTCACCCTCGATATCGGCGAAGTTGCCTTTGATTACCTCGCACCTGCACAGGCGCCGAGGCTTGTCGTCAACCAGTAACCCCGCAAGGAGCAATCATGTCATTGCAAGGAAAAGTCGCGCTCGTTACCGGCGCAGCAAGTGGTATTGGCGAGCAATGCGCACGCCAACTGGCTCAGGATGGCGCCGCCGTCGTCATCGCCGACCTGAATCTGCAGAATGCGCAGAAAGTCGCGGATGCGATTGTCGCTGAGGGCGGCAAGGCAATTGCTGTGTCGATGGACGTGACGAGCGAAGCCGCGGTCAACGCCGGCATCGAGGAAACGGTCAGCAAGCTCGGCAGCATCGATGTGCTGGTGTCGAATGCCGGCATCCAGATTGTCAATCCGATTGAAGACTACGAATTCTCGGACTGGAAGAAGATGCTGGCCATTCACCTGGACGGCGCCTTTCTGACAACGAAAGCTGCCATCCGGCATATGTATGCGGCAGGCAAGGGCGGTTCCATCATTTACATGGGTTCGGTTCACTCGCATGAGGCATCGAAGCTGAAGTCGGCCTATGTGACAGCGAAGCACGGACTGCTTGGCCTTGCCCGCGTCGTCGCCAAGGAAGGCGGCTCGCGCGGCGTGCGTGCCAACGTGGTATGTCCGGGGTTTGTCCGTACGCCGCTGGTCGACAAGCAAATTCCGGAGCAGGCCAAGGCCCTCGGAATTTCGGAAGCGGAAGTCGTCAGGAACGTGATGCTCAAGGAAACCGTGGACGGCGAATTCACGACCGCGGCCGACGTGGCCAGGACGGTTGCTTTCCTGGCCGGATTCGAATCGGCGGCGTTGACCGGGCAGTCGGTCGTGGTGAGCCACGGCTGGTTCATGCAATAAATACAAGGAGTCAGACGTGCGCCGCAGCGGAACCAGCAGAATCAATCGCGACCATCAGCTAGAGTTGCCCCCCTATGACGAAATCGGATTGGTCCTTCAGGGAGGCGGCGCGCTCGGCTCCTATCAGGCAGGCGTTTATCAAGGTCTGGCGGAAGCTGGCATCAGGCCTACCTGGATCTCGGGAATTTCGATTGGCGCACTGAATACGGCCATCATCGCAGGCAACGCGCCTGAAGACGGCGTGGAAGCATTGCGCGGTTTCTGGAACACCATTTGCCAGCCTGCAGACCTGATCGGTCACGTGGGCGCCTGGTGGCCGGCAACGTTGGGCTTCAAGGATATCGCGCGCAAGTGGTCTAGCATGTGGGCCGCCAGCCGCGCGCTGACGGAAGGCCAGAAGGGGTTCTTTGCACCGCGCTCGCCCCTGCATGCCGCGGGGCTGGCACCTAAAGATCCAAGCCAGGTGAGCTTTTACGATACGGCCGCCTTGCGCGCCACGCTGCTCAAGTACGCCGACTTCGATCGTATCAACGACGGCGATATTCGGGTTTCCGTGGGGGCGGTCAATGTCCGCACGGGGAACCTGATCTATTTCGACAATACGAAGATGCGCCTGAAGCCAGAGCACTTCATGGCATCGGGCGCGCTACCACCCGGTTTTCCCGCAGTTGAAATCGATGGCGAATACTATTGGGACGGCGGCCTCGTCTCGAACACGCCGCTCACTGAAATTGTCAGGGAATCGCAGCACAAGGACACACTGATATTCCAGGTGGATCTGTGGAGCGCGCGTGGCAGGCTGCCGGGCAATTTCCTTGACATTTCAGAGCGGACCAAGGATATCCAGTACTCGAGCCGGACCCGGGCGATCACCACCTTTCTCGAGGCAGAGCAGAAGCACGCCGGTCTCATCAAGCAACTGCTGGAACATATTCCCGAGGAAGTGCGCCAGAGCCATCCACTCGTGCGCAAGGCACAGAAAGTCGCGGATGGCAGTGCGGTCAATGTGGTCCACCTGATCTACAAGAACAGGGCCTTCGAGGGACACTACAAGGACTATGAGTTCAGCGCCGACACGCTTGGCGAGCATTGGGAGGGCGGGCTGGAGGACATCCGCCGCTCGCTCGGCAATCCTGACTGGTTTGCCATTCCAAGCCGGGACATCGGCTTCGTGACACACGACGTGCACCGCCAGGCAGTGCCGGCGACGCCGACTGCCGACGCGCTCAATGACCCGGTCGACACCGCAAGGCTCATGACGATTGAGAGTATCCCCGCCGACCAGGCAGACGAACTGAACGCCGGGTCCAGGTAACCCCGGGCGGGGACCGATCACTCTGGCGAGGACTTTCGACACACCGGAAGGAGCGCCTGGTCACGCTCGTCCGCACAGAAACGCGGACGGCGATTCCCTCCCAGATTTCTTTGTCATTTAACATAACACTTATTATGCGAGAACCGGATGTTGCAGCTACATGCTAATGTCGGACTACAGCCAGATAGAAATGTCGGGGTTGGCCATGCTGTCGCCTTTGCGATCGACCGCACGGAGGCACCGCGATGGCACGTCCGGACCTGGTAACCATGAGCATGCGTGAGCTGGATCGTCTCAAAGTCGTCGAAGCCGTGGTCCGTGGCGAGCTCAAGCCGTGGCGCGCGGCTGAGAAGCTGCGGCTGAGCACCCGGCAGGTCGAACGTCTGGCGAATCGCTATCGACACGATGGTCCCGCAGGACTGGTTTCTCGCAAGCGCGGCAGCACGCCGGGCAATCGCGCGCTGGACCGAGGGCTCGAAGCACGGGTGCGCGGTCTGATCCGCGACAGCTACGCCGACTTCGGCCCGACGCTGGCCGCCGAGAAGCTGCGCGAGCGCCACGGCATCTACCTGGCCAAGGAGACCGTGCGCCGGATCATGATCGACGCCGGCTTCTGGGTCCCGAGGAAGCAGCGCCCGCCCGAGGTCCACCAGCCACGCAACCCCCGCGCCTGCCTGGGCGAGCTGGTGCAGATCGACGGCAGCGACCACGCCTGGTTCGAGGACCGGGCGCCGGCCTGCACGCTGCTGGTCTACGTCGACGACGCCACCGGCCGGCTGATGCAGTTGGGGTTCGTGCCGACCGAATCGACCCAGGCCTACTTCACGGCGACGCGGGCCTACCTCGAGCGCCACGGCAAGCCGCAGGCGTTCTATTCGGACAAGGCCGGCGTCTTCCGGGTCAATGCTCGGGACAGCGCCGAGGGCCGTGGCTACACGCAGTTCGGACGCGCACTATATGAACTCAATATCGACATCATCTGCGCCAACACGAGCCAGGCCAAGGGCTATGCTTCACAATGCACCTCATGGGTCGAGTGGGATGATGTTTACGCGGCCGCTGCGTGTTTACCGCGGGTTTTGCATTGATGGCGATACTTCACTGGCGCATCCGCGCCAGGTTGT
>NZ_QKWJ01000098.1 GCF_003353055.1 Cupriavidus lacunae
ACCACCCGTCGTGAACATCTGATCCGTGTGCATGATGCTCTCCTTTGAACAGGGGACTCGACACGCCCTGATTTTACGTATCAGTTCGTTGACGACCTCCACCTGTTACATAGGATCTAGAGCTGCGGGTTGTTCTCGCCGTTGAGGTGCGTCGCTTCAAGTGTGCGAACGCCGGCTGCCCCCGTCGTACGTTTGCCGAGAACATCCATGCCTTGGCCGGTCGGCACCAACGTCATACGCAATCGCAGGCTCGGACGTTGCACGCACTGGGCCACGTGAGGCGGCGGCCTGGCTTGCTAACGTCTTGGGCTTGCGCGCATGCTACATCAACAGTTTGAGTTGTCGCCCTGCCCGTGGCATAACGCAATTAATCGCCAAGAGTTAAACCCCACAACTCCATACGACTCCGCATACAAAATCAGGACCAGCGCAAGCGCCAGCTCGCCAAGCCGCAGCCACTCGGTGCGAGGCAGGTCAGGGATATCGAACGAGACGCCGGCCAAATCGATCGCGCCGACCTGCCCGATGCCGTAGTCGTGCAGATCCACCCCGTGGGCGAGCACAATGCCGAGCACGATAACGACCAGCGGGCCGGGTACGTTCTTCCAGCGCGATATCGCGAACAGCAACAGCAGCACGACCAGCGCGGCGATCAGCCCGTTCACGTTCCAGACCGATACCTCCTGGATCATCTCGTACGTGAATCGCGGCAGGTCGCCATGGGTCGGATGCACGCCCGCCACGCTCGCCACCTGCTTCAGGATGATGGTGATGGCCAGCCCAAACGTGAAACCACGCAGCACCGGCTTGGCAATGAATTCGGTAATGCCGCCGAGGCGGGCGAGGCCAGCCAATACAAGAAAGAAACCGCTCAGGATCACCAGTCCAGCGGCCAGCAGCAGGCGTTGTGCCAGATCACCACCGGCCATCGACACCGTGATGGCGGCCAGCACGGCGGCCGAAGACGATGTTGCTGACACCACGGCGAAGCGGCTGGTCCCCAGCAGGCCGTACACCACCAGACCGATCAACAAGCCGATCAGACCCCGCCTGTGGCGGAAGATTGGCGATGCCGGCGTATGCCACGGCCTCAGGCAGTAAGAGGCCGGCAATCGAACAGACGGCGATCACGTCGCGCATCGGACTACTGCCGCGCGCGCTGTCTGTCGGGTGCGTCGAATCGTGGGGTGAGTCTGCTGATCACGCTGCGCAATTTCTCGGAGCCGAACGTCAGCCAGTTGGGACGCCTTGGCAGCAGCCACGACTACGTGGACGTCACCGCGCACCCCGAAGCCAAGACGCTTCCGGGCGTGCTGATCGTGCGGCCCGAAGCACCGATTTTTTTTGCCAATGTCGAGCGCATCCTTGCGCAGGTGCGGCATCTGGCCGATGCGGGGCAGGGCGCCGTGCATACGTTGATCTTCAGTCTCGAGGAGTCTCCAGACCTTGACGGTTCGACGATTGAGGCACTGCACACGTTCGCCGCTGGCGCCGCGGCCCGTGGCCGACGTCTGCTGCTGGTGCGATTGAAGCCTCCCGCGCTGGAAGTGCTGTCGCGATCAGCGGACGAAGCACTGCCGCGCGAAGCGCTGCACGAACTCAGCGTGGACGAGTGCGTGCAGTCTCTGGGGCAGGGAGGAGTCGCAGCCGCGACGACGGCTGCAGGGCCAGCACGCTCTTGATCGTCATCGATGGGCGGGCGCTTCCAAGGAAACCGGTTCCCGCGACGATATTGGTCGCAACGTAAGGACCACAGTGTTAGCGGAAGGGGCACGGGTTGCCGGTGTAAGTACCCTTAATTCAATCCCAGACTTTATGCGCCTGGCAGGCGCAAAAGATCATGTCGTCCGGACGAGTAGTTTCACATTCGTGAAACTAAAAAATCTCCGGCTAAAACCAGGTGGCCGTCCGGCATCCCGATGGTGAACGCCTGCCGATCCCCAGATCTCGGTGAAACGGTCCTACAAATGTGCGCCAGTCGGGGTTGACGCGACCGGAGCTTGCCGCCGGCCCGACATACAAAGTGTGGACGACGCAACTTTCCTTTGTCCTACGCGTGGCCTTTCCATCCGGGCCCCACGCCACAAGCAGCGCACGTCCCCGTCGCCAGGTTAGGCATCGCTCGTTTGCGGCTGGGCTCAGCACGTGCCCGGGCCTTGTCGGTCGACCTGAGTTTAAGTAAAATTTGTGGCATAATATTTTATTAGCGTGTGGCGGTAGTTAAGTAGTCCTTACCTAGGCGAAGCCTCGCGTCCTACGAGAACGCGTCGGCCCAAGACGGGGCCGCCACCTATCGACCGGCCTTGGACGCCATTTTCAGTCTCGGGGTAGTGACTCCCGTAAGTAAAATTATCGGCAAAGAAATTTATTAATGTGCGTCATTCGTTAAGCAACTTTTACCAGCAAAGCCCAATGCCGACAGACGACACTGCCCTCGCCCCCGAACCGCCGAACCCAAGAATCGGCCGCTACGTATCGACCGTGGCCTTCGACGAGACGGTGAATGCCTACGTCCCGCCGCCGCTGCCGCCTGAGCCACCGCTGACGCTCGCGCCACAACTGCTCCAGCGACTGAGTGAGGCGGACCGAGCCATCGGCCGTCTCGACGGCGTGGCGATGCTGCTGCCGGACAAGGCGTTGTTCCTCTACATGTATGTCCGCAAGGAAGCGGTGTTGTCATCGCAGATCGAAGGAACGCAATCGACGCTCGATGATCTGCTGCAGTATGAGAACGCGGCGCTGGCCGGGAAACCGCTCGACGACATCACCGAGGTCTCGAGCTACGTCGATGCGATGATGTACGGGCTTAGCGTCCTGCGTGATCCAAAAGGGCTGCCGCTCTGCCTGCGTTTGCTTCGGGACATGCATGCCCGCCTGCTGCAGAAAGGCCGAGGAGAAGCCAAGAATCCCGGCGAGTTCCGACGCTCGCAAAACTGGCTCGGCGGGACCCGGCCGGGGAACGCCCATTACGTGCCGCCCCCGGTCAATGAAATGCAGACGTGCCTCAGCGACCTTGAACGCTTTTTGCAGGACGACTCAGCCCAGATCCCACCGCTCATCAAGGCCGGATTTCTGCATGTGCAATTTGAATCGATTCATCCGTTTCTGGATGGCAATGGCCGCCTCGGCCGGCTGTTGATCGCCCTGTTTCTGGTTGAAAAGAAGGTCCTCCAAGAACCACTGTTGTATCTCAGCCTCTACCTGAAGACGCACCGAGAGCAGTACTACCGCCTGCTTCAAGACGTCCGGCTGCGCGGAGACTGGGAAGTCTGGACAGAGTTCTTCCTCACCGGCGTCGCCGAAACAGCAAACAACGCCCATGAAAGTGCAATGCGTATCGTCGGCCTCTTCCAGGCCGACAGAGAACGCATCTCCGCGAGCGGCGAACAGATCAACTCCATGCTGCGGATCCACGAATTGCTCCGGACCCACCCGTTCCTTAACGCCGCCCAAGCGCAGCAGAAGACGGGGCTCAGCGCCCCGACCGTCAACAAAGCGTTCGAGTCACTGGAGAAACTGGAGGTCGTGAAGGAAGTCACCGGGAAGCAACGCGGGCGGGTGTTCGCTTATACAGAGTTCCTTAGAATTCTGGACGGCGGAACGGAGGTCCAGGAACCGCGGCGGCAATGATCGAACGAGCAGACGGCAGGGACGACAAGCGAAGCGGCCCCCAGTCTTCAAGGCCCTTTGGCGCGGTGCCATTTCGCCATCAGTCGGACCGGTGTCGAGGTTGCTGCCATTCGTGAGCGTGGGGCGCCACCGCTTCTTGACTGGGTAGTCCAACCAGCCCACCTACTGATCCTACGCAAATGAACACCTCATATTCATACCCTGTCAGCCAGCTTCTTACCCTGGGCCAATTCTTCGAGGAGGTAGACGGGAGACCCGAAACGTGGAAGGAGTATACAAAACTCGGCCTTGACCACCGCCACATCCCTGAGTTGATTGCTGTCGTCGCTGACGACGCGCTACACAATGGGTACGGGCTTGTGCCATTCGCCCCCGTGCATGCCTGGAGAATTCTCGGGGCACTCAAAGCGACCGAAGCCCTGCCCGCCCTGGTTTCGCTGTTGCGTCGCATTGACGATGACTTTGACGATTGGATCGCCACTGAATTGCCGTGCGTCTTCGGCCAGATGGGCGGTCGGTCGGTTGATGTGCTCGCGCCATTCGCGGCGGACGGTCATAACGGGAGTTATGCCAGGGGTGGTGCATGCAGGGCAATGAGGGAGGTCGCGTCCGTCCACCCCGAGCAGCGTGGGCGATGCCTGCAGATACTGATGACCCTCCTCCGGTCCTTCGAGGACAACGAGCAGACTCTCAACACGGAGATTGTGTCCGTGCTGCTCGATTTAAACGCGGTGGAGTCCATCGACCTGATCCGGGAGGCATATGCCAAGGATTGTGTCGATCTCGACTGCGTTGGCGATCTGGAGGACATCGAGATCGCGCTTGGCTTGCGCGCCGAACGCGAAACTGCACCCAAGAGAGGAGAATTCTTTCAGCGGCTGCTGGAGCTGTCCAATCATCAGGAAGCGACGCGTCCCCGTACCGCTGGGCCAAAGACCGGAAGGAATGACCCCTGCCCGTGCGGAAGCGGAAAAAAGTACAAGAAATGCTGCCTGGAGGTGTGAGGGGAGTAAGGATGCAATTCGGGGTTGGGAAGCTTCATTGAGCTGCCGGAGTCGGTCGAGGTGAGGGAGAGCACCGGCCGCATCTTTGACGTGCTATGGGTCGCGGGCGGCTTGTCGTGACGAATTGGGGCAATGAACAGAGCTTCCCGAAGATGGCGAAAAAGTGCCTCTTGAGACACTTGAAATAACACGAACCCGTTACTATTTTATTCTTGCTCAGGCAGTCGCGTCGCAGCGCTGCGTGTTTCTTTTTGTTTGCCGGCAGCTAGGCAGGTGAATCGGAGCGCGTGTCGTCCATCCCTTCCTTGCTGCATCGAAGGAGGATACGACCATGAGTGACGCATTCTTCGGAACCGACCTGTTCAGTGACCTCGATCGCCTGCAAAAGCAGATGACGGCCCTGTTCGGCGGCTTCCCTTCCAGCATCCGCTCGGGACGCTTCGGCGCCTTTCCAGCGATCAACATTGGGGCGACAGACGACTCCATCGAGATCGTCGCGTTTGCGCCCGGGGTAAAGCAGGAAAACCTAGAAGTCTCGATCGACAAGGGTCTCCTGACAATCAGTGGCGAGCGGCAGTCCGTCTGTCCGGATGACACTTCGGAAGCCCGGCTTTATGCGCAGGAGCGTTTCGTCGGCACCTTCCGGCGGGTGATTGAGCTCCCCGAGGGCGCCGATCCCGACAAGGTACAGGCGCACTATGCCAACGGCTGCCTGTCGATCAGCGTGGGCAAACGCGAGGCCTCAAAGCCGCGCGCGATCACTATCCAATAGCGCAAGGGAGATTGACATGACCGATACGACCCAAGTCGTCGCACGCAACCAGAGCGCGATGGCGCAACGCCAACAGGAAAAGGCGGCGCCGACCGTCACGCTGCTGCCGGCGGTGGACATCGTCGAGGATAGCGGCGGTGTCACGCTCTGGGCCGACCTGCCGGGCGTGACCCGCGACAAGCTGCAGGTGAGCGTCCACGACGGCAACCTGCACATCGAGGCGGAAGCCGTCGTGCCGACACCGTCCGGACTGCGCGTGCAGCACGCGGAGATCCACCGGCCGCACTTTGCGCGCGCGTTCTCATTGAGTCCGGATCTGGACTCCACGCAGATCGGCGCACAACTGCAGGATGGCGTGCTGAAGCTGACCATCCCGCGCCGCGAGGAAGCACGTCCGCGGCGCATTGCCATCAATGTAGCGTAGGACCTTTAGGAGAGAACGGCGCCCGCCAAGGGCGCCCCGTCAGGCGCCGTGCGCCGTGGCGTATGACGCCCGCCGTTTCAACGATTGCCATCGACAATCGGGAGCATGACATGAAAACGGAACTGAAGTGGAACCCATTCAAATTCCTGCGGAAGACAACGGATGAGAAGCCCGCCGCGAACGAATCTTCCGGTGCCGTCCCGCCCCGGCATCGGCTGCCGGAATGGCCGGACGTCTCGCGGATCTTCTCCGGCGACCCGTGGCGTGCCATGGGCGACTTCCTGCATGAGCCCTTCGCTAACTTCAGTGGCCTCGACCGGTGGTTTGGCGACTTCAGCTCGTCACGCTTCCAGCCACGGATCGATGTCGTCGACGACGGCGCGGCGCTGCGGATCACCGCCGAATTGCCGGGCATGGAGCGCGACGAGGTGCAGATCAGCATTGAGGATGGCGCGCTGGTACTGCGGGGTGAAAAGAAGCAGGATGTCCAGACCGACGAAAGCGGATGCTATCGGTTGGAGCGCGCATATGGCGCCTTCATGCGCAGCATTCCGCTGCCGGACGGACTCGACCTGGACAACGTCGAGGCCAGATTCACACAAGGCGTTCTGACGCTGCGCTTGCCGAAGACCGGCACGCCGGCACCGTCGGTCCGCAAGATCTGCGGTTTCATTACGGCCGCAGCAGACCAGACTACCGACGGTTCCTGTACCTGTATGCCGCCCGACAGTCGCGGCATGGTGATCCTGCAACGCGAGGAGTGGGACCCGGCTGACGTGCCGAGAGCCCGGGCAAACTCGGACCTTTTTGCAGGCTATTGCCTGCGGATCAAATGGTGGCAGAGCCAGCACCAATGCCGGTGCGCATCACTGCCTGACAACCTTGGCATCCCGATCGCAACATCTTGACACGCAGACACTTATGCTAAGCGCCCGCACCAGTGCGTCTATTTACAGGAAACCTCTTATATACAGAATCTGATTGAATCAGCCGTTGGCGAATGGGTAAGTGATTGCGCGTTTCGTCCTCGGCAAAATTATCCACCCGGGCGCTGACTGGCCCGCTGCGGCTCTCTGCTCCGTCTGACTTTGGTCGAAACCTGCTGCTGCCGTGGCTGGATGATTTTCAGCACAGGCACCCTGGTTTGTCGCTGCACCTGAAAATGAGCGACCGTGCGGCCGACCTCATCCGCCAGCCGCTGGATGCAGTCGTGCGTTACGGAGCGCTGCCTGATTCATCGCTACTTGCCATGAAGCTGGTCGACAATAATCGACGCGCATTGTGCGCCGCACCTGCGTACATCGAACGGTTCGGCGCACCGGCGAAAGTTGACGACCTGCGGGGACACAACTGCCTTCGGTACGTCTGGAGCGAGCAGATCCATGAACGCTGGCGCTTTACCCCGCCTGGCGGCGAACGCACCGTGGCAGTCACGGGTAATCGCATCAGCGACGATGCCGATGCCGTTCGTCGCTGGGCGATAGCCGGGGAAGGCCTTGTCTACAAATCGCGGCTGGACCTCATCGACGACTTGAAGGCAGGACGACTGGTAGAGTTATTCCCGCCAGACTATTGCGAGCCTTCGCCGCTGCACTTGATTTGTGCTCACCGTGCGCAAATGACGCCGGCAATTCACGAGTTGCATGCATTCCTGCGCGAGCGCTGCGCGGCATTGCTTGCCAGCCACCCGTCGGTGGCCGTCGCCCCTCCCCGATCGCCTCGATAAGCCGACCGAAGGCTCAGGCACCAGTTCCTGGATAATCCGATTGGCCTTCGTCTTGCGACCGCAGCCCTCTCGCACGAGACGGTCGCGCAGAAGGCCACGCGCGGGCAGCGAAAGGGCGCTGCGCCCCTGGCAGGACTGATCTCAGGCCGGGCGCCGTGCCGCGGCGGCGGCGAGGAGCATGCTCGCGAGAATGAGACCCAGGCCGATCACGAACAGCATCGAAAGGCGGTTTCCCAGCAGCAGCACAGATGCGAGGATGCCGATCAAGGGTACGCCGAGCGTGAAATTGGACATGGCGAGGGTGCTGACGCGACGCCCGCCTCGGCAGAGATCACAAAGCAGACCGAGGTCGCCACAGGGCCGATGAGGAACAGCAGTTCGAGGAGATGCGCATCGAGCGGGATGGTCGTGGGAGCGCCTTCCAGCGCAAACGCAAAGCCAGCCAGCGGGACGGTCGCCAGCAGCATTTGCCAGGGTGCCAGGTCCAGCGGCGAAACGGTCCACGTGTGCCGCTTGATGTGGAGAATCACCACCGACCAGCTGATCGCTGCGATTAACAGGAATGCCGAGCCCATGGCCGCGCCATGCTCAACGCCATTGTTGCGGGGGAAGATAACCCAGAGCGTCTGGCCGTGCTCGCCCAGGGCAATGCGCGCAAAAAGGTGCCCGAGCTGCGCGAGGCGCTGCGGGGGCGCATTACCGCGCACCACCGGATCCTGCTCAAGCTTGCGCCGATCCGGCAATGCGTCCACCTGCTCACCACCATTCCCGGCGTGAGTGACGTGACGGCGCAGGTTATCCTGGCTGAGGTTGGCGCCGACATGACGCGCTTCCCCGATGCCGCCCACCTGATCTCCTGGGCGGGCCTATGTCCGCGTAACGACGAGAGTGCAGGCGCCGCACCACCCGCGTGCGCAAGAGTGGCACATGGCTGAAAACCGCGCTCGTCACCGCTGCATGGGCCGCCGTGCGGGTGAAGAGTAGCTACCTGCATGCCCAGTTCCTGCGCATCAAGGCAAGACGCGGCCCAAAGAAGGCCATCCTCGCGGTCGCCGCCTCAATGCTTACAGCCACCTGGCACATGCTCTCCAACGGCGATGAGTATGCAAATCTCGGCCCCGATTACTTCAGTCGACAGGACGCCAGCAAAACCATCCAACGCCTGCTCAAGCGCCTTGCCGACCTGGGCTGCCAGCTTCAGCCGGCCTCTCCAACATGAACGATTCTTACCAGCACCCTGCCGATTGCTGATTTACATCGGAGGCGCTACGCCATCCTTCTCAACCACGACTTGGTGCCCTTTATATGTACCGTCCTTGTCCGGCGTGGCCACGACGAAGACCTTCCTGCCAACTGACAATTCGGCGCGGGTAGCCGGAATGAGCGTCACGATCGGAGCATTGGTCGGCACGTTGATAGTGTTGCTGCCACCCTTGTACGAAAGTTTGAGATCGCGTCCGCTCGTGCCTTGAACGACCATATCCACGTTGGCGTTCGTCATCGTGCTGTTCGCACCGAGATCCCACGCGTAGTGACCTTCACCCATACCGCGTGCGGCTTCGGGGAAGACGAGCACTTCCTTCGCAGTCAACTTGCCGTCCTCGCCAGGCATCGCGGCCGCACCGACATAGGAGCCGGGCTTGATATCGGAAAGCTGGATGGCCTTCACGGCGTTCACATTGGCCGACTGGTTAACATTGATGAGCACGGTCTCGCCGCTGCGGCGGTGGACCTTCAAGCTGTTGCCAGAAAACGAGACGATCTCGCCGCGGATCCGCTCAGGCTTGCCCGCGGTGGATTGAGCGAGTGCAGTGCCGGCGAGCGTTAGCGCGGCAAGGGAGACGGCGAGTTTGAGTCGAATGGACATGGATGCTCCTTTGGGTGGGTTATAGGTAAAAGTTTCACCGGCGCGGTGCTCAGGGTTCAGGGCTAGGAACCCCCAAACCAGTTGTATCCCTGGTTCTCCCAATAGCCGCCGGGGAATGCATTGGTCAGCCTGATGGCGACGATGTGTTTCGGGTTCTTGTATCCGAGCTTGGTCGGGATGCGCAGCTTCATCGGGAAGCCGTACTTCGCGGGCAGGATGCTGCCGTCATACGTCAGCGTGAGCAGCGTTTGGGGATGCAGCGCCGTTGGCATGTCGATGCTCGTCCAGTAGTTATCTGCGCAATGGAATGCAACATACTTCGCGGTGGTATCCGCGCCGGCCAGTAAAAGGAAGTCGGCGAATCGTACGCCCCCCCACTTCCCGATCGCGCTCCACCCCTCGATGCAGATATGCCGCGTCACCTGACTTTCCTGCGGCAGCGCATGGAGCTGGTCGAGCGTCCAGATGCGTTTGCCTTTGACGAGCCCGTTGAGTTCGAGGCGATAGTTCAACGCGCCCACGTCCGGCACCTGGTCGATGTCGTAGTACGCATTGAAGGGGAAGGGACGGGTGATCATCGATTCCGGATAAGTCGGCGCCAGCTTGCGCGGATCGAAAAGCAAGGCTTGCGCGTCGTCGTTGAACGATGACACTTTCTGCAGCATGGTATTGACCGACTTGTCGTTCGTGAGGTCGCAACCCGAGAGCAGCATCAGGCCGCCCAGCGTGAGAAGCCGCTTGCCGAGCAAACGCCGCTGCGGCAACCGGAGTTCATTTTGAGCGTCCTTGATGATGGATTTCGCGTCGAGCGGCAAGGCTGGATCGGGAATGCGGTGACGTTTCGGGCTATTCATGATTAGCGCCCTCGAATCATGGTGTGCAGGGAGCGCGGAACGAGCGTGACCATCACGATGTGGACGGCGAAAAAGCCGACAAGCACACCCATAGCGAGGAAATGGACGACGCGCGCGTTGTCGAATCCGCCCATCAATGTTCGCAGGACCGGGATCTGCACCGGCTTCCAGATTGCCAGGCCCGACAGCACCAGAAGCGCGATATCGGCGATCACGACGAGATACGCGAACTTCTGCACAGCGTTGTATTGGCTGCGATCGCCGTGACTGAGCCTGCCGCGCAGCGCTGCAACGGAATCGGAAGCGATGGCGCGCACGCTGATCGGAAACAGCTTCTTGCGCAACCGCCCCGTTGTGATGCTCAGCACAAGGTAGGCGAGAAAATTGGCGACGAGGACCCACATGACTGCGAAGTGCCAGAGTAGCGCTCCGCCTAGCCAGCCACCGAGCGTGATGGACGGTGGAAACCTGACTGCCTGGAAGATCGGGGACGCATCGTATACCTGCCAGCCGCTCAAGCACATAGTGATGACGGCTACGGCATTGACCCAGTGGAAAATGCGAACCCATACGGGGTGAATTGTCGAGCGGTTCAACGCGAACTCCCTCGTAGCGCAATATAAGCTGTGTTCCGCGGATTTGCAGCGACGTGCATACAAGGATTGGCGGTTACCGGTCCGGGCCGATCGGCCTGACTCCGAGCGGATGTCATATCTGATGCCCCTGGGGCGTTGGCGTGGAGAGAAGGATCGCAGCCGCAGCGCTGCGCCGGTATCGGTCAAATGACCGACCCGGGCGAGCGATGCGCTATAGTCGAGAGCAATGAACGCTCGCTATATATCGGTGGATCAGTGAACGAAAACGTCAACGCGCCAGGTGAACGCGCTCGGGTCCGCGTATACGACGCCGTCAGGGCGCTCGCATTCGTCGGCGACCTCAGCATGGGACAGCCGACCGACCATTCGCTGCGAACGGCCTGGCTGGCCGCCCAATTGGCCCATGAAACCGGCGAGGGGGACGCCCTCGCTGCGACGGCCACGCAAGCCGCGCTCCTTAGGTGGTCGGGCTGCACGGCCAATGCGTCGGGATTCGCTGACGTGCTCGGCGACGACGTGGCCGGTCGCGAGGCGATGCTGGCGCAGCGGCTGGACTGGGCGAAGCTGCTCGAGCCGCGGGTCGTCGAAGGCGCGATCCGGCCGCTCGCACAGATTCACTGCGAGGTCTCGGGTGAAGTCGCGCGAATCCTGGACCTGACAACCGACACAGAAGTGGCGCTGCGCCATATATTCGAAGTTTGGGACGGCACCGGCATGCCGGACGGCCTGGCGGGTGCGGCGGTGCCGCGTGCGGTGTACGTGGTATCGCTCGCGGGAGACCTGGAAATATTCAGCCGCGTTTACGGCTTGCCCCGCGCCCTCGCCTTGATCGCCGCTCAGGCCGGCACACGCTATCCGGCCGAACTGGCTGCGCTCCTGGCCCGTCAGGCGGCCCATTGGTTAGAGGTGCTGGCGACCCGGGAGCCTGCCCGACTCGACGAGTCGATCCAGACACCGCAGATGCAGGCAACCACTTCGACCGAGCTGATAGGCGATGTGATCGACCTCAAGCTGCCGTGGATGACCGGCTTCTCGCGCGCGGTTGCTCGCGCGGCGTCTGCTTGCAGTCTCCGGCTCGGCGCCGGCGAAGCGAGTGCGACGCGCCTTTACGCGGCAGGCCTCATTCACGGAATCGGTCGCGCGGCAGTGCCGAATGCGATCTGGAATTCGCATCGGCGCCTTTCCGCCGCCGAGTGGGAAAAAGTGCGGCTCGTACCGTATTGGACCGCGCGCGCAGGCAAGCAAACCGGTTCGCTCGCGCAGGCGGCGGAACTGGCTTCATACGCGTACGAGCGGCTCGACGGTTCCGGATATTTCCGCGGCGTAGGCGGGCAGGCGCTGTCGTTCGAGGCACGCGTGCTGAGTGCCGCGGTCGCGTTTGTCGCGCTGGGTGAGAAGCGGCCTTGGCGCGACGCGCTGTCTTCGGACGAAGTCGCGCAACGGTTGCGCACGGAAGCGAACGAGGGCCGCTTTGACGGAGAAGTCGTGGACGCGCTCATCGATGCGAGGGACGCGCCGCCATGTGGCAGCCGCCGCCGGCAAGCGACGATCCGGCTTTCTGCGCGTGAGATCGACGTGCTGCGCTCGATTGGCCGCGGTGCCAGCAACAAGGAAGCGGCACGCGAACTCGACTTAAGCCCGAGCACCGTGCGCACGCATGTGGAAAGCGTGTTTCGCAAGCTCGAATGCTCGACGCGTGCCGCCGCGACGTTGAAGGCGTCGGCGCTGGGGCTGCTGTAGAAGGGGGGGCGCGGCGCTAGCTAGCGCGATTCCTCGGACAATCGTTCGACCAAACAACATTGGAAGCATGGCTGCGTGCTCGCCGTAATTGGACACGGTTTCCCGTCGGCCGACAGAAGCGGCGGGCGCGGGCGCAGTAATGATGCGCGAGTCCCGCGATGACCCGCCACGTCTCTACTGGGCGCGATTTGCTTCGATCACGGTCAACGCCGCCATATTGATGATTCGCCGGACCGTTGAGCTAGACGTAAGAATGTTCACCGGAGCGTTGACGCCGAGCAGGAAGGGGCCCACTGCGATGTTGCTTCCTGCGCCGGTCTTGAGCAGGTTATAGGCAATGTTGCCTGAATCCACATTCGGGCAGACCAGCAGGTTGGCGTCGCCCTTGAGCGGCGGGGTTGGCAGTATCCGGGCGCGTAGTGATTCGTCCAGCACACAGTCGCCATGCATTTCGCCGTCTATTTCAAGATCTGGCGCCTGCGCCCTGACAATCTCCAGTGCCTGACGCATTTTTGCGCCCGAGGCCGCGCTGCCTGAGCCGAAGTTCGAGCGTGATAGCAGCGCGGCCTGGGGCGTCAGGTTCACCAGATACGCATCGCCATCTATGAAAACATGCGTCACGATGGTCTCGAAGCCCAGTGTGCTTAGTTTGAAATGTACATGCGTGGGACGAAACGGGTGGCGCCCTTGAGGGTCAGGCATCCTGCTCATGGGGCCATCGTTCGGGATAGGGTAGGCAGCGGGACGATGGATCGGTACCAGAAGCGTCCCTTTTCGTTTGTATGAAAGCGCGCGCGCATGTCGATCGCCGACTTGCCAGTGTCGCGCTGAACATCGTAGAAGCCGCGATCGTCGGCCCCGCCACATGGCCCAGTTTTCGTTCGATTTGCTTCGCGAATGGCCAGACGGCTCCTCTCTTGTTTGTTCCTCTATGGGAAACGGGAAGGAAAAGTTGTTGACATCCCTGCTGTGAAATTTATACACTTATTCCATACACATATGGGAACGCGTTCACATATTAGCGTCGAGAGAGATCCGGCGCCAACATGGACAAGATAATGACGATGAAAGATGAAAGACATTCGCTCGACTCACCCGTCGATGCGCTGACGCGCCTCTTCTATATCCTTGGTTCGCCTATCGCGCATGTTCGCGCGCCGGTCGTCTGGAGCGCGCTCTTCAAGCGCTACGGCGTCAACGCCTTGATGCTGCCTGCCGACGTCACCGCTTCGAACTTCAATACGGCGATGAAAGGGCTGAAGGCGACTGAGAACGTCGACGGTGCAATCTTCACCATGCCGCATAAGCTCGCAGCAATGGACCACGCTGACGTGTTGACGCAACGTGCGCGGCGCATCGGTTCCATCAATCTGCTGCGGCGGCTTGCGGATGGGACTTGGGAAGGCGACAACGTCGATGGCGCCGGCTTTCTCGCGGGCTTGCATGCGGATGGCGTGAGCCTGGAGGGTGCCAACGTCTATGTGCATGGATGCGGCGGCGTCGGCCGATGCATAGGATGGACGCTCGGAATGGAGAAGATCGCAAGCCTCACCGTCAATGATGTCGATGAAGAGCGTGCGCGTGAACTGGCGGGTTCGATTGCAAGCGTGTCCAGCGCGCGTTTGGCAACGGGTATGCCGTCGATGACTAACATTGATATCGCCATCAATGCGTCGCCGATCGGCCTGAACGCCGGCGATGCGCTGCCATTTCCCGTCGATGCGCTGCCGCCCCATGCCGTTGTAGCCGATGTCATCATGGAGCCGCGCATGACCGCGCTGCTCGAATCGGCGCACGCGCGCGGACTCAAGGTGCATCAGGGAAGGAACATGATGAATCACGCCATGCCGATAGCGGCGTCGTTCTTTGGCTTGCCCGCTTCGTTCGATTGGAATGGAGAGGTCCTAGATCGGTGATTGAGCGGAAACTACTGTCATGAACGCTTGAAGGGAATCCGGCGATGCTACGCGCGTCGTCTCCACTGCCCACCACGATTCTTCCTATTGTTGACGAACATGGATGGGGCTGCCAGTCTCTTGTCCGCCGCACGAGTTCACCCGCCTGTGATAACGATCGGACTAGCGTGTCCAGCAGGACAAGGCAGGCCCGTCGTTCAGCCTGGCTTCAATACCCGCAGCCCGGAAGCTCGGTGTTCGCGCGCGGCCATACATCTGGAGCTTGAGGTACTTGAGTCGGTTGCACGATGAGCGTCGTTAAACGTCGACGTTCCCGTGATCCAGGCGCGTGGGGCCCTTTCCAAAAAGTCGGCTTTGAATTTAAAGACCATTTGGTCTAGAATACCCGGCATGGCACAACACACGTCTCTCGCGTCGCCGCGTGGTCGACCGCGAAGCTTCGATATTGAGGCCGCCGTCGAGCGCGCGATGGCGGCCTTCTGGTCAAGCGGCTATCACGGCACCTCGCTTCGGGATCTGCTGGGCTAGCTCCCCTTGCGCGAACTATTGCGCGAAACGGTCCGCCGACCCGACGCTTGCTGTCGAAGCCCCGACGCGAGAATTACGCGGCCGCCTATTCGATCAATGAGCTCGCGCCATCATGGAAAGGATGCAGCGCTTACTTGCGTGAGCGCCTCACTCCGCCAAGTACTGACGCTGAATCCGTTCTGCCGAAGTTGTGAGAATAGCGATCGCACGCTCGCCCACCTCGTTGGAGTATCGGACAGCCGGAATCGCCAAGTTCAGTGAGCCAAGGGGAAAGCCGCCCGTCGACAGAATGGGTACACCAACACCGACGATGCCTGGCGTGTACTCTTCCATTGAGAACGCAAAGCCATTCTTGCGCACGTCTTCCAGTGTGGCGAGCAAGGCTTTCTTTGAGGAGATCGTATTCTTCGTGAAGCGCTGGAACGTGACCGCGCGCATGTATTCCTCGCGCATCACGTCAGGAAGATAAGCAAGAATCGCCTTGCCCCCGGACACGGCATAGAGCGGCGCGAGATCGCCGAGCCGCATGTGCGATTGCAGGCGCTGCTCACTGGTGACCGTGGCGACGACTTCTACCTGCTCGCCCTTTAGCTGACTGAGCGCGCACGATTCCGCGGTCTGCTGCGTGATGTCGCGCAAAACCGGTTCCGCGCAGTCAATCAGGCTGCGCCTCTGGTTCGACTGCTGCGCCAGCTTGAGAATGGCATCGCCAAGCCGGTAGCCTTTGGTGTCGGTCACGAAGCGCAAGTAGCCACGGTCTGTGAGATTGCGAAGGAGCTTGGTCAAGCTGCTCTTTGGGATGTCGAGCGCCTCGGCTATTTCCGCATGCGACATCTCACGACCCCATTGCGCCAGAAGCTCGAGCAGGTCGAGGGTACGGTCAGCCGACTTCACGGTACTTCCTGTCTCGATATCATTCGTGCGCATGGTCATCCGGTCCTTGTTCATATATGGGAACATGATATCTCGGGTCCGATAAATGTCAAGCAAGGTCGACCTGGGCTGCGGATGCGCAAGAACAGAATCGCCAAATAATACTTGTTCCCATGGGAGAACGTGTTTACACTTGTGTCAACACACGAACTTCAACTGAACGACGCAATACACGCGAGGAGATCATGGAAAAAATCGCGCAAGGCTTTGGCGGCAGCACATTCTCATTCATGTGGCAAGACACAGCGCTCGCCGCGATGCGGAAGATGCAAAAACTGGACTTGAACGACTTCGACGTTCTGGTCGTCCCGGGCCATCTCTGGCCCGATGAGCTTTCCGCAGTGGATCGATCCGGCTTGGCAAGCACCTTGAGACGCGAAGGCATCCGCATCGAGTCGCTCAATCTTCCGGCGCTCGATCTCAATCTCGCCAGTCGCGTCGAAGAATTCCGACGCTATTCCATTGACCTGTACGTCCGCACGATGCAACTCGCCTCCGACCTCGGCGCGGGTGCAGTAGTCGTGGTTCCCGGAAGGGTGTCCTCGCTGTTCCCTCCGCCTCGCAAGGACTCGGAACTTTTGCTTCGGGATAGCCTGGAGCAGCTTCTCAGGGTCGCCGAGCGACTCGATCAGAAGATCTTCGTCGAGCTTCATCCACAGACGCCCATTCCGACCACGGACGCAATGCTTGCCTTCCTCGACGGGCTGGCTCATGAAAGGCTTCTGATTGCCTACGACGTCTCGAACGCCGAATTCGTCGGAGAGGATCAGCCCGACGCGATCAGGCGATCCGGCAATCGCATCGGGCAACTACATCTTTCCGATGGCACACGCAGCCAGTGGCGCCATGACCGTATCGGCCTTGGAACGGTGCGCTTCGATGACATCCTGAGCGCAGTGAAAGAAGCGGGAGTCTCTGGAACCTCCATTCTCGAGATCATTTCCTCGTCGCCACTGGAAGATTTGAGCGCGTCTGCCGATGCGCTCAAGCGCAGCGTGATCGATTAACCGAATTAACGGACCTTTCTTCCATGCGTTTACCTCAAGATTCTGTCCAAGTGCCCTCGTCGTTCGAGCATCGGTCCGCAATCGTGAATGATGTCAATCTGCACTATGTGATCGGTGGCAGGGCGCCGGGTTCAGCGCCGCTGATGCTCCTCATCCACGGCTTCCCGCAAAACTGGTGGTGCTGGAATAGCGTCATCGCCGAACTGGGAGAGCGATATACCATCGTCGCACCGGACCTCAAGGGCGTTGGCTTGTCCGACAAGCCCGCGTGCGGATATACGAAGCGCGAGATGGCCGCCGATCTCCACGCTCTCATCGAGAGCCTGCATGGAGCACCTGCGCATATCGTCGGTCACGATATCGGCGGCATGATCGCCTACGCTTACGCAAGCCGCTATCCCGCGCGATCGCTCACGATCATCGATGTGACCATTCCCGGTATCGGCGATTGGGATCAGGTGATCGCGGATCCGCGTGTATGGCATTTCGCCTTTCATCAAAAGCGCGATCTACCTGAAGCCTTGATCGTCGGCGGGCGGGAGCACATGTACATCAGCTCGTTCATCGATCAGCAGACTTTCCGCCGCGGCTCGATCTCCCTTTCGGACATCAACGAGTATGTCGAGGCATACAAGCGGCCGGGTGCGTTTCGCTCGGCCATGGAGATGTACCGTCAGTTCCCTCAGGACGCAATCGACAATCGCAATGCAGGACGACTTCCCGAAGAACTCCCAGTGCTCGCCATTGGCGGCGAAAGGCGCTGGGCTGGTCGCGTGGGCGAACGCCTCGGCACGGTGTCATCGAACGTGACAAGTGTATCGATTCCAGACGCCGGCCATTTCGTCGCCGAAGAGCAGCCGAGGCGCTTCATCGACGCGATTTTTCAGTTTTGTGGGTGAGGAAACAAAAAAGACAAAGGAGACTTAGCGTGGAAGCCGAATCGAAAATTGACATCAAGACATTCCTGGACAGCCGGCCGTTGTGCTCCTTCCAGGTTCGCGTCGTTCTGTTGGGTTTGCTGGTCCTGATCCTTGACGGAATGGATACTACTGCCATGGGATTTGTTGCGCCGGCCCTCGTCGCCGACTGGAAGATCGCGCGCGTTGCGCTATCGCCAGTTTTCATGAGCGGGCTTTTCGGTCTCGCCGTCGGTGCTCTCGCAGCAGGCCCGATTGGCGACCGGCTCGGTAGGAAAGCGGTCATCGTCTCATCGGTCTTTCTTTTCGGCCTCTTTAGTCTTGCCTCGTCCTTTGCGAACGATCTATGGATGTTGGCAGTGCTGCGCTTTCTGACGGGACTCGGTCTGGGTGCCTCCATGCCCAACACTGCAACGCTGGTATCGGAGTACGCACCCGCAAGGCATCGCAATCTGATGATCACTCTCGTGTATTCGGGCTTCGCGATCGGCGGCGCGCTCGGCGGCGTTGCGAGCAACGTCCTCATCGAACAATACGGTTGGCGAGCAGTTCTCTTCGCTGGCGGCGTGCTGCCGATCGCTTGCGGCATCCTGCTGATTTTCGCGCTGCCGGAGTCCATTCGATTTCTTGCGACACGTCATGAAAAGAGGCACGCTGTTCGACGCATCATGCAGAAGCTGGCACCCGGGATCCTGTTAGGCAACACGGTCATCCGTACCTCGGACGACATTACCGGTAGTGGCCGAGGCAAGGTGGCGATCATCGTCGGACGCGGGTATTTCGTTGGAACCGTGAGCCTATGGATTGGCGTGTTCGTGACACTCTTTACTCTATACCTCATCAATAGCTGGCTGCCGCTGATGATCAAGGACGCAGGCATGAGCCTGAGCGACGCGTCGTTGATTGCGACGCTTGGCCAGGTGGGCGGAGCACTGGGTTCGCTGGCGGTCGGCTGGTGCATGGATCGATATTCGCCTCATAAAGTGCTCTGGGCGACGCATGTCGTCGCCGGCCTGTGCGCGCTGTGCATCGCGGCCACCGAGCGAACGTTCATCACCACGAGTCTGCTCGTATGCGCGATGGGCTATTGCATGAACAGCCTGAACGTGGGCTATGTTGCCTTGGCCGCGCGCTTTTATCCCACTTCCGTCCGCGCGACCGGTACGAGCTGGGAACAGGGTATAGGCCGGTTCGGTGCCATCGGCGGTGCGGCTATGGGTGGCGTTCTGCTTGCGACTGGCTGGAGCTTCAATGCCGTGTTTGGCGCGCTTTCCGTCCCGATGGCGATCGGCATGGTCGCCATTTTCATCAAGAGCATCTTCGCGTCCGATGTCGCGTCTGTCGACATGCCAGGAGCATCGAGCATCGAAGTTGCCGCCACCTTCGCAAGAGAATGAAGATGACCCACGAAAACATTCCGTTTCGCTCTCATCGTCTGCATGATGGACGACTAGCCTATCGTCGCAGCACAGCGGCCAGCGCGAAACAAGCCGTGCTGCTTCTGCATGGTTGGCCGCAAACGTCCTGGGCGTGGCGGCGTGTCATGCCTCTGCTGAGTCAGCAGTTCGATGTAATCGCGCCCGACCTCCCTGGCTTCGGCGATTCCTCGAAACCCGAGTCCGGTTTCGACAAGAAGACCATCGCGCGCAGGCTTCATGAACTGGTCGAAGCACTGGGTATAGAAAGGGTGGCAATCGTCGGTCACGATCTGGGCGGTCACGTCGCGTATGCGTACGCCGCCCAGTGGCCGGCAGAGGTCAGCCACTTCGTCTTTGTCGAAAGCAGTCTTCCCGCATTCGGACAGGAAGAAGCGATGGACGTATCGCGCGGTGGAAGCTGGCACTTCGGCTTCAACATGGCAGGCGACATATCGGAATCGCTCGTTGAAGGTCGCGAGTTTCTATTCGTGAATCACTTTATGCGCCGGGAGACCGTTGGTGTATTCGATCCCGATTCGATCAGCAACGGCGACGTCAACGTCTACGCTCAAGCCCTCGCGCGTCCGGGCGCCTTGCGTTGCTCCTTTAGTTACTACAGGGCCTTGCCGCTCGACCGGCAAGACAACGTCATCTGGGGCAAGACACCGCTTTCGATGCCTGCGTTGAGTATCGGCGCGCAATGGGGCTATGGGCCGGCCTCCGCTCAAACGCTTCGGCGTGTCGCGGCGAACGTCTCGGAGATCATCATTGCCGACTGTGGTCATTACGTTCCCGAAGAACGGCCTGTCGAATTCGCCAAGGCGGTGAGCGGATTCATATCGAATGAAACTGCATAGCTCTATGCAAGGAATAGATATGGACACAGCGAAGTTTCGACACCGCGTCGTTCAGGTAAAGCACCTTGCGCGGAGATATACGACCAGCGCCGTGCGCTCGAACCGGACCTTGATGATGCCCTCTTCGACGTTGGGATGTGCGACGCACATGCGAACACGTTCACGGATAAGAATATAGTCTGTAAGAGGCATTACCATAATGAGTTGCATAGATATCGCTGTGATTGGTGTCGGCGTAATTGGCAAGCGCCACATACAGGAAATTTTAGACAACGACGAGTGTAGGCTCGTGGCAATCGCCGACCCATCTCCGGAGGCAGAAAGCTATGCGAGTTCTTTGGAGGTAGCGCTATATAGAGAGTATCGGGAGCTTCTTGACGAGGTGCGTGTCGACGCAGTCATCATTTGTACGCCGAATCACGCACACGTAGAAGTCGCCACCGCCTGTATTGAGCGGCACATCCCGGTTCTGGTCGAAAAACCCATCGCTGATGACCTTGCATCCGCTCGCGCCCTTGCCAAGGCGTCGCGTATTGCCGGTGTGCCGGTGCTTGTGGGGCAGCACCGGCGACACAACCCAATGATACGGGCGGCAAAGAGAGCAATCGTGGACGGACGGATCGGCCGCATCGTGGTTGCGAACATCATGTGCTTGGCCTATAAGCCCGATGCATATTTTGACGTGCCTTGGCGTCGGCGCGCAGGAGGAGGACCAATTCTGATCAACATGATCCACGAAATTGATCTAGTCCGGTACCTGTGCGGGGAAATCTCTGCTGTGCAGGCAACTTCGTCCAGGCGGACCAGGGGTCATGAAGTTGAGGATTCCGCTGTGTGCATGCTTGAACTAGAGAATGGGACGATTGGCAATATCAGTCTTTCCGACACTACCGTCGCGCCGTGGAACTGGGATACGGCCGCCGGAGAAGACCGCAAACTCTTCGACTACCGCGTGGTTCCGACTCATTTCTTCGCTGGTACAAGCGGGTCAATTTCCCTGCCGGACAAGACGTTGTGGTCCTATCCCGGTGAGAAGGGACGTCATCTTCCGATCCATGACGAGCGCCTGTCTGTAGGCGATGAGAACGTATATGCCAATCAACTGCGTCACTTTGTCGACGTTGTAAGAGGTGCTACTGAGCCGGTAATTGACGCCCTAGACGCAGCGCAAACGTTGGCGGTAACGCTCGCTGTTGTGGAAGCTGCAAAGACAGGCAAAAGGATTGACATGAGCGCATCTTTGTAGCCCGCAGCCGATTACGCGATGCGATCTGTCCAACGGAACCCGCAACCGGGAAGCCGGGATAAGCATTGAACGTCCGCGTCGACTTGTCACCGCGAGGTGGCAAGTGCATTCTGGGACGAGCCGCGTATATCGAATTTACGAACAGTTCTGCGGGCGGTGGTGAAATTCCACCGGCCGACCAGGCATGCCGGTACTGCGTAATGTAACGTCGCATTGACCAGAGAACAGTCTACTCGGTAAGTAGTTGGACTAGGCATGAGCCCGATGACGGCATAGCTCGGGACCATGCCGTTCGACGTCCCACCTCCTGAATTCGCTAGCGCGCGGCTCTGCACGCCCAGAGGCGCAGCAGGCGAAGGCCAGCCTGCGTCCGTCGCACGGCATTTCTCATTCTTCTGTGGCTGAGCGTGGAGTTTTCCCTGGGTCGCAAACAGCTTCATCGTGACCTTCTGAAACTGCGCTGCCCAGCCTTTGCCTGATGCGCAGACACACATCGATCTAGGAGCTATTGCGCGCCCGCTTTAGTGAGAGATCTCGCTGCCAACCCGCACCGCAATCGGATAAAAATTTGAACAGCAGTTCAATTGCGTTGCACCCTTCCTATGGCCGCTTGAGTCGGGCTTTAGACGCTGCGCGACATGACCGCGGATGAAAGACGTAAGCCGTGACAACCAAATTATCACTTGACGAAGGCATTCTCATGTACCAATATGGGAATTCATTCGCATACGAGAACTAACGAGGATTCAAATGACTAAAGAGTTGCTGGAACGGATTGCAATCCGAGAGGCCATCGAAAATTGGGCCGTCTGGCGCGATGCCGGCGACTGGGAGCGTTTTGCCACGCTTTGGCATCCGGAGGGCGTGATGATGGCTACATGGTTTCAGGGAACAGGCCCCGAATTCATTCGGGTGACACAGGAAGGTTGGTCTCGCGGCGTGAGCATCCTGCACTTTCTAGGTGGCACGTCGATCGATCTCGCGGAAACGCGTGCGGTCGCGCAGACCAAAATGACGATCTCACAGCGCGGCGACGTGGATGGACATCGCTGCGATGTCGTCTGCACCGGACGCTTTTATGACTTCTACGAGAAGGTGGATGACCGGTGGCTCTTGCGATTGCGTCAGCCCATTTATGAGAAGGATCGTGTAGATCCGGTCGAGGCGGGAGTGAAAATTAACCTCGATCAAGAGGTGCTGGGACTCTTCCCCGAAGGCTATCGTCACCTTGCCTATATTCAGACGAAGATCGGCTACAAGGTCAAGCGCGATATGCCAGGCCTGACCGGCCGAGCCGTAGATGAACTCTATGCTCGCGGACGCGCATGGCTGGAGTCAGGAAAATTGTGATGAATCGTTCAATCCACTCTTTTTCTTATTCTCCGCTGGCGAGCCGTGTCATATTTGGTGCTGGCAGGCGCGCTGACATTGCGGCCGAAGCCGCACGGCTCGACTGCAAGCGCCCGATTATCATTACGACGCGCGACCAACGCTACCTGGGCGAAGAAGTCGCGCAGCAGTTTGAACCGGCAACTTCGTCTTTATTCGACGATGCGACTATGCATACGCCGTGGGAGATTACACAACGCGCGTTAGGCCAAGCTAAAGAGGCTGGGGTGGATTGTGTCATCGCGATTGGTGGCGGCTCAGCTATCGGGCTATCGAAAGCTATCGCGTTGCAGACCGACTTGCCGCAGGTCGCAGTACCAACGACCTACGCGGGTTCCGAGGTCACGCCGATCATCGGTGAAACACGCAACGGCGAAAAGCGGACACAGCGCACGCTAAAAGTGTTGCCTGAAGTCGTGATCTATGACGTCGACCTCACGCTGAGCCTGCCAGCTTCGATCAGCGCCGCCAGCGGGCTTAATGCCATCGCGCACGCTGTCGAAGCTCTCTACGCCCAGGACGAAAATCCAGTCACATCGCTGATAGCGGAAGAGGGCATTGCGGCGCTGGCGACATCATTGCCCGATGTCATAACCGCACCCTCTTCGGTCAATGCGAGGCGCATCGCCCAATATGGAGCTTGGCTCTGCGGGACTTGCCTTGGCACCGTAGGAATGGGTCTGCATCACAAGATCTGCCACGTTCTTGGTGGAACGTTTAATTTACCTCATGCGCAAACGCACGCTGTAATGATTGCGCATGTTGCTTCGTACAACGCGCAAGCAGCGCCCCATGCGATGGCTTCGATAGCACGCGCTCTAGAGGCGGATAGCGCTTGTGCTGGCTTGTACGATCTCGCGAGAGAACTTCGAGTGCCGCAGGCGCTGAAGGACCTTGGCATGCCTGAAGAAGGTATCGATCGCACCGTCGAGCTCGTGATGAAGAATGCATATTCCAATCCGCGCTCCCCTGACGCCAAAGCGCTACGTATCATGCTCGAACGTGCGTGGATTGGTTTTCCGGCTGCGCCGATTGAATGAGGTAGAGCCATGCGAAATTTCAACGAAGATAACATCACCCAAGCCGTGCTTGATCGATTGAGCGGCTGCTCGAATTCCCGCACGCGAAGAATCAGCGAAGCACTTGTGCGTCATCTGCACGCATTCATCAAGGAAATCGAGCCGACGGAAGCCGAATGGGCAGTAGCGATAGACTTTCTCACGAAAACGGGACAGATGTGCTCGGATACACGGCAGGAATTTATCCTTCTGTCCGATACGCTCGGGGCCTCGATGCTGGTTGATGCGATCAACCATCGATTCGATGGCGAATCCACGCAGACCACTGTGCTCGGTCCGTTCTACGTTGAGGAGGCTCGCGACTTCCCGCTGGGTGCAAACATATCGAGCGAGTCAGGGGATGAACCGCTCATTGTTGAAGGCTCTGTTAAGGATTCTCGTGGCAATCCGATCTCGGGAGCGCTAATCGAGACTTGGCATGCAGATAATCGCGGTTTTTACGATGTGCAACGCGACACAGGTAAATCGGCACTCGACATGCGGGCGCGCTTTCATGCCGACGAGACAGGACGCTTCTGGTACAGGTCTATTGTTCCGGCAGCCTATCCGATTCCGAATGACGGACCCGTGGGAAAAATGCTCGATGCTCAGGGGCGTCATCCTTACCGGCCGGCGCATGTTCATTTCAAACTCAGCGCGCCAGGATTCGAGACCATCGTCACGCATGTATTCCTCGATGGCGACCACTATCTTGATTCAGATGTCGTCTTCGGGGTAAAGGATGCTCTCATTAAAAAGCTCGGCAAGATTGACGGACATACCAGCCCCGGGGGGCAAGAGGCCACACCGGGCACATCTCTGCTCGAGTACGTATTCGTGCTTCCGGACAAACGCTAAGTAGCCCGGATCAAATCATGCACAAGCTCTCTTTGCATCATTTGACGATGCTCGACGCACATCCTCTGCAACTTGTCGATGCGGCATATGCTGGAGGATTCGATTACTACGGATTGCGCGTTGTCGCCCCCACTGCGGCGGATGCTATCGTCGATGTTGCCCACAATCCCGCCCTCATCCGGGAACTGGCTGCGCGTATGGACGCGACGGGCGTTGGGCTCCTCGATATTGAAGCGATCTGGCTTCAGCCTACGACCGAAATCGGCGAACTGCTTCCTGCGTTAGAGGTGGGCCACCGGCTCGGCGCAAGACACGTCGTTACCGTCGGCTACGACGACGACCGCGCTCGTCTCGAGGACAACTTCAGTGGGTTGTGCGATGCCGCCGCCCAATTCGGTTTGACCGTCGGTCTGGAACTAATTACATACTGCCCCGTCGGGACACTCGACGATGCGCTTTCGTTGGTCCGTCGCAGCCGCAAGCCGAATGCACGGCTTCTGATTGATACGCTCCAGGTCTTCCGCTCCGGCGCAAGCGTGCGGGATATCAGTCGTTTGGATCCGGCGCTCATGGAATACATTCAGATTTGCGACGGGCCGCGCGAGTCGCCAGCTTCAGTGGAGGAAAGGCGCACCGAGGCGCGCAGCGCCCGTCTTCTACCAGGTGACGGAGAGCTGCCATTGCATGAGCTATTGGCGGATCTGCCAGCGGATCTGACGCTTGCCGTCGAAGCTCCAACACGCGAATTGCGGGGACTTCCGTTCGAACAGAGGGCGAAAACGATCATGGAGAAAATGAAGAGATTTCTCGCTTGAAGTTAAGGCGCCGATTGCTTTTTGGGGGCGCCTGAATGCATCTCCTTATACAGAAGTACGGCCTGAGCCGCTGGTGCGAGGCAGCAGTAGATGAATGTAGAGAAACCACTGCCTCAGTTCGATGTTCCGCTCCTGGTCGGGCCCGGACGTGTGCGGCTATGTCAGTGAACGACCTTGGTCCGGCAGGCTTAGTTACACACGATAGACAGTGAGAAATAGCCGTTGTGAGGGATATGAATACCTCTGCAGAACTTGCCCAACTTGGGCCTCTTGAACAATTACGTGCGGGGAAACTGGCCCGGCGACTCGTGCAACTGGGGGTCGGGTTGTCTTTTTATGGCATCTCGATGGCGATGATGATTCGCGGCAACCTCGGGCTGGCACCGTGGGACGCGCTCCACATCGGCGTGACCGAATATCTCCCGGTGAGTTTTGGCTGGGTCGTCGTCGGCGTTTCGTTTGTGGTGCTGTTGCTGTGGATTCCTTTGCGTGAGATTCCGGGCCTCGGCACCGTCGCCAATTCAGTAACCATTGGAACTGTCGCCGATCTCACGTTGCAGGTGCTGGGAACGCCCGGGCACCTTGGGGAGCGCTTCGCTTTCACCGTGGGTGGAGTTCTTTTGTGCGGGCTGGGTTCGGCGCTGTACATCGGAGCACAGTTGGGCCGAGGACCCCGCGATGGCCTGATGACGGGTTTTCACCGCGTGACAGGATTGTCGTTACGGCTGGTGCGTACCGGGATTGAGATGACGGTGTTGCTCGTGGGGCTTTGGCTGGGCGGTTTGGGACTTCTCGGTATCGGCACAGTGTTGTTTGCCCTGTGTATCGGCCCGTTGACGCAAGCGTTGTTGCCATGGGTGATGGTTACCCTGGACGCCAACGCCTAGGCGGCCATGGCAATGCATTGGTCGCTAGTGTAGTGCGTCATAAATAATGCAACTTAATCGCGATTTGCGAGTCTCCTGTTTGTGCAAGGAGGGAGAACCCATGAGAATCGCGGCAAAAATTGAGCTGAGCGAAGGCCAGCGCAAAC
>NZ_QKWJ01000099.1 GCF_003353055.1 Cupriavidus lacunae
AACGGTCGTATCCTGTCCTTGAAGGGCTGTGTCAGGGGCATTCATTTGCAGGCTCCTTTCGTAAAACGGGTTAGCAACTATCGTTTTACTTCAGGGGGCTTACCAGCCCTTCATAGTATCTAGTCTTGCGATGTGGCGAACGCGGCGCGCAGCGCGGCAGCGGCGTCGGCATGCGCCTGCGCCACCGCCGACACGAACCGGCCCAGCTTGAAGAAATCATGGATCATGCCGGGGTACTCCGTCAGCCTGGCGGCCACGCCGGCAGCGCGCAGCTTCTCCGCGTAGGCCACGCCCTCGTCGTGCAGCGGGTCGTAGCCGGCCACGGCGATCCAGGCCGGGCATACGCCACGCACCTCGGCGCCGGTGCCGCCGCCGTCCAGCGGGGCAAAGCGCCAGTCGTCGCGGCTGGCTTCCCCGTTCAGATACTGTGCAAAGAACCAGCGGATCATCTCCGCCGTCAGCAGGTAACCATCGGCCAGCGCGCGGTGCGACGGCGTGTCCTGGCGCGCGCAGGTGCTCGGATAGATCAGCAGCTGCAGCGCCGGCGCCAGGCCGGCATTGCGCGCCTCGACCGCACATGCCGCGGCCAGCGTGCCGCCGGCGCTGTCGCCGCCCAGCGCAATGCGCGCCGGGTCGGCGCCAAGCCGATCGGCTTCAGCGAAAACCCAGTGCAGCACGTCGAAGGCGTCGTTGGCCGCTGTCGGGAAGCGCCATTGCGGCCCGAGCCGGTAGTCCACGGACAGCACCATACAGTCAGCCTGGCAGCACAGCAGCCGGCACAGCGGATCGTGCGAACTGACGCTGCCAACCGCGAAGCCGCCGCCGTGGAAATACACCAGCAGCGGCAGTGGCTCGGCCCAGCTGGCCTCGCGCGGCAAGTACAACCTGACCGGGATGGCGTGGCCGTCACGGCCCGGCACCAGCAGGTCTTCCGCCATATGCACCGGCGGCGGGTTGATATCCAGGATCAGCGCGCCTTTCTCGTAGGCGATCTTGGCGTCTTCCGGCTCCATCGCGTAGAGCGGTGGTCCCTTGACACGCGCGAGCAACTCCAGCAGTGCGGCAACCTGCGGGTCGAGCGGGCTGGACGGCAGGCCGGGCGTGGCTGGCGCATCAGGATTGGAAGACGGTGCGGCGGACATAGGGCGTGACGCGGATCCGGACCCGGCGCCAGCGCCGCGCAGAAGCTCTGCCGCGTCGCCCGCATCGGGAGAAGTTCGAATAGTGAACGATCGTTCGATTTTAGTATGATGCCAGATGTTTCAGGAACCCGGCACTACGCGATAACCCCGAAAAATCCCGCTCAGGCTGCCACGCGGGAAGTTTTTGCGCGATGATCGGATGAAGCGACGCTGAGGGCTCCGGAACCAATACTGCACAGGCTATTGAACCTCAAGACAGCGCGCGTGGCGAGCAATGTTGCAGACGCACGCTGAAAAACAATTTCGCGGCAGATCCCGGCAGGAGACAAGCAAACATGGCGTTTATCTACTATCTGACCCACATCCATCTGGATTTCGGCGCGGTAAGCCTGCTCAAGGCCGAATGCGAGCGCATCGGCATCCGCCGTCCGCTGCTGGTGACCGACAAGGGCGTGGTTGCCGCCGGCGTGGCCCAGCGTGCCATCGATGCGATGCAGGGCCTACCGGTCGCGGTATTCGACGAGACCCCGTCGAACCCGACCGAGGCCATGGTGCGCAAGGCGGCCGCGCAGTATCGCGAGGCAGGCTGCGACGGGCTGGTGGCAGTGGGCGGCGGATCGTCGATCGACCTGGCCAAGGGCATTGCCATCCTGGCCACGCATGAGGGCGAGCTGACCACCTACGCCACCATCGAAGGCGGCAGCGGCAAGATCACCGACAAGGCCGCGCCGCTGATCGCGGTGCCCACCACTTCCGGCACCGGCAGCGAGGTGGCGCGCGGCGCCATCATCATCCTGGACGACGGCCGCAAGCTGGGCTTCCATTCCTGGCACCTGCTGCCCAAGTCCGCCGTCTGCGACCCGGAACTGACGCTGGGCCTGCCCGCCGGACTGACCGCGGCCACCGGCATGGACGCGATTGCGCACTGCATCGAGACCTTCCTGGCCCCCGCCTTCAACCCGCCCGCGGACGGCATTGCGCTGGACGGACTGGAGCGCGGCTGGGGCCACATCGAGCGCGCCACCCGCGACGGCCAGGACCGCGACGCGCGCCTGAACATGATGAGCGCATCGATGCAGGGCGCGATGGCGTTCCAGAAGGGGCTGGGCTGCGTGCATTCGCTGTCGCACCCGCTGGGCGGACTGAAGATCGACGGCCGCACCGGCCTGCATCACGGCACGCTCAATGCAGTGGTGATGCCCGCGGTGCTGCGCTTCAATGCCGACGCGCCCACGGTGGTGCGCGACGACCGCTACGCCCGCCTGCGCCGCGCCATGCACCTGCCAGATGGCGCCGATATCGCACAGGCCGTGCACGACATGACCGCGCGCCTGGGCCTGCCCACCGGGCTGCGCCAGATGGGCGTCACCGAGGACATGTTCGACAAGGTGATTGCCGGCGCGCTGGTCGACCACTGCCACAAGACCAACCCGAAAGAGGCCAGCGCCGCCGATTATCGGCGTATGCTTGAGCAGTCCATGTAGTACACCGTGTAGCACACAGCAGCTTCCCGCCGGTCAGACCGACCAAGCAGCTGTCCGGCGGCCCTCCCTCCACAGCGCAGGAGACACTATGAGCGGCGAGCACTTGCAGGTAGTCCATGGCGATATCACCCGGATGGAAGTCGATGCCATCGTCAATGCGGCCAATAGCGGCCTGTTAGGCGGCGGCGGGGTCGACGGGGCCATCCACGGGGCCGGCGGTCCCGCCATCATGGAGGCCTGCCGCGTGATCCGCGACGCGCAGGGTGGCTGCCCCACCGGCGAGGCGGTGATCACCACCGGCGGCCGCCTGGCGGCGCCTTACGTGATCCACGCGGTCGGGCCGGTCTGGCAAGGCGGCGGCAAGGGCGAGGACGAACAACTGGCCAACGCCTACCGCAACAGCATCCGCCTGGCCAAGCAGCATCACCTGCGCCGGCTGGCCTTCCCCAATATCAGCACCGGCATCTACGCCTTTCCGCGCGAGCGCGCGGCGGATATCGCCATCGCCGCGGTGCGCGAGGCACTGACCGAGGCGCCGGAGATCGAGCAGATCACCTTTGTCTGCTTCGATGACGAGAACTACCGGCTGTACCGCGAACGGCTGACCTGATTAATCCCCCGGGGCGGGCCCTGCGGCCCGCCACCGCCTGCGTCAGGCCGCGCGCCACGCGGTCATTCCCCCCTCCAGTCCGTACCAGCCCGAACTATCGGGTCCGGCTTCATGGCCGCCGCCTTCCGGCCAGATGCTCGTTCGGGGCTGAGGCGACACTGCTGAAAATCCCGTTGTAAAAGCAGAATCCTCTCATCCATCCGCCTGCTCAATACCACTAGGATCACTTAGATACCAGTGAGTAACCATGTCGAACCAATGCCGGCGCATCCTGCCGGCATTGGTTCGTCCGAAGCAAGCGGAGATGGAATGGATGTAACGGAACGACAAGCCCTGAGAGCCCTGTACTTGGTCGCCTTGACCGCGTCGGCCGCCGCATGCAATGCGTCGGCCATGGACGTCGCCGCGACGGCGATGGAGGAGGAAGAAGCCCGGCTGACCCCCGGGACAACGCGGCCCTGGCGCCTGGAGGATGCGCCGGCCCTCTTCTCGCAATCGGAAACGACCTTGCGCACGACCTTCTATTCACGCAACCGGCACGCCATCGACCAGCGCGGCGATATCCATGTCAACGCGCTCGGCCTCGGGCTGGACTGGCGCTCAGGCTACGCGGCCGGGGCCTGGGGCTTTGCCGGAGCCGACCTGTCGGCTTTTGCCAATTTGCGGCTGGCGCCGGGCAAGGGGACTTCGGAAGTGCTGTACCACGACTATCGCAACAATGTCGACCAGGGCTATGCCACGCTCGCGCAAGCCGCGCTTAAGTGGCGCAGCAGCGCGCCAGGCGATGGCTGGCAGGTGCGCGCCGGCTATACCCCGATCAAGGTCGGCACCCTGGGGACCTCTGGCGGCCTGCATTCGCACGCCTATCGGGGCGCCGAACTGACGTATCGCGCCCAGGGACTGGAAATCGGCTACGGTTGGGCCGACCGTTTCCGCAACGAATGGGACAACCGGTTCCGCGCGATGACGAATGCCTGGCACCAGAATCGCGACCAGTTCGACGGCAGCGCCCGTCGCATCGCCTTCGTGCACAGCGCCGGCAATCCGCTACGAACCGGCCGCCAGCGACTACATCGATGCGGGCGTCGGCGAAGGCAGCCGCTATCGTCGCAACGCGCAGGTGGCCGCCTGCCAGATCTGGCAGATTGCCGACAAGCGCAGCCTGAAAGTGACTGGCTACGCCCTGTGGGGCCGTTACCAGCCCGACCTGGGCCCGAGCACAACGCCGCGCAACGAGTGGCATGCAAGCTCCAGCCTGGTGTACACGAGCGGTCCGGTCAGCGTCAGCCTGGGTTTCGGCGCCACCCATGCCCCCGACTCCCGCGAAATGAACTTCCGCCTGACGCCCTGGGCGAACAGCGACAACCGCAACCAGATTCAGACCTGGGGCCAGCTCGACGACTTTGTCTGGGACGGCACCCGGGTGCTCAAGCTGGCCGGTTCCTGGCAAGTCGGCCCGTATCTCGGCTTGCCGGGCCTGGCGCTCTCCGCCAGCGGCATCCGCGGCTGGGCCATCAGGAATCCCGGGCGCGGCAATACCACCGCAAACGAGATCGACCTGGGCCTGACTTATGACGTCAGGCATGGCCCTCTGAAAGGGGCCGCCTTCGGTGTCTTCCCCGCGCGGCTGCGCACCCACGGCTTCTACGGAAAATCCGACCGCAACGACGTGAAGCTGACGGCGTCGTATGGCCGAACCTTTTGACACGGGGAAGCAAATGATTCGATACATCCTGGCCAGCTGGCTGGCCATGGCGGCCATCCTGCCCGGCTTCGCTGCGTCACAGGAAAGATCCGAAGACGCCGATGGCACGCCCCGCGCCGCTGACGTGGCCACCACGATTGCCGGACAACTCGCACTGCGCGTGGCAGTTGATCGCAACGACGCGGCGATGGCCGGCGTGCCGTGCGCCGGCCTTGGCGCGGATTGGGGCAGCTGCGCGCAAGGCCGCCTGATCCTCGAAAACAACGGGCCCGGGCGAATCACCGGCGACGGCTGGAAGCTTTACCTGCACAGCATCCGCCGGATCCTGGCAATCGACCATCCCGATTTCTCATGGCGGCACGTCACGGGTGACCTCTACGAACTGTCGCCACGCCCCGGCGCGGTGACACTCGGCGCGGGCGAGCGCATCGCCCTGCCCTTCGTCGCCGAATACTGGTTCCGGCGCTTCAGCGACGTGCTGCCCCGGCCCTATGTCGTGGTTGCAGGCGCCGCACCGGCGGTGCTCGCGCGCAATGACAGCGAAGACGAGTCGGCCTATGTCGAAGCCCTGCCAGCGGACAGCGCAAGCCCGCAGGCGCCGCTTGACCTCGCGCAGCAGGTCCGTGCGCCGGCCGGGCATGGCGCACCGGTTCCGCCCGTGCAGGTCGCAGCCCGTGCACTGCCGTCGGTCAAGCGCCAGCAGGCCGGCGGCGGCCAGGTCGACTTGCGCGGCATCGAACTGTCCTTGCCCGACCTGGCGCCGGCGCACGTCGCCGCGCTGCGGGAACGCGCCGTCCAGCTCGGCCTGGCCATGTAGGGACTGCGCCTTACCGGCAAGCTCGCGCCGCGCGCCTTGCCGGCCGATATCGCCATACCGGGCGGCTACCGCCTGCGCATCGGGCGCACCGGCGTGGCGATTGAAGGATATGATGCGGCCGGCCTCTACCACGGCGTGCAGACCCTGCTGTCGCTGGTGCCCGCGGGGGGCGGCCGGATTCCGGCGCTGACCGTCGAAGACGCGCCGCGCTTCGCACATCGCGGCATGATGGTCGATCTGGCGCGCAACTTCCGCCAGCCTGCCACCTTGCGCCGCCTCATCGACCAGATGAGCGCATACAAGCTCAATCGCCTGCACCTGCATCTGACCGATGACGAGGGCTGGCGCATTGACATCCCGGGCCTGCCCGAACTGACCGAGATCGGGGCACAGCGTTGCCACGATCCCGGCGAGGACCGCTGCCTCTTGCCCCAGCTCGCTTCCGGCCCCGACAACCGCTCCGGAGGCGGGTACCTGCGCCGCGACGAATATATCGCGCTGCTGCGCTACGCTGCCGACCGCTTCGTCGAGGTCATTCCGGAGATCGACATGCCAGCGCACGCGCGCGCCGCGGTGGTGGCCATGGAGGCGCGCTACCGGCGACTGCTGGCGGCGGGCCGCGCGCAGGAAGCGGAAGCCTTCCGCCTGCACGATCCCGACGATGCCTCACGCACGCTCTCGGTCCAGTTCTACGACCGCCGCAGTTACCTGAACCCTTGTTCCAGCGGCGCGCTGAACTTCGCCGCCAAGGTGATCGGCGAGCTGGCCGCAATGCACCGCGAGGCGCAAGCGCCGTTGCGGGTCTGGCATTTCGGCGGCGACGAGGCCAAGAACATCCTGCTCGGCCCCGGCTTCCAGCCGCGCGATGGCACCGATCCGGCCAAGGGCCGCATCGACATCGCCGCGCAGGACCAGCCATGGGCGCGCTCGCCGATGTGCCAGCCCTGGCTCAGACAGCACGGCATGTCCTCCGCGGGCGAGTTGCCATCCGTGTTCGCGGTCCAGGTCAGCCAGATCGTGAACGCCAACGGCATCGAGGCCATGGCGGCCTGGCAGGACGGCCTGAAGCATGCCGCCGGCCCGCATGCATTCGCGACGCAAACGGTGATGGTCACTTTGTGGGATCCACTTTTCTGGGGCGGCGCCGAGGCCGCGCGGAGCTGGAGCGCCAAGGGCTACCGCACCGTGCTGGCACTGCCCGATTACCTGTACCTGGATTTTCCTTACACGCGCGATGCGCATGAACGCGGCTACTACTGGGCGTCGCAAGCGACAGACAGCTACAAGGTCTTCTCGCTGGCACCGGACAACCTGCCGCAGAACGCGGAAGTGATGCCCGATCGCGACGGGCAACCGTTCGAGCTGAAGAGCACCGGCCCGGCGGCCCGTATCGAGGCCTGCAGGGACAGGCGTGGGGTGAAATCATGCGCACCGACCAGCAGTTCGAATACATGGTCTATCCGCGCCTGCTGGCACTGGCCGAGCGCGCATGGCATCGTGCCGGGTGGGAACGCCCGTACCGCGAGGGTGAGTGCTATAAGCTCGGCGATACGGACCATGTGGACAAGAGCGCCCTGGCCAGCGACTGGCAAGGCTTTGCCAGCGTGGTGGCACAGCGCGAACTGCCGAAACTGAAGCGCGCGGGGTTCGGGTATCGTGCAGCACCGGTGGAATGATCGGTCCCATCGGGCAGGGGCCGGGCGAGCGCCCGGCCCCGGTGCACTCCGGCCCGGATCAGGGCGCCGGCAAGGCGCTGCGGATCAGCTGATTGACCCGTTCGGGTTGCTCGTGGATCACCCAGTGCGTGCCCTCGGGGATACGTTCCAGGCGCAGGTCCGGCACGAAGTCGCCCAGCCCGTCCACCTGCGACTTCGGCAGCGCACGGTCGCGCTCGCCCCAGATCACCAGCGTCGGCACCCTGACCACGAAGGCGCCCGGATCCAGGCGCGAGATATCGGGCGGCGGCTCGCCCTCGCCCGGCGGATGCATGGGCGAGGCGCGGTAGAAATTGACGCCGCCGGTGAGCGGATGCACGCCGGCGTCCTTGCCTTCGCCCGGCTGGGACCACGCGGCGTGGTACCTGGCGCGGGTCTCGGGCGTGTACCAGGCGGCCGGCTTGCCGTCGGCATCGGCCAGCATCCGGTCCAGCAGCGCAAAGTCGTTGGCGGCCAGTGCCTTTTCCGAGCCCGGCTTGCGCAGCCAGTTCATGTAGGCGGAAGCGGCCT
The DNA here is from genome assembly GCF_003353055.1 of Cupriavidus lacunae. Taxonomy (GTDB): domain Bacteria; phylum Pseudomonadota; class Gammaproteobacteria; order Burkholderiales; family Burkholderiaceae; genus Cupriavidus; species Cupriavidus lacunae. The sequence goes on from NZ_QKWJ01000099.1 coordinate 7,984, forward strand.
GCTGCGCGGGATCTGTGGCCAGCGCGCGTGCAAACAGGTAGGGGTGCGGCGAGTTGACGATGATGAGCTGGCGCACCAGTTGCGGGAACTGGATCGCCAGGTTCCAGCAGATCGCCCCGCCCCAGTCGTGCGCCACCACCACGGCCTGGTCATAGCCCAGCGCACTGACCAGCTGCACCAGGTCTTCGACGATATGGCGCGGCCGGTAGGCGTCGACGTCGGCGGGCTTGCTCGACAGGTTGAAGCCGCGCAAGTCCGGCGCCACGGCAAAATGCGTGTGCCCGAACTCGGCCAGCTGGGCCTCCCATTCGAACCAGAATTCAGGAAAGCCGTGCACGAACAGCATCAGCGGCTTGCCGCGCTCACCCGCGCTGGCGTAGTGCAGGCGGGTGCCGTTGGGCAGCGTGGCGTACTGCAGGTGGCGGATCACGGCGGCGGGGGCAGCCATGTTGTTCTCCATATGCGGTCCTCCTCGTTGTGGCGTTGTGATGCGGGGCTGGCGAAAGTCAGCCGCGCAACGCGGCAACGAGGCCCGCGCGGACCTCGGGCTTGTCGGCAAACGGATCGCCGGGATTGCGCTGCCCGACGATATCCTCGAAGCGCTGGCGCACGGGGGCGAGCGCCTGGGGGTGGGAATAAATATAGAAGCTTTCGTCGCGGATGGCATCGAAGGTCATCTGCGCCACCTCCGCCGCGGTCACCTTGCCGGAGCCGACGGCCTTGTCCGACAAGGCCTGCGACACCAGTTGCGAGCGCGTCGGCGGCGCCTGGTTGGCCAGGTCGGCGGGCCGGTTGCGCTGCGACTGGCTGATGCCGGTCGGCACGAAGTACGGGCACAGCACCGAGCAGCGCACCTGCTCCGTCACCAGCCCCAGGTCCTGGTACAGCGTTTCGCTCAACGCCACCACCGCGTGCTTGGACACGTTGTACACGCCCATCGCCGGCGGGTTCAGCAGGCCCGCCATCGACGCCGTGTTGACGATATGGCCCTGGAAGGCCGGATCCTTCTCTGCCGCCGCCAGCATCAGCGGCGTGAAGATGCGCACGCCGTGCACCACGCCATAGAGGTTGACACCCAGCACCCACTCCCAGTCCTTCTCCGAGTTCTCCCAGACCAGGCCGCCCGCGCCGACGCCGGCGTTATTGAACAGCAGGTTGACCTGGCCAAAGGCCGCGATGGCGGCATCGGCCAGCGCCTGGACCTGGTCGGCGCGCGAGACGTCGGTGCGCAACCCGATCACCGGCACGTTGCGTGCCTTGAATTCCGCTACGGTCGCGTCCAGCGCGTCTTCCTGCACATCGGCCAGCACCAGCTTCATGCCGAGGTCGGCGGCAATGTGGGCAAACTCCTTGCCGAAACCCGAGGCGCCGCCGGTAATGACAGCCACCTTGTTGGAAAAATCCTTCATATCGTCTGTCCTATCGCGTAAATCGTGTGTGGAATGGCGGGCCGTGTGCCGCGCGCTCAGGCGCCGCGCTGCACCTGGTAACCCTGCCTCGGGAAATGCACATTGAGCGCGCCGGCGCGCGGGTCCTGGCGGCGCAGCGTGACGCGGCGCGCGGTCAGCGCCAGCAGCACGCCGGCCACCGGGTCGCGCGCGTAGTCGGTGGGCGTGACGGTGATGGCGTCGCCAGCCTGCAGCCCGGCATCGGCGATGACACCGTCATCCAGCGCGACCGGGTCGGCCCTGAGCGCGGCGCCGATCGCATCCTCGCTGTCGATCACCCGCGGCCGGCCATGGCCAAAGGTGTTCATGCGCGCATACCAGGCCTGCAAGCGCGGATAAGCCTCGAGCAACTGCGCCAGCGCACCGGCACGGCGGATAAACCAGAGGTTGTGGTACAGCGAGAAGTCGGCAATCGACAGCGCCGGACCAGCCACATGCCCGATGCCGGCCGCGAACTGCGTTTCCAGCTCGCCGAAGGTTTCATGCAGCAACGCAGTCGCTTCCGCCAGCGGCATGCGCAGCGCATTGGTATCGCCGCGCATGGCCTTGCGGTCGGCGGTGAAGGCCTGGATCTGCGCCGGCGACAGGTGTCCCAGCATGCTGGCGACGCCGGCCGGCTGGAACACATAGGTCACCGACGCGGTGAACAGCGCCGTATCGAACCACGCGGCCGCGAGCCGCGCCGCTGCGGCCTGTACCGGCGGATAGAGCGCCGGCGTGGGCGCCAGCGCGTCCAGCACCTCGCAGATCAGTGCGGTGTCACAGTAGATATCGGCACCGACCTGCAGCACCGGCGTGCGGCGATAGCCGCCGGTCAGCGCCAGCAGGCCGGGCTTGGGCAGGATGGCGGGGATTTCCACCGCCTGCCAGGCCAGCCCCTTGGCGCCCAGCAGCAGGCGGACCTTCTCGGAGAATGGCGAGGTTGCGTACTGATGAAGAATGATATCGGCCATGCGGTCCACCTCCTTGGTTGCGGCACTTGCCGCACAGGTTCAGTCCAGCAGGTCCGGCTGTTCCTTGACGATGCGGGCATACAGCGGCTGGAACTGGAACCAGCCGGCCTGCGCGGTGCCGACGATCGAATAGGCCTGGCGCGCTGCGGCGTCGGAGATCAGCTTCAGCGGCGCCTGGGTACGCGCGGCGGCGGCTTCGGCCAGCAGTTGCACCTGGCACGAGCGCTCCATGGTGATAAACCACCAGGCGGCTTCGTCGACGGTCTTGCCCACCGTCAGCAGGCCGTGGTTCTGCAGGATCGCGGCCTTGTTCTGGCCCAGCGCGTTGGCAATGCGCTGGCCCTCGTCCAGCTCCACCACCACGCCGCCGAAATCGTCATAGACCGCGTGGTCCTGGTAGAACGCGCAGACATCCTGCGTCAGTGGATCGAGCGGGCGGCCCAGCGTGGACCACGCACGGCCATAGGTGCTGTGCGAATGCGCAGCCGCGACCGCGTCGGAGCGGGTCTGGTGCACGCGCGAATGGATGGCGAAGGCCGCGGCATTGACCGGGTAGTCGCCCTCCACCACGTCGCCATGGTGGTCGCATCGGATCAGATTGGAGACCCTGACCTGGCTGAAATGCACGCCGAAGGGATTGACCCAGAAGGTATCGGGAAACTCCGGGTCGCGCGCGGTGATATGGCCGGCCACGCCTTCATCGAAACCGAATTTGGAGAACAGCCGGAAGGCCGCGGCCAGGCGCTGCTTGCGGTGCAGGCGCTCTTCGGCGGCGGTGGCGAACTGCGGCGGGCTCGGCAGGTTGCGGTAGCGGGCCTTGACCGCTTCGGGCAGGCCGGCGCCGACCTCGTCCGCGCTCTGGATTTGCGGGGCTTGCGGGGCATTCATCGGTGTCTCCTATTTTTTTGGTGATATCCGTTGCCCGCGACGCGCCCGGCAGGCGCGCCGCGGCCCTGCATGCGCCGGTCAGACCAGCTTGACCAGCTGCTTGCCGAAGTTCTTGCCCTTGAGCAGGCCGATAAAGGCTTCCGGCGCGCTGGCCAGGCCTTCGGCAATACTCTCGCGGAACTTGAGCTTGCCCTGCGCGACGGCGGTGCCCAGTTCCTTCAGCGCCTGCGGCCAGACTTCCATATGCTCGGAGACGATAAAGCCCTCGATGGTCAAGCGCGACACCAGGAGCAGCTGCGGATTCTTCAACGGCACCGGCTGGCCGTCATAACCCGCGATCATGCCGCACAAGGCGATGCGGCCGAAGGCATTCATGCGCGCCAGCACGGCGTCCAGGATATCGCCGCCGACATTCTCGAAATAGCCGTCGATGCCGTCCGGGGTGGCTTCCTTGAGCATCGTGTAGAGCGCCTTGGGATCCTTGGCCGCCTTGTAGTCGATGCAGGCGTCGAAGCCCAGCTCATTGACCACGTAGTCGCACTTGTCCTTGCCGCCGGCAAAGCCGACCGCGCGGCAGCCGGCCAGCCTGGCCAGCTGCCCGACCACGCTGCCCACCGCGCCGGAGGCCGCGCTGACCGCGATGGTCTTGCCCGACTTGGGCATGATGATCTTGTTCAGGCCATACCAGGCGGTCACGCCCGGCATGCCGACCGAACCCAGGTAGGCCGACAGCGGGATATGCGTGGTGTCGACCGGCTGCAGGCCGGTGCCGTCGCTGACGCCCATCTCCTGCCAGCCGAACATGCCGACCACCTTGTCGCCCGGCTTGAACTTGCTGTTCTTGCTTTCCACCACTTCGCCCACGGTGCCGCCGATCATCACTTCATTGAGCGGCTGCGGCGCGGCGTAGGACTTGCTGTCGTTCATGCGGCCGCGCATGTACGGGTCCAGCGACAGGTAATGATTGCGCACCAGCACCTGGCCGTCGGCGATCTGCGGCACGGGCACGTCTTCCAGGCGGAAATTGGCCGGCGTCACCGCGCCTTCGGGACGCGACGCCAGGACGATGCGCTTGAACGTTTTGGACATGGTCGATTCCTTTCGGTAGGAATGGGAACTGCTTGCATACTGCGTCGGGCGGGACAGCGCCGCTATCCCGCCTGCTGTATCGGTGCCGGCGCTCAGCCGTCGGCACCGGTATCGGTTTCACCCGGGCGCTGCGGCGGCATGCGCCGGATGTACTTGAAGGTGCCCGAGCCGCGCGCCACGGTCTTGCCGTCGGCGTCGACGATCTCGCCTTCGCAGAACACCATGGTGGTGGTGCGGTGCACGGTGGTGCCGCGCGCGGTCAGTGCGCCGCGCCCCGGCGCCATGAAGCTGGTCTTCATCTCGATGGTGACCACGCCCCGGCCGTCCGCGTCGCTGCTGCGGCCGGCCACCGCCATGGCCACGTCGAGCAGCGTCATGATCACGCCGCCGTGGGCCATGTCCCAGCTGTTCTGGTGGCGCTTCTCGATCGGCAGCGCAATCTCGCTGCGCCCGCCTTCGGCGAAGTTGCAGGTCACGCCGAGGTCGGCGAGGAAGGGAATGTGAGTCAGGGGGCCTTTGAACTGGTTCATGGCAATTGCGAGTCCGGAAATGGGGTGCCAGCGAGGCCGAAGCCTCGCGCCGGCCCCAAGTTTGAGGGCAATCCGGGATTCCGCCAAGCCGCGCCCGGCGTCGTGTCCGGAATGCCCCCTGCCCGGGTCAGACCGCGCTGACGCCGCCGTCCACCGCCAGGATCTGCCCGGTGATGTGCTTGCCGGCGTCGCTGGCAAACAGCAGCGCGGCGCCCTTCAGGTCCTCGTCGTCGCCCAGGCGGTGCAGCGGCACGCCGGCGCACATGGCGTCCACGCCCATGCGGTCGAGCGAGCCCTGGGTCATCTTCGATGGGAAGAAGCCCGGCGCGAGCGCGTTGACGGTGATGTTGTGCTCGCCCCACTCGCCCGCCAGCGTGCGCGTGAAGTTGACCACCGCGCCCTTGGAGGTGTTGTAGGCGATGGTCTCCATGCTGCCCGGCGGATTGCCGGCCAGGCCCGCGATCGACGCCACGTTGATGATGCGGCCATAGCGGCGCGGGATCATCGACAGCTTGCCGATGCGCTGGCTCAGCAGGAACAGGCCGCGTACGTTCAGGTTCATCACCTTGTCCCAGGCCTCGACCGGATGGTCTTCGGCCGGGGCGCCCCAGGTGGCGCCGGCGTTGTTGACCAGGATGTCGACGTGGCCCAGCTTCGCGATGGCCTCGTCGGCCAGGCGGGCGATCTCCGACTCTTGCGAGCCGTCGGCGGCGATCCAGTCGGCCTCGATGCCGAGCGACTTCAGGTGCGCCTGCGCCGCCTGCAGCTCATCGGCCTTGCGCGCCGACAGCACCACGCGGGCGCCCTGCTCGCCGAGCGCCTCGGCGATCTGCAGGCCGAGCCCGCGCGAGCCGCCGGTGATCAGCGCGGTCTTGCCCTTCAGGTCAAACAGTTGCTGGATGGTGCGCATATTGTCTTCCTTCCTTCGGTAGTGTTCGGGGATGGGCGAGCGCCGTTCAGAACCACGCGTCCTGCATGTCGAGCGTGGTGCGGTCGAGCGATTCAAGCAGCGCCAGCTGCGGGCCGACCTTGGGCAGCTCCCAGCGGAAGAAGTACGCCGCCGCGGCCAGCTTGCCGCGGTAGAAGTCCTCGTCCTCCTTGCCGTTCGCGCGCGGCAGCGCGGCTTGCGCCAGCAGTGCCTGCTCCAGCCAGATCCACGCCACCACCACGTGCCCGAAGGCCTCCAGGTAGACCGAGGCATTGGCCAGCGTCACGTTGGAGTCGCCCGCGCTCCACAGTGCCTGCGTGACCTCGGCCAGGCGTTTGGTGGCCGCGCCAAGGGCGCCTGCCTGGTGCGACAGTTCGGTATTGCCGGCAGCGAGCGCGCGGCCGATGGTGTCCTGGATGCGCTCTCCCAGCAGCCTGAAGGCCGCGCCGTCCTTCATCACCACCTTGCGGCCGAGCAGGTCCAGGCCCTGGATGCCGTGCGTGCCTTCGTGGATCGGGTTGAGGCGGTTGTCGCGATAGAACTGCTCGACGTTGTACTCGCGCGTATAGCCATAGCCACCGTGCACCTGGATCGCCAGGTTGTTGGCCTCCAGGCACCATTGCGACGGCCAGCTCTTGGCGATCGGGGTCAGGATGTCGAGCAGCAGCGCCAGGCGCGCATTCGCGGCCTCGTCGCCGGCGGCAGCAGCGGCCTCTTCCTCGTCGACCAGCCGCGCGCAGTACAGGTTCAGCGCCAGGCCGCCTTCGACATAGCTCTTCTGCGCCAGCAGCATGCGGCGGATATCGGCGTGCTCGACCAGCTTCACCTGCGGGCTGGCGGCATCCTTGCCGCCGGGGCCGACGGGGCGGCCCTGCGGACGGTTACGCGCGTAGTCCAGCGCGTGCAGGTAGCCGGTATAGCCCAGCATCACCGCGCCCAGGCCCACGCCGATGCGCGCCTCGTTCATCATGTGGAACATGCAGGCCAGGCCCTTGTGCGGCTCGCCCACCAGGTAGCCGATCGCGCCGGCCTTGCCGCCCGGCTTGTACTTCACGCCTTCGCCGAAGTTCAGCAGGCAGTTGGTGGTGCCGCGGTAGCCCATCTTGTGGTTCAGGCCGGCCAGCACCACGTCGTTATGCTCGCCCAGCGACCCGTCGGCATTGACCAGGTACTTGGGCACGATAAACAGCGAAATGCCTTTCACGCCCGGGATCAGCTTGCCGTCCGGGCCGGGGATTTTGGCCAGCACCAGGTGGACGATATTGTCCGACAGCTCGTGCTCGCCGGCCGAGATCCACATCTTGTTGCCGCGCAGCCGGTATTGCGCGCCCAGCGGCGATTCACCCTCGTACTCGGCGCGCGTGGTGATGTCCGACAGCGACGAGCCCGCCTGCGGCTCCGAAAGGCACATCGTGCCGAAGAAGCGGCCTTCCATCTCCGGCTTGACGAAGGTCTCGACCTGCGCCGGCGTGCCGTGCGCGAGCAGCAGGTTGGCGTTGCCGATGGTCAGGAACGGGTAAGAGCTGGTGCCGACGTTGGCACCCTTGAAGTAGGCAAAGCCGGCCTTCTCGACCACCACCGGCAACTGCATGCCGCCCAGCTCGTAGTCCTGGCCGGCAGCCATCAGCCCGGCCTCGCAGAAGGCCTTCAGCGCGGTGCTGACTTCGGGGATGATGCTGACGGTCTCGCCGTCGAAATGCGGTTCCTGCTGGTCGTTCTTCTTGTTGTGCGGCGCGAACAGGTCGGTGGCGATCTTTTCGCAGGTGTCCAGCGCGGCGTCGAACGTCTCGCGCGAATGATCGGCATAACGGGGGATGCGAGTCAGTTCGTCGACCTTGAGCCATTCATAGAGAACGAAGTTCAGGTCGCGGCGGGAAAGGATCATCGACATGGGGTCTCCATGCGGCGCACTGCGTGGCGTGCCGCGGGTTCTTTTGTCTTGCTCTCGCGCTGTTCGATGCGTGCTTCTGGTTTGCGCCCCTCTCCCGCTCGCGGGAGAGGGGCCGGGGGAGAGGGCAGGAGCATGCAGATGCGTGGTGCCTAGCTAAACCACCCCTCTCCCCAACCCTCTCCCACTGAGGGGAGAGGGAGCACACCTACAGCCGATTCGGCTTCGGCAGCAATATCAGAGCACTTCGAACAGGCCGGCTGCGCCCTGCCCACCGCCGATGCACATGGTCACCACCACGTACTTGACGCCGCGGCGCTTGCCTTCGATCAGCGCATGGCCGACCAGGCGGGCGCCCGACACACCGTAGGGGTGGCCCACGGCGATGGCGCCGCCGTTGACGTTCAGGCGGTCCATCGGGATGCCCAGCGTGTCGGCGCAGTACAGCACCTGCACGGCGAAGGCTTCGTTGAGCTCCCACAGGCCGATGTCGTCGACCTTCAGGCCGGCCTTCTTCAGCAGCTTGGGCACGGCGAACACCGGGCCGATGCCCATTTCATCCGGCTCGCAACCGGCCACGGCAAAGCCGCGGAACACGCCCAGCGGCTGCAGGCCCTTGGCCGCGGCTACGCGCGCGTTCATCACCACGGCAGCCGAAGCGCCGTCCGAGAACTGCGAGGCATTGCCGGCGGTGATCACGCCACCGGGCACGGCGCTGCGGATCTTGGCCACGCCTTCCAGCGTGGTATCGGCGCGAATGCCTTCGTCGGCGGAGATGGTGACTTCCTTGGTCACCAGTTGGCCGGTCGATTTGTCTGCCACGCCCGCCAGCACCGTCATCGGCACGATCTCGTCCTTGAACTTGCCGGCTTCCTGCCCGGCGGCGGCGCGTTGCTGGCTTCGCACGCCGTACTCGTCCTGGCGCTCCTTCGAGATGTTGTAGCGCTTGGCTACGTTCTCGGCGGTCTGCAGCATGTTCCAGTAGATTTCCGGCTTGTTCTTCATCAGCCAGCTTTCCTGGACCATATGGCGGTTCATCTCCTGCTGCACACACGAGATGCTTTCCACGCCGCCGGCCACGAAGATGTCGCCCTCATCGGCGATCACGCGCTGCGCGGCCATGGCGATGGTCTGCAGTCCGGACGAGCAGAAGCGGTTGACGGTGGCGCCGGGCACGGTGACCGGGCAGCCGGCGCGCAGTGCGATCTGGCGCGCGATGTTGGCGCCGGTGGCACCTTCCGGGTTGGCACAGCCCATCAGCACATCTTCCACTTCGGCGGCCTCGATCTTGGCGCGGGCAATGGCGTGCTGGACGGCATGACCACCCAGCGTGGCGCCGTGGGTCATGTTGAAGGCGCCCTTCCAGCTCTTGGCCAGAGGGGTCCGCGCGGTGGATACGATGACTGCTTCGTTCATGTCTTGCTCCTCGGAATCTCTTGTGTCGTTCAGTTCGGTGGTTCGGTTCAGCCCTTGGCCTTCAGCAATTCAGCGGACGTGACACGCGCGACGCCTGCGGCGCCGAGGTCCTGCCAGGCCCTGGCCAGGGACCCTTCCAGGTCGATGGCGCGGCAGGCATCCTCGATCACCGCGGCTTCAAAGCCCGCGGCGCGCGCATCGAGCGCGCTCCAGGCCACGCAGTAGTCCGTCGCCAGTCCCGCGCAGAACACGCGCTTGACGCCGTGTTCACGCAGGTAGCCGGCCAGTCCGGTGCGCGTGGTGCGGTCCGCTTCGAGAAAGGCGGAGTAGCTGTCCACGTCAGCATGATGGCCCTTGCGGATCACCAGCCGTGCGTGCGGCACATCCAGCCCCGCATGCAGCGCGGCGCCCGGCGTGTCCTGCACGCAATGCACCGGCCACAGCACCTGCGGCCCGTACGGCAGCGTCAGTGACTGGAACGGCTGCGTGCCGGCATGGTTGGCCGCAAAGGAAACGTGCGCGGCCGGATGCCAGTCCTGCGTGAGCACCACGTGACCGAACGCGCGCGCCAGCCGGTTGATGACGGGCACCACTTCATCGCCGTTGGGCACGGCAAGCGCGCCGCCCGGCATGAAGTCGTTCTGCACGTCGATCACCAGCAGGCAATCGTCAGGTCCGATGGTGGTGTTCATCTCAGCTCCAGGCTGAACCTTGTGGCGGCCTTAACCGTTGAAGCCCTTGCCTTCGTCCGCCAGCTTCTGCAGCAGCGGCGCGACCTGCCAGGCTTCACCGTGGTAGCCCTTGGCATAGCGCTTCATCGACAGCGCCACGTTGTACAGGCCGACCTGGTCCGCATACAGCATCGGGCCGCCGCGGAACAGCGGGAAGCCGTAGCCGGTCAGGTACACCATGTCGATATCCGAGGCCTTGGAAGCAATGCCTTCTTCCAGGATCCTGGCGCCTTCGTTGACCAGCGCGAACACCAGGCGCTCGACGATCTCTTCGTCAGAGATCTTGCGGCGCGTGATGCCGAGGTCCTTCGAATGCTGCACGATCATGTCGTTGACCTGCTGGTTCGGGTACGGCTTGCGGTCGCCCGCCTTGTAGTCGTACCAGCCCGCGCCGGTCTTCTGGCCGTAGCGGCCCATTTCGCAAAGCAGGTCGGCGGTCTTGGAGTACTGGATGTCCGGCTTGTCCACGGCGCGGCGCTTGCGGATGGCCCAGCCGATGTCGTTGCCGGCCAGGTCGCCCATGCGGAACGGGCCCATGGCAAAGCCGAACTTCTCGATGGCCTTGTCCACTTGCTCGGGCAGCGCGCCTTCGTCCAGCAGGTAGCCGGCCTGGCGGCTGTACTGCTCGATCATGCGGTTGCCGATAAAGCCGTCGCACACGCCCGACACCACCGCGGTCTTCTTGATCTTCTTGCCGAGCTGCATGACCGTGGCCAGCACGTCCTTGCCGGTCTTCTCGCCGCGCACCACTTCCAGCAGCTTCATCACGTTGGCCGGGCTGAAGAAGTGCATGCCGACCACGTCCTGCGGACGCCTGGTGAACGAAGCGATCTTGTTGACGTCCAGCGTGGAGGTGTTCGAAGCCAGGATCGCGCCCTGCTTCATCACTTCGTCCAGCTTCTTGAAGACGATTTCCTTGACGCCCATTTCTTCGAAAACGGCTTCGATGACCAGGTCGGCGTCCTTGATCTCGTCATAGGACAGCGTGGTGGAGAGCAGGCCCATGCGCTGCTCGACCTTTTCCCGGGTCAGCTTGCCCTTCTTGGCGCTGTTCTCGTAGTTCTTGCGGATGATGCCCACGCCGCGGTCGAGCGCTTCCTGCTTGGTTTCCAGGATGATGACCGGGATGCCCGCGTTCAGGAAGTTCATGCTGATGCCGCCGCCCATGGTGCCGGCGCCGATCACGGCAACCTTCTCGATCTTGCGGGTCGGCGTGCCTTCGGGCACGTCGGGGATCTTGCTGGCGGCACGCTCGCCGAAGAAGGCATGGCGCAGCGCGCGCGATTCCGGCGTGGTGACCAGGTAGAGGAAGCCGTCGCGCTCTTCTTTCAGGCCCTGTTCGAACGGCTTGAGCGAGCCGGCCACCGCTTCCAGGCACTTCAGCGGCGCCGGGAAGTTCTTGGCCATCGCGGCCACGGTGTTGCGGGCAAAGCCCAGGTAGCCTTCCGCGTTTTCGTGACGCACCTTCAGGTCGCGCACCTTCGGGTGCGGGCCGTTGGCGGCGGCAACGTTCTGGGCGAACTTGACGGCGGCGGGCAACACGTCGCCATCGACGATCTCGTCAAACAGCTTGGTGCCGGCGAACTTTTCGGAGAGCACAGGCGTGCCCGACACGATCATGTTGGCCGCGGCCTCCAGGCCGATCACGCGCGGCAGGCGCTGCGTGCCGCCGGCGCCGGGCAGGAGGCCCAGCTTCACTTCCGGCAGCGCGATCTGGGCGCCCTTCGCGGCCACGCGGTAGTTACAGCCAAGCGCCAGTTCCAGGCCGCCACCCATGGCGACCGAGTGCACGGCGGCCACGACCGGCTTGGACGAAGCTTCCAGCACGCGGATCACCGAGTGCAGCGTCGGCTCCTGCATGGCCTTGGGTGTATTGAATTCACGGATGTCGGCGCCGCCCGAGAAAGCCTTGCCAGCGCCGGTGATGACGATGGCCTTGACGGCGGCATCGTCCAGCGCACGGGTCATGCCTTCGACGATGCCAAGCCGGGTGCTGTGACCCAGGCCGTTGACAGGGGGATTGTCGAGCGTGATGACGGCTACGCCGTCCTGAACCTGATACTGCGCTGTCATGCTGGTTCCTTTGGTGTCAGAAGTTGTCTCGGGATTCGAATTCTCGAATGCATTTTTTACTGCACGACGCGGCCAGCGGCGGCCGGCGACTACTTCGGGAGGCGGCCGTCATGGGCGGGTAAACCCTCCGCCCGACCTGCCGCTTTCCCGCGCCCCATAACGCCTTCCGGTGCTTGGGCGAAACAAGCATACACAAAATAGCACGGTCGTTCAATTTTAATTTTCGGACTTTTCCGGTGACATGCGCAGCACGAATGCCGCCCCTGATTGCGCTGCATGGAGCCTCCGCTTAATCCGCGCCAGATCACACTGTCATGCCGGATAGAGCACTTGCCGAGGCAACCGAGTGCCGCCTCTAAACCAGTATCGGACTTTATTCGACCGATACGGGCAAAGCGCCCAAACAGACACGGTAGACTCGCGGCTTTTCGTTTTTTGCCGTCCGGGTTTCCACAAGATGCCGGGCCGGCGGAAGGTCCAGCGACCCTGATGTCTTCCCCCTCACATTCCCACGCTCACGCGCACCAGCATCCGGTGGTCGAGCACGACCACCTCCAGCGCAGGCTCAAGGCCCGCCACCTGACCATGATCGCCATCGGCGGCGCGGTCGGCACCGGGCTGTTCGTGGCCTCGGGCGCCTCGATCGCACAGGCCGGCCCCGGCGGCGCGCTGCTGATGTATATGCTGCTCGGCCTGATGGTCTATTGCCTGATGACCAGCCTGGGCGACCTGGCCGTGCATATGCCGGTGGCCGGCTCCTTCGTCACTTACAGCGCGCTCTATGTCGAGGAAGGCTTCGGCTTTGCACTTGGCTGGAACTACTGGTTCAGCCTGGCGGTGACCATCGCCGTGGAACTGACCGCGGCGCAGCTGGTGATGCAGTACTGGTTCCCCGACATGCCCGGCGTGGTCTGGAGCGCCGGCTTCCTGCTGCTGATGTTCGGCCTCAATGCCTTCTCGGTGCGCGGCTTTGGCGAGGCCGAGTACTGGTTCGCGCTGATCAAGGTGGTGACCGTGATCGTGTTCCTGGGCGTGGGCCTCCTGATGATCTTCGGCATCATGAAGGGCGGGCCGCAGTCGGGCTGGCACAACTTCACCATCGGCGACGCGCCCTTTGTCGGCGGCATCCGGCCATGGTCGGCGTGGCGATGATCGCCGGCTTCTCCTTCCAGGGCACGGAAACGGTGGGCGTGGCCGCCGGCGAAGCGGAGAACTCGGCCAGGACCATCCCGCGCGCGATCCGCCAGACCTTCTGGCGCATCCTGCTGTTCTACGTGATCGCCATCCTGATCATCGGCGTGCTGATCCCCTATACCGACCCCAACCTGCTGCGCAACGATGTCACCGATGTCGGCGTGAGCCCGTTCGCACTGGTGTTTCGCCACGCCGGACTGGCCTTTGCCGCCGGGCTGATGAACGCCGTGGTGCTGACCGCGCTGCTGTCGGCCGGCACCTCCAGCATGTATGTGTCGACCCGGATCCTCTACGGCCTGGCCGTCAGCGGCCGCGCGCCGCGCGCGTTCGGCAAGCTGACCGCCAGCGGCGTGCCGTTCAATGCGCTGCTGGCCACCACCGCCATCGGCGCGCTGTGCTTCTTCAGTTCACTGTTCGGGGACAAGGCGGTCTACCTGTGGCTGCTCAACACCTCGGCCATGACCGGCTTCTTCGCCTGGCTGGGCATTGCCGTCAGCCACTACCGCTTCCGGCGCGGACTTGTGCACCAGGGCTATGACGTGAGCATGCTGGCGTACCGCTCGCCGTTTTATCCCTTCGGCCCCATCTTTACCGTGGTGCTGTGCCTGGTGATCGTGGCCGGCCAGAACTACCAGGCGTTTGGGGATATCCCGAACCGGTGGCAGGAGATCGTCGCGACGTATATCGGCGTGCCGGCGCTCCTCGCGCCGTGGCTGGGATACCGGCTGGTGAAGAAGACGCGCTTGATTGATTATGAGGATATGCCGTTTGAATTGCCGAAGCGGCCAGGCGGATAAACCTCCGCCGACTCAGATGGCCGGGCAGCGACTGTCAAGCCAGTCCCGGAACGCCTGCAAGGCCGGCGAATTGTCCTCGGTTTCGCGCCAGGCCAACCAGTACGACAAGTTTCTCGGTATCTCAATTTGCGACAGACGAATCAACCGACCAGCTTTGACGTCTTCGGCCACCAGTTCCGGAGGCAGTAGCGCAACACCAAGCCCGGCAAGCGCCGCCTCACAGCTCAGAAGCCAGAGCGAGTAATGGGCGCCGGCAGAGACCCTGACGTCGTCCAGCCCCATGCGATGCAGATAGGTCTCCCACGCGTCCGGCATCCCAGTCAGGTGAAGCAGCGGAAGCGTCGCGATATCACTCGCCGTCAACCGCCGCTTCTTCTTCAAGAGCCCAGGCGACGCGAAGGCCGCCAGCCTGATTGAGAACAAGAGCTTCGTCATCACCCCTTGTGGCGGAGACGGAGCGTTGATGATTGCGGCGTCGAACTCCGTTCGTGACAGGTCAATCGGTCCAACTCGCGAGGCGACGTTGACCAGGGCCCGGGGGTTTTGCTCCAGGAACTGCGGCAGTTTCGGTATTAACCATCGATTGCAGAAACTGGCTGCCACCGACAGGTTCAGCGCGTTCTGCAATGTGTGCCGCATCTGCATGCGAATGGTTTTCGCCTCGAGTTCCTCAAGGAGCGGCGTCACTTCCTCCCAGTACCGCTTTCCCGGGGCGGTGAGCGTGAGATGACGCCCGGCCCGCTCGAACAGCGCAACGTTGAGGAACTGCTCCAGATCGAGAATCTGGCGACTGACCGCGCTTTGCGTCAGCCCCAGGGCATTGCCAGCCTGCGTGAAGTTCATCGACCTGACGCACGCGTCAAATATGACGAGCGAATCAGTCGAAGGGATGGCTCGACCGATGGACCGCTTCATTCGAAAAACTCATCCTGCCATGGAAAAACGTCATTATGGATGGACTTTCGGCACCCCTACAATGAAAAAAATGCGTCGAGGCTTGCGGCCGCGTCAAGTGAGGCCGTTCATGCTCTAGAAACCGCCAGCCGCTCGATCGCGTAATCCGGGTCGCATCAGGCAATACAGCGCGTCCATTTCAAACCGTAAAGAGTCATGTGGCAGGAGAGTTATGAACGAGCCCTACCAGGATGCCAGCATGAGCACCTTGCATGCCCGGCCTGATGGACAGACGGCCAGGGAGCCTTCGGCAAGCGTTTCGGGACCCGCTGTCACCACGCACTACTCCGGCACGAGAAAAGTTGTACTGCTCATTGCCCTGCTTGCCGCATGGGTGCTCGCAAATGCCGACCGCATCGCGATGACTATTTCAATCATCCCAATGCGCACGGAGTTTTCTCTCGATGCCCGCGAGGCTGGCCTGGTGCTGAGCTCATTTCATGTGACCTATGCGCTGACGAACCTTGCTGCGGGATGGATGGCCGATAAGTTCGGATCTCGCCGGGTGCTGGTCTTCTGTGTCGCGTCGTGGTCGCTGTTCACATCGCTTACCGGTTTCGCATGGTCGCTGGCTTCGCTGGTAGCAATCCGGGGCTTGTTTGGCATCGGGGAGGGAGGATTCTCCCCGTCAAGTTCGGTAACCATCGCGGAGGCCTTCCCGAAGGAAAGGAGAGCAAGGCCGAAAAGCCTGATCATTGGCGCGACCTTCATCGGAAGCGCAATCGGCTCGGGATGGATAGCTTCGATGATTCATACGCACGGGTGGCGCTTCGCGTATCACGTGCTGGGAGGCGCCGGCATTGTCATGGCGGTCATTCTCTGGTTTGTCATCAAGGATTCGCCGCTGCAGGACCCGTCCGTGAAGAAGGCTGCACGTCCCGGGCTCAAAGCGCTGTTCCGCACCCCGATCTTGCGCAGGACGGCCCTGATTTTCTTCTTCGCCAACATGCTGAACGTTGGTTTGATCTCGTGGATGCCCACTTACCTGGTTCAGACGAAGCAGGTTCATCTGCTTACCGCCGGCGTTGCTGCGTCTCTGCCTTTCGTATTCAGCTTCATTAGCCTGAACGTGGTTGGCTGGCTTCTGGACCGGTACGGCGAAAAGCGGGAGCGCCTGTTTCTCGCCGGTGGCGCGTTCTCGATGATGGTGTTCATGGCGTTGATGGTCATTTCGTCCGAGCTGTGGGTACTGATGACGTTCTGGACGCTCTGCATGATGAGCTTCACCTTCGTGTACGGAACTGTGTTTGCCATTCCGCTCAAGCACTTGCCTGACTCGCTGATTGGCACGGCCGCGGGGGTGGTGAACTTCGGTGGTCAACTGGCTTCCGCCATTTCGCCCACGGTCATGGGCTTCCTCATTGTCCACGCCGCTGGCTCGTTCGTTCCGGCGTTTCTGTTTCTCATCGCGGCCGGCGTTTGCTGTTTCCTGGTGTCCATTACATGGACCAACCGAGGGTCGCAGATGGCCTGAATGCACCGCGTTTTTCGGCAGCCCAAAGCCGTCGCTATCGTCTCCTGACAGCCTGATTGGGAACAAAGAATGAGAATCGCAGTCCTGCATTTGGTACATGAGACCGTGACGTTCCTGCCAAATGAAACCACCGTTGATGACTTTATCTATGAGGGTTCGCCAGCGAAGGGAGAGGCGCTGCTTCAGATTGGCCCCAAGTCCTATATGGGAGGATTCGTTAAAGTCGCTCGGGAACACCATGATGTAGAGCTCACAGGCATCGAGTCTCCTTTGGAGCCGAAGACCGGCATCGGCTCTGGCTGGGTCACCAACGAGGCGTATGAGCTTTTCGTCGGCAAGATGATTGAGGAACTCAAAGCGCAAGGACCTTTCGATGGCGTTTTTCTCGCACTACACGGCGCTATGGCCGTGACAGGTGTTGCCCGCCCGGAAGCGGAACTGGCTCGACGCGTGCGCGAGGTGATCGGCCCTTGCGCATACATCGCCGCAACGTTTGACCCGCACGGCAATGAAGACGAAGCCTTTCTCCAGGCGGCGGACCTGGCATTCACCGTCAAGTACTATCCCCACTACGACGCTTATCTGCAAGGCACCCGCGCGGCGCGCACCTTGATTCGTGCCATCAAGGGTGAATACAAACCTACGCATGCGTCACGCAAGGTTCCGCTGATTACGCCGACGGTAATTCAGTGGACGGGCGGTCCGGCCTGGATGTCTCTTATCAACCGGGCGCTTACGTGGGAGGCCCTGGAGCCGGACCTCTACATCAACATCTTCTTTGGCTTTCCGTGGGCAGATGTTCCCGATGCGGGGATGTTCGTTCAAGTCACGACGAACGGAGACCCGGAACTGGCCGCAGAGGTCGTCGAGGAGATGTCGAGGTTCATCTGGCGAAAAAAGGATGAACTCATCTCGTCAACCACCATTGTGAGCATTCCTGAAGCGGTGGCTGCAGCCGCCCAGGCGAGCAAGGAAGGCAGCTTCCCTGTGGTCATTGCCGACCACAGCGACCGGTCAGGCAACGCCACCTGGATTCTTGCGGAGGTGCAAAGGCAAGGCGCTTCCGACACGCTATTTGCAACGATTACCGATGCAAGGACTCTGGACCAGGTACAGGAACGCAAGCTGGCTGTCGGCGACCCGTTCGACTTTGCTGTTGGCGGTCTCGTGGACCCGTCGGCCGGGGTGCCGGTCAACATTCGCGGTTCGATTCTTCACGTACCCAAACTGCGAGGCAGAGATGGCGGCCGACTGCCATTTGTCGTCGTCGGCTTTGGCAACAACAATGCCCTGATTGTCAGCCGGTACCTCACGCAGGTTAAGCCGAACTTTGAGCTCGCGGCGCGCTAATGCCTTGATTTCTCACGGTTATGCGCGCGCGAGCGAGTCGATTACTGGGTACAGGCGACGGGGCTGACGTTGAGCAGGCGGAAGGCCTTTTCTTGA